>JBBRQO010000006.1:0-170733 GCA_038226325.1 Steroidobacterales bacterium | reverse complement strand
TCCATCGCAATGTGCTCGTAGCCGGGATAGGTCACCTGTCCCGTCAAAGACTGGCCGGCGAGGAAGGGCTTGCCTTTGAAATCCACGCCAAACCAAGCGCCGAACTCCTTCGAATCCGACAATGCCTTCCAGACGCGGGAGCGTGGCGCCTTCAGCAGAATCGTGCGTTCGATGCGGTCCGTTGATTTATCCATATGCAACCTCTTGGATGCATAATGAACAACATGGCAATTTGATGCAATCGAAAAGTTGCATGTATGGTCGGGGTGACAGGATTCGAACCTGCGACATCTACGTCCCAAACGTAGCGCTCTACCAGTCTGAGCTACACCCCGAATATCGCAAACCGAGCGCCGAATGACAAGAATTCGGCGGCGGATCGGGGGCGCTAGTGTACGCGGCTATCCTCTCAGCGGAAAGTATTGTTGGAGGTGTGATCCCCCGCCAGCCAGCGCTTGAGTTCCGCCCGAGCCTTGGATTGACGCGCGGCAGCGCCCTTGTCTGCCTCGGGATTGTCCAGGGTGAACTCCATAATCATGTCGTTAGGATCGGTCACATATACCGAACGGCAATATCCATGCTCTAGCACAAAGGTCCGGGGCTCCTTGTAGCCGGCGGCAGCCAGACGCTGCTCAATGCCCTGCTGCGTCGCCAGATCTACATTGACCGCGATGTGATGGAACGGGGAACTCGGAATCTTGGGACCGAACAGCGCCTGATCCTCGGGCTTGGCGAATTGGAAGAACGCCAAGGCGCTGCCGTCCGCGAGGCCGAAGAAGAGATGACAGTAAACGCGTTCGGCGCCGAACAGCTCGTCCACCTCGCACCAGGTCGCTGTCAGCGGCAGGCCAATGATGTCCTCGTAGAAGTGACGCGTTGCCTCCAAATCGCGCGCGACGTAGGCCGTGTGATGCAGGCGGGACGGCAAATTAACTGCGCTGGCCATTTCTGTCTCCGTGTCAGAAGCGATAGGTGAAGTCGAGACCGTAGGTGCGCGGCTGCGCCTTCCACAGAAAACCGCCGGTGGAGAACTCCGCGTTGTAGATTTTGTTGGTCAAGTTCTTGGACCACGCGGTGAGTGCCCATTTCTGCGCATCGAGCCCCGTGCGCAGATCCACCAGCGATACCGGATCCCGGGAGGTGACGTTATACGGGTCCCACCAGGTGCGGCCTAGAAACTGATAATCGACGCGAAATATTCCGTTGATATTGTCCATGACCGGTTGATGGTACTGGAAGCCGGCGTGAAACGTGTCCTTGGTGACCAGCGGCGCCTGATTGCCGATGACGGAGGGATCCTCCATATGCGTAATCTTGCTGTCCGTGTAGCCGAAATTGGCGTACACATCGAGCCGCTCCGTTGCCTTGGCGCTGACCTCCAGTTCCACACCCGTGTAGTTGGCATCCAGATTGCCGAGATTCTGTGTGGAATTCGCAGCGAGAAAGACGAAGAAATAACCATTGCGCGAGCGGGTACTGAACACGCTCAAGCCCACGTTGACGCGCCGGTCCAAGAATTGCCCCTTGGCTCCTATCTCGTAGGTATCCGCCACTTCGGCGTTGAACAAATCGTGTACCCCGGCGATGCTGCTGGTCTGCGCCACGGCGCCGACTCCGGTCTGATTGAAGCCGCCGCTGCGGAATCCGCGGCTCCATCCGCCGTAAATGGTCACATCCTCGATGGGCTTGTAGCGCAGCGTGGCCTTCGGCTGCGTCTCGCTCCAGGTATGTTTGCGGACTTCGCCGCTGCTGGCCGAAGGATCCGGCAGAAACGCAGTCGGTGTGTCGGTAGTGTTCTTGCGCGAGTCGCTGTCGTAGCGAATTGCGGTGTCTAGTTCCAGCTGGCTCGTTAACTCGAAGGTGGCATCGCCGAACACCGCCCAGGCATTGTTGTTCTGCGAATCCGCGAGAAACGTAGCACTCGGATTATTGCCGGTGAGCCGCGGGCTCTCGTACACCGGATCCACGCCGTTGCCCGTATCCACCATATTGCCCGTCGAAATGAAGCGTTCGGTATGCACGAAGTAGGCGCCGGCCAGCCAGTTGAATTTGTCGTTGTTGGGCGAGGTGAATCGCAATTCCTGGCTATAGGACTTGACGTCCAAGAACTGACTTTGATTCAGGTCGGTGCCGATCAGGGCCTGAAATATCGAATCGGCGCGCGGCCGGAAGTCGTAGGCGTCTCCAGTCGCGATTTCCTTGGTCCTGTCGAACGCCGAAACGGAGGTGATGGTGCCATAGCCCGGCTTGACGTCGAGCTTGACCGAGGTGTTGAAAAGATTGCGATTGTCCACGCCCTCGTTGTTGACCGTGATGGGCGTGGAGACATTATTGGCGTTGGGCGGCGTGGTGAAGGTGCTGAAGGGATTCGCCTCCACATCACGCGGAATAACGAAGTAGAAAGCTCGGGTTTGCAGCAGCGATGCCGACGCGCGCCAGTCGGCGGTGAATAGGTCATTCGGCTCCCACAACAGTCGAAAGCGCGCGGCGTAGTCGCTCGCCGGATCCGCCTTCTTATTCAAATACCTGTTTTCCAGATATCCATCGGTGTTGTAGTAGCTGACCGATGCCCGGAATTTCAGGGTTTTCGAATCATTCAAGGGTCCGCTCAATGCCAGTTGCGCCCGTTCGGACGGGCCGTTGCCGAATCCGATCCGCGTCGACCCGCTCAACTCGTCCGCGGGCGGCTTGGTGGTGATGATGATGGCGCCGCCGATGGCATTGCGTCCGTAGAGCGCGCCTTGGGGTCCCTTGAGAACCTCTATCTGAGAGATGTCGAACAACTCCTGATTGAATTCGGCTGGGTTGGTCTCGAGCACGCCGTCGACCAACACGGCCACGGACGGTTCGCTGTTGCGGGCCTGGGAGATGCCTCGCACCACCACGAACGCATTGCCGGCGTTCTGAGTCTCGACCAAGGTCATATTGGGGACCATGGCGATGAAATCGCCGGGTTTCTCAATACCGGCCGCTTGAATGGCCTGCTCCGTAAAGACGCTCACCGTGATCGGTACGTCGCGGAACGATTCGACGCGTTTTCTCGCCGTGACTACTATTTCTTCCAGGTCGGTCGACTGCGCCGGCGCCGGCAGGGTCACCACCGTCGCGGCCACGCTCGCGAGCACCACGAGCCATTTTCCCTTGATATTCTTCATATTGATTCCCCCCAATAAACGTGTTCAAAGAACGCGTTCTAGGCCGCGTCGGCCGCCGGCCAGCGTTCACCTCGAGCCAATCCATCGCGAATGTCTGCCCCATGCTCGTTTAGCAGCGGAGCTGCGCGTACCGATGCTTGGCGCATGCCCGAAAATTGCACCGGCGGCCTCACCGCCTGCACGCCGCCTTGTGCAGACTGCACCGGAACGATCAAACCTAAGTGTTGGACTTGTGGATCGTGAACGACCTCATCGATGGAGTTGATCGGTGCATACGGCACATCGTGGCGACCCAGTCGTTCGGTCCAATAAGCCAGATCGTGCTGCGAGAAGCGCTGGTCGAGCGCCGCGTTCAGCGACTCGTAGTTGGCAATTCGCTCCAGCCGCTTGCTGAAGCGCACATCAGCGGCCAGCTCGGGAGCATCCAGCGCGGCCACCAGCCCTTCCCAGAATTTCTCCAGCGACGACAGATGCAGGGCGATGAGCCGGCCGTCGGCCGTTCTGAGAATGTAGGCCTGCGCGAGGCGGGGCCGGTCACTGGAGGTAGGCGTTTTGCCCAAGGCAAAGAACGCGGCGAACGGTTCGACGGCAAAGTGCGCCATGGCTTCGAGCATGGAGACTTCGACCAGACATCCCTTTGCGGTTCGGCCCCGCTGCACCAGCGCACCCAACACACCGTAGGCGGCATAAATTCCGGTGATCGCATCGGCCAGCGCCGGACCTAAGAATCGCGGGCGGCTGGAATCGACGACAACGCTCAAAAAGCCGCTGAGTGCCTGTGCAACTGAGTCATAGCTCGGCCGTTCCGCATACGGACCGCTCGACCCAAAACCGCTGATCGATGCGTAAATCAGCCGTGGATTGAGCGCCAGCAGCCGCTCGGAGCCCGCACCGAGACGCGCCGCAGTGCCGGGGCGGAAATTCTGAATAAATACGTCCGCCTCGCCAAGCAGGCCGTCGAATAGGTTTCGTTCCGCAGGATCTTTCAAGTCAAAGGCAATGCTGCGCTTATTGCGGTTATAGGCCTGAAAGTGCGGCGAGTAGTGATCCCCTTGATAGCTGCGATAGGGATCCCCCTCGGGACTTTCCACCTTGATGACATCGGCCCCCAAGTCGGCCAGCATCATGCCGGCACACGGACCCGTTATGAATGTGCCCTGCTCAACGACGCGAATGCCGCTCAGCACGCCGCCCATCTGAAACGACCCCGGGCTAGTCATGGCTAGCCTCAAAGCCCGGCGGCGCATCACCGTCGTAATCGATTGCCTGCGCTCCGGCATGGGACAACACAAATCCGATCGGCCTCAGCTGCTCCTCGAGCAGGTGCGCAATCAGTCCCGCCGTTCGCGCCAGCAAAGGCACTCCTTTGAGCGCGCGCAGGGGATAACCGGCATCGAGCAGCACCGCCGGAATGGCGCCCGATACATTCAATGCCAACGGCTTGCCGAGAAGGTCGGGGAGCAATATCTCCACCTGATGGGCAATCCCGGCATATACGCCGGCGCTGCCGGCTTGCATCGCTACATCGAACAAGCGCCGCGCGCGCGGATCGAATCCCTTGTGCAGAGGATGTCCGTATCCGGGAATGGCGCGGCGTGAAGCTCGATATTCCAGCACTACGTCATTTGCGGCTTGCTCAATCGACGCCCCGCCCTCGATCCGGCGTGCTATGTCGGAGTAGAAATATCCCGCCGCTTCGGAAGAACCCAAAACCACGGAGCCGCAGCCGAGAATGCCGGCCGCTACCGCGCCCTGCAACGCCTCCGGTGCGGCAGCCAGCGTCATGCGCGCAACCTGCACACTGGGCACCAGCCCGTGCTCGGCAATGGCCACCAAGGTTGCGTCGAGAACCCGCCGCTGTGCTGCGCTCGGCAGCACCCCCGTGAGCAGCAGCCAGAAATGTTCGGTGAAATCGATGTGGCCGATCAAATCCTGCGTCAGATCGCGGCCGCGCACCAGGATGGTGGCCTCGTTCGAGGTTGATATCGCACTGCTGCGGTGAGCCTGTGAGCCTATTTTCAAAGGGACGATATCCTAATAGCCTGACGGATGTTTTCGCATATCGAAATATTATTCGTATAACGAACATGCTGGACGTGATCCAGCCGGCCGTCAAGTCGCGGCAATCATTTACTTTATTTCGCATATCGAAATACACTCAACAATGCCTAAACCCAAGACAGTGCGCCGCCGTGAGGCCATGGGCGGCCTCGCCAAAGGACTCGGGGTCATACGAGCCTTTACCCGCGAGCGCGCCGCGCTCACTTTGAGCGACATCGCGGGTATTACGGAAATGCCGGCGGCGACCGCGCGCCGCTGCCTGCTGACTCTTGAAGAGCTGGGCTATGTCACGCGCAGCGGCCGCCAATTCCTGCTGCGCCCAAAAGTGTTGGAACTCGGCGCCGCCTATCTGGAGTCGATGAACATCGAAGTGCTCACCAAGACGCACCTGGAGGAACTGGCGCGCAACACCGGCGACTCGGCAGCGCTGTGTGTACTCGATGGCACCGAGACCGTGTACGTCGCCCGCGCATCGATCCGCACGCTGCTGCGCCTGGAAGCGCACGTCGGCAGCCGCTTCCCGGCCCATGCCACCTCCACCGGCCGGGCGCTGCTCGCGGGCTTGAGCGCCGAGCGCTTGCAGCGATACTTCGACAAGGCTGAGTTGCTGGCGCTGACGGATCGCACGGTGACGGATCCCGTCAAATTGCGGCAGCTCATCGAAGATTGCCGGCGCACGGGCTATTCAGCCGTGGAAGACGAACTTGCCTACGGCGTGGTGGCGCTGGCGGTGCCGGTATTCGACCAATATGGCCGCGTGGTCGCTGCTCTCAACAGTTCCGGTCATTCGCGGCGGGTCGCCAAGAGTAAATTGATCCGCGAGCGCTTCAGCATGCTGCAAGAGGTGAGCCGGCGCATCTCCGCGGATCTTGCCGGCGTCCCGGGCCTGTCGCTCAGCGCCACCACCTAACCCTGACAACCCACGCTCCACGCTTGACGTCGCAGAGTTCGGCCGAGTAGCCTGTTTGCGAAATCTTTTTCGCTATACGAAACCACTCGCACCCAAGAGAAACTCATGTCGAACATTCTGGTTCTTTACTACAGCAGCTACGGTCATATCGAGGTCATGGCGCGGGCACAGGCCGAGGGCGCCGCTCGGGTGAGCGGGACTCGGGTGTCGGTCAAGCGGGTACCGGAGCTGACGCCCCCGGAGATTTGCGTCGCCTCCGGATATCATCTCGATCAACCGGCGCCGATTGCCGAACCCGAAGAACTCGCCGATTACGACGCGATTGTGTTTGGCACGCCGACGCGCTTCGGCAACATGGCCTCGCAGATGCGCAATTTCTTGGATCGCACCGGACCGTTGTGGTTTCGCAATGCCCTGGTCGGAAAGATTGGCAGCGTTTTCTGCAGCACAGCCAGTCAGCATGGCGGACAAGAGACAACCATCACGTCCTTTCACACCACCCTGCTCCACCACGGCATGATCATTGTGGGCTTGCCCTACTCGGCAAACGGCATCTCCACCATGAAGGAGGTGACGGGCGGCACACCGTACGGCGCCTCCTGCGTTACCGGCGCCGGCGAGGAATCGCGCATGCCCACGGAATTGGAGCTTGGCATGTGCCGCTTTCAAGGCGAACACGTCAGTCGAATCACCAGCCGCTTCACTTCCGGCACAGTGGCCTAAGACCATGAAACTACTTCCCACCACCATCGTCGGCAGCTATCCGCAACCCGAATGGCTGATAGACCGCGCAAAATTGGCGGGCGGCTTCCCGCCGCGGGTGCGCGCTCGGGAATTGTGGCGCATTGCCCCGGAATATCTTCAGGAAGCGCAGGAAGATGCCACCCTGATGGCGATCAAAGCGCAGGAAGACGCCGGCATCGACATCGTCACCGACGGTGAGATGCGGCGCGAGAGTTATTCGAATCGGTTTGCCACCGCTCTGGACGGCGTGGACATCGACAATCCCGGCACAGCTCTTGATCGCAGCGGTCATCCGAATCCCGTGCCGCGCGTGACCGGTAAGATTCGGCGCCTGCATGCCGTGGAAATCGAGGACGTCGCCTTTCTCCGCCGCCATACCACCCGCAAGATCAAAATCTCGGTACCGGGGCCGTTCACCATGGCACAACAGGCGCAGATTGATCACTACGGCGGCAGCCGCGAACTCGCTGCCATGGATTACGCCGTCGCAGTGAACGAGGAGATTCGAGATCTATTCAGTGCCGGCGCCGATGTCGTGCAAATTGACGAACCCTATATGCAGGCGCGCCCGGACGAGGCGCGCGCCTGGGGCCAGAAGGCGTTGAATTTGGCGCTAAACGGCGTCGGCGGCACGACGGCGGTGCATATTTGCTTCGGCTATGCAGCCATCATTCACGCGCGGCCCAGCGGCTATTCATTTCTGCCGGAACTGCAAGCCTGTTCATGCAATCAAATATCCCTGGAGACCGCCCAATCGAACCTGGATTGTTCGGTGCTCGCGCAGTTGGCCGGCAAGACCATCATGCTCGGCGTCATCGACTTGTCCGACATGCAGGTAGAGGCACCCGACACTGTCGCCGCCCGCATCCGTCGCGCACTGCCGTTTGTGAAGCCCAAGGACATCATCGTGTGCACGGATTGCGGCATGAAGTACCTGCCCCGCGACGTGGCCTTCGGCAAAATGCAGGCCATGGTCGAAGGCGCGCGTATCGTGCGCGAAGAGCTGGAGACCGCGGCCAATCGCTGACGATCAACGCCTGTAAATAGGGGCGCTGCCCCGCCGCCAGAGCTACTGGAGCGGCTGTTCGCTAACAATGGCGGCCGCTTTCACGTAGGATTTACCCCCATGGATCTCGCCGGAAAAACTATCGCCATTACGGGCGCAGGGCAGGGTATTGGCCGTGCTCTGGCGCTTGCGTTCGCCGACTCGCAATGCAATCTGGCGCTGCTCGATGTCGCTTCCGAGCGGCTGGAGGAAAGCTGCGCCCTGGCACGGCAACGTGGCGTGGCGGCGCATGCGTACATCGCGAATGTCGCGGACGAACTGCAGGTGGAGGCGGCCGCGGACAAAATCGTCGCCGAATTCGGTCGATTCGACGGCATCATTAATAACGCGGGCATTTTGCGCGACGCCATGCTGTTGAAAGTCAAGGACGGTGCCATCGTCGGACGAATGAGCCTCCAGCAGTGGCGCGCGGTGATCGACGTAAACCTCACCGGCGTCTTCCTCTGCGGCCGAGCCGCCGCCGAGCGCATGGTGAAACTCGGCAACGGCGGCGTGATCGTCAATATCTCCAGTATTTCGCGTCATGGCAACGCCGGTCAGTCGAACTACAGCGCCGCCAAGGCCGGAGTGGTTGCCTTGGCTGAGGTTTGGTCCAAGGAACTCTCGCGCTATGGGATCCGCACCGGCAGCATAGCGCCGGGGTTCGTGCGTACCGATATTCTGTCCACCATGAAACCGGAGGTGCTTGAAAAGGTGCTCGCGCCGGTGCCGCTCAAGCGGCTCGGAGATCCCGCCGAGATCGCAAGTGCAGCGCGCTTTATTTTCGAGAACGATTTCTTCACGGGCCGCTGCATTGATCTCGACGGCGGATTGCGTTTCTAATGATCGCCCTGACGCATTTGCAGCGCCTCGAATCCGAAAGCATACACATCATGCGCGAAGTCATTGCTGAGAGCGAACGCCCGGTCATGCTCTATTCGGTAGGCAAGGACAGTGCCGTGATGCTGCAGCTGGCCCGCAAGGCGTTCTACCCGAGTGTGCCGCCCTTCCCGCTGCTGCACGTCGACACCACCTGGAAATTTCGCGCCATGTACGAGATGCGCGACCGCATGACGCGCGACAGCGGCATGCAATTGATCGTGCATCGCAATCCGGACGCCATGGCCCGCGGCATCAACCCCTTCGATCATGGCGCTTTGCATACGGATCTGTGGAAAACCGAAGGCCTGAAGCAGGCGCTGACCGAATATGGATTCGACGCCGCCTTTGGCGGTGCGCGCCGCGACGAGGAAAAGTCACGAGCTAAGGAACGCATTTTTTCTTTCCGCTCGGCCAACCACCGCTGGGACCCGAAGAATCAGCGGCCGGAACTCTGGCATCTCTACAATTCACGCAAGGCCAAGGGCGAGAGCATGCGCGTGTTTCCTCTGTCGAACTGGACTGAACTCGACATCTGGCAGTACATCCATCTCGAAAATATCCCTATCGTGCCTTTGTACTTCGCCGCACCCCGGCCGACCGTGGAACGCGACGGCCTGCTTCTGATGGTGGACGACGAACGATTCCGCCTGCATCCGGGCGAGGTGCCGGTCACGCGCTCGATTCGATTTCGCACTCTAGGCTGCTACCCGCTCACGGGAGCGGTGGCAAGTAACGCAGCCACTCTGCCCGAGATCATCCAGGAGATGCTGCTGACGACCACCTCGGAACGCCAGGGCCGCGCCATCGACCATGATCAGGCCGCCTCCATGGAAGCCAAGAAGCAGGCGGGTTATTTCTGATGGCCGCACCCCCAGCCCAGTCCTCCTATCGGGCTCAAGACCTCATCGCCGAGGATATTGACGCGTACCTGCTACAGCATCAGCACAAATCGCTGCTGCGTTTCATCACCTGCGGTTCTGTCGACGACGGCAAGTCGACGCTGATCGGCCGGCTGTTGTATGACGCCAAGATGATTTTCGAAGATCAATTGGCGGCGCTCGAAGCAGACAGCAAGCGCATCGGCACTCAGGGTCAGAACATCGACTTTGCACTGTTGGTGGACGGCCTGGCCGCGGAGCGTGAACAAGGCATCACCATCGACGTCGCGTATCGCTTCTTCGCCACTGACAAGCGCAAATTCATCGTCGCCGACACGCCTGGACATGAGCAATACACCCGCAATATGGTGACCGGTGCCTCTACCGCCGATCTGGCCGTCATACTGGTCGACGCACGTAAAGGCGTACTGACGCAGACGCGCCGGCACAGCTACCTCGCTCATCTTCTCGGCATCGAGAATCTGGTTCTGGCCGTGAACAAGATGGATCTGGTCGGCTTCGACCAAGCCAGATATGACGCCATCGTCGCCGAGTATCGCGAGTTCGCCGCCGGCATCGGCGTCAAGCAATTTTTTGCCATCCCGATTTCAGGCATAGGCGGCGACAACATCACGGCGCCATCGAGCAACACGCCCTGGTATGGTGGACCATCGCTGATGACCCATCTGGAGACGGTGCAGATCAATATCAGCAGCGCCCAACAACGGCCGTTTCGCATGCCGGTGCAATGGGTCAACCGTCCCGACCTCGACTTCCGCGGTTTCTCAGGAATGATATCCGACGGACGGATCCATCCCGGCGATGCCGTTCGCATACTGCCTTCGGGCAGGACATCGACGGTCGCGCGCATCGTCACGCTGGGCGCAGACCTCGACGTCGCCGTAGCGGGTCAGTCGGTGACTCTGACTCTCGCCGACGAAGTGGATTGCAGCCGCGGCGACGTGATATCGATCGCGGATGATCCCCCGGAGGTAGCCGACCAATTCGAGGCTGCGATCGTGTGGATGGCCGATGAGGAATTGCTGCCCGGCCGTCCCTATTGGCTGAAGTTAGGCACGCAACAGGTGACTGCCACCGTCCATAGCCCTAAGTACCAGGTCAACGTCAATACCCTGGAGCACCTGGCGGCGAAGACCCTGGGCCTCAATGCCATCGGCGTCACCAATCTGTCGACCGACAAGCCCTTGGTATTCCAGGCCTACGAGAAGAGCCGCGATCTGGGTGGATTCATTTTGATCGACAAAATCAGCAACGCGACCGTAGCCGCCGGCCTGCTGCACTTCGCGCTGCGCCGCTCGAGCAACGTACATTGGCAGGCTCTCGACGTCGACCGCGATGCGCACGCGCGACTGAAACACCAGCAGCCGAAGTTGCTATGGTTCACGGGATTGAGCGGTTCGGGAAAATCCAGCATCGCCAATCTGGTGCAGAAGAAACTGTATGCCTTGGGCAAGCACAGCTTTCTGCTCGACGGCGACAATATCCGCCACGGCCTCAACAAGGATTTGGGATTCACTGACGCGGATCGCGTGGAAAATATCCGCCGCATCGGCGAAGTCGCCCGCCTGATGACGGATGCGGGACTTATCGTGCTGACCGCTTTTATATCACCGTTCCGCGCCGAACGGCGCATGGTGCGCGGCATGTCGCCGCCGGGCGAGTTCATCGAGATCTACGTCGAAACTTCGCTTGAAGTCGCGGAGCAGCGCGACGTGAAAGGCCTTTACAAGAAGGCCAGAGCCGGCGAGCTGAAACACTTCACCGGCATCGATTCTCCCTACGAGCCGCCGGAAGCACCTGAAATCCGCGTCAATACCGTCGCGACTTCGGCCGATGAAGCCGCGGAAGAGATCGTGACCTATGTACTGCGCAACAATGGGCAATGGGACATTTAACTCGTCTACAGCAGCTTCCGATGGGATAGACGATGCATGGCAAGCGCGAGCGCGACTGCGATGAACGGCAGCACCACCACTGCGTCTATCTTGCGCACGATCAAGGCACCCGACAGCAGCGCTCCGAACAGATAGGACACTACCACCGCGCTTTGAATCTTAACATCCTTGAGGCCCGACACATCACCGTTGGCAATCGAATCGGCGATGGTTCCGACCAACTTCGTCAGGGTGGTCGTAAAGACAATGGTGGTCACGCTGATGGACTGGCCGATGACGGCCTGCACGCCCATGGCAATGGCCAGCAGTAGAATCTGCAGATGATCCGAGGGCGCGTGCGCCATGTGCGGAGTCCACACCCCGTAAAGCGCGAAAAACAGCAGCAATCCCACCTCCCCGCCCAGCAGCAGATTGAGCGCCTGTTCCTGCGCCCGCCCGCGACGCAGTAAAACCCCGACGCCGCAACCGACGGCGAAGCCGAGCAGTGCCACCACCGATCCCATGGCCGCCTGTGAATCGCTCTGCGCCACGTAATAGGCCAGCAATGCAAAATTGCCCGTCATCGCCGAGGCAAACACGCCGCCCAAGGTGGCAAAGCTGATTATGTCCACCGTGCCCGCCGCAAATGCGGTGAGAATCAGTATCCACTCGACATAGGTGACTGTGACTTTGTCCGGCATATAGATGTCCGGCTCATGCTACCAAGGTGTGCGCTTCGAGGCGCTAGAATCGAACGCCCGCCGCAAATCGCCAGGCATTTTGCGCAGAAAAATTTTGGTAAGGATCGTATGCCAGGCGGATGAAATACTTCGGCCAGTCCCAGTTCGCGCTGCAGCCCCAGGCGCTAATCCGGCCGGCATCGCCGAGTCCGCTCTTGTGCATCAAATCCACGGTGGCGTGCGCGTCGCCGAAGGGAATCTGAGCATTCGCGTGCCAATCGCGCTGACCGGTATGAAAGCGATCATCGGCAACCACAAACAGCATATAGGCTGCGCCGTTGGCGGCATGATGTCCGACACCGAATGTCACCGCGTCATTCGGATCGAAATTAAGATTGAAGTACGGCCTCGCATCGGTGCGGCCGACGCCGGCGATGCCGAACCACGAATCGCCCGCCTGCAGATTTAGGCTGCCGCCGACAAAGCCCCCAGATGCCACTTGCAGCGACGGTTGAATCTTCAGGTATTTTCCGGCATCGATGGAAGTGTCGGCGCCTGCGCGCGCCTGGGTACCGAAACTCTGATCGGTGTAAACGCCCAGCCATGCGCTGGTGTCATCGCTACGCCACCGCAAATTGACGTCCGAACCTGAGTAACCATCGTAGAAATACCCGCCCGCGGTGAGTTTCCAGGGGATGCTATTTGCGTTCGCGTCCGCCGCCTGGGTGGTGGCTGCGCAAGTGAGCAGGGACGCGGCAAGTAGTGCCGGCGCCTTACGGCGCATCGATTTCGTAGCCTGCGGTGCGAAGTTCATCCAACAGGCCGCCCGGTTCGATCAACATGTCCATGTTCACCACGGCCAATGTCACTCCCCCAGTCTGCAAATATTTCTCGATGGCGCCAAGCCAGGTGCGGCGCATGCGGGCAATGAGCTCGGCCGCCCCCACACCGGTATCAAGCGCGGCCCGGCAAGCGTCGATTTCTTCGGGTTCGCGAAGTTTTGCAATGCGCTCCACATTGCCGCTCGCCCACGCATCAGCGCGCTGCAGCAGCCGCGGCAGATCGCGTTCGACTGTGACCAGCGATGCGGCGACACAGGCATTCTCGGTGGCGGGCGGGAGCGCCTTCAGCGCGTCCATCACATCGCTGACCCCGGCAATTTTCAATTCCTCGACTCGAACCTTGCGCTCCTTTGCTAGCGTGCGTACGGCAGCTCCAATGTCCAACCGCGTCGATAAGCCGACTTGATGGAATGCCTCCCGTTGCAGGAACGCCGCTGCAATCAACGGTCGGAATCGCTCCCATTTATCGGCGTCGTCGGTGTATTTGGCACGTTGCACGGCAAACCTGGCGTGCAGATCTGCCGGCAGGACATCCTTGAGCCGCTTGCCGCCACGAACCATCAGGGCGCTGCGCTCGGTGAGCAGCAGCCACAGTATCCGCGCGATGCCGATCTCGAAGGGCTTCTGCACCAAGACTTGGTTGGTGCCATTGAGCACCTGCTCGACCTGTTTGGAACGCCAGGTGATGCCCTTCGGCAAGGGCGACATGCTGCCGAGTATCCATACCTGCGCCGCGCCGCGATGCACCTGCCACATGCCGGGACCCGTGCGCTCACCCGTCACCACCACATCGTCCATCACCGCCGGCGGCGGCGTCTCGGCGCGGCAAAGCCCGCCCAGGCCAATCGCCAACATCACCGCAATCAGTCTGGCCGGCAATCGCACCCTGCCGCCGTTAGCGCCGGTCGTTGACGCGGCTGGCCTTGCCGGCCGATCGCGGCAGCGAGCCGCTCGACGCCACTCGAATGTCCGCGGATATTCCAATGTTGTCCTTGAGCTTGGCGGCAAGCAGCTCCGCTTGCGCCGGGTGTGCATCATCGGCGATTTCCGGCCGCGCTTCCACGACTATCGAGATTTCGTCGAGCCGATTCGGGCGCGATACTTCGATCGCATAATGAGGCGCCAAGCCCTCGCAGCGCAGAATCATTTCTTCGATTTGCGACGGAAAGACGTTGACCCCGCGAATGATCAGCATGTCGTCGGTGCGTCCGCCGATCTTCGCCATTCGCCGCATCGCCGTCACAGTCCCCGGCAACAGGCGCGTCAGATCGCGGGTGCGATAGCGAATAATGGGCATAGCCTCCTTGGTGAGCGATGTGAAGACCAATTCGCCCGGCTCGCCGTCCGCGACCGGCTGGCCGCTTAAGTCCACGATCTCGGCAATGAAGTGATCCTCCCAGATGGTCGGCCCCTGCTTGGTGCCGGCAAATTCCTGGGCGACACCGGGCCCCATGACCTCCGACAGACCATAAATATCGCAGGCATCGATGTTGAACGCCGATTCAATCTCCGCGCGCATGCCGTCGCCCCAGGGCTCAGCGCCGAAGATGCCGATGCGCAGCGCGGTCGATCGCGGATCCACTCCCTGGCGTCGGAACTCATCGAGAATGGCGAGCATATAGCTCGGCGTCACCATGATGATCTCAGGCGCAAAGTCGCGGATCAATTGCACCTGCTTCTCGGTCTGGCCACCCGACATGGGGATCACCGTGCATCCCGCCGCCTCGGCGCCGTAGTGCGCACCAAGACCACCGGTGAACAAGCCATAGCCGTACGCGATATGCACCGTCATGCCGCGGCGCCCGCCCGCCGCCCGAATCGAGCGCGCGACCAGATTGCTCCAGGTGGCGATGTCGTTCTTCGTGTAGCCGACCACCGTGGGTTTACCGGTGGTGCCGGAAGACGCATGAATGCGCGCCACTTGTTGCTTCGGTACCGAGAAAAATCCGAACGGATAGGCGTCGCGCAAATCCGCTTTCGTAGTGAACGGGAAACGAGCCAAATCCGCCAGGCAGCGCAGCTGGTCGGGATGCACGCCGGCCGCGTCGAACTTACGCGTATAGCCAGCGTTGTTCGCATAGGCATGCCCGAGCGTCGTGCGCAGCCGTTCAAGCTGCAGCGCCTCGATCTGATCGCGGCTCGCCCCCAAAATCGGTTCCTGGGAAATCAAGTCGCCGATATCGTAGCCACTCATTGTCCGGGCTCAAAGCTGGGCCGACGCTTCTCGCGCGCCGCGGCCAGCCCCTCGCGCACATCCGCGAGCTTAAAGCCCAAGAATTCCAGCGCCAATGAAGTGTCGAAACTGGGGCCGGCCAATCGCAGCCAGTTGTTGAGGGCATGCTTGGTAAAGCGAATCGCCGTGGCGCTGCTGGCGGCGAAGGTTCGCGCAACCTCGAACGCTCGCTCCAGAACTTCGCCATCAGGCACGGCAACGGCGATGAGTCCGATACGCTCCGCTTCCGTGCCGGACAGGGGCTTATTCGTCAATAGGTGGTATCTCGCCTTCGCCAGCCCACACAGCAACGGCCATATGATGACGGCATGATCTCCCGCGGCCACGCCCAGCCGCGTGTGGCCGTCGAGAATACGGGCATCTTCCGCGGCAATCGACACATCGGCCAGCAACGCGATCGCAAGACCCGCGCCTACGGCACTGCCCCGGACGGCGGAGACCACCGGCTTGGAACAATTGATCAGGTTGTAAACCAGGTCGCTCGCTTCCTTCCAGACGCGGACCAGGGTCACCTCATCGTTGATCATGCGATCGATCATGTCGAAATCGCCGCCGGAGGAGAAATTCGCCCCCTCGCCCCTGACGATGACCACACGCACGGCATCGTCACTATCGATGCCGCGCCACACCTGCGCGAGATCGCGATGCATGGCTTCGGTGGCGGCGTTGACCCGACCCTTATTCGCTATGACGAGTTCGAGGATGCCGGGCTCGGGCGCGAGAAATTGCAGGCTGGGAAAATCCCGCGTGTAGCGCGCGATGTCGATGGGTGTGTTCACTCAATGCACTCCCTGAGAATCGGGAACGGCGTAAATACTGACCATGGTAAGCACCTGGTAGGAGGCCACGGTTTCATGGTTTTGATTGGTAATCTCCGTATCCCAGGCCACTTCGCCCCAGCCCTTCTCGGCGCGCAGGCTCTTCGCCATACAGGTCAGGCGCACCTTGATCGTGTCGCCGGGCTTCACCGGTTTGACGAATCGCAACGTATCGATGCCGTAATTCCCCAGTACCGGGCCATAATCCGGATCGACGAACAGGCCCGCCGCGGCTGCAATAAGCAAGTAGCCGTGGGCGACGCGGCCGCCGAACAGCGGGTTGCGGGCCGCTTCACGCTCGCTCATGTGGGCATAAAAGGTATCTCCCGACAATGCTGCGAAACGCTCGATGTCTTCCACGGTGACTTCGCGTGAGGCCGATTGCAATGTATCGCCCAGTTCCAAATCATTGAATGGAATGCGAAATGGATGCCTGCCGCGATCGCGCACTCTGCTGCCTCTGACCCAGCGGCCGCTGCTCGCGGTGATGCTGTCGGGCGAGCCCTGCAACGCACTGCGCTGCATATAGTGCAGCACGCCGCGAATGCCCCCCATCTCTTCGCCGCCGCCGGCGCGACCCGGACCGCCGTGAATCAGCGGCGCGAGCGGCGAGCCGTGGCCGGTGGATTCTTTTGCACAGTTGCGGTTCACGACCAGAATGCGCCCATGGTAGGGCGCAAGGCCGAGAACGATTCGGCCGGCGAGCGCATCGTCGGCACAGAAAACCGAGGCGGCCAAACTGCCGCCGCCGCGCCGCGCCAGTGCGATGGCATCCGTCGTATCGCGATACGGCATGACCGTGGCGACAGGACCGAAGGCCTCGATCTCATGAACGGCGCGCGCCGCGCCAGAGTCTCGCGACAGCAGCAGCAGCGGCGGCACGAATGCACCTCGGGCGGGATCGGCGCCGGTTACCTCGAAGTGAGTCAGGCTGCCCGCGACCAGTTCGGTTTCACGCCGCAACTCGGCAACCCGGGCAAGCACATCGGTGCGCTGTTCCTGATTCACCAAGGGGCCCATGCTGACCCCCGCGGCGCGCGGGTCGCCAACGACGATTGTTTGCAGCGCCGCTTGTAGTGCACCCACCACACTGTCCGCCACCGCCGCCGGGACCAACGCCTTGCGGATGGCCGTGCACTTCTGCCCGGCTTTGACGGTCATTTCGCGCACCACCTCTTTGATGAACAAATCGAACTCTTCAGTTCCCGGCACGGCGTCCGGCGCGAGAATGCTCGAGTTCAAGGAATCCGTTTCGGCAATGAAGGGCACGGCGTGCCGGATGATGGTCGGGTGCACGCGCAAAGATGCCGCCGTGTGCGCCGATCCGGTAAAGGACACCGTGTCCTGGCAATTGAGATGATCGAATAAATTCCCGAGGCTGCCGCACACCAATTGCAGCGCGCCCTTGGGCAGAATCCTCGATTCGATGATGCGCCGTACCACCGCCTCCGTCAGATAGGCCGTGGCCGTCGCGGGCTTGACGATGGCCGGCATTCCGGCGAGCAGGGTGGGCGCAAGCTTTTCGAGCATTCCCCAGACCGGAAAGTTAAATGCATTGATGTGCACCGCGGCGCCTTCGCGGGAAACGTACACATGCTGCCCGACGAAGCTGCCGCCGCGCGACAGGCCCTCGACATCGCCGTCGACATAGACGCGCGCATTGGGCAGATCACGGGATCCCTTGCCGGCAAACACAAACACTGTGCCGATGCCGCCGTCGATATCGATAAGGGAGTCGCCCTTGGTAGCTCCGGTGCGATAGGAAAGCGGGTAGAACTCCTCTTTAAATTCCGATAGTCGCTTGGCCAGCGATTTCAGCATCGCTGCCCGTTCGTGGAAAGTTAGTGCGCGCAGTGCGGGGCCGCCTACTTCACGTGCATGTCTCAGGACGGCCTCGAAGTCCAACCCCGAAGAGGATGCATGCGCGATGACGTCGCCGGTGCTGGCGTCGCGCATCGCGACCCCCGCGTCTCGGCCCTCATGCCAGGCCCCGCAGCCATAGCTTTGCAAATTCATGGATTGGCTCCGCGCGGGCGCGAACAACGTCCGCGGAAATGTGCGCGCACCGCGCCGGATTCGGCGGTCACTGCCACGTCATAGATGCCGTGGCGACCGGCGCGCAACACTTCGGTAGCAGTGGCGATGATACGTTCGCCGAGAGGCGTCGGCGTCAGAAATTCAATGCTGGCCCCGGCCGCCACCATGGGATCGCCGTAGGAGTTGCAGGCGAAGGCAAAAGCGGAATCCGCAAAGGTGAATACAATGCCGCCATGACACATGCCGTGGCCATTGACCATGTCTTCGCGAACCGTCATGGCGACCCGGACGCGCCCGGCGGCCACTTCAACGAACTCCAGTCCCAGCCGCTGCGAGGCACGGTCGGCGAGATACAGGGACTGAACCACCGCTTGAGCGCGCCGCGCCGCATCGTCCGACGGCAACAAAGTCAATTCCGCCACGCTCAGCGTCCAGTGAAGCGCGCAATGCGCTTCTCGGTGAATGCGGCCACACCCTCGATATAGTCAGCCGATTGACCCAGCGCGCGCTGGGCGTCGCGCTCGATGTCGAGCTGCTCGGCAAGCGAATATTGCCAGCTGCCGCGAATGGCCGCTTTGGTGGCGGCTAGGCCCCGTGTCGGCGCCACAGCCAATTGCGCCGCAAGCGCGTCGACGGTGGAGCCAAGATCCGCGTCATCGACACACTGCCAAATCATTCCCCAGGCCGCCGCCGTTTCGGCCGGCAGCTTGTTGCCGAGCAAAGTCAGACCCAGTGCGCGCGCTTGTCCGACGAGGCGGGGCAAAGTCCAGGTCCCGCCCGAATCGGGCACCAAACCCAGCTTGGAGAATGCCTGCACGAAACTAGCCGAGCGCGCCGCGATGACCAGATCGCAGGCGAGCGCGATATTGGCGCCCGCCCCCGCCGCCACGCCGTTGACCGCGGCGATCACCGGCACGGGTAAGCTATTGAGTGCCATGACCAGCGGCTTGTAGTACTTGTCGATCGACTCACCCAAGTCCACCCCCTTCGAACCGGGGGCCACCGCTCGATCGCCGAGATCCTGACCTGCACAGAAACCGCGGCCGGCGCCGGTCAGCACCAGCACTCGCGCGCCCGCGGCGGGCAAGGTCTTAAGTGCCTGCTGCACTTCGGTATGCATTTGCGTATTGAAGCTATTGAGCTTGTCCGGCCGATTCAAGGTCAGCCGCGCGATTCCGCCTTCGACGCTGAACAAAATGTGCTCGTATGACATAGGCATCCCCGCAAGCCGCTGAGTTCTATTTATGATCGTAGCTGATGTTGAGCGTGGCGGTGGTCGGTCGAGCCTGACAACACAGCACGAATCCGGCGGCGATTTCCCAGGGTTCCAGGGCGATATTGTGCGTCATTACCGCGGCTCCCCCCGTGATTCTCGCGCGGCAAGTCGCGCAAATTCCCGATCGACAGGAGAACGGCAATTCAATGCCGGCCCGTTCCGCAGCCTCGAGCACGGATCCGTCGGTGGCCGCCATCGGGAAGCTGCGATGGCGGCCATCCATGACCACGGAAATGGCGGCCAACACTTCGTGTGCGTCGGGCTCTTGGCCTGACGGCGCCGGTGCACCACTGTTCGCCGCGACAGGGGTGTCGAGCGGGCGCGATGCCGCGGCGCCCGGTGCAGTCGCGCCCAATGCGGCCGCAAAACGTTCGAAGCGAATAGGCGCATCGCCGTTCAATGACTTGACCGCATCGCGGACCGCATCGACCATGTCACCCGGCCCGCAAATCAAGTACTCATCGGCGGTGGTGAGTTCGCTCATGTGACCGGCGAGTTCGCGCACCTTGGCCGCGTCTATTCTGCCGTTCAGCCAGCCCGTCTGTTGCGGTTCACGGCTCATCACGAAATGAACTGCGAATCGATCGATATAGCGATTCTTCAGGGCCAGCGTCTCTTCGAGAAACATGGTGCGTGAAATGCTGCGATTACCGTAGATCAGCGTGAAGCGGCTGCGCGGCTCGCGCGCGAGAATATCCGTCGCGAGCGAGAGAATCGGCGTAATGCCGCTGCCGGCCGCAAAGCCCACATATGAATGCTCACGTGCAGGACTGATTGACGTGCGAAATCGCCCCATCGGTGTGCCGACGTCCAGCAGGTCGCCGGCACGCAGGCGCGCGACCAATTCGCCTGACATTCTGCCGCCCGTCTGCAGCCTTATGCCCAATTTCAGCAATCCGCCTCCCGGCGGCGTGACGATGGAGTAGGTGCGGCGCTCTTCGCGCCCTGCAATCTCGCGGCGCACGGTGACGTACTGTCCGGCGTGAAAGGCGAACGCCTCCCGCAGTGCGGGCGGAATTTCCACGGCAACACAAGCGGCATCCTCGGCGACATGCTCGACCGATGCGATTCTCAAGGAATGAAAGTTAAGCACGCAAACTCAACGGGCTGTCCGGGGTGTTCACACAATTTCCTAAATACATTTGAAGTATTCAAAGGGCTCGAGACAGGCGCGGCAGCGGTGCAGAGCTTTGCAGGGCGTCGATCCGAACTCACTGGTGCACTCCGTGTCGCTCGAGAGGCAGCGCGGGCAGGCCACCGGCCGATTGACGCGCAACACATCGCGTATGGACGAGGAATGTTGCGGCGGGACTATGCCGTAAAGCATCAATTTGCGGCGCCCTTCGGCGCTGATCCAATCACTGCTCCAGGCAGGAGACAGCACCGCCGTGACGATGAAACTGCCGATGTCGGCGGCGCTCAAGGCCGCAGCCACCAAACCCTGAATGACTTCGGTGGCCGGGCAACCGACATACGTGGGCGACAGCCCCACTTCGAGCATGCCGTCCGATCGCGTGCCCACGGAGCGAATCAAGCCCAGGTCGACGATGCTCACGGCGGGGATTTCGGGATCTTCGACAGCCGAGAGTGCGCCCCATGCAACTGCCACTCGCCGCGCGGCCAGCTGATGCGCGGCCAACTCATGCGCGGCAATCGACGCCTCCGCCTCGAGCGCTGCGCTGTTCACCAGCGCGCTCCCGGATAGGTGCGCTGCAGATGCTGCATCTCGGTGAGAATGTAGCCGAGGTGTTCGCTATGCTGGCCGCGCTTGCCGTGCCAGGAATGCGGGCGGTCTTGCGGACGAGTGAGAGTCGCCTCGGCCAGTATGGCGTCGATTCGCTGCGACCATGCCGTCTTAACGTGCGACAAATGCGGCGCCACGCCTCGGTCGGCCATGGCTTTGTCCAGCTCATCCGCGGCAAATAATTCCACCGTATACGGCCACAGGTTCTCCAGCGCGGATTGCACGCGCGCGTGACTCTCCACGGTGCCGTCGCCGAGGCGCACCAGCCAGCCGCTGCTGTAGCGCAGGTGATAGCGAACCTCCTTCACGGACTTTGCGGCAATCGCGGCCAGACGCTCATCCGTCGACGTCGCCATGCGCTCAAATAGCTCCAGCTGAAAAGCGTCTATCAACACTTGGCGCACGATGGTCTGGCCAAAATCGCCGTTCGGCGTTTCCACCAATATGGGATTCAGGTACTCGCCATGCTCGCGCAAAAAGGCAATGTCGTCCTCACCGCGGCCACGGCCTTCAATCTCGCCGGCGTAGCTCAGCAGCAGTCGCGCCTGACCGATCATGTCCAGCGCAACATTGGCCAATCCCAAATCTTCCTCGAGCGCGGGAGAATGTCCCACCCATTCACCCAGCCGCTGCCCCAGCACCAAGCTCAAATCTCCAAGGCGCAGCACGTAGCGGAACAAGTCGCTCACAAAGTCTTGACCTCGTCGGGAATCTCATAAAAGGTTGGGTGACGGTAGATCTTGTCGCGCGCCGGCTCGAACAGTGAGTCGGTTTCTGCGGGGTCGGAGGCGGTGATCTGCTTCGACGGCACCACCCAAATGCTGATCCCTTCCTGGCGGCGCGTGTACAGATCGCGTGCATGATCGATGGCCATGGGCGCATCCGCTGCATGCAAGCTGCCCACATGCTTGTGATCAAGACCACCACGCGCGCGCACGAACACTTCATACAAGGGCCACTGACGTTTATCTTCGCTGTTGCTCATGGGTCGGCGCTCACTGTTCAAATGGACGGGTGACTAGGCCGCAAGGGTTGCGGCACGCAGGCGCTGTTTCTCGGCATACGCGCTCGCGGCCTCGCGCACCCAAAGCCCCGCGGCATGCGCATTGCGGCGCGCGGCAAGCCGCTCGGCATTGCACGGTCCATTACCCTTCAGGACTTGATCGAATTCGCTCCAATCAATGGGCCCGAACTCATGCTGCTGCTTGACCTCGTCCCAACGCAGCAAGGGATCGGGAATGGCGAGATCCAGGAATTTCGCCTGCGGCACCGTGAAATCGACAAATTTTTGCCGCAATTCATCGTTCGAGAAGCGTTTAATTTTCCAACGCTGCGAATCGCCGCTGTGGGTCGAATTGGCGTCGGATGGGCCGAACATCATGAGCGCGGGCCACCACCACCGATTCAAGGCTTCCTGGGCCATACGTTTCTGTGCAACGCTGCCCTGCGCCAAATGCATCATCAGGTCATAACCCTGCCGCTGGTGGAAGCTCTCTTCGCGGCAGACCCGCACCATCGCACGGGCGTAGGGGCCATAGGAACAGCGGCACAGCGGTATCTGATTCATGATGGCGGCGCCGTCCACCAGCCAGCCGATCGCGCCCACATCAGCCCAGGTGGGCGTCGGATAATTGAAAATACTCGAATACTTGGCCTTGCCCGACAGCAGCTGATCGATCAGCTGATCGCGGCTCACCCCCAGCGTCTCCGCTGCGCTATACAGATACGCGCCATGACCGCCTTCGTCCTGCACCTTGGCAATCAAAATCGCCTTGCGTTTAAGCGTCGGCGCCCGCGTGATCCAATTGCCCTCAGGCAGCATGCCGACGATCTCGGAGTGCGCATGCTGAGAAATCTGGCGAATCAAAGTATTGCGATAGCGAGCCGGCATCCAGTCCTTGGGCTCGATCTTCTCCTCGGCATCGACCCGCTCCAGGAAACGTCGCTCCAGCACTCCTTCGTCGAGCGTAGCCGCATCCGAACCCAGCATATCCAACGCCTGCGTGTACATACCTACCCCCGGAGCATAACCAGCCCGCGTATTGTGATACACAAATATACATTAATCAATCTTTTCTGTGTCATATAAAAGAATGGCGTATTACAATGAATTCAAATGACTGCCCGCCCCGACTGCCTAGGCGCCTCCTTAGTCGAGCCCTTCGCCATGGAGCTGGTCGCGCGCTTTCGGCGCCAGCGGCCACTACGCGCCGGCTCCCTCATCGTCACCTTGTTTGGCGATTCCATCCTGCCGCGGGGCGGCGCTGTTTCCTTGGGCAGCCTGATCGCGCTGGCGGCACCCTTTGGTCTCAATGATCGCCTGGTACGCACCGCAACCGCGCGGCTCGCCAAGGAGGGATGGCTCGAGGGCCGGCGAGCCGGCAAGCTCAGTGAATATCATTTGTCCGAAGACGGTCGCGAGCGTTTCGCCGAGGCGACCAAACGCATTTACACCGCGCCCGACAGCGCATGGTCGGGTCGCTGGACTGTGATCGTTCTGCCGCCTATGCGGGCGGCCGAGAGGAAAGCTCTCAGAGACGAATTGGTGTGGCGCGGGTTTGGCGCGCTTTCCAATAATGTATTTGCCCATCCCGAGCTTGATTCCCGGGCACTAAGACTGCCCCG
Source organism: Steroidobacterales bacterium (assembly GCA_038226325.1). GTDB lineage: Bacteria > Pseudomonadota > Gammaproteobacteria > Steroidobacterales > Steroidobacteraceae > Bog-1198. Next base: position 146,908 of record JBBRQO010000006.1, on the reverse strand, counting down.
GCGACCCGGCGGCCTGCTCTCCAAAGTCATTGTCTTCGATGCAAGTCTGGCCGACGACGACGCCCCGCAGCGCCTCGTCAGCCTGGGTTGGAATCTGGAGGACCTGGGACGCCGCTACCAGCTGTTCGTGAAGCGCTTCGAACGGGTGCTCACAGCACTTCGAGAGGTACACACTCTCGACCTTCAGGCCGGCTTCATCGTACGCACTCTGCTGATTCACGAATACCGCCGACTGCATCTGCGCGACCCGCTGTTGCCGCAGCGGCTGCTGCGCGCCGACTGGCCGGGCACAAAGGCAGCGCTGCTATGCCGGGATATCTATGCGCGGGTGTTCGCCGCCTCCGAAATGCATCTATCGCAGGTGGCAGCCCAACTCGATGGGCCGCTGCCGGCGCCGGACGATTCTGTACTGCAAAGATTCGGCGGAATCGGTTCTATCGCCGACGCTTAGGCATCCTGCGCCGGCCACTGCTGCAAAGTTTGCACCACCGAGCTGAGAAAGGCGTTCGCCTGGAAAGCATCCAGCGCACGATGATCGATGGTGAGTGTGAGGTAGCACATCGAGCGCACACCGATCGCTTCGACTCCGTCGACATCGAGCACGCATACTCGACGTTCTACCTTGCCGACGCCGAGAATTGCCACCTGTGGTTGATTGATGACAATGGGCGCGGCCAGCAAACTGCCGCCCACGCCATGATTCGAGATCGTGAACGTCCCTCCGCGCACGTCTTCCGGCGTGAGCTTGCCCGCGCGGGCAGCTTCCACCAGCAGGCCCAGCCGTTGCGCCAGGCTGAAAAGGTTCAGTTCCTGTGCACGGTGGATAACCGGAACGATCAAGCCCTTGTTACCCAGCGCTGTGCCCACGCCAAGGTTAACATCGGCGTGCAGTTCGAGGGCATCGGGATGAAAAGTGGCGTTAACCTCCCGGTGGGCGCGCAGAGCGCGCACGCAGGCGCTGACGAAATAAGCAGTCAGCGTCAGGCGTGCGCCGCGCGCCTGATAGTCCGCGGCATGCCGCGATCGATGCGCCAGCACCCGCGTCAGATCCGCTTCAAATAACGTGGTGACATGCGGTGCCTGCGCGAGACTGCGTGCCATATGCTCGGCGATTCGCCGCCGCACGGCGCTGTGCGCGACCCGCTCATCGCCCGCCTCGGTCGCAATTTTTTCATCGGGCGTAGCGGCCACCTGTCGCGTCACGTCCTGCGCCGTGATGCGACCGTCGCGGCCGGTGCCCGCGATGTCCGCTGCCGCAACCGAGTGTTCCCGGAGCAGTCGGCGCACGGCCGGACTCAAAGGCTGCTGCAAATCCCGCGTGGCGGCGCTCGCCGGCGCTGCCGCAATCGGCGCCACCATTGTAGGCGTCGCCATCGCCACCGCGCCCGACAGACTCAACCGCGCGACCACCTCATCCGGATTGACCTCCGAATTCACCTGCTTGAGGATCTCGATCAAAGTCCCGCTGGCAGGCGCGGCAATTTCCACGGTGACCTTGTCGGTCTCGAGCTCCAGCAGCGGCTCGTCCTTGGCGACGCTATCGCCCACCGCCTTGCACCAGCGCAGCACCGTGGCGCGCGTTCCTTCCGCGTTGGGCGGGACTAGGACGTCGGCAACCTCAGGCATTGTCAAATCTCAGCCAGATTGCGTAACGCGCTGGAAATCGCCGCGACGCTCGGTAGAACTTCATCGAGCAACCGCGGATTGTGGGGACTCGGGACATCCGGCATGGCTAGCCTTTCGATGGGCGCATCCAAATCGAAGAACGCTTCCTTCGCGAGCACCGCCGCAATCTCAGCGCCGAACCCCGCAGTCATCGTGTCTTCATGGACGATCAGACAGCGGCGAGTCTTGCGCACCGATGCCAGCGTCGCCTCGCGATCCCAGGGCGACAGGGTGCGCAGGTCCAGCAGATCGGCGTCCACTCCGGTGGCGACGATGGCCTGCTCGCAGCGCTCGACCATCGCACCCCAACTCACCACGGTCAGCACGCCGCCCTCGCGCAGTACGGCGGCCTTGCCGAACGGCACCACAAACTCATCGCCCGGGTAGGCACGCCGCGCCCAACTGCCGTCGAGCAGCGAACGATGTTCAAAGAAAATCGTCGGATCGTTGCTCCGAAGCGCGCTGCGCAACAAGCCCACGGCATCCTGCGCGTTTGAGGGCATGGCCACCCGCCAACCCAGACCGTGCAGCCACTGCACTTCGTTGGATTGGCTGTGCCAGGGATCGCCGCATTTGAAAAACCCGCCCGGAATGCGCACCACCATGGGTGCGGCGAAGCGATTCATGGTCCGCCAGCGCATGGTGCCGCAGTCATTGAGCTGTTCCGCCGCGGGGTCCGCGTATTTGCGAAACTGAATCTCCGGCACCGGCATGAGTCCCGCCGCCGCCATGCCCACTGCCCGGCCAATGATGCCTTCCTCGGAAAGACTGGTGTCGAACACCCTGCCGATGCCGAATTTCTCCTGCAATCCAAGCGTCGCCGCGTGCACGCCGCCCTTGCGGCCGACGTCCTCGCCGAAAATGACCATTCGCGGATTCACACCGAGTTCATGTTCGAGGGTACGACGCACGGCAGTAACCAAATTGATTCGGGGTCCTTGCGGATTCGCATGCACAGTACCCGGCGGCGGCACGAACCCCTCGCAAAGAATTCCGCCCTGCTGCTGCAGTTCGAAGCCGCCATCGGCAGTCAATTCCGTGAACAGAAAACGTGTCGCGCGCCCTGCCTCAGGTTGCGCGCGACTCTCCACTTCGGCCAGGGCGTCTGTGACGGCGGCTCGCGCCTGCGACATCTGCAGATCCCAATCCGTGGCAGAGATGACGTCCGGCACCAATTGAGCGCGCAGCTTTTGCAGCGGATCGCGCGCTCTCTCGGCCGCGATTTCGCCGTCACTTTTGTAAGTCTGAGTATCCTGACCCGAGTGGCCTGAAAGGCGCGGCACCAGCAGTCTGATCAATGCCGGGCCGTCGCCCGAGCGCACACCCGCTACGGCATTCGCAATGAGCGCCGCTGTGCCCATGGGGTCCGACGAGTCGCCTTCCAGTATTCGTAAACCGCGAAAGCCTTCGAGATTTTTCGCGATGTTGCCGCCCGGCGTTTGTTGCCGCGACGGCACTGAGATGCCGTAGCCATTGTCCTCGATGAAGAATAAGAACGGCAGGCGCTCCGTCGTCACGATGTTGAGCGCCGCCCAAAAACCGCTGGTCGCTGTCGACGCATCTCCGCCATGCGCCACCGCAATGCTGGCGTCGCATTGCTGGTCGCCGAGCACCGTAGAGCGATAGCGCAATGCCTGCGCCCAACCCGCGGCAGGCGTGTACTGCGTGCCCACACCGCCGCACACGGGCAGCACGCAGGCGCCAGATTTTGTCGGCATGTTGAACACCACACCGATGTCCCGCCCATCGCTCATGCCGCCCGCTCGCATCATGGTGGATGCCAACGCATCCTCGAGTTTGAGCCCAAGGCTGAGCAGCAGCGGTCGCGAGCGATAGTAGGCGCCCACGCCGTCGCGAGCGCCGGTGAGCTGATGAGCCAAGAGCACTTGAGTGAGTTCGTGCCCGCGAGCGGAGAATTGATACAAAACCTTGCGTTCCGGGACCAGCTTCGACTCTTCGAGATCGTCGAGCGCTCGAGAGATGGCGATTTGGCGTATGGCGTTGCACCATTCGATGGTGCTCAACTCGGTACTGGGCCGCACGAGCTTAGGGCTTGCATTCATCGCGGCTCCGGTGGCGTTCACGTACCCAAGATTAGTGCAGGCTCGTCGACAAGAATCACCAAAACCGCTACATTCTTGGGCGCTTCTTAGAGATATTCACTATTTTTCTGTGAATTTGGAGCTTTATTATGGAGTTTGACCGTTATGATGCAAGGATTCTTACCGCGCTGCAGCGTGATGGGAGGGTGCCGGTCGTGGAGCTGGCCGAATCCATCGGCCTCTCACCCACCCCGTGTGCACGACGCATCAAGGCATTGGAATCGAGCGGCGCCATCGAGGGCTACGCGGCAATACTCAATCCCACCCGCATGGGACTTGGCGTGCTCGCCATCGTCCAGGTCAAATTGACCGAGCACACCGATGAAACGGTCGCGAGATTCGAAAAGGAAATACTGCTAATGGACGAGGTCACGAAGTGTTTCGCGATGACCGGCAGCTACGACTTCATTCTCGAAGTCTATGGCCAGGACTTGGATGCGTTGAGCAATGTGGTTCTGAAAAAACTCATCCGGGTACCCAATGTCCGCGACTTGCAGTCGAGCGTGGTGCTCGCCACGATCAAGCGTACCGCACGGATTCCACTCGGCCACTTGCAGGTCTGAATGAACGCATGATACGTCACAGACTCAACAAGCCGTTTGCAATCGCGAATCGCGTCACGGCGGACGCATCGTGCAACGACAACTTCTTCATCATGTTGGAGCGATGCTTGACAACGGTCTTGACGCTTCTTTCCAGCCTGGCTGCAATCTCCCTGCTGGTATAGCCCTGCGCGATCCCCACCAACACCTGCTGTTCGCGTATGGTCAAGCGCAGCGCGGGCGAGGCTCGCTGGCGCACCGAGAGCGTGCCAGGAGCTTGCGAGGACGATACGGATCCTGTGGAACGTTCCTGCCAGGCTATGGCCGCGCGCAAGGCGCTCAGCAGCAGTTCGAAGGAGGCATGCTTGGGCACGAAACCATGCGCACCTGCCTGCATCGCGGCGCGCAGACACTCCTCGGTGTTATGTACCGTCAAGACGACGATTGCGGTTGCGGCGCACTCGCGGCGCAAGGTGCCGATTGCCGCAATGGCGCCACCTTCAGGGAAGGAGATGTCGATCACGACGGCATCCGGCTGGAACTGCCTGGCCAACGCGACTCCGTCCGCTGCCGTGCTCGCCTCGGCAATGACCTGGAATTCGCGTTCCGTATGCAACAGCGCGCGAAGGCCATCCCGCAGGATGCCATGATCGTCGATGAGGATGAGCCCGCACGGCCCGCGCCGCGATGTTGAAACGGCTCGCCCTTCGTCTATGCTATGTCTTGTCGCTTGCGTGGCCACGCCCCGGAGCCTCTTCCTTCAAGTCTTTGCGGCCCAGAATCCACACGATGCGCACCGCTGCGCCGCCGTTCGAAGGGGGCGAGATGGTGAATTGACCGCCGGTCATTTCCGCCCTTTCACGTAGGTTGCGAATGCCAGAGCCATGCAGGCGGCCCGTCTCGTTGATGCTGTCTGGCATGCCGACTCCGTCATCGCGCACTTCGAGCGTGAGGACCGGCCCCTCGCGCTTGAGCAACACCCACACGGTGGTAGCCTCGGCGTGTTTCGCCACATTGTTGAGCAGTTCTTGCAGGCAGCGGTACAGATGGGTAGAAATTCTCTTGGGGATTTCGTTGTTTTTTGCCGTGATTTCGCCGCGCACCTCGAGCGTTGTGTAGATCTCGCCGAAGCCGCGGCAGAACCAGCTGGCCGCCGACGCCGCGCCCAAATCGTCGAGCATCTGCGGGCGCAAGTTCATCGAAATTGCCCGAATCCCCTCAGCCGTCTCATGAATCCTCTGCACCGCAAGGTTCAATACCTGTCCCGGACTGCCGAGATTGCCCCGCTCCAACATGATGATGGCCCGCTCCAACGTGTACTTGATCGCGCTCAACGATTGACCGACCGAATCGTGCAGTTCCACGGCAATCCGCCGCCGCTCGCCCTCCTGCGCCTGAATCAATTGCTCCGAGAGCAGCGCGAGATTGTCGCGCGACGCGCGCAGCTCGAACTCCGCGAACTCGCGCCGTTCAACCTCGCCGCGCAATTCAAGATTCGACCCGTTCAGCTCGTGAGTGCGCAAGCGCACCCGCGACTCCAGATCGAGATTGATGTTTTCGAGCGACGTTTGCGCGCGGCGCAGCGCGGACACGTCGGTGACCACCAAGACCGAGCGGGGGTCCTGAGGCGACACGTCCTTGTCGTCGGCGATGCGCATCGGGCGCAGCGTGAACTGCAGCGTCTGGTCGCGCGAAGACGAATAGAATTCGAACTCTTGGGGCCGATCCTTCAGTTTCCCCAACGCGTCGCGCAGCCGGGACGCGATCCCGCAGTTCGCGTCGGTGCACTCCGGGTGCATGACGGCGTGAGCGTGCTTGCCGATGACGCCGCCCACCGAACCCAAGCCCCAATGCTCCACCACGCGGTTGGCGCGCAGAATCATCGCCTCGGGATTGATGAGAAATACCATGGCGGTCAGCGCATCCACGGTATTCTCCCATTCGCGCTTCGCCTTCTCGATGGCCGCGTGGCGTTCGTCATCGCGCCGTGAGGCACCGTCCGCCGGTTCGAGTATCTGATCAGTCTGCAACTTCATCGCCATGATCAATCGGAAGACGGGGATGTCGATGTAGCATGGCGGCGCCAACCATAGCGCGGAACGAAAGTGAATTGCCAGTCGCTATAGGACTTCGCATCGGCGAAGGTCGCTTCGTCCACCGGAAATCCCGACTTTTTGATGGGCGCTTGCTGCGAACTGCTGGCAATACCCAGGATGCCGGCCGCATCCGCTTGCACCAAGGTCCAATCCGGCGCTCCGGTCATGGGATCCGCGTACAGCCGCCGCAGGTGATGACGGGGCTGAGGCCCTCGATTGTCTTCCAACAGATCGTCGATGCTATTCGGATATTGATGCGCGCCGCTGCTGTAGTACGAGCCGATGGCCGCTTGAAATTCGCGTCCGATGAACAACAGCTCCTGCTCACGCTCGCGCTGCGCCTGAGTGCGCCACACCGTGCCGATTCCCGCCAGCGTGATCCCAAGGATCACCACGGCTATCAGCAAGCCGATGTACGTGAACCCTGCCTGCCGGAGCCGCATGCAGCTACCAACTAACAAAGGGCGACCCGTCCGCACCGGCGTCCGGCGAGCCACTATGAACATCGCGCAGCCCAGGATGATCGGGATCCTCCGAAGCGACCAATAGCCAGGTCTCGGCGGATTTCGTGAACGGATCGACCGGCACGTTGCGTATGTAGTGCTTTTCAACCAGCGTCGCCAGAACCTCGGGATACTGGCCCAGATCGCCATAGTACTGATCGATGGATTCGCGCATTGTCGTGAGGTCGCGGCGCAATACGGTTTCCTTGGAATGCTGCACCGTGCGGAAATACCGCGGCACCGCGATGGTCAACAGTACGCCGATGATGCTCATGACCACGAGCAACTCGATCAAGGTGAAGCCACGGTGTTGGCCCTTACCACTCACGGATTGCAATCCCGTTAAGGCCCTTACCATGCGCCATCGAATACACATCGAACACGTCGTCGCCCGGCTGCGGGTCGCTCGGCGGGCTCGCGTAGCTGCGCACACCCCAGGTGTCGGCGCCCGCCACCGTGGGATCCGGATACAAGGGATCGCGCGGGATGCGCCGCAAGAAATACATCGTGACTTTCTTTTCGCTCTGAATGTCCTCGACACCGTCGACCAGCACCTGCAAGTTCGGCGGGTACCCGGAGTCGCCCAACTGCATTTTTATATGGCCTGCATCCGCCGCCTGTTTGTAGGCATCGATGGCCTTGCGCAACACGCGCAAGGACTGATGCAGCTCCGTCTCTCGTTCGCGCTGCGTCACCAGTCGCACCAGGGGTACGGCGGCGCTCGTTAACGTACCGATGATGGCAAGCGTTACCACCAACTCGATGAGCGTAAACCCGCGCGAGCGCAGTTTTTCGTTCACGGCTTGATGGCCACACTGAGCGGCTGCGATGCCGCATTCGCCATCGCTCCTCCCGAGGGACCCATCGCTGATACCTGCGCAACAATGCTGCTCGCGCCCCGTGCGGCCAACGCCTTGAACCTCAGCACCATGAGATTGCCATCGCCCTGAAGCGGTTCATCACTCGCAACCACGTCGATCTGTACACCGCCCGCCTTGGCATCAACCGTCGGGCTGCCGGCGCTCGCAGGAATGAGATCTCCCGGCGATCCGCTCACGAATTGCAGGGCGCTCGCGTCGAACCGAACCTGGCCTCGCAATTTACCGATGCCGACGTCGGTCGCCATGTGCACCGTGACGTCGAATTCTTGACCTACCGAAGTTTGTGCGGGCCCCTCAACGCTCACCGTGGGATGCGGCGGCGGCCCCGCGGGCGCAGCGGCGGACGGCGGCGATAGCGGCGCGGGAGCGGCCGCGCCGGGCACGTTTGCGGTCACGACCGGTGGCCCGGCCGCCGTGACCGGTACCGCCACCGGTTGCGACACTGACAGGCGCGGACCCTCGGTCGTCATTCCGGGCCCGGAGACGCCCGACGTGACCGCGGCGCCGGCTGCCGCGCCCGCGCCGATATCGCCGCTCGCACCGAACGGCGAGCTGCGCGACCGCGTCTCGGTGCCGTACCAGAATTCGGTGTTGTCGGTGTCCGGCCGCGCTTGGGTGCGAATGATATGTGGCGTGATCGAGAGCACGATTTCATTCTTCTCGCGGTCGGAATTGTGCGAGCCAAAAAGGCGCCCGACAATCGGAATTTGACTCAACCCCGGAATGCCTGCCGAGTTACGGGTATCCGAATCCTGGATGAGCCCCGCTAGAACTTGTGTCTCGCCGTCCTTCAAGCGCAGCAATGTGTTCGCGTTGCGCGTGCCGATGGTGTAGGCCTGGGTACCGCCGACGACGACGGTATTGGTGATGGAGCTGACTTCGAGCCCAACCTTGATGGCGACGTCACCGTCCTGGTACACGGTCGGTTGAACCTCGAGCGTCAAACCGACGTCGAGGTACTGGACGCTCGAGCTATTGGCCGTCCCATTGGAGAGCAACGCCGTGCTGCTGGTGATCACGGGCACGCGGCTGCCGATCAGGATCTTGGCCTTTTCCTTGTTGCGTGCCCGAATGCGCGGACTCGCCAGGGTATTGGTGTTGCCGACGGTCTGCAGCGCATTCGCCGTGACGCTGATAGGTGAGACGGCAATGGTGTTCGCGTTCTGGCGGCTCAAATCCGCCACGACCAGGCCGGCGGCACCGCCTGTCGACGCTGCGCCGGACGTTGCGGTGGCGGTGGCGGTGATCGACGAGGGCGGAGTAATTCCGAGATTGAGCAATTTGCTGCGGGCGATTTCGAGCACCTCGACTTCGATGAGCACTTCGGGCTCTGGCACATCGATGGACGCCACCAGCTTCTCCGCCATGCGCACCGCGTCCGGCGTGTCGCGCATCACGACCACACCGGTACGTTCATCGACGAACAGCGTCTTGGCGCCGAGCATGGATTTCAACATGCTCTCGACGTCCTTAGGCACGGCATTCGTCAAGTAAAACGTATGGACGATCTGTTCTTCGTAGTCCTTCTGCTTGGCGGGCGTGTTCGGGTAGATCAGCACCATGTTCGCGGACAGAATCTGACGCGCCAACGTGTTCTGATCCAGCACCAGGTCGATCGCCGCTTCGATCGGCACCTCTTGCACGAAGATCGTGGTCTTGCTGTCGCTCTTCACATCCTTGTCGAGAACGAAATTGATGCCGGTTTGGCGCGCCAGCACCTCGAACACCATTTTCGTGGGCGCATCGCGAAACTGCAGCGTCACCTTGGCGTTGTTGCGGGTTTTCAAGTGCGGTGCCACCGTCTGCGGGCCGCGGGCGAGATTGATCTTGGCCGCAAGCGCATTCGCGGGTCCGAACCCCGCATCCTCGTTCAATACCGAGCGCAGCAGACCGTCCGCCGCATCGTAGTCCTTGCGCGCGAAATCTTTGGCGGCATCGGCCACGATTGCCGAGTGCCGACGATCGGCTTCGACCCCTTCGATCCCGCGCAGGGCGCGTTGGTCGGCTGGATTGATGACGAGCACGCGCCGGTAGCTGGCCACCGCCGGATCCAGCTGTCCGGCGCCGCGCAAGCTGTCTCCGGCCGTGATCAATTTCTGGATCGCCGCCTCGCGCCGCGCCGCAAGATCGAGCTTGTAGCTCAAGTTGTTGGGATCTTGGTCAACGGCCGCCGCCAGTTCGTTCATACCGCTTTCGTAGTTTCCACCGTCTATATCCGCAAGCCCCTTGCGGTGCAGCTGCGAGGCGGCACAGCCGAGAAGCATCGATATGCAACCAAGTAATGCCAAGATGGTACGGGAAGTTGATTGCATTATTCGTCGCCCACAGCAAGAGATTGCTGAATTTTGAGAGGCATGTAGGTAATCATCAGCAGTCCGGCTTGGACGCTGTCGACGCTGTACGTGTTGTCCAAGGTATCGCCGATCTTGACGTCGTACACTCGATCGCCGGCGGTTAAAAAATACGTCTTGGCGCCCTGGGTTTTATAACTGCCCATGAACACGAACGGCAGCGGCGGGGCGGTCGGCGCGGGCGGCGGCGCGGGCGCCGTAGGTGGCGCGGGCGGCGGCGGCGGCGGCGCCACGAACCAAGAGTGAGGGGAGAACAGCGACGCTGCCGCAGCATCCTTGACGATGCGATCGGACATACGGTACGAGGTTTTCATGAGGGGCGATTGGCGGCCGCCCGGTGCAGCACGGATGACATGCGGTACAGGCGCGGCGCTCGTGTCGCGAGCGGGCTCGATGGTCTGCGCGCTATCCGGCATCAAGATCACGTACCCGGCGCAGGTGAACGCCGTGCCGATGAGTATTTTCGCCCGCAGGGTGAGCTTCGTGAACATCAGGCGCCTCGTAAATAAATGACGAAGGTAACGTCCGAGCTCACCAAGGTGTCCCCTACTGTCTTGCGCTCTACATGCAGCTTGTCGAGTCCGAGAGCCGGGATCGCGGACAGCGACTTGTCGATGAAGATGCGGATGTTGCCGTAATCGGCTTTCACGGGAAATTCGAAGGTGTAGCGCGCCAGTCGATTGGCAGTCGGTGGGCTGAAGGTGTAGCGGCCCTGTTCCAGAGCTACACCCGCCGCCGCCGCCTGTACGAGTACCACGCCCAAGAGCGCGGGTATCTCCGCGCGCGTCGGCAGCGTCGCCGCAAATTGTTGGGGAGAGAGTTCCGAACTTGCGGCCGTCGGCAACGCATGGATGCTGCCCGCTTTGGTCAACTCCGTGCGCAGCGCCAGGACCGACTGATGCGCGGGCAGGAGCAGCGCGATCGCGGTCGCGCCCGCCGCCAATAACACACCGATCCCGGTGAGTCCGGCCGGACCCACCCGCGCCACGCGGTAGCGTACCTGCGGTAGGACGTGCACCCACATGTGCTCGGCGCGTTGTTGGAGCGCATTCGCCCTCGCCACAGGCGCCGCCGCCGGCATCGCTTTGGCAACCCCCTTTCGATTGTCCTCGGCGAGGTTCATGGGGCGTCCCGCCAGGCACCTGACAATTCGAAGCGTACGGGGTGCTGCGCATCGTCCGCACGAATCTCGTGGCGGTCGAGCATGGGATACACGATCGAGCGGCTGGACTGCAAACGCTTCACATAGCTCAGCGCCAAGGCGAGCGTGCGTGCCTCACCGCTGACGCGGACATTGTGTTTTCCATGATCCGGCTCGACGTCGAGCACCGCCACCTGTCCCTCGCTGTCCTTGCTCGCCTGTTCGAGTTCCGCCAGCAGCAAGGTCCAGGGTGTCGCAAGATCGCCGACCGCTTGCTGCGCGCTCGCCATGGATTTGCTATTTGCGGCGCTGTCTGTGGCTGCCAGCGCTTTCGCGTCGGCGCGGGTCAAGGCGGCGAGCTTGAGTTCCAGACCCGCGCGATGTTGAAGCATGCTGCGATATTCCAGCAGCACGGCGCCAGCCGCGACCAACCCCAACACCAACAGCAAGCCGCCCGTCAGCGACATGCCGCGCCGGTGACCTGCAAAATCCAATTCAATGGCATGTCTCATGCCGCCCTTCTGCGCAAATGTTCGAGTTGATGTAATGTCGTGCAGGGCGGATTCGCCTCCTCCAGCCATTCCAGATCGGCGGACGCTTCCGGGCGCAGCGCTTGCAGCGTCGCGGGCAGGTCGACGTAGACACGTCCGTCGGCGGGACTCGCACTCGCCAGCCGGCCGAAAGTTTGCAGTCGTTTGAGCTCCCTAGCCCAGTCCATACCGATGCGCACCGCATGGACGCGATCGATGTCATCCCCGCACATGCGCAGCGCGGCGAGCGAACCCGAATCGACGGTGACGAACCAGGCCGCGACGTTGGTCGGTAATACGTGGCGCCAGGTATTGTGCGCAGCGACCAGCTGCGGCAGCACCGACACCAGCTTCTGACCGTAGCGCGCAGTCAGCGCCCGCAGCGCCTCGAGCAACGAGGTCGGCACTGCGCTCGCCAAGCGCGAAGATCCCGGCGGCGCATCGGACAGCGACAAGGTCCAATCGGCCATGCTGTCGCCGAACACGCCCGCCATCAATTCGCGCGCATGACTCAACCTCTCGGCAGCCGAATTCAAGGCGTCGGACCAAGGTACAACGGAATACCGAACCCATTGGTCGGCGATCACGACGCGCGTACGCGCATCGGACCACGAATTGTCCGCGAGCTGCTGTTCGAGCAGGCCGAGCGCGCCCGCCCAGCCAGCCGGCGCTTGGCCGTCGAATCGATTCACCTCGCCGGCCACGGTCGGTCTAGCGCCCCGCCTCATGCGCACCAGGCAGACGCGGCGTTGCGCGAGATAGATCCCGACTTCATCACGCCATAACGGTGACACGATTGACCTCCTCGAGCGTGGTCTCGCCGCGCCGCACCAGATCCAGCGCGACGCTGCGGATCAGCCGCACGCCGCCCTTTTGCGAGAGCTCCTTCAATTGGCGAACGGGTGCGCGATTGATGATGGCCTCGCGCAATTCGTCATTCAGCACCAGCAGTTCGCCGATGGCCTTGCGGCCGCGATAGCCGCTGCCGCGGCAGTGTTGGCAACCGCGTCCGATCATGAAGTTGAAGGCCGCGCTTGCCGCTGCCGACAGCGCAGACTCCTCCAGCAACTGCCGCGAAGGTACGTGCGGTTCAGCGCACTGCTCGCATACCACACGAATGAGCCGCTGTGCCAGCACGCCCGACAGGGCGGACACGAAGCTGTAGGTGTCGACGCCCATGTGGGTAAACCGGCTGACCACGTCGAAAACGTTGTTGGCGTGTACGGTGGTGAACACAAGATGGCCCGTGAGTGCCGACTGGATGGCGATCTGCGCTGTTTCCGAGTCGCGAATTTCGCCCACCATAATCTTGTCAGGATCGTGTCGCAAAATGGAACGCAGGCCGCGTGCGAAGGTGAGGCCTTTCTTTTCGTTGACAGGTATCTGCAGCACGCCCTGCAGTTGATATTCCACCGGATCTTCGATGGTAACGATCTTGTCCGAGCCGGTCTGGGTTTCGGAGATCGCGGCGTACAGCGTTGTAGTCTTGCCGCTGCCCGTGGGTCCGGTGACCAGCAACATTCCGTAGGGCAAGGAGCTCAAGCGGCGCATCTGCGTCACCACGCGCATGTCGAATCCGAGCGCATCGAGCCGAAGCCCGTGCAGGCGCTCGGTCAGCGCCTGCTTGTCGAGTGCGCGCAGCACAGCGTCTTCGCCGAAGATGCTGGGGATGACCGATACTCGAAAATCGATCGGCCGGCGGTCGAGTGCGATGCTGAAACGGCCATCTTGCGGCACGCGCCGTTCGGCAATGTCGAGTTCTGACATGACCTTGATGCGCGATATGACCTGCTCGGCCACCGCCATGCCCGTCACCGAGGCAATGTTGACCAGTACGCCGTCGATGCGATAGCGAACCGTCAGACCGTTGGCGGTCGACTCCAGGTGTATGTCGCTCGCACCGGCACGCAGCGCATCGTAGACGGTCGAGTGGACCAATCGCACGATCGGGCTTGCATCTTCACTGATCGACACATACGAGAGATTGTCGGGGCCGGTGCTGGCGGCTCCTTGGCTCTCGGCCTGCGACAACACGGCATCGATCGCGCGCAGGGCTTCCGCGCGGCGCGCGATGAAATTGGCGAGATCGTGGCCGGCGGCCACCGCCCATTCGAGCACCTCGGCGGTACGCGTCTCGAGCCAGCTTCGCAGCGCGGCGTCGAAAGGATCGCTGACCAGAGCCAGCAAGCCGCTGTCCGTCCGCAGCACGGCGCAGTTGCGGCGAGTGGCCTCGGACGGCGGAAGAATATCGAAGGCAGGCTCTAGCACCGACAACTCTTCGGCGCCCACGAAGCGATAGTCTAGCGCCCCGGCCAAGGCCTGAGCCAAATCCACGGGTGTGCGTCCCGTCTCGACACTGAGGAATTCGATCGGGGAACGGCCGGTGCGCCGCGATTCTGCCATGGCCCTCGAGATGATAGTTTCATCCAGCGGTTGCACCGCAACTAGCGGCGCGCGCGCCGACGATCCGTTCATGTTCGCATCGGGATCATGCTCAAGCGGCGGCAGCAATTCGGAAACCGGCAACGCAACGACGGCATTCATTGAACGCTCCCCGCCAACTGGAAAATCGGGAAGTACATCAGCACCACAATGACGCCGATCAGCAGGCCGATCACCGCCATGAACAGGGGTTCGATTAAACGCGTGGCGATCGCCACCCAGCGGCCGATTTCGTCGTCGTAGAACGCGGCGATGCGTTCGGTCATCTCGCCCATGTTGCCGCTGCGCTCGCCCACCCGCAGCATGCGCGCCGCAACCGCCGTGGTGAGCCCCTCATGCTCCATGGCATTGGCGATCGACTGACCCTCACGCACCGCTTGCGTTGCCTTGCCGAAAGCGGGACGCAGCGTCTCGCTGAGCAACCCGGCCGACATGCTCATGGCCGTCACCGCCGGCATGCCGCTGCGCAGGAGCATGCCCACCGTCCGATATAGCCGTGCCAGCTGGTACAAGCGCAATTGCCGCCCGATTGCAGGCAGCTTGGCGATCCATGCGCCGAGCGCTGCACGGGTGCTCTGCCGGGAAACACCATAGACAACGCCCGCAACGGCAGCGCCGCCGCTCACGAGTACCGCCACAGTGTGTGCTTCTAGCATCTGACCCCACTGCAGTAGCAACTTCGAGGCAAGCGGTAAGTCCGAGCCCAACTGTTCGTAGATCGACGAAAATCGCGGCACCACGTAGCCCATCAGGAACAAGGTGACCATGATGCCTGCCGCGAGCAGTACCGCCGGATAGATCGACGCATTGACCAGTGTCTTGCGCAGCGCATCAATCTGCTGCTGATAGGTGATGAAGCGGGTGAGCGCTTCACGCAGCGACCCCGTGCGCTCGCTGGCACGAACCGTCGCGACGTACAGATATGAAAATGTCGAAGGATGCTCGGCGAGAGCCGCCCCCAAGGTTTGGCCTTCGTATAGACGGCCGAGTATCTGCTCGAGCGGCCGTCGCACTGCGGCGTTCACTTCTTTCTCGGTCAACGCTTCGATGGATTCGACCAGCGACAGCCCCGCCTCGAGCAGCGCGACCAGTTCCTGGCTGAAAATGACCAATGGAATTTTCGCCGCACGCGTGAATAGTCGAAATGGGCGCACCGGCGAGAGTGAGATGACTCGCAGGCCCAAGAGTCCCAACTGGCGCCGCGCGTCGGCTTCATCGATCGCATCCACCAGCCGCTGCAGCACTGCCTGCTCGCGGTCCAGAGTCTTGACGCGGTATTCCATGAGTCCTACCAGTTCCCGATATCGGCGTTTTCGCCGCTGCCGCCGGGTTGCCCGTCCTTGCCGTAGGATATGAGATCAAAGTCGTTATTGTGCGTGCCGGGCGCCACGTAGACATACGGGTGGCCCCAAGGGTCATGCGGCACGTCTTTCTTCAAATAGGGCCCTCCCCAATTCGGCTCGTTCTGCGGCGCCACATTGAGCACGGCCAAGCCTTCCTCGGTGGTCGGCAACCGATTCATATCGAGTCGGAATTGCTCGATGGCCTTATCGAGGGCATCCACCTGCGCCTTCGCGGCTTTAACTTGCGATTTACCAACTTGGGAAAAATAGCGCGGTGCGACGAAGCCCGCCAAAAGGCCGATAATGACCATTACGACCAAGAGCTCGAGAAGGGTGAATCCGGCGGAGTGGCCGGAATTTGCGGCGCGCGCTCCGCTCCGAAGCCCCCGGAATTGGGGTTTCGAGTAATCAGAACCCTGGCGTACCGGATAGATGTTCAACGCTGCTCCCACGTTCGAGTTTCCACTGTACGCAGTCGCTTCGGACGGCGAAGGTAGGGAAACACCGTATGATTCCGGGCAGCGTCTAGGACTGCGAAGGAACCAATTCCAGGTCTGCAAACTGGTCGTCGGATTCAAGGCAATTATGTCCAAGCACGCGCCTGGCGAAACAAAAGCGACACGGTATATTGTCGTCACGAGCTCCAGTTCCATGGGGAGGGTGGCTTCCGCTGATCGCCTATGTATTCGCAATCCTTCGGATTAAACAAGCTTCCGTTCCGTCTGCGTCCGGATCCGGATTTTCTGTACCCGGGTCAGGAGTACCTCCGGGCGCGCGGCCATCTGCTCGGCGCGCTTCGCGGCAGCTCGCGGATGATCTTGTTCTTGGGGCCACCCGGGGTGGGCAAAACGCTGCTGCTCGAGGATATGCTGCGTGAGATCTCCGGTCAGTTCGCCGTTTGTCGGATCAATCAACCTCATGTATCGCCCACCGAACTGCTGCAGGCCGTGCTGCTCCAATTGGGCTCGGCCGGCGAAAGCGCCGACGCGAAGGGGCCGACGCTGTTCACCCAACTCTCGGCAGCCCTGCACGCTGCGGCCGCGCGTCATGCCGTTCCGCTCCTGGTCATCGACGATGCCCATCTGCTGGCCACTGCCACCTTGAACACATTTGGCGACCTTTTGACCCGGACCCCACGCCTCAAGATCCTGCTAATCGGACGTCACGACCCTCTCAACGTCCGCGCCGGTCTCGTGACGCGACTCAACGATGTCGAGGGGTCTCGCCAGGTGCACTTGCCCGCCTTCTCCATCGTGGAGTCGAAAGCCTACATCGAACATCGACTGAGTCTCGCCGGCGGTGGGCAAGCATTGTTTACGGCCGATGCCTGCGCAATGATCTATCAGCAAACCGGCGGCGTCGCGCGACTCATCAACGTGTTGTGTGATGCAGCGTTGCATGCCGCCTGCATGCGCGCCTCCGGCCAGGTGAATGCGGCTGAAATCCTGCAGGCGACGCAGGATTCTCGCTGGCCGCATGCACTGGCTCGCGAGCAGCCGGGAGCTCTGCCCGATCGCGGGGCCGAATCCATGCCGGTTGCGGATGCGCGCGAAGGATCTGGCCGACCGCCACCGGTGTCGGCGCAGCTCGTCGTCATGCACCGTAATGAGCGCCTCGCCACATTGCCCATGGAACCGGGATGCATTTCGATCGGCAGAGCGATCGACAATGAATTGCACCTCGACGCCTGTTACATCAGCCGCCACCACTGCCAGGTGATGACCGTCGGCAACATCTCGACCATCGAAGACCTGGGAAGCGTGAACGGCATCTTCGTCAATGGCCGGGAGGTCAAGAGCCACACACTGCGGCATGCCGATGAAATAGCGCTGGGCGAACATGTACTCATGTACGTCGTCAATTGATTGTCGTCGCGCGAAATGGCAACCCGGGACTGAGGACGGTCCGCCGCGCGCGCACTGGTACTAGCCCGTGTGCGCTTGATCCAGTAGCTTTTGATAAACCCTCATGACGGAAGGCACGTAAGCCAGCGTCTCGCGAAATGGCGGAATGTGACGGCCATAGCGTTCGACTGCTTCCTCGCCTGCATTGTAAGCGGCGAGCGCAAGTTCCAAGTTGCTGTCGAAGCGCGCCAAGAGATCGCCCAGGTAACGGGCCCCCGCGCGCACGTTCTCTCCCGGGTTGTAGATATTTTTCACGCCGTAGCGCCGTGCGGTTGCCGGCTGCAATTGCATGAGACCGATCGCACCTTTTTTGGATACTGCACGGGGATTGAAGCCCGATTCGACCACAATGACCGCACGCACCAAGGCCGCTTGAATCGCTGCGTCCTTCGCCGCGCCGCGAATGACCCCGTCATACTCGGCGGAACGCGCGAGCCAATTGACCGTAGACGTCTTGGCGGCTGCGCCGATCGCAACATCCGCCGTCTCAATCAGCAAGGTATAGCGAGAATCCACCGGAACATTGCTGAAATGAGCGACCCCGGCCGCGTCGGTGAAGGAGTACACGCCGGCGGCTTGCACGAATCCCGGAGCGGCCACGGCGGCTAAGATCAAGATCGAGTTAGACCACGCCGACATCGCAACACTCTACTCGATCGAACGATTGGTCGATGGTAGGGAAACACGGTAGCCTGGCGCGGGGATCGCGGCCGGACTTATCTGGCCACAAGCGATGCCGGCGCGGCCTCCCAGGATTTGCGCTCGGTCATGAGATCGTTTGCTCTTGCGAAGCCATCGAAGCGAATCCAGGGCTTGTCCGGCGCGGCGCGGAGCAGCGTGAGCGGCGAATGACTCATCTTGTCGCCGCGGTAGGCATTAAACGCCTTTTGCACCGCCAGGACCGACGCTAGCGATCCCGAGTAGTGGTCCCAGCCACGCTGCGCGTGAAACAGCTTGGCATATGCGCGCAACCGCGAGGGCGTGTCCTGTTCAGGGTCGATCGAAATCGACACGAGATGAACGGCATCGCGCGCCGCGCCGAGATCTTCTTGAAGTTGCTCGAAAACTTGGCTGCTCAGCGGGCAGATCGTCGTACAGCTCGTATAGACGAAGTTGAGCACCACCGGGCGGCCATCATTCAACTCGGCGGAAAGGGCGACCGACTTTCCATCGTCCCTGACCAGCGTCACCTGCGGGATGACGTACTCAGCCTCGGAGCGATGCACATCCGAGCTGTCGGCGGCGGCGGTCACGAACATCCAAAGACCGATAAGGCCCGCCCGCAATAGGTAATGTCCGCCGCTGACTGGCCTCATGAATTCCGCTCCGAATTGGCCGATGAATGCACCTTTCCTAGTGTCGGCATTATGGGTGGCCGCCGCGAACCCCTGCCATGGGTAGTACACCCTAGGGCGGCCTCCACACGGTAGCGTGGTTAGACATAAAACGACGACCAAGTCTCGCATCAGCGCCGCAGATTCGCACTTTCGCGGCTACACCGCTATTGTCGAGGCTAGGCGTTCGTGTTTGAGGGTATATAAGAATTCGGTACGCGTTTCGTCGCCCGCTGCAATCCAAGCTCAACTGGGTCGGGAGGGAGTCTCACAGTCGTACCGATGCCAAACACGAGCCGCGAAGTTATTCATCAATCGGGAGTCCCTTGAATGCCGAGATCATTGCGCGTGGTCGCATGTGCCGCAGTGTTGGCACTGTTCGCGGCGCGCACGGCCTTCGCCGAGCACGAGCACTCATCGAGCGAATTTGAGGTGTTCACAGCGGCCGAGGCGCTCGCGGGACACGGTCAGCCGCATCGTCGCGGGGAGGACTCGTGGGTGAATGCCGATGTCATTTACGGGCTGACTCACGACCGGTTTCGCGTCTTCGGCGAATACTTCATCACGCCCGAGGAACACGACCTCGAGCGATTTCAGGTCGGCTATGAGGTCGTGCCCGATACCGTCGTTTGGCTGGGCCGGTTTCACCAGCCCGCGAGCGCTTGGGACACGGAGCACCATCACGGCCGCTACTTGCAAACCTCGATCACACGCCCGGCGATCGAGAACTGGGAAGACGACGCAGGATTGATTCCCGAACACATCAGCGGAGCCTTGGTCGAATCTCGTCGTCCGCTCGGTGCCGAATCCGGTTTGCAAATTGCAAGCGGCGTAGGGGTGGGACCTGCGATCACGAATTCAGGCAGCGAGCCCATCACGCTGATCGGGAACAACCCTGGAAGGCACGGCCTGTCACTCTCGGGCCGCCTCGCCTATCTCCCGGACTACGTCGGTACCAGCAGCGCCGGCGTCCTCTGGGGACGCGACCAGCTGTTCATAACGAACCCCGGAGCCGCGGCGCAGGTGCGTTCGAATCATGCCGTTCTCAGCGTTTATGGCGCCTACGCGAACTGGAGCGTCGATTCGTGGCGATTCATCGGCGCAGGATATTACATCGACATACGCCTCGATCGGCCGGCTCCCGATGCGAGTTTCGCCTCTGGATATTTTCAGCTGGAGCGTCAGTTGCCGCACCAGCTCACGCTGTTCAGCCGCGCCGAGGACTCGGCGCGCATGCAGAAGTCCCGCTACGTCGCACTTTTCGAAGAACATAATGCCGGCATCAACATCACGGTGCGGCGCCAAGCTCTCGGGTTGCGCTGGGATTACGCGCGTCGTCAGGCATTCACCTGCGAATTGAGTCATACGGATTCGCTAAGCCAGCGCGCAAACGAAGTTCGAATACAATGGTCGGCAGCGATTCCGTGAGGAAAATCGCTGCGGCGTTTCTGCTCGCGCTGCTGCTGAGCCCTGCAGCACCGGCCTTCGCCGAGGAACAACTGGTGCTCATCGTGAGCTCCCGCAGCGACATCGATCAACTCGATTCTATGCTGGTGAGGAGACTGTTCCTTGGCCTGACCGTCACTCAACATGGGAACCGGCTGCGTCCGCTCCTCAATGAATCCGATGCCCAGTTGAAGGAAATCTTCCTGCAAAACATCGTCTCCATGTCGGATAGCACTTATGATCGCTATTTACTGCAACTCTCCCTTAAACAAGGCCGCACGCAGCCGATGGTTTACCGCGAAAACGCACAGTTGATCAACAGTGTCGCGGCCGATTCAGCCACCGTGAGCTACTCCTGGCTCAAGGACGTCGAGCACGACAGCCGCATACGGATATTGCGTGTGGTATGGCACAATTGAGATCGAAGTTCGCAAATCTGGTCACCGGCTGCGTCATTGCCGTGCATCTCGTGTTGCTGCCCGCGCTGTACTTTGGCGTGGGTTACGTGATTCGCAAGAGTCACGAGGATCTGTTCGTCCAACATGCCAGGACCTTTGCGCGGATGCTCGCCGATGAGTTCGAGGTGGGGGTGGCGCTCGAGTCCCGCGCGCGGACCGAGGACCTGCTCGACCTCGCAATCATTCACGGTGAGAGCCGCTACGCAGAATTGACCGACCGCGACCATAGCATCCGCAGTGCGCTCGGTCCGCCGGATATTACCGCTCCGCGCGAGCCGGAAATGGGCTTCCATAATGGGGGCGATGACATTTACTTCATCCTCTTGCCCATCGTGCACGCCGGCCAAAGCGCGGAATTGCGTTTGGGATTCGACGAGCGGCCGACGCAAGCAAGGATTCAGTTAGCGCTCGACCGCATGCTGCTGTTGATGGCCGGCTACTTGTGCCTGGCCATCGGCATCGCCGCCTATTTGAGCAATCGGCTGTCGCGGCCGATTCGCCGGCTCCAGGATGTCTCCCGCTCCATCGCCTCGGGGGATTGCGCCCAGGCATTGCACGTCAGCACCAGCATCCAGGAGCTGCATGAACTTGCGGCGGATTTGGAAGCCATGCGGCGCGAACTGGTGGGCATGAACGATCGGCTGCAAGAGAAAATCAGAGAGAAAGAGATCTCCGAAACTCGCAACGACGAGCTGCAAAAACAACTACGGCACCGTCAGCGACTGGAAACGGTGGGCACCCTGGCGGGCGGCATTGCGCATGAATTCAATAACGTGCTGGTGCCCGTCATCCTGTTCACTGACACCGCGCTGCAGGACTTGCCTTCGGGAAGCGCATCGCGCTCTGATCTGGAGCGCGTATTGGCGGCCGCGCGGCGCGCCAAGGACATAGTGCAAAAGATACTCACGTTCAGCCATGTGCTCGGCGACACGACCCTCGCGCCCACCGACCTGCGCAATGTGGTGGCCGAAAGCGTGGTGCTTTTTTCGGCGCTCGCTCCGCCCAGCATCGAGGTGCGCACCGAGATTGCCGAGCACGTTCCCTTGGTGCGCGCGGACGCCACGCTGGCAATGGATTTGGTGATGAACCTCTGCACCAACGCCTACCAGGCAATGCAGGGTAACGCCGGAATTTTGACGGTCGGATTGCGCGTGGCGCCTGCGGCGGCGGCCGATTCGTTGCCGCGCGTCGAGCTATGGGTTGCCGATACCGGGCACGGAATGGCGCCAACCACGGTGGAGCGCATATTCGAACCTTTTTTTACGACGCGGCCCGTCGGTCAAGGGACCGGTCTCGGACTATCGGTCGTGCATGGAATTATCGAGAGTTTTGGTGCTAGCATCAGCGTGGACACCGCGCCGGGAGCAGGTACCACGTTTAAAATAGTGTTTGCGGCAATTGCGGAAATCACGCCGGCCGCAAGACCCATTGGCGCTCTTGGAACGTAAATGCACAATGTTCTCGTGATTGATGACGAAGTTGACGTGCGCGATAGCATTCAGCGCGTTCTCGAACGCGCCGGTTTTTTGGTCCGCACTTTCGACAACGCAACCGATGCACTGCTCGAACTGCATCGCGCGCCGGCGGATGTGGTTATCACCGACATCATCATGCCGAAACTCAATGGCGTCGACGCCATCCATCGCATCGTGCAGGAATTTCCGGGCGTGCGGATCGTCGCTATTTCCGGAGGCGGTAACTTCGACACGAGCGGCTATCAACCGGGCGCCATCACCACGACCGCCTACCTGGCAGCTGCCCAGAGTGCGGGAGCCTATTCCATCTTGACCAAACCATTTGAATCATATGAATTGATCGAGGCCGTGAAACATGTCATCGGCGCGGGACACGCCTGAATGCGGGACTCACACCGCGCCTTTATTCTTGCCTTTCTGATCTGCGCAGCAGCTTACGCTTCGCCCTGCAGCGCCGTGGAATCGATGCAAGCTGCCGCCCCTCCCAAGACGTCCGCCACCAGCCCCCCGCCGCGGGCCATCAACTCAGAGCAAGGTAGTTACGACATCGGGCTCATGCTTGGCAGCCAGCTCGAGCACAACGGCGTGACGCCCGCCCTCTCCCTGGATGCCGTCATCAGGGGTCTCAGGGAGGCGGTCGGTGGCCGTGCCATCACGGCGGAGGAACGCGAAGCAGCGCTTCAGTACATGCGCGATGCTCGTGTCGCGTACGCAGAGAAGAACCGGGCGGCGGCCCGGGAGTTCCTCGAAAAAAATGCCAAGCAACGGGGCATTATCACGACACCGTCGGGCCTGCAATATCGGGTCCTCAACAAGGGAGCGCCTACGGGCAAGTCTCCGGCACTCACCGACCGCGTCACCGTGCGCTATCGCGCGAGCCTGGCCGATGGTACGGAATTCGATCGTTCGGATATTCACGGCCAGCCCGCGACATTTCGCTTGAACAGCGTGTTCAAGGGATGGCAGGAAGCTCTGCTCGCAATGAAGATCGGCGCGAAATGGCAGCTGTTCGTGCCGCCGGAACTCGGTTACGGCGCGAATTCCCCGCCGGCAGTTCCGCCCGGCGCGCTGCTAATCTATGAGCTCGAACTCTTTCAGATCGAGCCCGCCGCACCGCTGGACCCCGCAGCCGCGGTTCGTCCGCCGCCGCGCGCGCCGCACTAGTTCTCTAGGGGGTTATCCACTTCCCGTCGGGGATCAACCGCGGATGGCCTGAGCCGTCCAAGTGCACCAGGAAGCCTCCTTTGGAGGCGAACCGTTGGTGGGGTCCGAGCGTCAGGCGCGGATAATACCCGGTGATGATCCGATGCTCGACCGTCTCATACAGGCTCTCGATGAGGTAATCGGGGATGAAAGCGTCGACTATATGCTTCAAGGTTTCTGACAGTAGACCGCAAGCGAGGTAGGTATCGACCTGGACCTGCTCGGCCACGACGGGCACGTTGCGGAACCGGAACCAGCCGCGGGCATAATCGATGCGCACTCGTCGTCGCTCAGACAGGTCAAAGGGATACGCGATATGGGCTTGGGCGCGCCAGCTTGCCGGTAGCGGAGTTGCATCCAGGCCACCCATGAGTCCCGACAGATAGAGCGAATGCAAAGGCGCCGGGGCATCGGCCGCGGCTAGCAGATCCGCGGGTCGTAGCCATACCACAAGCGCGTCCGTAGCTGGGGGTTCGTGCAGCGCGCCGCTGACGGTACTCGGCGCCGCGTCCTTGGGAATCACATGATTCGATACGCTGATGCTGCGGGCCTGCAACCGAGCCGCGAGCGCTTGCGCGCCCGCTTCGCCGACATCCCCCGCCCGGTAGACCTGCCGTACGTGCCTCGGGGCCGCTTGCAAGGAGTCGTCTAGCAGCGACGTCGCGATCAAATCAGCCTCGAGCAGTACGCCGCGAGAAAAATAGATTGTGTGGAAATTCCGGTCGGCGTCGGAAGGGGGCAACTCAACGTTCGGGAACAAGCAGGGCACCGCCCGCTCCTCGCAGAATGCATTCACCGGCGCCCAGTTCCCGCCGCCGATTCCTGAGATCACCGCAAATACCGGCTCCGCAGCGAACTTTGCCTCGAGCTGCTGGGTCCAGGTCGCCGACGGACCGGTCAGTTCCCAGACGTGCAATACCCAGTGCCGGTTGACCTTGAACATTCTCTTCGCGTAGGCGGTATTACCCGAGGTCGTCATCGTTTGTGCCGACTGGCCCCGCGGCGCAATGTTGCGGTCCTTGAAGAATTGCTCCAGCACATCAAGCATGCCGCGCCGCTTCACGGGGTCCGCATCTGGCGTAATGATCGTCGCGAACTGCAGATCAGTGGCCGACACGCCGGGAATATTGTTGCGGTCCAGAGATCGCAGATGCGCGAGCAGCGCCGCCAGATCCGCATCGTTGAGCGCGTATCGGGGCATCAAGTAGTTGAACGGGCGTCCGTCTACAGCGACGCCCTCGCGGATCGCCCGCGCCAGAGTCTGGTCATCGTAGGACTCGCGCCCGAGTCGCGCGCCGGGGATATAGGGCAGTTGCGCGTCGTCGGCATTTCCCGCCGACGCATGGAATAGGAACTTGCCCGTGATCGGCGGAATGACATTGCGCTCCTCGTTGGCGCCGAGGCCACTGCGCTGGTGACAGTTGACGCAGGCCGCCTGCTCGCCCTGCATGGGTTCGGCACCGGCGCGGTTTGCGATCAGTGCTTTCCCCGAGGGCAGTACGCCGTGCAGGTAGATCGCCGCGCCGGCCGGCGACGGCGGCGCATCCGGCACGACGACCGGTCGTTTCATCGCAAGAACCGGCGCTGCGCCCGCCAGACCGAACAGAAATGCAGAGAAGATGAGCAGCCGTACCGCCCTCATGTTCACTGGCTAGGGCCACCGGGCGGCGTGCCAGGGCCGCCGGGCATGCTCGAGGGTCCACCCGGAGTATGTGTACGCCCGCCGTGACGCAGCGGCACCGCGGGCGGCATGAAGGTATTGTCGTCCAGTGTTGAATTGACTACGACCCGATCGATTACCAGTCTATCGGCCGATTCGGCGCCTGACTGATCCGAACTCGCACGGGTCTCGACCGTGTGCGGGATTTGGAGGCCATCCTCGGCCCTGTAATCGCGGTAATAGACCGACACGGGTTTGCCGGCGACCAGTGGGTTGGTGGCGGGACGGTCCATGCGGAGTTCCAAATAGGTACCAGTGTCGATCCACACCTTGCGCTCGGCGCCGGACGGCAATTTCAGCGACAGCCGGTACGTCTTGCGTCCGTCGACCGTATCTAGACCGTCCAGATCCGCGCTCACGCCCTTGACCTGATAGTCGATCAGGGGACCGTCGATGACATACTCGGTCTGCGCAAAGGCTACCTCCGCGGGTGAGAACGACTTTGTCTCCGGACGACCGTCGCTCGCGGGCCGCACTTTCCAGCCGTGATTGCCGTCGAAGATCCGTGTGAAGTGGTCGAACTGCTGCTTCAGTTCGAAGCGGGTGAGGTTCGGCCGCTTGAGCTGCATCGCGAACGGGATTTGCTGCCCCTCCTTGCTGCCGGCGCGCTCCAGATGACCCAGCCACACCATGGTATTCACCTTGCGCCACGCCTGCAGGCCGCCGCGGGCCACAACGTTGCGCTCGATCAGCTCGGCCGCGGTCCGCGGCGGCGCGGGCGGCGCGGGCGTCGCGGCCGGCGCCGCGCCAAGCAGGCCGCAGATCAGGAGCGTCAGCACAATGCGGCGCATGCTCAGGGCTTCGCTGCCGGGGCGACGACAGCGGCAGTTCGCGGCTTCGTGAACAAGGAATCATCCATCGGCTCGTTCACCGTCAGCTTCGTTACCGTCATTTTGTAAGGCTCTTTGACGCCCTCGACCACGGTATCCTGCCGGTGCGGAATATTTAGTCCATGCTCCATCTGGTAGTCGCGAAAATAAATTGCGACGTTGTGCAGCTTGGCGTCGAGCTTGCGCGGCTCGCCGTCCATCTTGAGCTCGAGAAAACTGCCGGCATCGATCCACAGGTTGCGTTCCTCGCCATTCTTCAGCACCAGATTGAGCTTGTAGGCCGGGTGTCCTTCAATGGTCTCCGTACCCGCCAGCTCGATGTGGGTACCCTTCGCAGCGTAGTCGACGAGCGGCCCGTCAAGTTCCTCCCCCGCAGCCGCAATCTTCGCCTCGGCCGGCGTCAGCGGTTCGGCATTGTCGCGGTTCAGGAACGGCCGCACCTTCCAGCCGTGTGTGCCATCGTAGACTTGCACCGATGTCTGGTCCTTGAAAACAATCTCGAGCCGGTTCTTGTGCGGCCGCTTCTGCTTCATGACATACGGCAGCTGGTGAGCAGGCTTGCCGCCCGCATCCAATTGTCCTTCGGTAGTCAGCGTGTTGACCGCGTGCCAGGCGACAAGACCGCCGCGCGCGGCGATGTTCTTTTCGACGATCTGCTCAACGCTTAAGTTCGCAGGAGTTGCGGCGGTCGCGGCCAGCGACAATAGGCAGGAAGCAAGAAACGGAATGCGGGGAGTCATGGTTGCTGTCCTTTGGATAGCGTTAGGTTCACTCGACGACCAGGCCGTCTGCATGGAATTTGCCGATAATCACATTCACTCGGTCGCCTCGATGGACGAGGTTGCCCTTGTTGGAGAAGACCATCCAATAATCCTTGTTGACCTCGTCCGTGTGCAGTTGGCGCAGCTGGCCGATCTGCTCCATGTTCGGTACCTGCAGCATCGCATTGGTGCGCGGCGCGAACAGATGGGGTGTCGCCTCGTGGTCGCCGAGCGCCGTGGCGATCTTGGGCTGCACGACCCGGAAGCTAAATCGGATCAGGTTCCCGGACATCGTAGAGCTGACGCGCAGCCGGTCGATGCCCCACGCCGCGGAATAGAACTCGCGCGCCTGTACGTTCTGGCTGTTGCCCTGATAGGGCGAGGGGTGTTTGCTTACTGGCGCGGACGCCCGCTTGTGGGTTGAGTGCGGGACTCTGAGCCCCGAGCGCGCGGCCGGCGGCACCGGCGCCCGCGTCGCCGGCTTCTGCTGTGCGGGTGCCGACTGCTCCGGCGTCGCGGGTGCCGCCGGTTCCTGCGCAGCAGCCGGCGCATCCGCAGGCGGCGTCTGTGCCAGGGACAGGCAGGAGAGCGTCGATCCCAGCAGTAGACAGAAGAAGAATCGCCCACCAAACGCCGCCCGGCTCCGCCGTCCCCCCGTGGCTGCGAACCCCGCGATCATCGCTGCAACAACCATGTTGCGATCACCGCTTGGGCCGAGCATGGGCTCTCGCCGGCTTGCCGGCCGCCTGCATCGCGGTCGGCGAGCTGCCTGTCATGAGGTGTGCGGCACCGGTGTGCTGCGCGATTGAGGCCCGCGTGTAGGGCGAGACGTACGGTTTGGTCGCCCGCGCCGGCGGCGGGGTAGTGGATTCGGCCGAGGCCGGCAGCGCGATGACGCTTGCGGCGGACATCGCGACGACGATCGCGCAAGCGCGCACGGTCGTCAAACCGGCGCAGCGCCTCGCATTCGCTTTCTTCATACAGGCACTCCTAAGTATTGATGAGTTAGCAGCTTGACCGACTGCAATACGAGGGCCGACCGAAGATCTGTTCGAGAACAGTTTACCCCAGCGCCTATTTCTTGGGCGTCGCATCCATCCACGCCGAGACGTCGGACGGCTTTGTGTCCGGCGCCGCTGCCGGCTTCGGCGGGTTGTACTTTTTCCGCTGCTCAGCGTTCAGGATCGCGCGGATCTGATCGGCTGTCCGGTCCTCCTGCGCGCGCGTCGCGGGAACACGCTCGGCCGGCAACAAAGCCGGGTTCCTCCATATCTTCCTCACCGCCTCGCGCTGGCCTGCGAAAATTCGCTGCAGCTCGGCCTGCTGCCGCGCATCGAGGCCGAGAGCTTTCGTGAGTGCGTCTACACGGTGCTCGAGAGTTCCGGCAGACGCCCTGTGCGCAAGAGCCTGCGGCGTAGCGTCTTGCGCCTCGCTTACGGCAGCACCACCGCCAGCGAAGGCAATGACCAGCGCGATCCACAGCCATGGACGTTCACCACCAGCCCCACGCGAACGATCGGGGAGCCTCGCCGCGCACCGATATCCGACGACATTCCGGTTTGTGATCAGCATCGCAATTCGATAGTTACTTGTCGGTCGCAGAATCGGCGCACAGGGCCTTGCCTTTGTGCTCGTCAACCTTGGAGACATAATCGACAATCGAATCGTAGGCCTGCCGGTATTCATCGCTCTCGCGCACCGCGGCAATCGCGTTCTCACTTTGGCCGCTCACCATCTGTTTGACCACTTCCATGTACTTGCCGATGTCAGCGGGATCGGCCTTCTGGCAATACCCCATGACGGCCTCGGCAATACCCAAGGTCTTCGCATTGATCGTGCCCGCGGGCTCACCCGCGAGTGCAGCGGCTCCGCATACAAGCCCGACACCCAATCCGATAATCTGAATCACTCTCATCATGATGCCCCTTGATTGCATTCACATCCCCCACACCGCGCCATGCTCCCTTAATTTGCAGTTCCAGTCAGCGGTGTCGACATCTGCGTTCCGGCCAGATCCGTGACGGAGAGGGTGGCACTCTTCGCTCCGGTCGACTGATTGGTCAGCGGATGGAATGCCACCGCGACCATGCAACTCGCGCCGGGGGCCAGAGTCGTTTGACCCAAAAATTGGCCGCCGCCCGACGGGCCGCAGGTCGACAGCAGTCGATCGACGTTGAATTCGGTCGGGTTGGTTCCGCCCAGCGTGGCTTGGGTGATTCCGGTCAACGTCCCGTTGCCAGTGTTCGTCAATACATACACCTGCAGCGGAGCGAACAGACAACCGAAGTCCATGGTGCCGCAGGCGTTGGCGCTGCGCGTCTGGGCCGGGTAGGCATGCGAGGTCGGCGTGAGGCTCGCGCTGATGACCTTCGCGATACCCGTCCCCGATAAGGCAACCGGCGAACCCGCCACCGTCACGCTGGACGCGAGGGTCAGCGAGCCCGTGGAGGACGTCGCCGCCGTCGGCGTGAATGTCACCGTGATCGTGCAGGTTGCAGCGCCGGCCAAAGTTGCACCACAGTTGGTCGTGCTCGAGAACGGCGCTGCCAGGGTTCCGATGGTAAGTCCCGTCGCCGCTACCCCTCCGGAGTTGTGCACCGTCAGGGTCTGCGGCGGCGAGGCCGCCCCTACCGACACGTTGCCGAAGGCCAGCGGGCCGCCCGTTACGCTGACGAACGCGATCGTCGCCAGGTTCAGTTCCACCGCACCGATGGACGGCTGTGTGACGGATCGCGTCTGACCGAAGAAGTCGGCCGTCGGCGCCCCGCTGGGAGTGCCCGCCACAACGACCGCTGAGGCCGGCGTGTAGGCAGCGACCGGAGCGGCAGTCGCCGGTGAGGCAACCAACGCCTCGGTCACCGTGGTGCCGCCGGTAGTGGTCGGTCGCGCCAGGCTCAACGGACCGTAGGTCATGTTGATCCAGTTGTTGCCTTCATCCACCGTCGCACTCGCCTTGATGCCGTTGAACGTGAACACCGGAGCGACGCCGAAGGTCTCCGATTGACCGGCGGGTGTGAAGTAGCCCGCACACATGCCGGGGTGGTTCGCACCCTGGTTGGCCGAGCACTGCTCGGGCGGTATGCGCGCGCCGTTGCAGTACTGGCCCCGGACCGGTGCTGAGCCCGGCGCCAGGTTCGTCTGCGGGCTGGCCACGGTCAGGTTCCCGAGATTGATGCCGTCGCTGAGGATGGAGTTAGTCGCGGTCAGCGCGATCGGTCCGGTATCCCCCGTATTCACCGTGATACCGCCGCCCGTGAAGATGACGTTCGGAGTACTCGTGTAGCCCGAGCCAGGGTTGCCCGGATTGACCGCTTTCACCGTACCGCCATTGAGCACAGCCGTAGCCGTCGCGGTCACGCAGGTAGTGCCGTTCAGCGTACAACCGGACGGTGCATCGACCGTTACTGTCGGAACGCTGACGTAGCCGGAGCCCCGGTTAAACACAGCGTACGACGTGACGCGACCTGCGACGACATTGGCCGTCGCCGCGCCCTCCAGCGTATAACCCGCGCCCACCGTGGCGTCGTTGAACACTAGGTTGTGACCGCTGGTATTGGGCAGCCCGTCGCCGCGCACGCCCAGATCCCAGTACAGCTGTGTCGTCGGCGTCGACGACCCCGGCGGCAGGCTGAACGGAGCGGCCTGGCACTGTCCGGTGGTGGTCTGGTTCAGGATCGGCACCAGCGCAACGATGTTCTGATGGTTGTACACACCGGTGCCGGTGGGCGTCGCGCCATTGCTGACCGCACCCGTGGAATCGAGGATCTCGACCGAGAACGCACGGTTCTGCCAGAACAGGTCGTTGACCAGGCTCGGCAGGCCGACGAGCACACAGCGCCCATTTTGCAACGAGGCCGTCGTATCCGCCGCATTTCCATAACCGAAGCCGTGCGGGCAGGTCACCCCGGTGTTGATCTGCGCCATCATGTTCGGCGTGTTCTGCATGGTCACGAGGCCCGCCGGCTGCGGAATGTGCGGTCCATTCGCATCCAGGCAACCTGCCGCCTGCGGTTGTGTCGGATCTGGGGTCGGCAGGCACCCAGGAGGAGGCGACGCCGAATTGATCGCACCCAAGGTCTTGAACAGGACGCCGGCAGACGCTGTAGTGTCGTTGGACGCCACGGTGTTGTTGACGAACGCTGTCTTGAACGAGTCCTGCAGCGACACGCCGCCGCCATCCCAGCCGGCAACGTTGTTCACGATGATGTTGTTCGTGACCTGGATTCCGTACCAGTCCCTGTCAGCCGTCGTCGGGAAGCGCATAACCTCCGTGCCGTTGGTCTGCCGCAGGCGCAGACCGCCGCCGCTGCCGTCCTCGGCACTGTTGCCGAGGATAAGGTTCGAGTCGATCACCAGCCCCGGTCCCGTGCCATCGCCGATACCCGGCGGGCAGTCGAGGTCGGTGGTACCACCGCACTCCACTCCGCTCGCGAGCGTGCGATCTTCCTGCGCACCCATGATGACGATGCCGCCGCCATCCACCGGCAGCGTCGGGTTGTTGGCCTGGTTGAACAACACGAAGTTGTTCTTGATGCTGCCGTTGAAGCTGACGCCCATCTGCGCCACGCCGCCACCGTCGCTCGAGGTGAGGTTCGCGGCGATCCAGTTGTGATCGAGCTTGTAGTTGTCCGATCCCGCACTGATGGTCACGCCACCCGCGCCGGCCGGCGTGCCGGAGAACAACGCGTCGCCGATCGAGGCATTGTCCAAGATCTG
This sequence comes from Steroidobacterales bacterium, assembly GCA_038226325.1. Taxonomy (GTDB): domain Bacteria; phylum Pseudomonadota; class Gammaproteobacteria; order Steroidobacterales; family Steroidobacteraceae; genus Bog-1198. The sequence continues at coordinate 115,465 of JBBRQO010000006.1, read as the reverse complement.
GTTGTGGTGGATGTGAACGTTCGTGTTGAGCCCGAACGGAATCTGGGCATTGAGCCGTGTGCCTTGCGGAATCGGCGGGCACATCGGAGCCGGAGTGGCGCCGGTGTTGCCGCAGATGGTGTTGTCGAGAATGTACGCCGGGGGCGTTTCGCCGTTACCCAGGTTGATGCCACCCGACAGCGTTCCCGCGTTCGCGGAAATGCGGTTGTTGGCGATCTGCATGTTATGGCCCCAGCCATGGATGAAGATGCCGCCGCCGCCCTGCGAGCTGTTGAGGAGGCTCAGTCCGTCTATGCTCGCCGGGTTGCACAGATAGTTGCTGGTGCCGTAATCATTGGCCGTGGCGCTCGTCGTCGCCGTGCCGCAGTCGCTGGTGTTGTTCACGTAACGGCTGCCGTCCGCGAACTGGCCTGCGCCGGCGGTCTGGCCCCACAGGTCATGCTCGCCCGACCCCACCTGATTGACGCCGCGACCGAGGACCGTGATGGCAGCGCCCTCGTAGGCACCCATCAGCGAAGGCTCCTGCAGAACCTGCGCCAGATTGCCGTTGCTCGAGGCATCCCAGCCGACGAAACCCTCGAACGGGATGCGGTCGCCGCGGAAGTACATCTCGGACGGACAGGAGTACACGCCGTCCGGGTCATAGCTCGCCGGGTTCGACATCGGTGCACCGTCGATCGACAGGCCGAACAGGCAGCTCACCCGGCGGCGCCAGGCGTCCATCTTGCCGGCAGGTTGTGCATCTGCGTTGATCGTGACCACGGCGGCGCCGACACCTTGCAGGCGCACCGGCTTCCACATGAGGAGGTTCTCTCGGTACGAGCCTGCGTCGACGATGATGAGGTCGCCGGGGCTCGCCTTGTCGATCGCAGTCTGTAGCGGGTTCGTATAGAACTCGCCGAAGCGGGCAAGGCTCGGGCTCGCCGGCGTCACCAGGACCGGGGTTTTACCGCCTACGGTGATGCTGATGGCGTCGATGGTCTGCTTGCCATTATCGCCGCGCGTGATGGCCAACTCGCCGCACTGAGCCGGCTGCTGTGCGCGCTGCTGCACGGGGCAATCCGCGATGCCCGCAGGCACCGTACCGGTGATCGTCGTGTCGTTCCAGGTGACATTCGTCATCGGAATGCCGCCGATCGTGACGTTCGGACAGGCACCGATCGCCGGACAGCCGGCAGGCTGTGCACCGAAGCTATAGCGCCGCGTAATCGTCTTCTGGTTGTACGGTGCCGAGACCGCACTCGGACCCGCGAACATCGGGTTCTGTACGACGCGGTTGCCGTAGGCGGTGATGGTCAGGCTGCCGCCCGTTGCCAATGCCGCAGTCGCTGCCGCCCCGCCGGCTCCGCTGAAATGCAACGTCGGAGCGCTGGTGTAGCCGCTGCCGCCATTGGTGATCGCGACCGAGCCGACGGTCCCGATCATCGCCGCCGTGGCGATCGCGTTGCCGCCGCCGCCGCCGCTGAAGCTCACGCCGGGAGTGGACGTATAGCCTAAGCCGCCATTCGTGACGGTCACCGAAGCGACGTAGCCCGACACCGTGGCCGTAGCCGCCGCACCGTTGCCGCCGCCGCCCGTGAAGGTGATCGCCGGCGTGCTGGCGCATACGCCGCTATTCGTGATGTTCACGCCCGTCACCCGGCGCCGCCCGAAGCCGCGGCTGATGGTTGCCGCGCCCTGCGGCGCCGTGCTGCAACCGGCACCGAAGTTCACGGCGGGCGCGTTTTTGTAACCCGCACCGCCGGTGGTGATCTGCACCGACGTGACACCCGTCTGCAGGTTCGCAGTCGCCGCCGCACCGCTACCGCCGCCGCCGGTGAAGTTTACGCTCGGCGCACTCGCATAGCTGGCGCCGCGGTTCGCAACGTTCACCGCGGAGACGACTGAAACGAGGCTGGCCGTGGCCGCGGCGCCGCTGCCGCCGCCGCCGCTAAAGCTCACGCCGGGCGCAGTTGCGTAGCCCGTACCCGCATTGGTTACGGTTAGCGACACCACCGCGCCCTTGACGCCCGCGATCCACGGACCGACGTCGCCTTTGACCTGCCTGATCATCGGCGTGCCGTCCGGGTACTCCGCGTCCGGCAGATTGTAATGGTCGGCGAACGCCTGCAACGGAGTGACCGGCGTGTCCATGTAGGCCGTGAAGCCCGGCATGAACGGCGTCTCGTAACAGAAGTTGCTGTACGCCGGGTTGTAGGCTGGGTCAGTAATCATAGTGTTGTAGGTCGGCGACTGCGGATCCGTGTCCAGAATCGGGCCCGGATCGTTCATGCAGGCCACCGACATCTGCGGCGCATAGCCGGTCGGGTTCGGCGGGTTTACTTCCCAGCTCGAGAAGTACAAGCCGTTATAGGCGCCCCACTGGTCGCCGTACACGCGGGTCACTTCGTCACCGACAAAATCGCGCATGCGGATCGGCAGGTTCGGCACGCCGAACTTCTCGCCGAACTGCGGCGAGAACGGATCGAACTCGGAGGCCATGTCATTGGTCATGCCGCCGACGAAGTGCGCGGCGATGTGGTTCTTGGTGAACACGAAGAACCTCGCGTTCGCCTGCTCCTGATCGTGCAGCGTGACTTCTTTGCGATCGCACAGCGGCCGCGTGGCGCCGGCGAACGGCGCAGTCTGGCCGACGGCGGGGAACAGGCTCATCACGTCAGGGACGACGCGCATCGCGCCGACGCACGGCCACATCTGATCGGGGGTGGCAAAGTCGGAGCGCGGATTGACGACGCCGAGGTTGGTCGTCGAATTCACGGTATTGTTCTGGTTGTAGTAGGCATTCAGCGCCGCCTGGTCGGGCAGGATGAAGACGTTGCCGAGGCCCGCGATCTGCTGGGTCACGGGCGCGATATAGATGTCGCCCATGAGGATGTTCTTATCCTCTTCCTTGACGATTTCGTAGCCGCTCGGCGTCACCACCTCGACCACGTACTTGCCGGGGGGCAGTACCGGGCTGGGATCTTTCGTATCCACCGTGTTGGCGCTGCAGATCGAGCAATTGGTGCCGGGCAAAGCGGTAGCCACACCATTCAGGTGTCCCGTGCCTGACGGCCGGCCGCTCACGGGATCGCGAGCGACGATGCTCGGGAACTGGTACTTGCCGTCGTAGGGGCCCGGCTGGATCTGATTCAGCATCGACCATCCGTCGAAGCACTTGAACTGCGACTGGTACGCCAGAGTCTTCTTGTTGCCGGCGATGATGCCGCCCGAGGAATCGTAGCTGGGCGGCGTATCGAGCCACATCTTGCTGCCCGCGAGGGTGGCGAAAAAGCCGCTGGTCGGATCCTGGCCCGGGCAGTTCATGTTGGGTACATAGCCGTCGTTGGCGGTGCCTTTGACGGCGGGATCGAGGTCGGAGGCCATCAGCGGCGTCGTGCCATCGGCTTTGGTGCGGAAGCCCTGGGCAAATCCGTCCCAGCTCGTGGTGACGGTGGTATCCACCAGCTTCAAGGTCTTGGTGCCGTCCGCGGCGACATTTTCCTGGTACAGGTTGACCTGCACGTTCGGCACGGCCGGCTCCCACACGAGCTGGACTTCGAGCGTTGGGTCATCGAACGGGCGGGTCGAGGCGTAGACAACGAGACCTTGTATGCCCCCGGTTTCACCCGGCAGGAACGGCTTCATGCCGAAGTCGATGAAGCTGTGCTGGCCCAACAGGCCCTGCCACGCTTCGGTCTTCCACGGCGGATCGATGCGGCCGCTCGATAGGCCCTTGGTCGCCGTCGCGTTGGCCGCGCCGGCGCCGCCATAGTAAGGGCTGTTCTGGATCGACTCACCCGCGCCGCTGCAATCGGCATCCGTGCAATAGACGGCGCCCGGCACCCGCAGCGATACGGGCAGCGAATTTGTCTCGGTCGTCGACAGCAGGTTGTGGTACGGCGAGTTGGGACTGCAAGCCGGCGCGCCCGCTGTGCAGTCGTCGGCACCGCCGGCGTCATACACGACGTGCTGCGCGGTTTGCTTGTAGCGCGTGGTGTCAGGCTCGACCACCAACCAGTTCATGAACGGGAACACCTCGTTGTAGGTGGCGTAACCATTCAAGTCCGTGGTGTTCTGAAAGCCGATGCTGCCGTCACGGTAGCGGATCTTGATCGGCAGAAGCACTGAGCCCAGCTCCTGATCGTTGCCCTGGTTATCGCGATTGGGAATGCCGTTGCCGTCCATATCCAGGTAGGTACGGGTGTAAATGTTGGTGCGCCACTGGGTCGCGGTCACGGTCACGGGGGTATCCCCGTTCACGGCGACGGCGGTCACCAGGCCGTCGAGCATGATGTCGTTCCACTGATCGAACACGGCGAGCTTGTAGATGCCGTCAGGGAGCCCGGTCATCGAGAAGTTGCCGTCGGCATCGCACTTGGCGAACACGAAGTCCTGCTGGTCCGGAATGCCGAGGGACGCGTAGCAGCTCGAGAACTTGAAGGCATCGTAGGTGCCGGTGTCGTAGGTGCGCTGGTCGGGCGTGCGGCTCATGTGATTGCCGTGCACATGACCGGTGATGGTCGAATTGCAGACCAGGCCGCCGCCGCCAATGCTGTTGCCGGCGCTATCGAGTTTGATCGGATCGCACAAGCCGGTACCCGAGGCATTCGAGCGACGATCATTGATGATCTTCGGGTTCGCAAAGCCTATCTGCACGTGAAAGCCGCCAGGGCCAAATTCCTGGAAGTAGGCCGGCTCGCCGGGACGAACGAACGCCTCGTGCGGCTTGCCGCCATCGAGCGTATTCGTTTGCAGCCATTCCTCGCCGCGTGCGATACGGTCGGCCGCAGGGAACGCCTGGGGCTCGTAGATACCGGGATATAAGTTTGCAATTACGGCCTGGCCCGCGAGCGGCGACAAGGTCTTGCCGTCCGACTCGTATTTCGGGCAGGTCACGACCATGGCGACGATGCGATCGGGATTCGACGTGAGCGGGCAGGCACCGAGGTGCGAGATCGGATCGATCGTCCCCGCGAGGGCATTGCTCAACGGCATGTTGAACATGTCGTAGGTGATCTGCCCGGTGCTGTCACCGAGCGCGCCGGCCTGGTCCAGCAGCTCGATCTGGAATCCGCCGAGGCCTGGCTCATTCGGCGCGATGATGTCGACGCCGCCGCCCGCATCGTTCTCGCCGTTGAGCGGATAGTCGTCCTCGTACACCAACACCGCGATCTTGGCGGTGGGCAGCGGCGTTTCCGCGAGCGAAATGGTGGTAACGAAGGTGCCATTGGCACCCCCGACAATTGCGCCGTGGCGCGGATCGAATTGCGGCGCGATTTGCGCGCCGCCCATGTTGTGGCCGCACGCGCCGGTGCCGGGATAGAAGTCGATCTGGTTGGGGCAATCCTGCAGAGGAACGAATTGGCGCATAGCCGGCGTGCCGTCCGCATTGAGCAATGGCTTTCCACTGGAATCGGTCTTCGGCACCGGCCCGCCCGCCGCGTTGACGGTCGGGTTGATGCCGTCACCCGGCATCACGGAGATGAAGTAGTGCTTGTTGGGGTCGAGCGCGACTTGACTGGGATATAGCGGCGTACGGCCGCTGCCTGTTGAATCCGGGCGGCACACGCCATCGCCGACGTCACAAACCACATTGGCGCCGGCGCTCGTCTGTCCGCCCTCACAGGAGACGGCTCCGACGCAGCCGGTCGCGACCACCGGCATGCCGGCCGAGTGGAAGTTGTAGCCGAGCGCTTCCACCGGCAGCGCGGGACAGTCGCGGCCGTAGGAGTCCTTGGGCCTTGCCGTACCGCCCGCACCGGTGCCCGTATTGACCTGGCACTTCGGGTCGATCCAGAAGGTGCGGTCTTCTTCGATGACCCAGCGGTAATCGTCCACCAGCTGCCAGCCGTGGTCCTTGTCAATCAGCTTGACTTGCAACCCGGATCCGGTCGGAAACACCAGCGTGACCGTGGCGGCGGCCGCGGCCGGGACGCCCTGGATATTCTTGACGTTGTAGGTGAACGTGTAGGTGCCCGGGTTGGGTGCGATGGCGCTGAACGAGCCATCCGCATTGACGGTCAGGCTGGAGAGCCCCGCCGCCGCCGCCGTCGGGACGGTTGTCGCGTCCACGGTCAGCGGCAGGCCGGTGGCGGGCAGCAGTATGCCGGGGGGACTGACGTTCAGCAGTTGTGCGTTGGTGCTCTTGAACGTCATCGGACCCAGTGTCGGCGGCGCGAGCGCGGGGCAGCCCGCCGGGACCGCTCCTGCCACGGCGTCGCAGTCGGTGACGCTTGCGGTATAGGTCTTAGCGGCGGCATTCACGGTGTAGGTAAACGTTCCGCCGCAGGCGGCCGGCGTCGCCAACGGGGTGTACGTGAAAGTGCCGTTCGACTGCAGCGCGAGCGAACCCGTCAGGGTGGAAGTGCCCAGCGCCACACCATTTGCGCCGGTCGAGCCGCCGAGCAAACCCTGCGTGGGATCGCTCACGGACAGGGTCGTGCCCGCATAGCAGAAATAGGCCTTCGCAGCCGTCGCGACGTTCACCGTGGCCTGCGATCCGGCCGCGGAGCCGACGCCCGTTTGCGCACCGCCCGCAACGGCAATGTACGACTGCATGCCGCCGTCGCGCTGGTTATTCGTCGACAGGGAGAGCTGGCGATCGAACAACGGGTAGGTCGCCGCCGCGTAGGCAGACCCCACCGTGCCCACGTTGAGGAGTACGTCGTAAGTCTTGCCGGCCGCGAGGAATACTTCATTCTGCAAGTGCAGCGTGCCCGGCAGCGGATTGCCGTCCTCGGCGATTAACGTCATCGGCTGGCCGACGACCGACGGCACGTGCATGCGCAGGCCGGCATTGACGAGCCGTAACAATACGTTGCCAGTCGTCGCGGTCGGAGCAACGGCCGGTGTGCCGGCTGGCTGCAAAAGCTGCGCCGTGGACGCCGCAATGTTGGTGCGATCGAAGGACACGCCGTTGACGAGGTAGTAGCGCGCGCTGTAGTTGACCGCCGGCGGATAACAGGTGTTGAACGTTGCGGAGGCGGGATTGCCGCAGCCGCCGGGTTGGCCACTCCACACGGTCGTCTCGCTGAAGCCACTCGTGCGCACGGCCGTGTTGACGGCGGTGTTCTGCGCCGGATCGATTTCGCTGAGCACCACCGGCAGGTCGGCGTCGTACAGCGAAGCCGCCGTCGTTGGTACATTCGGGGCGGTGGGATAGGCTTGGCCCGAAGGCGTAACGATAAGGATTCCGTACAGGCCCATTGGCGCCTGGATCGAGGGGTGCGTGCCCGACTCGATGAGGTAAGTGCCGGGTCGCAGGTTGCTCCAGGTCAGGGCACTGCCGGAGACGACCTGCGCCCCAATTAGCGTGGCGCCCGCCGCCGCCACTTCAGTACCGAACGACTGCACGCGAGGCAGCTGCGCCGGAGGCGCCGACTGCGCATTGCCGGCGGTCTGGAAGGTCGTGAAATTGACGGTTGCCGTCGCGAGCGTTCCACCCGCCGGCGGTACGCTGAAGGTGACGGTCGGCGCGGCGGAATAGCCACTGCCGGCATTGGTCAGCGTGACGCTGGTGACAACACCACCGGTGATGATTGCAACCGCCGTGGCTCCGGACCCGGTGCCGGTCAGTGTAACCGTCGGTGCCGCGGTATAGCCGCTGCCGGCGTTCGTGATCTGGATCGATCCGGCGCTCGAGTCGACGACCCCGATCACCGGCCAGGTCACGCCCTGTGGTGAGTGAACCGGGCTCACGCTCGTTGTGCCGCCGCCGCCAAGGCCGCCGCCCAACTGACCGACGATGACCAATGAGGTCGGAATACTGTTCGTGCCCGCGATGGTCGTGAATGACAGGTTATTGGTGAGGTTGATCGTGAGAGTCGTGCTGCCGGACGCGTTAACAGGTACCCGGATGACGATCGGCGACCAGGCCGTGCCGGCGTTCGGGTTCGTGGCGGCGCAGCTCGCGCCGTTGTCGGTTGTCGGCACTGCCGCAGCGCCGGTAGTGGCGTTCGCGGGCGTGCCCGTTCCGGTGCACGTCAAGCCCCACATGGGCACCATCTGTCCATCCGGCAGCATGCTCGTGGTCGGTCCGGCCGCGAGGCTGATCGATTGTGCCAGGGAGGCGTGGTTCGCCAGCAGGAGAACTGAAGCTGCAAGTCCCGTGAGTAGCGGGCCAGCTTTCGTTTTGAAGAGTTGCATCGAGATTCTCCTGAATTTCAATTCGTTTCGTCGATCACGAAGGCACGCGGATCGACGAGCATCATCATCATCATTCCGCCCGGGAACACGTTGTCGGTGGTGATCTCGCGCTCGTTATGCGAATGCCACATGTAGGCGTAGCCCGCCTCACCGCTGGGCGAATTCGCCACCGTGCCGGACGGCGGGATGGGAGTCGCGCCGACCGCGCGAGCCAGCGCCTCCGGACCTAAGTACGGAGTTCCCGAATACCAGGCGCCGTTCGTCACGATGCTCGGATCCGGCAGCGTCACGGGGCCGCCGGCGGCAATCTGGGGCGATGTCGGATTTTTCTCGAGCGCCTTGTTGTGATCGCCGCACCACTCGTAGTAGTTAATGGCGGTCGGGTCTTTGGTGAAGTAGCCATTCGCGTCCGGGATGCACTTGCTCGGGTCTCCGGCATAGCCGTGACCGAATACGTCCCAGTTCAGACCCTTGCCGGTCCAGTAGAAGAGTCCATCCAGCGTCATGCCCGGCGTCGTCGTGGTCGTGAACATCAGCGGACCGGCCGGGAAGGTGTTTCCATTAGCGTCAGGGGGACTCAACAACAAGTTGCCGTCGCGCGCCAGTACACGCACGTGGTTGGCGTGCTCGTGAAACGGATGCTGCCAGCGTCCCTGGCCGATGATGCGCAGCAGCGTCAGCTCGCCCGGGTGCATATGCGGATTGCCGTTGTACGGCTGGTTCGGATACATGGACGCGTAGTTCGGGTCCATGTCGTCCGGCATCGAACGGCCGTTCACCATGTAATAGCCCGGCACATACGGCTCGGTCGGAACGACCAGGCAGCCGGTCGGGCTGGTGCAGCCGCTCGCGCCGGCAGTCTTCGCTGCCTGGTCAGCAAGTACCTGCGCTTCGGCCGCGGTATGAATGTTGTCGTCCATCTCCGAGAACTGGAACAGGTACTCGCGGTCGTAGCAGCTGGACGGGTGGTCATATGCCGCATGCGCCAGGCGGAAATCCTTTTCGCCGGTAGGACCCTTGGCCAGCACGTTCTGCGCGGCAATGCCGCCGTCGCAGTTCGTCGGCGGATTCGCCGGCAGCACGATGAGCGCTCCGAACAAGCCCATTTCGACCTGCAAGTCGCCCTGCGTACCGCTGTAGTAGGAGTGTGTGCCGGGCGTCTTCGCCGTGAACGTGTAGGTGACCGTGTTGCAACCACCGGGTGTAGTCAGACAGGTTGCGGCGTTTGGTGCCTCTTGAACCAGCAGCCCCGCGCTGCCACCGGTGGTGGTGACCTGGAATCCCGGAAAAATGATAGACGTATTACCCGCGGACGCCGGCAAGTTGTTGGTAAGCGTCACGGTGACCGTCGCGCCCTCCTTGACGATCAGAGTGGGCCCCGGCAGCTGCGCCGCATTGCAGAAACCAATTAGGTTCGATGGCAGAAACGACGGTGCGGTCGTGGCGGCAGGGTCGCATCCGTAGCCCCAGGCGTACACGTACTTGCCGTTCGGCTGGGAGATACGCGTGGCCGCGGCGTCCAGGCTGAAGGACGGGCCGGCGATACCGGGTGCCGCCGCGTGCGCGCCGAGGGCGAGCAGCGATCCGAGCGCGAGGGTCGCGCACTGTAAGCCCGTTCCCAGCAGAGATTTTTTGTTCATATTGCGCATCGCTGCTCTCCTAGATCGTGCAGGCTTTGGTCTGTGGGTCGACCGAGCTACAGATGTTCACCTCGGTCATCAGACCGCCGAAGTTTTCGGCGTCGTTCGACAGGTGATCAAGGTTCGGGGTGTAGAGGAAAAACTTCTGGCCCGTGACCAGGGCCGGGTCGGTCGCGTCCAGAATCACGTCGATGGATTCACCACCCGCCAGCGTGATCGAGTTGGTGTTGTAGGCCATGTTGTTGCCGGCCATGTCGCGCAGCAGCCGCGCGTTCAAGCCGACGACCCGCATCGGGATGCCGAGCGTGGCCAAGGTCTGGTACTCGCTCACGTCGAGGTCTGAAATGCGCAGCAGCGCGTGGCCGCCTTTCGGAATATTGATGACGGTGGGAATCGGCTGCGAGGCGTGGGGCGTGCCATCCACCGACTGAGTCTCCATGGGACCCGCGACGACGTTCACGCCGCCGACGTTGTTGGCTGCCCTTGCCGTCTGGCATGCGGGCAGCGGATCGCCGCCGGGCGCGCAATTGTGGCCGCCGACGGTGTCCGGATAACTGCGTCCGTTCAGCATGAAGTATTTGTCCTTCATGTCGTTGAACGACTCGGGGTTGAACGTCATGCCGACGAAGTGGAAGTTCGGGTCGAATCCGTGAATTTGAATGGGGTACTCGACGTCGTAATGCGTCGAACCGTCGCCGTCGTTGTAGGCAAATCCACCCGTGGTGGTGTAAGCGGCATTGTTGGCGTCCGTGGTGCGGGTGGCGGCGTTGCTCGGTGGAACCGGTGTGGTGCACAGCACGTCAACAGGGACCAATGCACCCGCCGCCGTCGTCACCGTGCCACCGCAGCGCTTGCGCAGCGGCTCGAACGAACTCCAGTCAGCGGCGGTCACACTGGTTTGGTTGGTTATCGCCGCAGGAGTGGCGGCGATTCCACCGGGAGTGGTGGCGGCGGATTCCCACTTCAGCAACGCAGCTTGCAGATTGCCTGTCACCTTGTTCTGGCGCGGCCGCACGTAGATCTGACCGACCATACCCATCTGCAAATGCTCGGGCGGTGCAATGTGGCAATGCCAGAAATACGTACCCGCATCCGGCGCCAAATAGTAGTACGTGAAGCTGCCGCCGATGTTGATCGCGACCGACGCATCGGGCACGCCGTCATAGAAGGCCGATGCATTGGGGTACCCGTGGAAGTGGACCGTGTGCTGCTCGAACAAGTCCGGACGCATGATCATGCCGACGTTGCTCAGCGTCAGAAACAACTCGTCGTCCTCGTCGATCGCGATCAACGGCGCCGGCTGACTAGCGTTCATGATGCCCACGTCCATGATGGGGCGCGGGTCGACATGCCCGTCCAGCAGGGTTCCTTGGTAGGCCCAGGTGAGACCGGTGGTGCCGTCGGAGATAGTGCCTGTGCCGACAGGGGGGTTCGCGCCAGAGGTGCCGGCGGTGCTCGCCATATAAACGGCCGAGGCGGTGCGCACGGTCTGGCCGACCGCATACACTGTGCCCCCAGTCCAGGGATCGAGGCCGAGGTCATCGGTCAGGCCGATCGCGCCCATGAAGGGGCCGCCGTTGAACGCCGTGCTGAACGCGAAGTTCCCATCCGGCATGCCGACCAGGGTGCTGGGCGTGCCGGTATCCGGACCGAGGGTCGTATTGAACACACTGTTGAGCTCCGTGCCGGGCAGACCCTTGTAGATATCGGGCAGACCCGACAGTGGCCCGAAGCCGAACATGTAAATCGTGCTGCCGTCGCCCATGGTGGCGTAGCCGTCGCCGCCCGCGATCTGCTGGCACTTGATGTTGGTGCCATCAGGATGGAACGGCGTACTGGTCGGGCATTGCACGCGGAAGCTCTGCGCCTGCGCGTCCACCGCAACGAACATCAGGCCCGCCACGGGCAGCAAGCTAAGAAGGCGCGGTATGCTCTTCATGTCGGGTACTCCATCGGAATCGCGTGCAATTTTTCGTGTTTCATGAATTCACCGGGCGGCATGCAGTGGAGAGGGCGGAAGTTTCGGCTGGCATCTGTCGGCGGCGGGATCGATGGTGACGGCGGTGAGGCGCGCCGGGACGTCGCGACCGCCAAGGCCCTTGGGCCGATCAATTGTTTGCGTGGCGCCATCTGTCATTCCCTGCCATCCCGTGTTCGTAGGTCGGAAATACCAGGGCGGTTCTCCGAACTCTGGAGTGGGCATACTCCCGTGAACGCGCGGCGCTTACGATTCGGTCGACTCTCCCTGACGTATAAGGAAACATACGTACGCGGCGAGGTAGGGAAAACACGTACGTGACGAAGATCACATCTCGCGCATCTACTGGTGGCGAACTGCGAACGCTGTGTGCGTGAGGCCTCGAACGCCAGAACGCGAGGGAGAAGTCAGAGGGGCATCACCACAACGGTGAGGCGCACGCGAACGGGCGCCTTTGGCTGCGCGCGTGTTCGATTGGGCGCGCGATCGAGCGGTTTAGACAGTCGAGGCGAGCGGCTGTAGCCGGGTGGTAGCCCTATCGTTGAATGGCTCCGTCCCCGTCAAACCATTGCGTATGGCGAACATCGTGATCGCGGCCGCATTGTGCAGCTGCAGTTTGCGCATCAAATTGGAGCGGTGCTTCTCGATGGTCTTGGGGCTGAGTCCGAGATCACGCGCGATCAACTTGTTCGAATTGCCGAGGGCAATGCGCGTCAAGACTTCGCGCTCGCGTCCAGTGATGGACTGGGCACCCGTCGGACTCCCGGGTCGCTGGTCACCGAGCAGGTAACCTGACAGGATTTTACTGGCAACGGCGTCGCACAGAAATCGCTGGCCGACCGCGACGCTGCGGATCGCACGATTGAGTTCGGCGCTGTTCGCGTCCTTCAGCACGTAACCGTCGGCTTCGGCGTTCATGGCAGCGCGGATGTACTCTTCGTTGTCGTGCGCTGTCAACACTATTTTTCGGGTGCGCGGTGAGAGCTGCCGGATCTCACCCAAGAGTTCGATGCCCGATCGTCCGGGCAACGCGATGTCGGTGATGACAACATCGGGCTGCAGTTCGCGAATGCCGTCAAGACTAGCCTCGACCGAGGAATACTCGCCGACAACGCGAAATTCGGGTTCGATTTCGATGAGCGCCTTGAGGCCCTCGCGCAAGATCGCATGGTCTTCGACCAGAACGATCGTGATTTGCGGTCTTAAAGCCGTGCCAAGAACTGTGGGGCATTTCGCCTCCGGTCCAAGTTGCATCACACTCTCCCGATACGCTTCCTTGTGCAACCAAATTCCGACATCTCGGTCCCTAATTCAACATCCGGCCCGGGATTTGCAATTTCTACACAGCGGCAGTCTAGAGGGATACCCTGGGAGGGCGCAAGACGCCAACACGTGGATCCTTGGCATTCTCGAAGAGCTGCAGATCGGATATGGCGCTAATTGCAACGTACGTCTCAACTTACCCATATTTTGTTAAATCGCAGCCGCCCAAGTGCGGCCTCGCATGTCCTATATTTCTTTCGCTCGAGATCAGTTTGAAATGTCGCAGGCGCACGACACTCCCTTGGCGGAGGCTTTGTGGTGCAGACTGCGTACATATGCATCGTCTGGCGTTAAAAGCGCTGCTGATTCTCGTGCTCGGCACTAATCCGCTGTGCGCTTCGCGCGTGCAGGCGGCGCTCGGCGGCGATGCCGCGAGCGTCCTTGCCGATAGTGCGGAGATGCACGGCATCATGCAGTCTACACCGCTGCAGCAATACGATATCCATGAGATCACGGCTGCGAGCGACATGCGCGTGAGCGAGTTTTTGAATCGTGAGGGCATTGTATTTGCGGTGACCTGGAGCGGCCCGGTGGTGCCGGACTTACAGAGGCTCCTGGGCGCACACTTTGCAACGTACTCCCGGGCGCTGGCCGCGTTGCAACGGCCAGGATTGCATCGCTCGCTGCGAATAGCGTCGGATGGCCTGATCGTCGAGTTTGCGGGCCACCTGCGCGCTTATAACGGCCGCGCCTACCTGCCTGCGTTGGTGCCGTCAGGCATACCGACCGCGGATATTCGCTGAACCGGATGCGCCGCCACGCCATGCGATTGAAATCTATTTTAGCTGCGCTCTTGCCGGCGATGCTGCTCGCCGCCTGCATCAATAACAACAATTCCAAGGGATCGGTGGCGCCACCGCCGGTTGTAAACGTCCTGACGGTGATCGTCGACGGAGGACCGGCCGCCGCCCCCGGTGCCATCAACCATGCCTATGTCACGGTGAAGGTGTGTGTTCCGGGCAGTCAGTCGCAGTGCACGAACGTCGACCATGTGCTGCTCGACACGGGATCGTTCGGCCTGCGCCTGGTTCGATCCGTGCTTGACGCCGGCATGGTCACCCTCCCGGCGAAAACCGACGCGCAGGGACTGACAATCGAGGAATGCGTGCACTTTGGCGGAGGCCAGACCTGGGGTCCCGTGGCACTCGCCGACGTGACGATGGCCGGCGAGTCCGCCGCCAAAGTACCCGTGCAGGTCATGGATGACACCGCAGCGGGCGCTGCGCCGCCCGCGAACTGCGTCAGCGGCGCGCTCATCAATGATGTGGCCGGCTTCGGCGCCAATGGAGTGCTCGGAGTCGGGGTCCTTGCGCAGGACTGCGGCCCGGCCTGCGTCAACGCGACCACGCCGCTGCCTTTCTATTACGGCTGCACCTCGGCGGGGACCTGCACCGCCGAAAACATAGCGCTCGCCAACCAGGTCACGAACCCGGTATTCCTATTCGCGTCGGAGAACAACGGCATCATTGTAAATCTGCCGAACCTGATCAATGCCAATGGAGATAGCTCCGTGCAAGGCGAGCTCATATTCGGGCTCTCCACGCAGACAGACAACCCTCTTCCCGCTACCGGACTCACGCTGCTTGGCGCCGATTCAAACGGCGACTTTACCGCAACGTACAACGGCGGAACTACGGTCATGCACGCGCTCATCGACTCGGGCACGGGCTCCTACGCCTTCGATGATCCCACCATACCCGCGTGTACCTCGGGCAGCTTCGTCGGCTACTACTGCCCTGTCGTGCCGCCGCAAAGCGTGTTCGCCGTGAATAGGGGCGTAGGCATGAACAATGCCGTCAGCACCGTAAATTTCGCCATCGCCGATCCAAACACATTCGTACCCAACGCAGCCGCCTTCGCCAATCTCGGCGGCGGAGCGGGATCCCGCAACTTCACCTGGGGCATGCCGTTTTTTTACGGCCGCAAGATCTACATAGGAATCGAGCAGCGGGCCGCCGGCTCTGTCACCGGACCCTTCTACGCCTATTGATTTATAACCGGTGAGACTAGCCGGCCAATTCCTTGGCGATCGATTGAAATCCACGGCTGCTCGCGATATCGCTCGCCGAGACGCCGACGCCATTGCGCAGCAATTTATTTGCCCCGGCCGCCAGCAGCAGGCGGCAGATGTCCGAGTAGCCGCCGCGGCTGGCAGCGATCAGCGCCGTGTCGCCGCTCGAGTTCTGAATATTGAGCTCCGGCGAGCGGGCGAGAAGCGCCTCCACCACGGCGGCGTGGCCTGTGGCCGCCGCGATCAGCAACGGCGTGTCGCCGGCGGCATCGCGGCGGTTGATGGGGACGTCGGCTGCAAGGAGTGGTGCGAGAACTTCTATGTCTGACTGTGCTGCGGCGGCATGCAGCACCGTGAGCCCTCGCGCATCGGTCACGCTTTGATTGGCCCCGGCCGCCAGAAGTAAAATCACCGAATCGCGCGCGCCGGACCCCGCGGCATATAGAAGCGCCGTGCGATGTGCATCATCTTCGGCGTCGACTTTTGCGTGGCGCTCGATCAGGAACTTGATGAGCAGGGTCTGGCCGCTGGCGCTTGCCAGCATCAGGGGTGTGCGCCTTTGCGCATCCACCGCCTCCACATCGGCGCCGGCGGCGAGCAAGCTATGCACAATGTCGGATTTCCGCGCACGCAGCGCCGCCAACAGCGGCGTGCCTTCGGCGGAGGCGTGAGTATCTGGCGGCACGCCGGCACTGAGCAGCGCATTGAAGAGCACGGCATCGTTGCGCACCGCGGCCAGCCACAGCACGCTGTGTCCGGCGCGGTTGCCGGCCGCAGCGTCTATGCCGTGTGCCAGCAGCAATGACAGACATTGCAAAGCGCGTGCGTCGGCAGCCACGTGTAACAGTGTGTCGCCCTGTGGGAGCCGCAGCTTGGCATCGCCTCCGGCCTGAAGCAGCTGCTGCACGGTCGCGACATCGTTGCGCGAAACAGCAAGCGCGAGCGCCGGCCAACCGCGATAGATGTCGCCCGGATGCGCCGCATCAAACTTGCCGCTCTGTCGCGCCGGATCAACCGTCGCCCGGTTGGTGCGAACTCCCACCGCGCGCAGCGCGGTGGCCGCGTCTTCGGCGCCTACCACCAGCGCAGCGTCGAGTGCATTGTAGCTGCGGCTGTCGCGCGCATCGAGATTTGCCCCGGCGCGCTGCAGCGCAGCGACGTTGTCGGCGCGATTGGTGCGTGCCGCATAAAATAGCGCCGTGCGCTGCTCCCCGTCCTGCGCCTGCGGATCGGCACCATGCTGCAACATAAGAACGACCATCGCCGCGTCGGTTCTCTCAGCGGCGAGCATCAGGGCGGTGGTGCCTGCGTCATCGGCGGCCCGCACATCCGCGCCCAATGCCAGCAGCACGGTAGCGGCGGCGAGCGAGCCAGCCGTGACCGCATGCGAAAGCGAACCGCGATCGAACTCATCGCGCACCGACGCGCTTGCAGGCCCAATACGCCGCAATTCCGCCGCATTGTTCTTGCGCGCGCAGTCGATCACCCACGGTGTGAAAAATGCCGGATCGGAGGCACCTACCGACTCGCGATCGAGCAGTGGCCTGCCGGATTTCAAGGCCTCTACGGCGCGGAAGTATCCCAGCTTGGCAGACCGCTCCAGCCACTGACGAGCCGAGGCTGTGGCCGAATCGCCGGCCGAGGCTGGTTCGCGCGCGAGTTCCGCGGCAATGACATAGGCGGCGGGACCATGTCCGTGTTCCGCGGCGGCCTGTAGAAGCGCGCGCGCATGCGCCGGGTCTGCGCCTACGCCCACGCCGTTCAAGTACATGAGCCCCAGCAGATACTGTGCATCCGTGTTCCCGCCATTGACCGCGACGCCGAGCAGGGAAATCGCCAGGTCGAACTTCAGCATGCGCAGCGCCGCGCGCGCCGGTTCCAAAGGATCCTTGACGTCTGCGCGTTTGGCCGGGGGCGCCGTAGCCGGGGGCGCCGTAGCCCGCGCTATATTAAAGGACAGCAGGAGACAGGCTGCGGTCGTCGTCAGCAGCTTGCAACTCGAATTCAGCATGCGTATCCATTGCATCATGCAGTGCCGAATTTGGTTTCGACTTCGATGCCGATCGACTTCAGGAAATCGTTCGGCAGGATGCCGCCGGCGCTGACGATGACGGCGTCGTTTCGCAGCTGAAACTCCTTTCCGGAATGCTTCAGGAGCACCTCGTCCGCCAGAATTTCCCTTACCTGAGAGTTCAGCAGGACTTTGAGCTTACCGCTAGCGCTGGCGTCGTCGACCCGTTGGCGATTGCGTTGCTTGGCGCGTTGAAACGCCTCGCCTCGATACGATAGGCATACCCTAGTATCGCCCAGCTCGGCAATGCTGGCCGCCGCCTCGAGTGCGCTGTCGCCGCCGCCGACCACGATCACTTGCCGACCGCGGTACTGTTCGGGATCGATCAGCCGATACACCACCTTGGACATCTCTTCACCCGGTATGCCGAGCTTTCGCGGCGTACCGCGCCGGCCAATAGCCAGCAGAACACTGGCAGCGACGTATTCTTGCGAGCCGGTGCGCACGTGAAAGGCACCGTCTTTTTTTTCCATGCTCTCGACTCGTTCCTGGTAGCGGATCTTCAAGCCATTGCACGCTTGAGTCCAGAATTTCAAAAGTTCTTCCTTGGACGTGTTGCGAAACTGGACTTTGCCGACGATCGGCAATTCCACGGGTGAGGTCATCACCAGCTTGCCGCGCGGATACTGGAATACCGCACCACCCAAAGAATCCTGCTCGACAGTCTGGTAGTTCAGCCCCAGCTTTTTTGCGGCCAGCGACGCGGCCAGGCCCGCAGGTCCCGCACCCACAATGAGCACGTCGAGCGCGCCGGGTCGCTTAACCCCTGCTTTGGCGATCGCCTCGAGTGCCTGTTGCCCTTGTGTCAGGGCATTCTTGATGAGCCCCATGCCGCCGAGTTCCCCTGCCACGAAAATGCCCGGCACGTTGGATTCGAAATTCGGCTTGAGTACCGGAATGTCCAGGCCGCGTTTCTCGGTCCCGAACACCAACGTGATCGCGTCGAATGGACAAGCACTCTTACACGCTCCGTGGCCGATGCAATTGGTCGGACCGATCAGCACAGCCTTGCCGTTGATGAGGCCGAGAACATCATGATGCGGCGCTTCGGGGCAGGCTTTGACGCAGGCGCCGCATCCCAGACACTTGCTTGCATCGATCAGAGGGTGCAGCGACGCAGGCTCGGTCATACCCGCAGAGACAGTGTCCTGCAGAGTCCGCAAATCGCGAGCATGCGTACGCCTCTGCCGCGTCAAATAAAAGACAATGATTGCCGCCAGCGGCAACGCATACAAAAGGAGTGACCATATGTCCATGCGTAAGAGCTCAACGTCTCAGCGGATTATGTCGAACGTAACCAAGAATAGAGTTAATGACTCCAACAAACTGTGAGTCTCGTCGCTTGTGTGCAACTGCGAAAGTGTCGCTTTTTATGCACATTGATTGAAGCTCAGATGCGGTATTAAACTGCTTGGAAGTGGCGATTCAGTGCACGGCAGGCCGACACTCTGCGCCGCAAACCATTTCGATTAAAGGAGTCCGAATGCCGTTGTTCTGGTTTGTCACCGGTATCCTGACGACTCTTGCCTGCCTCTTGCTGCTGCTGCCGTGGCTGCGCACAATACCTCGTTTTAGCGCGCTTCCGGCCGTTTCGAAGCCCGCTTCGTTCAGCGGCGTACTCATTCTGCTGTTGCCCTTTGGCCTGTACGCGTGGCTGGGGCACACCGATTCACCGGGCTCCCGCATTCTACCGAGCGGTGTCTCTGAGCCCGCTGCCGGATCATTCGCCAGCGCGGCCAATTTAATAAATGCAGCGACGGGCGAATCTGCGACTACTCCTAATACTGTAGGTGATTCAGCAAATGGAGCAGGACCTCGGGCGATGAAATCCGCATCCGGATTATCCGGTTCAGGATCACCCGGCGCTGGATCGATGGAATCCGCCATCGCCAGTTTGGAATCGCGACTCGTCAAGGGCGGTGGCGGCGCTGATGACTGGGAGCTGCTGGCAAAATCTTACGAATTTCTGGGCCGTTCGGCGGACGCAGTAAAGGCGCGCGCCCATCAGCTGCCGGCCTCCGGCTTTGCAGCGTCCAGCGGCATCGAGTCCGTCCCGCCGGCCGCGTCGGCACCGACGATCGCGGCGTCGGGCATCTCGCTAAGCGGCGAGGTTACGATTGCCCAGAAGTTGAGCAGCAAGGCGGCCGCCGGCGAGACTCTGTTCATCGTAGCCAAGTCAGTCGACGCGCCCGGCGTTCCCGTAGCCGTGCTCCGCATCAGCGTCGGTGCCTGGCCGATGAAGTTCACCCTGGATGATTCGCTGTCGATGATGCCGGGTCGAAATCTCTCGAGCGCGGGCCGGGTCACTGTTGAGGCGCGCATTTCGCAGACGGGTCAGGCGCTGCCGGCAAGCGGAGACTTGCAAGGCGCCACCGGCGTGATCACGCCGCGCGATCATCCGGCGCTCAAGATATTGATCGATCGAGTGATCACGTGAATACAGTTGTCAAGAAATTCCCCGCGGCGCCGCCACAGAAGATTCAGGCGTCTGCGGTAAGACCAGCGCCCGCTGCGAGGGCTGCGGCAGCAGCGGTGAAGTCTGCGACACCGGCAATGGCTCAGTCTGCCGTGGCGGGGCTTCCTCGCCTGCACTGGCCTCTTATATGGACCTTCATCGTCGCGGTACTGATTATATGGGGCAGTCACGCTCACCTTGAACGCTACATAACGCCGCAACGCGGGCTCGGTTACGCGCTCGGAATCACCGGCGGCTCGATGATGGTCCTGTTGCTGATGTATTCGGCACGCAAGCGCGTGTCTTGGCTGAAGTGGTTGGGTGCGATCCCCACATGGTTTGGATTCCACATGGTACTCGGCGTCGTCGGGCCCATTCTCGTACTGTTTCATGCCAACTTCAGCTTGGGCGCCACCAACAGCAATGTGGCCCTGTTCAGCATGTTATTGGTCGCCGGTAGCGGCGTGATTGGCCGCTACATTTATACGCGCCTGCATGCGCGCCTCGAAGGCCACGAGGATACGCTTGAGCAACTGAAGGCAGTCGGCGAGCGCCTGCGCGCGCAAAGCGCCTCCATTACGATTCTTCCCGGTGTGTTGGATGCAATCGAAGAGGCCGAGCGCAAGTTGGTCGAGCCTCCCAAGGGAAGCCTGATGCGATTCCTGCATTTGAGCAGCGGCGCGTTGCGAATCGCCTTGGCTCGGTGGCTCGTGCGTCGTGCGATCAATGAAGCAGTGCAAAAGGCGCGCCGCCAAGAATCTGAGCTGCTGGCGCGGCACGCACGGCGTCTCGGTGTGGTCGCCCGTCAATACGCCTATCGACGCTTGGACGCGGGCCGCCGGATGACTGAATTCAAGCTGTATTCCCGCTTGTTCTCGTATTGGCACGTCCTGCACATTCCGCTCTTCTTCATGCTTTTGATTGCCGGAGTCGTTCACGTCATCGCGATCAACGTGTATTGATCGCGTCCAGCGACCTCCCCACACCGGCAATCAGCGCCATGCACCGCCCGGGCGCCCCCCACGTAAACCCAGGTTTTTACGTACGTGGTAGGCAAACACTGTAGTTACCCAGCACAAAAATGTCTCCCAATACAGACGCACTGACGTCCAGGCCGGGCGAACATATACTTTGCCCAGCAAAGTTTTATAGGCATTCGTCCGTGTTCTTTTAATTCATTGCCCGCGCGATGAGGTTGTGATGATCAGCCAAGAAATGTTCATAGACGCAATATCGTGCGCCGACCCTTAGGACTGTTGCTAGCCATGCCACTCCTTACCGTACTATTCGGAGGATGGACCGGGCCGGCGCGCGCAGGCAATGTTGAGACTTTGCTGATGCCGGGAAAATTGTCCCAAGCACATATCAAGCAGGAAGAGAACTGCGCCAACTGCCACGACCGCTCCAACGTGCACAGCCAGACTTCGCTGTGCTTGGACTGCCACAAGGATATTGCCGGCGACGTGCGGCAGCATCAGGGCTATCACGGCCGCATGGCAAACTCCGGCGTCGGCGAGTGCCGCGCCTGCCATTCCGAGCACAAGGGCCGCAAGGCCGACATCGTGCAACTCGGCCGGGCGCAGTTCGATCACTCGCTAACGGACTTCGCGCTGGATGGCTCGCACCTGGAGTTGAACTGCGAAAGCTGCCACAAGAAAGGCGAGGCATGGCGCAAGGCGCCCGCGGCCTGCGTCGGCTGTCACAAGGCAGACGACGTGCATCACGGTCAATTCACCCAATCCTGCGGCGAGTGCCACAGCTCCGCCAGCTGGAGCGGCAAGTTCGATCACGACAAGACCCATTTTAATCTCACGGGCGCGCACCTGGCGGTGGCTTGCGACGCGTGTCACATCGGCGGACGCTACCTACAGACGCCCAAGACCTGTGTCGGATGTCATGCGACCGACGATGAGCATCGTGGATCGCGCGGCGCGGAGTGCGGCAAGTGCCACACAACTAAGGATTGGAAAACCGCTAAATACGATCATCTCAAGGAAACCGGCTTTGCCCTCGAGGGCGTCCACGATCGGGTCAACTGCATCGCCTGCCATCGCAGCGAGAATTTCAAGGACAAAATCCCCAAGGATTGCAACGGCTGCCACCGCGCCGATGACACGCATGCGGGACGTTTTGGTGCGAACTGCGCCGACTGCCATGGTAACGACCGCTGGCGTGTGCAGAATTATGATCATGACGGACGCGACAAATTTGCACTGCTCGGTGCGCATGCCAAGATCGATTGCTACGCCTGCCACACCGCAAAGGTGGCTAACCAGAAGCTGCCCGAGGATTGCTCAGGCTGCCACCGCAGTGAAGACCCGCATGGCGGCAAACTGAAAGGCGCGTGCGACACCTGTCACGGTCAGCAAACTTGGCGCTCCGACATCATCTTCGACCATGACCTGACAAAGTACCCTTTGCTGGGGCTGCATCGTGTAGTGAGTTGCGCTCAGTGCCATTCGACCCTCGCTTTCAATCATGCGTCTGAATCCTGCGTCGACTGCCACACCCAAGATGACGTCCACAAGGGAGGTCTGGGAAGAAAATGCGAGGCATGCCATTCACCCAATGGCTG
Source organism: Steroidobacterales bacterium (assembly GCA_038226325.1). GTDB lineage: Bacteria > Pseudomonadota > Gammaproteobacteria > Steroidobacterales > Steroidobacteraceae > Bog-1198. Next base: position 93,285 of record JBBRQO010000006.1, on the reverse strand, counting down.
GCCATTGTGGGTTTTCGATCATGCGAAGCAAACCCACTTTGCGCTGCTCGGTGCTCACGCCAAGGTGCAATGTGCCGGTTGCCATACCGAGCCGCTGGGCGTGGTGAAAACCTCCCCACTGTGCGGCAGCTGCCATCACAAGGATGACCGGCACCTGGGTGAATACGGCGCACAATGCGGCCGCTGTCACAGCACCGACTCCTGGAAAGGCGCGAGGATTCAGTAACCTGATGACCCAGCGCATGTCACTGAAATGGATCGCTCCGCTCGCCCTTGGCGTGTTCGCCGCCGTGCTGCTGATGATGGCGGCGGCGCCGCGGTCGGTGGCCGCGGCCGGCACGCCGCCGATCACGGTGCCGTTCGATCATTTTTCGACCGGATTCGAACTCGACGGCGTGCATCGCGACCTGCCGTGCGAGTCCTGCCATCTCAACGCGATCTTTAAGGGAACACCCAGGAACTGCGGCCTCTGCCACATCACGGGCTCGACGTACAACGCGACGCCGAAGACCGCGACACATATTCAGAGCACGAATAACTGCGCGGCCTGTCACGACACCACTTCGTTCAGGCCGCAGGTTCATTTCAATCACGCCGAAGTCTTGGGAGCCTGCGTCAGCTGTCACAACGGCACCATTGCGCAGGGCGAAGGGCCCACCCATCCCGCGACCAGTCAGGTTTGCGAAGCCTGCCACACGGTAATGAGTTGGAATCCGCCGAAGACCGTCGACCATACGCAGATCCCGCTGGCGGTTTCCGGCTTTTGCATTATTTGTCACAACGGGGTGAGCGCGTCGGGAAAGAATTCCGGCCACCTAACGACTGCGCTCGAGTGCGGCGACTGCCACCTCACCAGCACCTGGCTCGGCGCCAACTTCGACCATACGGGCATCACCAACGGCTGCGTGAGCTGCCACAACGGCACCAAGGCCGTGGGCAAGCAGGGCAATCACATGCCCACCACCACGCTGTGCGAGAACTGTCATACCACTGGCATCGGCACCAAGACGCCGAGCTGGGCGCCCTCGGGTTTCGATCACAGGCAGATGACGGTAACCACATGTCAGACCTGCCACAGCGGCGCCGTCAGGATTTCCAGCGGGTTCGTCTCGGGGCAGCCGCCCAACCATGTGCCGCCGATTCCCTCAGCTATCGACTGCGGAATTTGCCACGGCAACACGCCCACGGCGGAGACTTGGAGCGTGCTCGCCGCGAGCATTCCCACGCTCCATTCCGGATTGAACGTAGCCAACTGCGTGCTGTGCCACGGCGGCGAGACTTTCGCGGGTGTCCCTGCGCCGTACATTCCGATGTCCATCTCGGGCGTGTCGCCGACCAAGAAGACGCCGCTCGTGCCGTCGCACATCCCCATTCTTGCGGGCACCGACTGCAGTGCCTGCCATGGCGCCGCCTATCAGGCCGGCGGCTTCGGACCGGCAACGGCGATGAGTGCCGGGAAGCACGCCTTCGTCTCGGCCGCGTGCGATACCTGCCACGACACGGGGAAAAATTTCTACGTCGGCAGCGGCACGGCATTACAGCTGCGGCCGGCGAACCATGTCAGCAGCAGCGATCCGCGCATGGCCACGGGCGACTGTTCTCTGTGTCACCAAACCACTGATTGGGTGAGCACCGCCCTGCCCGCCGGCCACATGCCGAATCCCAGCAACCTGACTTGCGCCAAGTGCCACAGCGCTGCGCCTGGCGATTACACCCCGGCGACGCTGGCGGCAAACTCCGTGCTGCACACGGGCATCAGCGCCAATTGCGGGCAGTGCCATGGAGATACGACGACCGCGCTGACCTGGTTCAACAACTTTACGCCCAAGGACGCATTGCTCGCGCCTTCGCATATCCCGTACCTTTCGGGTACCGATTGCAGTTCCTGCCATGCCTCAAGCACGTACGCGGTAGGTACCTTCGGCCCGATGAATATGACGCAGGCCAAGCACAGCTTCGTGCCGGCGGCCTGCAATACCTGCCATGAAGCGGGACTTTCCTTGTACATGGGCGCGGCGAGCCTGGGGCTGCAGGGCCGGCCCGCCGATCACACCACCGGGCAAATGGTGGCGCCCAATGATTGCAGCATTTGCCATACGACGGCTAACTGGAACAGCAATGCGCTGCCGGCGGGCCACATGCCGAATCCGGGCAATGCCGCGTGCGCGGTTTGCCACACGGATCTGAGCAATTACAAAACGCTGGCTTCGGTCTCTGTCCTGCACACGGGAATCAACGGCGGTTGCGGCACCTGCCACGGCAGCACCACGGTGCTGACGTGGTACAGCAATTACGTTCCGAAGGATGCGTTGCTCACTCCGTCGCATATACCGTACCTATCCGGCGCCGACTGTAGCTCCTGCCATGCAAAAAACTATGTCACCGGCGGCTTTGGTCCCACGAACATGAGTGCGGCCAAACATGCCTTCGTACCGACGGCTTGCGCCACCTGCCATGAGACCGGTTCGAATTTCTATCTCGGCGCTTCGACTCCGGCGCTGCAGGTACGTCCTGCCAGCCATCTGTCGAGCGGCAACCCGCAAGAGGTTTCCGGCGACTGCTCCGGATGCCACAACACCACTGACTGGACCACCACGGCGAAGCCGGCCAACCACATGCCGACCCCCGGCACTCAGACTTGCTCGGTTTGTCACACCGCGATCGGCACCACCGAGGCGAGCTACGCGACGCTCGCCGGCGTCGCGGTACTGCATACCGGCATTACAGGCAATTGCAGCCAATGCCATGGTGCGATGGCGCCGCTCACCTGGTACAACAATTACACGCCTAAGGATGCGGTCCTGACGCCCTCGCATATTCCCTACCTGACCGGCACGGATTGCAGCTCCTGCCACACAGCGAACTATGTTACGGGCGGATTCGGCCCGACCGCGATGAGCCCGGCCAAGCATAGTTTCGTGCCGACGGCTTGCGACACTTGCCACGACACCGGCAGGAATTTCTACGTCGGCTCCGGCACACCGCTGCAGCTTCGGCCGCCCACTCATGTTTCGGCGCCCAACCCGCCCAGCCAGGCGGCCGGGGATTGCTCGCTCTGCCACAACACCACGATCTGGACCACTCCAACGACATTGCCGAACGGCCACATGCCGATCCCCGGCACTCAGACTTGCAATGTTTGTCATACGGCCGCGGTGGCGGGCAACCCCAACAGCTACGCGACGCTCGCGAGCATCCCGGTGCTGCATACAGGCATCACCACCGGCTGCGGCCAATGTCATGGCGGTGCGACGCCGCTCACCTTCTACAACAACAACGACAACCCCAAGGCAGCTCCGGCCACGCACATCCCATCCTTTACGAACAACGATTGCAGCGCCTGCCACAAGGCGAATTACGTCGCGGGTGGTTTCGGGCCGATGAACATGACTCAGGCAACGCATGCCAATGTTTCGACGGTCACTTGCAAGACCTGCCACGAGGCAGGCCTCACCTTCTACATGGGTACCGCGAACCCGGGGCTGCAGGGCCGTCCGGCCGATCACACCGCCGGTCAGCAGGTCGCGCCGAACGATTGCAGCCTTTGCCATACGACGGCGAACTGGAACAGCAACACGATACCCGCAGGTCATATGCCGAACCCGGCAAATACCGCGTGCAACGTCTGCCACACGGCGGCACCGGCGAGCTATACGACCCTGGCGGCGAACTCGGTCATGCACACAGGCATCAGCGGCAATTGCGGACAATGCCACGGCGGTACCACGGCCCTGACCTGGTACAACAATTTCACGCCCAAGGATGCCGTGCTTGCGCCTTCGCACATTCCGTACTTGGCCGGCACCGATTGCAGCGCCTGTCACTCCTCGAGCACTTACTCGGCGGGCACATTTGGGCCGATGAACATGACCCAGGCGAAGCACGCATTCGTTGCCGCGACTTGCGCCACTTGCCACGAGACGGGGCGCTCGTTTTACTTGGGTGCGGCGAATCCAGCACTGCAGGGACGCCCGGCCGATCACACCAGCGCGGCCATGTCTGCGCCGAACGATTGCGGCGCCTGCCACACGACGGCAAATTGGAACAGCAATACCCTGCCGGCCGGCCATATGCCGAATCCCGCCAACGATGCCTGCACGGTGTGCCACACGGATGTGAACAACTACAAGACCCTGGCGGCGAACGCCGTACTTCACACCGGCATCAGCAGCAACTGCGGACAATGCCACGGCGGGACGGCCGCGCTGACCTGGTATAACGCCTTCACGCCGAAGGATGCAGTACTCACGCCTTCGCACATCCCGTATTTGGCGGGCACCGACTGCAGCAGCTGCCATTCCTCCAGCACCTATGCGGCCGGTGCTTTCGGCCCCTCGAACATGACCCAGGCACGGCACGCCTTCGTCGCCACCAACTGCGTCACTTGCCACGAGAAGGGCTTGAGTTTCTACATGGGCGCCGCGAGCCCGGGCCTGCAGGGCCGCCCGGCCGATCACACGTCGGGCCAAATGGTGGCGCCGAATAATTGCGGCATTTGCCACACCACGGCGAACTGGAACAGCACGACGATACCTGCGGGCCATATGCCTAATCCGGCCAATCAGGCCTGCACCGTTTGCCATACTGCGGCACCGAGCAATTACACGACCCTTGCCGCCAACGCCGTTCTTCACACCGGCATCAGCTCGGGCTGCATCACCTGCCACAGTGCGCCGAACGCGACCCCGCCGGTGTTCTACAATAATTTCACGCCCAAGTCCGCCAAGCTCGCGCCGGTGCATATTCCCACCGGTGCCACGCCTTGCGAGGACTGCCACTCCAAGACCAACTTCACGAGCTTCAGCGGCACGAGCATGTCGTCATCGCAGCACTCCTTGATGTTTGCGTTCATTGGCAGCACCTGCGATGCATGCCACAACAGGGTGACGCCGTCATTGAGCTTCTACGGCGTGAGCAACCTCACCATCCGGCCGACCGGCGACCCGCACAACCAGGGTAACGCGCTCAAGAATGATTGCAGCGGTTGTCATAGTCCCAACAATTGGGGCGGCAACGTAGCAAAAAGGACTGTCAAGACTACGACGACGCGCAGCACCGTTACCACGGTGGTCAACGGAGCCGCGGCATCGCGAGGCACTCCCGGCGCACTCGCCAGGCGCTTCGCCGGCCCGAGCGTTGGCGGTGGTGTGCGCGCCGTCGGCGGCACGGGAATGATTCGCAGCACCGACGCTGCACGTCCGTCTCACATCGGTGTCACCAGCAATTGCGTCAGTTGCCACAACGGCGTGCTGGCATCAGGCAAGGGGGCGGCCCATATCGCGAGCAATACCAGCTGCGAGAACTGCCACACGACTATGTCCTGGACGCCGGCGCGGTTTGATCACCGCGGCGTGACGGCGAGCTGCGCGACCTGTCACAACGGCGTCGCAGCCTCGGGCAAGCCCGCGCGGCATCTGCAAACGAGCCAAGATTGCAGCACGTGTCATGGCACGATCACCTGGACGGCGGTTAAGTTCAGTCACCTCGGAGTCAACGCGACCTGCCAGAGCTGCCACAACGGCATCACGGCCACGGCAAAGCAGGTCCAGCATGCCACCACCACCCAGGACTGCGGCGCCTGCCACAACACGCTGAATTGGAGCGTCGTTGCAACGACGCCGCGGTTGCGGCCCTTGCTACGAGGCCCGCGTAATCCGGCGACCAACCCGGCCACCAGTCCGAACACTCGACAACCCACCGGTCCGACTAAGTGACTGCTGTCAAACAGCGCGGAGGTCTGCTGCGGCGGCCGCCGCTGCTATATGTCATGGCGCTGCTGATCGGTCCCGTGGCCCTGGCCGCCCCCGCGCGGGCGGCGCCCGGAGGACCTTTGAGCCTGGGCCCCATGGTGCAGCTCATCGATACCCAGGAACTCGAAGATCACGTCGATATCTCAGTTCAATTTGCCTGCTCTGTGCGCTACGTCAGCAATACTCCCGTCAGTCACGGCACCGGCACCACGATTACGCTTCGGCTCGGGCCTGATTGCGGCACTCAGTTCAGTTCGATTCCCCCGGAACTGCCGTTGGTGGGCGGCGGCGGTCAGCTCGTCACGGGAGCGCGCGTCGATTCCATCGTGCCTGGGGAAATCACGCTGGAACTGAACTGGTCGCGGCCGCTGGACTTCGTGATGGCGCCTACGGCTTCCGGTCTGGGACTACGAGTGCGGCTGCTCAATACCAACCCCCGCAAAGGCAGCGTTTTCCTGGCGGAACCTGAGCCGTCTGGGGCCTATGCCGTCAATCTCGACTCTTCGTTGAACCAATATCCGCACGAGAAGGTGGAAGCGGCTGCAGCCGCTATGCAAACCCAGGCATACGTCTCTGAAACCGATATCGAAGAAGAGCACTGGTATAGGTTGCGCCTGGGGCCGTTCACGACCCGCGCGGAAGCCGAGCGCGTGCTGAAAATTGCACAAGCCCGCTATCCTCGCGCGTGGATCGCGACCAACGACGAAGTCACCGACCTTGCCGCCGTTGAACGCGCAGGAGCCGAATCAGCGGCTGCAAGCGGGCCCACCGACCCGCCGCTGCCGGACAGTGAGCGCACGCAAATCCTGGGCGACGCGCGCACCGCGCTCGCGAAGCGCAATTTCCCGCAAGCCATCGACTTCCTGAATCGTCTGTTGCGGCAGCCCGAATTTCCGGCGCGCGCCGATGCCCAGGAATTGACGGGCCTGGTGCGCGAGCGGGCCGGCCAACTGGCGCAGGCCAAGGCGGAATACGAAGAATACCTACGCCGTTATCCACAGGGCCCGGGCGCGGCGCGCATCCGCGCGCGGCTGCAAGCACTCGCCGCCGCCTCGCTGCAGCCCAGATCGGCAGGCGAGTTCGGCGCCGCTGCTGCCAACCGCTGGACCCTCGCCGGCAGCACCGCCGTCAGTTACCAGTATGGCCGTGATCAGACTGTCGCGGCCGGCGCCACCAGCACCACCAACTCGATCAGCACGGGTCTTGTATATGGTGACCTGCTGCTGCGCGATCGCGGTGCCCGCTACGATTTCACGGCGCGCGTCGATGCTGGCTACACGCACAACCTCGGCACGACGTTCGGCGGAGGCAGCCAGAACAGAACGACCGCGGCCTACGGCGAGCTCAGCGACCGGCTGATCGGCCTGACCGCGCGGGCGGGGCGGCAGTCGCTCGCATCCCAGGGGATCGTGGGCCTGTTCGACGGGCTGTTCGTCGGCTACCAAGTGAATCCCAAACTGTCGATCAGCGGCGCCGCCGGTCTTCCCGCCTACACCAGCTATTCACAGGTCTCGAGCAGACAGAAGTTCGGCACTTTGACCGCGGAGTTCGACCCTTTCCATCAGACTTGGATTTTCGATGCCTACGTATTCGACGAGACTAACGGCGGCGCGACCGAACGGCGCTCGATCGGCTTTCAGACCCGTTATTCCGTGCCCGGCCGCACCGCCGTCGTGCTGGTCGATTACGATATTGCGTTCCGCCAATTGAACTCCGCAACCCTGATAGGCAACGCCAAGTTTGGAAACTATTGGGTGCTCAGCGCCAACGCAGATCATCGCCGCAGTCCACTGCTGCAGCTCAGCAATTCCCTGATCGGCCAGACCGCTAGCGATATCGGCGCGCTGCAATCCGCGCCTTATGATTTTACGCCTTCGCAAATCAGGCAACTTGCAATCGATCGCACGTCCACCAGCAACACCTTCGTCCTTTCCGCCAGCAGGCCGTTGGGCGAACGCTGGCAATTCATGGCCGACCTGTCGGCGCTCGAGCTGAGTGGCACACCGGCCTCCCCCGCTATCGGCACGTCAGGCTTAGGTGCAGTGCCGGCGACCGAGTCGACCGGATTGGACAAGAACGCGTCGGTGCAAATGGCCGGCTCGAGCCTGCTGCAGACGAGCGATCTGCACATATTCAGCGTGCGCTTCGATGATTCCCCGACGGCGCGCAGCACCACGCTGTCGTGGGATGCGCGCTTCGTGGCGCCTGGCGCCTGGCGCCTGGGTCCTCGCTTGAGCGTGCAGCAATTGAACGCGCCGTCGCTCGGCGGCAAGCAAATGCTCTACTTGCCGCAGCTGCGCGCCGATTGGACCAACCGGATATCGGTGTTCGATTTAACGGCAGGGTACCAATTGCTGAATCAGCAGGCTCTCCAACAACAACAATCGTTGGCCGGCCAGCCGCAAACCAATGCCATCAGTCAGCGTTCCTTGTACATTAGCGCGGCGTACCGGATACGCTTCTAGGAGCTCTCCCAGCCCATGAGCACCCGCATGGCCTTGTTCGTGGCATTGACGGTGCTGGTGTCATGTGCGGCTCGCCCGCGGCCGGACTCGGGGGAATTCTTCGATGAACGCAGCGGCAACACACTCTCGGTGGTCGCGAAGCCCTTGGTATTCGCGCGCGAACGCTCGGACGTCGCCGCGCACGCCCGCGACTACGCCACCCTGGTGGCGATCGAATTGGATCGCTCGGGAGAATTCAGCCAGTATCTTTTGCTCTATCGCTGGTCGACGGTGGATCCCCGCATGTCGCCGCCGCCCGCGCCGGAGGCCGGCGCCCTGCGCCTGCTCGCGGACGGCCGGCCGATCGACTTGGCGCCGCTGGAGCGCTTGCCGATCGGCCTGGATCAACGTCGCAATCTGCATGTACCGAATCACGGCTACGTCGTTTCCCACGCTTACCGGGTCGATTCGGCGTTGCTGCAATTCCTTGCCGCAAGCCATACAATGACGATGCGCATGCCGCAGGAATCACTCGATACCTCATTCACGATTTGGCGCGACGGGCGCGCATCCCTCGGGCAATTTCTACGCAGAACTGTCGGCCCCTAGTCAGATATCATCCGCATGTCCTTACTCTGAGGAGAACTGAACCATGGCCATCAACGAAGCAAAGCTCAATGAATTTCTTGGCCGGGCGGTAGGCGATCTAGGCGCTGCCTTGAGCGCCACGCTGATGCTGGTCGGAGACCGGCTTGGGCTGTACAAGGAACTCGCCAAGGGCCCGGTCACTTCCGCAGAGCTGGCGCTGCGCACCGGTACCAACGAGCGCTATGTGCGCGAATGGCTGGGCAACCAGGGCGCGGGCGGCTATGTGCAGTTCGATGCACAGGCAAATAAATGGTTCTTGAACCCGGAACAGGCTCTTTGCCTGGCGGATCCGAATGGGCCCGTCGATATGCCGGGAGCGTACAACATCGTGGAGGCGACCTTTCATGCGCTTACACGCACTCTCGATAATTTCAAAACAGGTAAGGGTATGGAATGGGGCGAGCATCACGCCTGTCTCTTTCATGGCACGGAAAGATTTTTTCGCGCCGGCTACAACGCCAATCTGATTGTCTCCTGGCTTCCTGCACTGGACGGTGTGGTAGAAAAGCTGAAGCGCGGCGCGAAAGTCGCCGACATCGGTTGTGGCCACGGCGCCAGCACCGTGCTCATGGCAAAGACCTATCCAAAATCTACATTTATCGGTTATGACTATCACGCCGAATCCATTCAAACCGCCGGACGGCGGGCTCAAGAGGCCGGCGTCACCAATGCACACTTCGAAGTCGCGGATGCCGTCAGCTACTCGGGAAAGGCCTATGATCTGATTGCCTTCTTCGATTGTCTGCACGACATGGCAGACCCCGTAGGCGCCTCGCGTCATGCACGACAAGCGCTGCAAAGTGATGGCACGGCGATGATCGTTGAGCCGTTCGCCAACGACAGTGTTGCGGACAATCTGAATCCGGTCGGCCGGGTGATGTACGGCGCCTCATCGCAAATCTGTGTTCCGGTGTCCCTGGCGCGCAATGGCCCGGCACTAGGCGCGCAAGCCGGCGAGCGGCGTCTACGCGAGGTGGTGGTGGGCGGCGGCGGCTTCAGCCGCTTCAGGCGCGCCACCGAGACGCCCTTCAATCTGGTGCTCGAAGCGCGGCCGTAATATATCTGGCGAGGCCGTGCTCAGGTGGCCTCTTTGACGATCAATTCTCCCTTGACGGCTGCGCCGGCGTCCAACAGCACCTGTTCGAGCACCGCAAGGTATTCGACATAGCGCCGGCGCCCAAGCGCCGTAATGCGGCAGAAAGTCTGCGGCCTATTGTTTTGCACACCCTTGGTGATTGCGATCAGTTTTGCCTCTTCCAGCACTTGCAAATGCCGGTTGAGGTTGCCGTCCGTGAGTGCGCACAGCTGTTTCAAATCGCCAAATATCAATCCCTTCGAATGCGTCACTAGCGACGTAAGTACACTGAGCCGTGCTCGCTCGTGAATGACCCGGTCCAGCCCATCGTAGGCGAAACGAGGAGCCGGACTTTTATTATTGCCGCGTTTACTCAAGCGATTCCCCATATCTGCACTGAAGTCGCGCCGGATGCCGCACTAAATGCGAGTCCATAACCGCGATGCAAGCCCCAAGTTGACTTGCTTTGTAATACAAAGTACAAACCTCTGCAACAGAGCAACGCTCAAATTGAGTGTCGCTGCAGGCAATAACCCAAAAGGCACATAGTGGTCAACCGAGTCATTGTACCCCGGCGTCGGCAGCGGCCGCGATATACAGCATTCACGCCGGGATTCGCGGCAGTATGCATGGTCTTCTCATTGTTGCCCTGTAACGGGCGCGCCACAGGCTTGGATCATCGAGTAACCAAGGACATCTCCGGCATCTACAGCCTGAGCCTGCAAGACGCGGTTCCGGTGTCTCTGACTCTGCTCGCGGCAGGCTGCGCCTTTTGGCAAGGGACTGAGGATCGCCTGGGCAGGACCTGCTGGGAAGCGGGAGAATCCGCGCTTGGCGGCGCTCTGGCGGCTGAGGGCCTGCAATTCATTACCGGCCGGCAATCGCCCTCGGCAACTGACGATCCCAATAGGTGGTTCAAGGGTGGCAAGGGCAGCTTTCCCAGCTCGCATGTGGCGGTGACTACGGCGGTCATCACACCGTTCATCTACCAATACATTCACGACCAGCCACTCATCGCAGCGCTCGCGCTCTTGCCGATATACGAAATGGTCGCTCGCGTCAAGGCGCGCGAACATTGGCAGACCGATGTACTCGCCGGCGCCGCGCTGGGATTTGCCGTTGGCGCCTACGAAGCTCACCGGAATAATCCTTTCGTGTTCTCGGTGCTGCCCGGCGGCGCCTACGTTGGATTTCATCATTCGTTCTAACTAGAAAAGAAGTCGCAGGGGTGAGCTCCATCAGCAGCCGTTCGCCGCTCTTTGCAGCCGGTCGCAAGCCCTATGCAAACCTCGCCGATGTCGTACCAGGCAGCTTGGAAGTGCTGGTTGCCGTGGTCGGGGGCCTCGGTCTGATTCACGACTCGCCGGCGGGCCCAGCGACGGTCGCCTGGCTGAATCTTCATTCCCTGTTTGGATTCCTGTTATGGCTGTCGGTGGTCGCACACTTTCACCGCCGGCTCAATCTGTTGCCGCGCATGCGCTCATCCGACATGCGCGCCTTCGCCCGTCACCTGTCGCACCGCGTGTACTTGCTGCTGTATGGGCTGATGTTGTTGAATTTAAGTTTAAGTGCGAGTCACGCCGCGTCCCGCGCTGTGCCCATCGTTCCCACCCACTACTTCCAGCCCTATCTGGCCTGCGGCATCTTCGCTCTCATCGCCATTCATGTCTTAACCGCACTCAGCCTGCGCTTCGTCATTCGCGGCGGCGTGGGAAACGGGCGGCTGACATACTTCGAGTCGGCCAGCCCAAAACGCCAGGGTTGATTGACGGCCTTGGATATTCCAATGCGCGGCCCGGACACCAGCCGCGGGCGGGTTGTCCCTGCCCTGAGACTGAACGGTGCTCGATCGATGCGCATACCGTTCAATGCTCGCGTTATACCCAAGGCCTGGCCGAGCCTGCCGGGCCCCGCACACAGCATTCGCAAATCCTGCTGTTGCCGGCGATCCATCATCACCGCGAGACCCGTGGTTGGTTCCAGGGCGCGAATCAACACACCTGCACCGTGTCCTGCCTCGCGGCAGACGAAATTCAGACACCAGTGGATGCCATAGGAGAGATACACGTAGGCGCGGCCGGGCGGCCCGAACATCACTTGATTGCGCGGGGTCGGGCCTGGAAAAGTATGCGACGCCGGATCCTCTCGGTCATATGCCTCGGTCTCGACGATGATGCCGCCGACGCCATCGACCAGCAGCGTCATTCCGATCAGACAGCCGGCGACCTCGGTGGAGTCTCGCGCGAAATCGATTCCCTTCAATCGCGCAACGCCTCATTTTCGTCCCTGGGATCCACAATCATTGCAGCCGCACTTGCGCTTCAGACACGTTCGTTGGCCTCCTGCTCCTGCACTGTATTGATGGCGTCAGGTGTCGCCTCCAAGCGTGCTTCCGGAATGGGTTTGCCGCTCACATCGGAAAATCCGTACGTGCCTTCCTCGATCTTGCGCAGCGCACGCTCGACGCGGGACAACCGCTCGATGTCGCGGCTGACCAGATTTCCCTCGGTTTCCAACATTGCGAGTTTTTGAGCATCGTCCTCATACTCGTGCGCCTGCGCGAGCTCCGCACTCTTGAGCCCTCCTTCTTCCGCTTCGCCGGTATCCGCGGTTCCTTGCAGTTGCTCGCGAAGTTTCATCAATTGCCGCCGCTTGGCGTCAATAAATTTTTGGTCGAATCTAGGGCTCTTGCTGGTCATACTATGCCGTCCTCTAATCAAGTGACCGAATCGGTCCGCCATCCTAACCCCTCGAACGCTTGCCCGCCGACCCGAACTTCGCGGGCGATGGGCACTCTAAGCTCTCATGCAATTACGCAGCCGCCCGCTCATTTTAGCAATCCTCCTAGCCGCGATCGCGCATTCCGATCCGGCACCGTTTGACCTCGCCGGACCGACGCTTGACGTCAAAATCACCCGCGGTGCCACCACGCTGCCGGCGTCTCAGGTGCCGAATCTGGCCGCCGGCGACCGCATTTGGATTAAGGCGGATCTACCGGCCAGCCAATCCGCCCATTATCTACTCGTGGCCGCCTTCCTAAGCGGTTCCACCAATCCACCGCCGGAGAGTTGGTTCTTTCCGTGCAAGACGTGGACGGGAAAGTGTGCACGCGAGGGATTGACGGCAATCGTGCCGCAAGGCGCGCAGCAGGTGCTGGTGTTTCTTGCCCCGGCCACCGGCGGAGATTTCAAGACGCTGATGGGGGCCGTGCGCGGCCGGCCCGGCGCATTTGTCCGAGCATCGCAGGACCTCAATCAAGCAGCGCTGGATCGGTCCCGGCTGCAGCGTTATCTGTCGGCGATCCGCGCCGTCAATCTCGCCGATCCGTCCAAGCTCGGCGAGGCCGCCCCGCTGCTGTCCCGCAGCCTGGCCATCAAAGTCGACGAGAAATGCCTCGATAAGATTCCGCAACTGCAAGCGCCCTGTCTGATGCAGGGGCGCGAGTCGCTCATTTTGAACGACGGTCATAGTACCTCGATGGTCGAGGCACTGACCTCAGGTCCGGGCAGTGATTTGGCGATGGAGGCCAGCTATACGCCGCAGTTGAGCTATGGTTACTACAGCCCATACATTGCCTCAGTTCTCGACATTGCACGGATCCTGGATTCCTTCCGTACCGCGCGTTATCAATACATTCCGGCGCTGGCGTCTCACGACGGCGCCGGACTCGCGCTGACATTGAACGCGGCGCCCTCCTTTCAAAGTCCACTGTCGGTCTTGGTCGCGGCACTGCCCGCGGTCGAAACAGCGCAGCCTCCGCCTTTGCATGCGGTGAATCCGCAGGAGATCTACTGTGCCGGTAGGAGCGTTCTGGTGCTGCCGGTCGACGGCGCGCCCTTGGTGTTTTCGACAGGATTCGCGCACGGCGTGAGCTTGAGCCTGGCTGGGAAAGACGGCACAAGCGTCGACCTGCCTGCCACCGCGGATGCGCTGCAAGGCGGCTATGTCGTCGATACGTCCTTGCTGCGTTCGGCGAGCCTCGGCGACAGCGTACGCGCGTCGTTGCAAGGTTTTTGGGGGTTTGAACGCTATCACGGCCCGAGCTTCGTCTTGATGAACCCACATGCGGCGACCTGGGAACTCGCGGCGGGAGAAGAGGACGCGTTGGTGGTGGGTCGCCAGGACACCGTTCACTTGCAGGCCGACAGCGTCAGTTGCGTCGATGGAATCATGCTCAAAGACTCCTCGGGCAGGGAGTTGAAGGTCGAATGGAAGACGCTCAAACCCAACGAAATCGAGGTGAAGCTGCCACTGCACAACGCCAAACCCGGCGCCATGAGCCTGTGGGTGACTCAGAATGGCATCACTCAGACGCAACCGGTGTCGTTGCAAACCTATTCCGAGGCGGGCCATTACGAGGGCTTCGTCCTGCACGCGGGCGATGTTCAAGGCTTCCTGAAAGGCAGCCGCCTCGATGAGGTGGTGGGGCTCTCGATCGGCAGCATCGCCTTTGTGCCCGCTGAATTGACCACCCGCAACGGCAGCGACGAGCTGCGCATGGCAGCCCAGGATGCACAGGCCGCGGCCGCGCTCAAACAGGATCGCAGCATGCGCGCAACGGTCAGCTTGAAAGATGGACGCGTGCTGCCGCTGAACGCATCCGTGGACGCGCCGCGCCCACGGGTATTGCTGATCGGCAAGAGCGTCCTTCCGTCCAACTCCAGCAAGGAAAGCAATATCCAGTTGACCGGCCAGAGCATACTGCCGCTGGACGCGACTCTTACCTTCGCATTGCGCACCCAATCGCCTGCCGCTTTTACGCGCGACGAGAGCATCGAAGTCGCAACCGGCGACGAATCGTCGGCGGCCGTGTTGAGCTTCAGCAACGGTGGAGTCACTCTGGAGAATGCACAAGTCGCGGTGGCGACGCTCAATCCCGCCAAGGCCTTCGGTGCATCCGCTTTCGGCACGCTGCTGTTTCGTATCGTCGCCAAGGGAATCGCCGGCGACTGGCAAATCCTGGGCAACTTGGTGCGTCTGCCGGCGCTCAAGGATCTTCTCTGTCCTGCCACGCTGGAGATGGCGTGCAAGCTCTCCGGCGCCCATCTGTACTTGGTGCACTCCATTGCCAACAATCCAGAATTCACCAATCCGGTGCAAGTGCCCGAGGGCTTTTTGGGCTCCGCACTGCCGGTTCCCCATCCGGATGGCGGTCCTTTGTACGTGAAGCTGCGTGACGACTCATCGGTGATCAACCCCATATCGCTCGAGATACAGCAGCTGCCCTAGCCTTGTAACTTCGAAAGTGCGCGGCGATGATAGTAGTATGCCGAAACATATACTGTTCCACGTTGCCGTAACCTTGCTTGGCCTCAGCGCGGCCGGCACCGCCGCCGCCGCTTCCATCGCCCTGGTGGGCGGGCGTCTGATCGACGGCTTCGGCGGCACGCCGCTTGATCACAGCGTAGTGCTCATCGAAGGTGAGCGCATCAAGGCGGTTGGAACCATGGACTCGCTGGCAGTACCGCCGGGCACGACGGTAATTTCGACCGCAGGCATGACGGTGCTGCCGGGGCTATGGGATGCCCATGTGCACACCTATCTCCTGGGCCACAGCGACTACGCGTATTGGGACAAAACCTACGGCACCAGTCCGCGGCTGGCGAAGGAAATCATGCCCGCCGCTGCGCATCAGTTGCTGTTGGCGGGCATTACCAGCGCGCGCGATTTGGGCGCGCCGCTCGAAGCCAGCATTGAGGTTCGCGATCGCATCAATCGCGGTGAGATTCCCGGCCCCACGCTATATGTCGCCGGCCCCTTCATTCAGCACGCGCCCTACCCCGGCACCGACTACTTTCGCTGGGGCGTGAACGGTGTCGAGGACGCCCGCAACAAGGTCAAGAAGCTGGCAGCCGCCGGCGTGAACATCATCAAGCTCATCGATCAAGATTTAATGCAGGAGGCCGAAGTCAAAGCCGTGATTGAGGAGGCCCATGCTCATCACCTGCCTGTAGTGGCGCATGCGCACCGCATCGAAGAAATCCGCCTTGGCCTCAAATACGGTGCGGATTGTTTCGAGCACACCGGTCTTGCCACCGCGCCTGGCTATCCCGAGGACATTTTGCAGCTGATTGCGGAGCGCTCCGCGAAAGGAAACCTGGGACCGCTTTTCTGGACACCCACCATCAGCGTGCTTTACAACTATGAGTATCTGCGCGACAACGCCATGCAGCTCGATGATCCGGGCTGGCAGCTGGGCGTGCCGCCCGACATTGCTGCAGATATAAAAGCCTCGCTGCGCCGTCCGGGACAATTGAGTTATTTTCAATTGGTGCCTCTTCGCCATCCCACCTTGGAAAACAAATTCCACCAGCTGCAGCACGCCGGCGTCGTCATGTTGATCGGCACCGACAGCGGCGTGCCGATGAATTTCCATAACACGTCCACCTGGCAGGAGATGGATACCTGGGTCAATCACCTGGGAGTGGACCCCATGGTCACCATTCGCGCCGCTACCTATTGGCCCGCAGTGCAAATGAAAGTCGACAAGGATTACGGCAGCCTAAGCGAGGGCAAATACGCCGATATCATCGCCGTCAAAGGCGATGTGCTGCGCCACATCGATTTGCTGCAGCACGTGGATCTCGTCATCAAGCACGGCATACGCTATTAAAAAATACCCAGCGCCATGCCGCAGGCCAGTGTCGCGCCCAACTCCTCGCAAAGCTTGAGCTCGCGCTCGGCAATGTGTTTTGGCTTCAATATCTCTTCCGGAGTCTGCGCATGCGTGCAGATAATGAGGGGGTCGGCAATCGGCTTGAGTCGCCAACCGGTCGCGATGCGTTCGATCTGTTGTGCGGCATTACGGCCATCGCTACCGGCGCAGACCAGGCTGGCATAGGGCCTGCCATTCAAGCGGTCGAGTGCTGCATAGTAGGTTCGATCGAAGAAATCCTTCATTTGTCCCGACATCGCGGCTAGATTCTCCGGAGTGGCAAAGATAAAGCCCCCCGCGGTCAGCAAATCCGCCGCTCCTGCGTCTCCTGCCCTCAGCAGCGACACGGTCACCGCTGATTCGGTACCGGCGCCGCCGGCAGCGGCCTGCGCCATTTGCAGGGTGCCTCCGGTCATGGAGTGGTACACGATGAGCAGCGTTTCCATACGTATAATTATCGCAGAATAACCCGGCGGAGCACCTCGGCGGCACAGCAACGTGAGCTATGTCCTACACACGGCGACGACGCCTTCCGACTGCAAGGGCGAGCACGTTGCTGGACACTTCCTCACCAGCAGACACGCTGCACATAACTAAAGGGTGCCAACATGCTTCATTATGCCGTTGTTTTCTTGGTCATCGCGTTGATTGCGGCCGTTTTCGGCTTCGGCGGAATTGCCGCCGGCGCGGCCGGCATCGCGAAAATTCTCTTCGTCGTATTTCTCATCGGCGCCGTGGTCAGCTTCCTGCTGAGCATGGGTCGCCGCGCCTAGGAGGCGAATTATGGAATCTGCAATGAGTTCAACAGCCCACAGCTTGGGGGACCGCGCCTCTGCCCAGGTGAATGGCTTCCTCGACAGCGTCGATGATCTGACCAAGGCGCTGAAGGATATAGACACCCCTGAAATAGCGCGGGTCCGAGCCAAGGTGAAAATTGCCCTGATGGCGGCCAAGAGTGCGGTAGCGGACACGGCTTCACAACTGGGCACTCAGGCAAAACAGGCGGGCAAGGCCACCGATGGCTTCGTGCGCGACAACCCCTGGCAGGTGATCGGCATCGCGGCAGTGGTGGGACTCGCCGTGGGCATTTTAGCGTCGCGGCGTTTCTAAAACTGGCTAGAGGCGGCGGGCATCCCTATGCCCGCCGCCACTGGGTGGCGCCACCCGGCTTGTCTTCCAACAACACGCCGGCGGCCGTCAGTTGTTCCCGGATCCGATCCGATTCGGCAAAGTTTTTCGCAGCGCGCGCCGCCCGGCGTGCCCCTAGCAAGCCTTCTATATCAGCTTCCGAAAGGGTCTTTTCGCCCACACTGCGCTTCAAATACGTGTCGGGATCTTGCTGCAGTACGCCGATGACGGCGCCCATGGCACGCAGTGTTGCCGCCGCAGCGCCGGACTTGGCGCCGTCCCCCGCCGCCTTTGCCTGATTCAACTCTCGGGCCACGCCTTGCATGGCGGCGAGCGCCTCGGGCGTATTGAAGTCATCATCCATTGCGCCGCGAAAACGGGCGAGCCAGTCGCCGTCGACGGCATCCGACCTGCCGCCATCCTTCAGCGCCCGATACAGCCCAAGCAGAGTCTCGTCCGCCTGTGCCAGCTGCGCCATCGAGTAATTGATGGGACCGCGGTAGTGGCTGCTCAACAAGAAAAATCGCAACACCTCCGGATCGCGCAAGGTCTTAAGAACCTCGCGCACCGTAAAGAAATTGCCGAGTGACTTGGACATTTTTTCATCGTTCACCCGCACGAACCCGTTGTGCATCCAAATGTGCACGAATGGGGTATCGCAGGCCGCGCAGGACTGCGCGATTTCATTCTCATGATGCGGAAACTTCAAATCCTCGCCGCCGCCGTGCAAGTCGAAGTAGCTGCCGAGCAGGCTCGTCGACATGGCCGAGCATTCGATATGCCAGCCGGGACGGCCATTGCCCCAGGGGGAAGCCCAGAAAGGCTCGCCCGGCTTGGCATGTTTCCAAAGCACGAAATCCAACGGGTCCAACTTGACATCATCCACTTGCACCCGCGATCCCGAGCGCAACTCGTCGATTTTTTTACCCGAGAGCCGGCCGTAGGGTTCGAACTTGCGCACCGAGTACATGACATCGCCGTCGCGGGCGACATAGGCATAACCCTTGTCTATCAAGGTCTGGGTCATCGCGATGATCTGGTCGATATATTCGGTGGCACGTGGCTCGAGGTCCGGCGGCTGCAATCCCAGAGTCGCACAATCCTCGTGCATGGCCACAGTGAACCGTCGCGCCAGATCGGCCCAATTCTCGCCGTTCGCCGCCGCGCGCTCGATGATCTTGTCGTCTATGTCGGTGACGTTGCGCACATAGGTGAGCTTGTAACCCAGCGATCGCAGGTAACGCTGGATCAGATCGAATACCGTGAGCATGCGCGCATGCCCCACGTGTATATAGTCGTAGTTCGTCATGCCGCACACATACATGCGAACCTCGCCCGGCCGAAGCGGCTTGAACTCTTGTTTCTCGCCGGTGAGCGAATTATGTATTTTGAGCATGGGACCTGAGGCGCCGGCGCGCCGTCTCCGGCGACATGAGTTTGAGCAGGGGCGCGAGTTCCGGGCCGTGTACCTGGCCGGTCAAGGCCGCGCGTAGCGGCATGAACAAGTCCGCACCTTTGCGACCGGTGCGTTGCTTCAATATTTTCGTCAATTCCTTAAGGTCCGAGTTAGTTTGGTCGAATGCAGCGGCGGCGGCAGCGAAAAACTCCGGTCCGGCCGCCGCGATCACCCGCTGTTCGTCCTGGCCCAATGGCGGCAGCTCGCCGTCCACCACCGCACGCCACGGCGCCGCGTCAGCCGGCAGCACGACGTTGTGACGCACCAGCTCGACGAAATCCGCGGCGTCGCCGGATCCCAGCCAGGCGCTGATTTGCCCGGCAGACATACGTTCCAACGTCTCCTTTTGCCAGTGCAGCAATTGCGACTCATCGAAGCGCGCGGGCGCGCGGCCCAGATGCTCGGGACGAAAATGAGCCGGCATTTCCGCGGTGTTCAACCAGCCATCGATGTCACTGGTATGCCCGAGCCGCAGCAGGTGATTGAGAATGGCAGCCGGGAGAAATCCGCGCTCGCGAAACTCCTGCACACTGGTGCTGCCGTGTCGCTTCGACAGCGGCGCGCCGTCCGCTCCCACCAGCAAACCCACATGCCCGTAGCCGGGACGGCGCATACCCAGTGCGTCGAGCACCATGAGCTGGCGCGGCGTATTGGTGAGATGATCATCGCCGCGCAGCACCTGCGTGATTCCCATCGCCGAATCGTCGACGGCATTGCAGAAAAAAAATGCCGAGGTGCCGTCGTCGCGCCGAATGATGAAGTCGCCGATATCGCTCGACACGAAACGCTGCGGCCCGTGCACCACGTCGATAAATTCAATGATCCGATCGCCCGGCACCGCAAACCGCAGCGTAGGCCGTAAGCCCCGCGCCTCCCGTTCCCCGCGCTGCGCACCCGTCAGATTGCGGCAGGTGCCTGCATAGCGCGGGGGTTTGCCCGCCATGCGCTGCAGCTTGCGCGATAGCTCCAAGTCCTCCGCCGTGCAGTAGCAAGGATAGGCCTCGCCGTTGGCCGCCAATTGTGCAAACAAGGTTCGATAGAATTCACCGCGCTCCGCCTGTGAGTAGGGAGCAGACGGGCCGCCGATATCGGGCCCCTCGTCCCAAGTCAAGCCCAGCCAGCGCATTTCCGCCATCAGCTCATCGCGAAAGCGCAACTGGCTGCGCTCGGCATCGGTGTCCTCGATGCGCAATATGAAGCGGCCGCCGCTCTTCCGGGCCCAGAGGTGACTGAAAAACGCCGTTCGCGCATTTCCCAGATGTAATGCTCCGGTGGGACTGGGCGCAAATCGCGTAATGACGGTCAATGAATCTTTGCTTGCGGACATATCTCAAGATTGTACCTATTCGAGTAGAATCTCGGCATGAAACAGCTACTACTGCTCATCGGATTGATCTCAGGCGCCGCTCTCACCCCTGGTTTGGCGGCCGAAAGCGCGTCCGGTGCCGCGGCTACCCCCGCCGAATCGGCAAAAGCTCAGCCCAAACCCGCGGCGCCGGCCGCACCCGCCGCCGTCACCCAGCTGCTGGTGGTCACCTCACTCGGAAATTTCACGATGGAACTGAACGGCGAACGGGCGCCGCTGACGGTCGCGCACTTCTTGAAATACGTCGACCAAGGACATTATACCGGCACGATTTTTCATCGCGTCGTGGCGAACTTCGTCATTCAGGGCGGCGGTTTCGACAGCGCTTATAAGCTCGTGCCGGCCCCCAGCAAGGTATTCAACGAGTCCGGCAACGGCCTCACCAACCAACGCGGCACCGTGGGTATGGCCCGCACCCAGGAACCGCACGGCGGCGACGCGCAGTTCTACGTAAACCTGTACGACAATGAGGCCCTCGATCCCAATAAGACGCGTTGGGGCTACGCAGTGTTCGGTAAGGTGATTCAAGGCATGGACGTAGTGGATAAGATCGGCAATGTGGCCACCGGCGCGCGCGGTATATTCAAAGAAGATGCGCCGCTGAAACCGGTGGTGATCGAGCGAATCGAGCGCATCGCCGCCCCCTGACGTAAAGCCCTTCAGTGGCCGCACTCTTCATTTCGGATTTGCACATAGACGCAAACCGTCCGGCCATCACCGAACAGTTTTTGAGCTTTCTCGCGACCGAGGCCAAGAACGCCGAGGTTTTGTACATTCTCGGCGACCTGTTCGAATCCTGGGTCGGCGATGATGCCGCGGACTCCGCACAGACCGCGGCAATCGCCGGGCTACGCGCGCTGACGGCGCAGGGCGTGCCGTGTTTCGTAATGCACGGCAACCGCGATTTTCTGCTAGCGGGGCAATTCTGCAGCATGAGCGGCGCAGACTTATTGCCCGATCCGCTGATCGTCACCTTGTACGGCGAGCGCGTGCTGGTGATGCACGGCGACGCTCTGTGCACCGACGACCATGCCTATCAGCGGCTGCGGGCCACCGTGCGGGACGCGGATTGGCAGCGGCAATTTCTTGCCCTGCCGATCGCCTCTCGCCGCGCGCTTGCCGGCGCCGCTCGCGTCGGCAGCCAGGCACACACGGCAGCAATGGAATATGCGATAACCGACGTCAATGCCGATAGCGTCGCCCTGGCGATGCGCGCTGCCGGGACAGTCACCCTCTTGCACGGCCACACGCACCGTCCCGCCATCCACGCCTTTGCAGTCGACGGCCGCGCCTGCACTCGCATCGTGCTCGGCGATTGGTACGACCAGGGCAGCCTGTTGCGCTGGGACCATAACGGCCCCGAACTCAAATCCCTACCGCGTTAGCCGCGGCGGCGTTTCGGGTTGACGCACCGGCCGGTTGCCAAGGCCCAACGCATACGCGACTATGCGGCATCGGAAATCTTAGGGATGGGCATTATGACGGAAAGCAGCCGCGATGGGGGGGCCACCGGCGCCCGTGCGCGCGCGTCCGACGTCTTCATCAGTTATGCATCACCAGACCGCGCCGTCGCCGACGCAGTTTGCGCGGCCCTGGAGCAGAGCGGCGTGGCTTGCTGGGTGGCGCCGAGGGACGTGATGCCCGGAGAGTTCTACGGAGACGCCATCGTTCGAGCCATCGATGCTGCGACGGCGGTCGTGCTGGTGTTGTCGGAGCATTCCGCCACTTCATCGCACGTCTTGAGGGAGGTGGAGCGCGCGAGCTCGAAGCGGCACCCGGTGATTTCCTTGCGCATAGACACCTATCCGATGCCGGCGGGACTCGAGTATTTTCTCAACACCTCGCAGTGGCTGGACGCGAGCGGCAGCGCCCCTGATCGCGCATTTCCGGCGCTTGTCACCGCGGTACGCCGCATTGTCGATCGAGGTGCGGATGCGAGCGTCACCGCTGCAAGCGCCGTTGCGAGATCAACCGCGCCGCTCAACTCTCTTGATCAGGCTCCTCGAGCTGCCGCCCAGGGACGCCGCCGCGGACTCCTCGCAGCGTCGTTGACAGCTGTAGTGCTGCTGGGCGCAGCGTTGGCCGTCGGCGTCCGGTTTCTCGGCGCGGGTCACGGGCGCGCAGGCGCCGCCGAGTCCGTTGCGCCGTCGATGCCGCCCACCGTCGCGCCCGCCGCATTCTCGCCTCCCGCACATTCGGTTGCCGTACTGCCTTTCTTGAATATGAGCGGCGATGCTAAACAGGAATATTTTTCGGACGGTCTGTCGGAGGAACTGCTCAATTCGCTCACCAGCATTCGTGACTTGCACGTGGCCGCCCGAACTTCCTCGTTCTTCTTCAAGGGCAAAGAGGTGGATCTGTCCGAGGTGGCCCGCAAACTCAACGTGGGAGCGGTGTTGGAGGGCAGCGTGCGCAAGGACGGTGCCCATGTGCGCATTACCGCCCAGCTCATCGACGCAGTGACGGGCTTTCACCTCTGGTCGCAGACCTATGACCGCGATTTGAAGGACGTACTCAAGCTACAGACCGAAATCGCGTCGGCAGTTACGACGGCGCTGCAGGCCACGCTACTGGCGAACGCGGCCGCGACGATAGAACTGGGAGGAACCCAGAAACCGGCGGCTTTCGATGCCTATTTGCGCGGCAAGACCTCGGACCTGGAGAAGCCTCGCAAGGAAAACCTGCTCGGCAGTATCGCCGCCTTCGACCAGGCAATCAGCCTGGACCCCGGCTTTGCAAAGGCGTACACGAGCAAGTCGTTGGCGGAGACCGGCTTTGCCGAGTATTACGGGCTAGGAACGGAAACTCGCGAGCATTTCGCGCGCGCACGCGCCGCGGCGCAACACGCTCTGGATCTCGCGCCTCAATTAGGTGAGGCGCATTCGGCGTACGCGAAAGTGCTGGAAGACGGATTTCTCGACTTCGGCGGCGCCCTTTCCGAACACGAACGCGCCTTGGTGCTGTCACCCAACGACTCCGGCGTGCTGCTGCGGGCCGGTTGGTTCTTTGTGGACATCGGTCGTGCAGACGAGGGGGTGGCGATGGCGCAGCGTGGCGTATCGCTGGATCAACTCAACTCACGCGCCTACCGTACTCTCGCCATCGTGCTGGACGACGCTCACCGGCATAGCGAGGCCATCGAGGCGGCTAACAGAGCTCTGAGCCTCAATCCCACCGACGTACGCCAAGCCGCCTTGCGCGGAATTTCGCTGCTGCAAATGGGCGAGATGGATTCGGCCATTCAGTCCTGCAACACGCCGCCGCTCGATTGGGAGAGCCGCTTGTGCCTGGCGATCGCCTACGACAAGCTGCACCGTCGGCCTGAGGCGGATGCGCAGGTGGCGTCGCTGCTGTCCGAGATGGGCGACGCATCCGCGTACCAATTTGCCGAGATCTACGCGCAGTGGGGCGATATCCCCAAGGCCCTTGACTGGATCGAGAAGGCCTACCGCCTCAAGGATCCGGGAGTCGTCGCCACGAAGGTGGATGAATTCTTCGGCCCGCTGCGCAATGAGCCACGTTTTCAAGAGGTCGTACGCCGGCTGAATATTCCGAACTAAACCGGCGGCCCCGAATGAAAGCGAAATACGGGGTCGGGCAGCGTAATCAGCTGCGCCTCGAGCGCGGCGAATTCTTTCACCCTGTCATCGAACGCGGCTGCCGCAGTCCCCGCCCGCTTGGCCGCACGCCGTGCAAGATCCATGTACACCCGATGGTGGCGCGCCTCCGCATTGTGCAGACCCTGAAATAATTCGCTCAAGGGTGCACCGACGGTGCCGCCCAAGGCGGCGAAGCGTTCACAAGACCGCGCCTCGATGAATGCCCCACATATCATGAGATCGACTTCCCGCTGCGGCTCCGTTTTGGTCACCAGCCGGCGCAGCCGCTCAGCGTAGCGGCCGGGTGCCAGACGTTGCGGCCTCACTCCCAAGCTGCGAATGAGCTTGGCAACCTGTTCGTAATGCCGCAATTCTTCGCGCGCAAGCCGCGACATCTTATCGGTGAGCTCCAGATCTTCCGCGTAGGCAAACATCAGTGCGAGGGCCGTCGAGGCCGCCTTTTTTTCGCAGTTGGCATGATCCACGAGCAGTACGTCCGTCGCTGCGCAGGCCGCCCTTACCCAGGCCTCGGGAGTCGCGACTTGCAGCAAAGGATGCGCGAACGGCGGCTGATTCACGCCGCAACTTTGAGCGCTGCGATCGCCTCGAGCAGTTCGCCGGCCGACTGAAAACGATCTGCGGGCGCCTTGGCGAGCAGCCGCAGCAGCAGCCCTTCATACTCGGCAAACTTCGGCGCAATATCCGGCAGTTCGGCGCGCTTATGCTTGTAAATCACTTCCATCGCCGTCGCTCCGGTAAAGGGCTTCTGGCCGGTCAGCATTTCGTAGTACATCACGCCCAGGCTGTACAAATCGCTGCGTCCGTCGATTTCCTCGGCGTGCCCCTGCTCCGGGCTCATGTAGTAGGGCGTGCCGAAGATCTCCCGGGTGCCGGTCAAAGACACCGACATTTCATTGGCCTTGGCGAGCCCAAAGTCGATCAGGCACAGCGAGCCATCTGCACGCAGCATCACATTCGCCGGCTTCAGATCCCGGTGCAGCACTCCCACCGAATGGATGGCGTGCAGCGCGCTGGCGATCTGCTCCAGATATTCGAGCGCTGTCGCCGGCGACAGCGGCGTCTTCATGCGCTGGCGCAAATCACCGGCGGGAAAATGTTCCATGGCGATGTAGGCATGATCGTCGGCGACGCCCAGATCGTAGATGCGCACGATGTTCTGATGCGTCAGGCCGGCGACTATTTCATATTCCTGCAGGAAGCGGTCGAAGCCGACTATGCGCTCGGAGACGTCGGGCACCTGATTAAACACCTTGAGCACCACCAAGGTGCCGGCGCGCTCGCTCTCGGCCAGATAAATCGTGCACATGCCGCCGCTGCCCACCTGTCGAATGCAACGGTGGCCGCGGATCATTACCGAGCCGAAGCGATAACGGTGCTCGAAATCAGGATGCGCACGCAACAAGGACAGCGTCTGCCGCTGCTCGCGTGAGGCAGCCATGATGGCCCGCAGCAGCCGGTCGCGATCGATCTTGCGTCCGTAGAGGCGGTGCAGGCCGCGCACCGCCTCAGGCTCAGGCGTCGGCGCATCCTGCAGCAAGAGCAGCACGATGGGCGCGAATTCGGTCTTCGACAGCAGGCTGGCCGCCAAAGCTTCTGCCGCCGCAGTGGGCGGGGCGCTGACGATAATGGCTGCATCGAAGCCGGTGGCGGCGAATTGCGCCTCCAGAGGCGTGTCTTCGCCTAAGCGATGTTCGACCAGGATCGTCTCCGGCCATTCGATCTCGACATGCTTCCTGACCAGCAGTCGATAATCAGCCCGCTCTGCGATCACCAACAGGCGCATCACCGCACGGACTTGAGTCCACGGCCCGCACCATCGCGACGCTGCTGCTTGGCCTCGTCGGAGCGCTCTCCCTGCAGGCGCTTCAGATATTCCGCAGTCACATCACCGGTGACGTATTTTCCCGAAAAGCACGAAGTATCGAAATCCTTGATCTTCGCATTGTCATGGCGCACCGCATGTTCCAGATCGCTAAGATCCTGGTAGATCAGCCAGTCGGCGCCGATGATGTCGCGCACTTCGTCGTCGGTATGGCCGGCGGCCACCAGCTCCGAGGCGTCGGGCATGTCGATGCCGTAGACATTGGGATAGCGAACCGGCGGCGCGGCCGACGCGAAGTACACTTTCTTGGCGCCCGCTTCACGCGCCATGTCGATGATCTGCGCCGAGGTCGTGCCGCGCACGATTGAGTCATCGACCAGCAGCACATTCTTGCCGCGAAACTCCAGGTCGATGGCGTTGAGCTTGCTGCGCACCGATTTCGCACGCTGCTCCTGGCCAGGCATGATGAAAGTGCGGCCGATGTAGCGATTCTTGATGAATCCCTCGCGATACTTGATGCCGAGCAGCTGCGCGACTTGTACCGCGCTGGTGCGGCTGGTATCGGGAATCGGTATCACCACATCGATGTCGTGGTCAGGGCGCTCACGCTTGATTTTCTCGGCCAGGTGCTCGCCCATCCGCAGGCGCGCCTTGTACACCGAAATATTGTCGATGATGGAGTCGGGCCGTGCGAAATACACATACTCAAAAATGCACGGCGTGTGGCGTGCCATGGCCACACACTGCTGCGCGTAGAACCGGCCCTGCTCATCAATGAAAACGGCCTCGCCCGGGGCCACGTCGCGCACCATGTCGAAGCCCAGCATGTCGAGAGCCACGCTTTCGGAGGCCAACATCCATTCGGTGCCCTTCTTGGTGTCGCGCTTGCCGATCACCAGCGGCCGGATGCCGTTGGGGTCGCGAAACCCCAAGATGCCGTGGCCGATCACCATGGCGACCGCCGCATAACCGCCGCGGCAGCGGCGGTACACGGCGTTGGCGGCGGCGAAAACGTCGGCCGGCGTGACGCGCGGCGTGCCGACGCGCTGCAATTCGGACGCCAATACATTGAGCAGCACTTCCGAATCGGAGCCCGTATTGAGGTGGCGGCGATCTTCGCGCACCAGTACTTCGGTCAGCTCGCGCGAATTGGTCAGGTTGCCGTTGTGGCCGAGACAGATGCCGTACGGCGAATTTACGTAAAAGGGTTGCGCGTCATTGGCGGAGTCGGCGCCCGCGGTCGGATAGCGGACATGGCCGATGCCGACATTACCCTTGAGCTTGAGCATGTGTTTCTGCTGAAACACATCGCGCACCAAGCCTGAGTCCTTGCGCATGAACAGTTCGCCCTCTGCGGAGGTCATGATGCCCGCGGCATCCTGACCGCGGTGCTGCAGCACCGTCAGCGCATCATAGATTCGCTGATTGACTGCACTCACACCGACCATTCCGATGATTCCGCACATGAAGAACCTCCGCTAATTGGGTCTGACTTTGACTCCGGTCAGGCGCTCGAGCTTGGCCCAAGGTTCGCCTTTCTCACCGACCATGGCTCGCAGCCAATCGCCGGCGGTCTCACCGAAAGGAATCAGCTTCGACCGACTCCACCACTCTTCGTGATTCAAATGCAAAAGTTCGCCGCCGATGACGATCAGGCCGAGCAGCACCACGCCGCGCACGATGCCGAACAGCAATCCCAGCACGCGGTCCATGATCCCGAGGCCAAGGCTGCGCGTAAAGTAGCTGAGCAGCATACCGACGATCCAGCCCACCAGCAGTACCAGCACCAAGGTCACCAGGCGTCCGACCCATGGCGCCACGTTTGGGTCGGCGAGCAGGCCGCCCAGGTGAGGTTCGATGACAGGTCCGAATTTCCAAGCCGTCCATACGGCGAGTACCCAGAAGACGAGAGACACGGCTTCACGCACGAATCCGCGTAGCAATCCGATGATGGTCGAGCCCACCAGGACCAAGACTATGAAGGCATCGGCTGCGGTCATGCTTTCCAGACGCTTCGAGAAAAAACCATTCTACCGGACTGGCGCGGGCGCCGTCGTGAAACGCACGTCACAAACTGCAAGTCATGCCCCCGGCTGCACGATGCTCGCGGGCTGTCCCAGCGCTTTCAACTTGGCCACCGTCTGGGCAGCGGCCCCGTGATCCGCCAGAGGGCCGACGCGCACTCGGTAGCGCGACGCGGAACCCGAACCGATCGGCGACACGTAAACCATGAAGCCCTGCCCTTTCCATTGGCGCACCAGCTTGTCGGCGTTATCGCGGTTGGCAAAACTGCCGAGTTGTACGGCCCAGGCGCGTCCCCCAGACGCGGATTTCGACCCGCCTGGCAACGATGTGGGGGGCGCCCCCGCGCTTTCAAGCGAGGCTGCTGGCGCCGCATGCGGCGCGGCCGGAGCTGCTGCAGGCGCGGCGGGCGCGCGCTCCGCGGTCGACTGGGCGCTAGACGACTGGCCGCTCGGGGACTGGACGCTATGGGGCTGGTCACTCGGCGCGGACGCGGGCTCGAGCAGCGGTTGCTGCGTCGATGCCTTGCTGGTCGCCAAATCCACCGTGACATTACGTACCGGCTCCGGCGTGTTGAGCGGCAGGCGCGCCGCGGTAGGCGGCGACGCCGGGCCGGACAGCAACTCCGGCACGATCAGCACGATCAGCACCACCAGGATCGTTGCGCCGACCAAGCGTTCTTTGACGCGACGATCCATGAAATCTGCCTTAATCAAATGCCGGGAGGCGGCGCAGTATATTCGGGAAGTGCGGCCGGTGGCAGCAAGTCGTGCGCCTCCAGCCAATCAAGCACGGGCCCCACGGTGTGAAAGGAGCCAAAGACGACAATTCGGTCCTGAGGGCGCGCATGCGCCAACGCTGCCCGGCATCCCGCCGCGGCATCCCCGGCGGCCTCCACCGGCACCGTAACCTGCTGCCTCAGCATCTCAGCCAGCGACGCGCTGCTGCGGCCTCGCTCACCATCGGTCGGAATGCACCACCACGCATCGATACAGTCGCGCAATTGCGCCACCACTCCCGACGCATCCTTGTCGGCCAACATGCCGAAAACCGCCAGTGTCCGGCCGCCGCTCGGGTGCTCGCAGCCCGGCCGCGCGACGCCTTGCAGCCCCCGTAAATTACGCGCCAGCACCTGCGCCGCCGCCGGGTTGTGCGCGACATCCAGTATCCAGGTGGGCGTCTTGGTGTTGGCCGCAGGGATGACCTCGAAGCGTGCGGCCAGCTGCACCTGCGTAAGTCCCTGCGCCACGGCTGCTGCGGGGATCGCCAAACGCGCATCGATCTCTTCGAGAGCAGCCAGCGCCGTGGCCGCGTTCGCATACTGCGTCTCGCCGGCCAGGGAGGGCGCGGGCAAGTGTGGCAAATCCCAACGGCTGCCGCAGTAGTGCCAGGCGCCGCTTTGCGCGCGCGCCGCGTCGTTCAGCTGCGTCACGTCCTCCAACTCATAGTGGTACTCGACCCCTATGCGCTTGAGCGGCGCTGCGACGGCGCGCGCCGCATCCTCAACGCTGCTCGGCATGTCGCGGCTGCCGAGGACGGCAGGGCGGCCGGCGCGGAAAATTCCCGCCTTCTCGCGCCCAATCGCCTCCAGCGTCGTACCCAAATACTCTTGATGGTCGAAGCCGATGCTGACCACCACGGCGACCCACGGATCGACCACATTGACGGCATCCAAGCGACCGCCCATGCCGATCTCGAGCACCCAGGCGTCGAGCCGCGCAGCCTCGAATACCAGCAACGCCGCCAGAGTGTTGAACTCGAAGAAAGTCAGGCCCACGGTACCGCGAGCGTTCTCGATGCGCTCGAAGGCCGCGACCAGCTCGTCGGCAGCGACCAATCGATCATGAAGCCGGAGGCGTTCGCGGTAGTCGCGCAAGTGCGGCGAGGTAAATGTGCCGACGCGGTGGCCCGCCGCCGCGAGGATGGCCGCGCAATAACCACTGACCGATCCCTTGCCGTTGGTTCCGGCCACGGTAATTACGGGAACCTGGGGCTGGCGCCAACCCAGACGATCCAGAACCTGCCGCAGTCTGCCCAGTCCCAGATCTATGCTTTGCGGGTGTAGGGATGTTTGGTACGCCAACCACTCATCGAGATTGCGCGGCATGGCCGAAATAAAAGGCTGTGCGCGAAATCCGCTACGCTGCAGCGGGTTCTTTGCCGCTCAGCATACGCAGCATGGCGCCGATGCGATCGCGCAGCTCGCGTCGATCGACGATCATGTCGAGGGCGCCGTGCTCGAGCAGAAACTCGCTGCGTTGGAACCCTTCCGGCAGGGTCTCGCGTACAGTCTGCTGGATCACACGCGGACCGGCGAATCCGATCAGGGCCTTCGGCTCGCCGATGTTGATATCTCCCAACATGGCAAGACTCGCGGATACACCGCCGGTGGTCGGATCGGTCATCACTGAAACGAACGGCAGGCGCGCCTCCGACAAGCGCTTCAGAGCCGCGCTGGTCTTGGCCATTTGCAGCAACGAATACAAGGCCTCCTGCATGCGCGCACCGCCGCTGGCAGCAAAGCACACCAGCGGCATGCGATGTTCCAGACAATGCTCGACCGCGCGCACGAATTTTTCCCCGACCACCGAACCCATCGAGCCGCCCAGAAACCGGAACTCGAAGGCGCAGGCGACCAGATCAAGGCCGGCTAATTTTCCCGCCATCACAATCAAAGCGTCGCGTTCGCCGGTCTGCTTCTGTGCCTGCAGCAGCCGATCCTTATAGCGCTTCGAATCCTTGAACTTGAGCGGATCTTCGGGCTCGACCTTGGTGGCCAGTTCGGTGGTCGATCCGGTATCGAGGAATTTCGCCAGCCGCTCGCGGCCATTGATGCGCATGTGATGGCTGCACTTCGGGCACACATGCAAATTGCGTTCGATCTCTGCGCGGTACAAGACGGCATCGCACGCCGGACACTTGGTCCACAGCCCTTCCGGCACCGAACGCGTGCGGCGCTCGGTTTTAATACGCGATGGGACAATTCGTTCAAACCAGGACATGCGCTAGTTTAACCGAATCGGGTCGTCGGCGGCAGCACCAGGCTACCGGGTGCCGGGTCGCCGTCCGCCGGGTCGCCGGGCACCGGGATGCCGTACACAGGCGGATATTCGACTCGCCAAAGATACAGTCCCGCGGCCGGGGCAGTAACCCCGGCGAAACGCCGCTCACGCCGCTCGAGCACCCGCACCATGGCAGCCGGCGGGTCGCTCTCGCCCTGCACCGCCAGCAGCGTTCCCACGATATTGCGCACCATGTGATGCAGGTAGGCGTTCGCTTTGATCTCCAGCCACAGGTAATCCCCATCGCGCCGCACGTCGATCCGCTCCACCCGCCTGACGGGGGTTTTCGATTGACACTCAATCGAGCGAAACGCAGAAAAATCGTGCTCGCCCAGCAGCGTCTGCGCAGCGGCGTGCATGGCTGCGGCATCGAGCGGCCGATGGATCCATGCGGCGCGCGACCGATGCAGGGCGGAGCGCGCGCTGCGGTTCAAAATGTAGTAGCGATAGATACGGCGGATAGCCGTATGCCGCGCGTGAAAACCCAGCGTTACCTCCCCTGCCCATTGCAGGGCGATCGCCGGAGAGAGCCTGGTGTTGGCGCCCAACACCCAGGCGCGGGGGGTGCGTAAAGCGCGGGTGTCGAAATGAATGACCTGAGCGGCGGCATGCACGCCGCTGTCAGTGCGGCCGGCGCAGATGACGACGAGAGGATGTCCGGCAACGAAGGAAATCGCCGCCTGCACCGCGTCCTGAATCGATACCGAGTGTTCCTGCGACTGCCAGCCGGCGTACTCCGTACCGTCATACTCTACGATGGCGGCGACGCGGCGGACCTTGGGTTCGTCCTGCAGAAGCCGCCACGCTACCCGGGCAGAGTTTCGATCAGTCGCTGCGCTTCCTGTTTCTGACTTGCGGAGCCTTCCTGCACCACTTCCTCGAGAATGCTGCGCGCACCTTCCGGATCACCCATGTCCATATAGGCTCGCGCCAGATCCAGCTTGGTACCCACTTCGCTCATAGTCACCGGTTCCAATTCCACCGGCGCAACGTCCTCGACCTTCATCTTGGTGGTACGAGTCGTCGTCGAGATAGCCTGCAACTTGTCGGTGACTGAGATCGCAGTCATCTTATTGGTCGGCGGCTCCAGACCATTCATCGCCTCGCCTACGTCCAAGTCGACGCGTCGGCTGCGCTGGCTGGCTTCGAATACTTCAGTCGAGAAAACTTCGTCTTCCGCACGCGGCTGCTCCACGGTATCGCCGCTTCCCAAGGCATTCGCCAGGCGATCCAGATCCAAGTCGATGCTGTCGCCGCTGAGGCCGCTGAGGCCGCGCAACCGCGACGTCGAATCGACGTCGACCTTGCCCGCATCGCCAATGTCGGAAAAATCGGGCGATTTGAAACGTGACGTAGCCGCGACGTCGAAATCACGCGGCATTTGCACGGTCGGAGCCGACTCCGGACCCAACACCGCCGTCTTGACTTCTTCGGGGCCGGAATCCAGATCGGCGATGAACGACGCCTCCAACTCCCGTTCCAGTTCGGTCAAATCGCGATCGCGCGAGCGGCCTTCCGCTTCCGCCATCATGCGCCGCGATTTTTCATCCAGGCCCGCCACCATGGTGGGTGCGTCGGACGGATGATCGGTCTCCTCGAGGTGCGAGCCGCTGGCGGCCGGCGATCCGGTCTGCTCCAGCGAATCGAGATCCAAACCCAAATCGTCTACCGATATTTCCGCCGTCTGATCGGCCTGCACCGACCCCAGTTTTGAAGAAATCCGGTCGCGCACATCATTGGACTTCACCACCGGCGATTCAACGGTGGGCGAGTCCGTGAAATTCATCAGTTCGGATTCAACCGTCGGTTCATCGCGCGGCGGCATCTCCCGCGTCGGCGATTCGTCTGCGCCGCGCTCCGGCGTATCCAACGTAAAATCGAGATCCGAGCTGCCGTGCATAGCCGGGGATTCGCCGGTCGACTCAGTATCCGCGCCCTCCTTGGCGAGCGGGTGATCCAGGCGGCTGCGCTCGCCTTCAGGATCGCCGAACAAATCGATGTCGACGCGGTTCTCGCCGCCTTCTAAGTTCAGATCCACCAGTGCACCGGCACCGCGGCCGCTGCCCGCGACGCTGGCGAACAGGGGCTCGTCCGGGCAAATCTGCTTGCCCATGATGACGATCTTGTCCCACTCACCGGCGGGGGCGCGGTCACGCGTGGCTTCCAAGCCCTTTGCGGTCTGCAGGAATGCGTCCTTATTGCCCCAGACGAAGTAAATCTCCAGCAGCTTGAGGCGCAGATCGCGCCGATCCGGCTCGCGTTCCAGCGCGATGCGGACCAAGTCAGCCGCCTGATCGTACAAGCCGTACGCCATGTGGAAATCGGCTTCGGCCAGAGGGTCGCCCTGATCCAGGTTGACTGCGCTCTCGCTCGACATGGTGTCGTCGGCAGATTTGATATCTGAATGCGTGTCACCCAACGACTCGGGCGCAGCGCCGAATTCAGGCAGTCGATGTTCGCCCGACTCCTCGACCACGAAGGAGTCATCGCCGCGGCGCATGCTGCCGAGCTTGGCGGTGGGATCGCGGAAATCGGCAACGTCGGTCGCTTCCATCCGATTGAGGATGTCGTTGCCGCCGCCGCCCTGGCGGCGCCGCCATGCGGCGAACACCAATACCAGAATAAAGGCGACGATGACCGCGGCCGGTACCCACCAGTTCGCGGCGACCCAGTCAATCCAGCTTCCCGAGTCTACAGGCGCTGCGGCCGGCTTCTTCTGCACCACCGGCGGCGCAGGGGCCGGCGTCGGTGCGGGCGTCGGTGCGGGCGTCGAGGTGCTCTCTACCGGTGGCGGCACGGCCGTCGTTGTCGCAACCGGAGGCGTCGCCGTCGGTGTAGTCACCATGCCTGGAGCTGGCATTGGAGTTTGTGCGGCCGGCACGGGAGCCGGCTGGGCCACCGGCGCAGGCGCCGGAGTCGGTGCAGTAGCCGGCATGCCGAGTTTGCGCTGCAGAGCGCTGAGTTCGCCATTGCGGATGTCGATGAGACGGTGCGATTCCGCGAGTTGTCCTTCCAGGTCGCGGACCCGATCCTTCAGAGCTTGTGAATCGGCGGTGGCAGAGCCCGCGTCGCCGCTGCTGCCGGCGCCGCCGCGGGCACTCGGAGTCACCAGCCGCAGGTGCCCGCCGGACGGCGCACCGCTCGCTCCGTGCCACGCGTCCATTTGCCGGTGCACTTCGTTGATCGCTTCGCTTTGATTCAAAGCGGCGATGTCATCCGCGCCGGGAATACGCAGCACCGCGCCGCGCCGCAGGATATTGATGTTTCCGCCGAAGGCATCGGGATTGGCGCGATAAACCGCCAACATGGTTTGATCGATGTTCGCCGCCGAACTGTGCAGGCTGCGCGCGATCTTGGTCAGCGTATCGCCCTGGCCCACCCGATAGCTGCTGCCATTGAACGAACCCGTGGGCTCCGCTGCAGCCGCAGCCGAGGACTGGCTCGCAACTGGAGCACGGGCTGCCGGCGGATTCGCGGCCGGCGGGGGACTCACGGCGGCCGTGGCTGCCGGCCTATGGGCCGCGGCACTGGTGGGCGCGCTGACGGGAGGTGCGCTGCTCGCGGTTTCGCCGGGCGTGTATACCGGCGGGTCCAGCAATACCGTGTACTCACGCATCAAACGGCCGCGCGCCCAATTCACTTCGACTAAGAAAGTCACGAACGGTTCGGGGATGGCGTCGGTCGAACGAACCAACAAGGCCTCGCGTCCATCCTTGCCCTTGCCCACTTTGAACGTCAATGTCGATAGGAATGGCGGGCGATCGATGCCGTAACGCGTGAATGCTTCGCGGCCGGCCAGGCTGGCGCGCAACGCCGTCAATTCATCAGGAGCGGCCGCAATTAGATCGATCTCCGCGTTCATCGGCTCGTTCAGCGATGAGTTCAGATGGATCTCACCTAGGCCCAGTGCCGACGACAGGGACGGCCATAGCAAGGAGGGGGATAGCAGGCACGCCATCAGCAGCAGGCGAGGCATCATCACGGACATTTCTACTCCCAGGAATCCGGTAGGCAAGCGGGTAAACTTCATTGTGCTATAGGAGCTTGTAACCGAAATCTCACTTGCCTTTTACATAAGCCAATAACTATATCTTACTGAGGTCTATTTACCAAAATATGGGCCACCGAAACTGCGTTATGAGCCGCACATTTCCGAACATTATCCGCCACCACCCAAAAATTAAGAGCGCGTTCACGAGTCAAATCAGCCCTTAAGCGCCCCACATATACCTTATCGGGCGCCATGGCCAGGACCGCGGGGGTCGGAAATTCCGTAGCTGAATCGGCTTCGATGAAGCTGATGCCAGTGCCGCGCCGCAACACCAGGGCGGCCTCGGCCACGCTCAAAGGACGCGTAAAGCTGGCATGTACCGCCAGGCTATGGCCGAAGAATACCGGCACCCGCACCGCCGTCGCATTAATCGCAAGATGCGGCAATTCCAGCATGCGGCGAGTCTCCTGCCACAAGCGGCGCTCCTCGCGCGATACCCCATCCGCGTCCAAGGTATCCACCTGCGGAATCACATTGAAGGCGATTTGCCGGCCAAACGCCCGTCCCCTCGCCTTCTTACCGCTCAACATGGCGACGGTTTCTCCGGCAAGCTCATCCATCGCCCCGCGTCCGCTGCCGGACACCGCCTGATAGGTAGCCACCTCGGCGCGCTCCAATCCGGCCAGCGCATGCAGCGGCGCGAGGACTGTCGCCAGCGCCACACTGGCGCTTCCCGGCAACGCGATCAAGCCGCGTGCACCGACGGCCTGCAAGACCTCGGGATTCACATCCGCGGCCACCAGCGGCACGTCGGCGCGCTCGCGAAACGCCGCCGAGCCGTCGATCACCCAGGCATGCGCGGCCGCCGCCTCCGCGTAGCGCTCCGACAAGGCCGCACGCCCGCAGAAGAAGACCAGATCGACGCGCGAAAAATCGAATGCTGCGACATCGCTCACCGGCAGCGTCTTAGACGATTCCCCGCCCTCCTCTCCCGTCAGCGGACGGCCCACGCTGCGCTCGTCGTCCAATGCGTGCAATTCGGCAAACGCCATTTTCCGCGCGCGCAACTCGTCGATCACCGCCTCGCCGATCAGGCTCGAGACACCGACTACGGCTACCCGCAGAGCAGCAGCCCTACTCATGGGCCGCCGTAATATTCGGCGTGGTGCGGATAACATCCCCGCACTGGGCGCGAAACCGCAGATAGTGATCCATTAGCACCAGCGCCATCATTGCCTCGGCGATCGGCGTCGCGCGCACCCCGACGCAGGGATCGTGCCTTCCGGTGGTGATGACCTGCGCCGGTTTGCCGTGAATGTCGATGGTATCGCCTGGGATGGTGATGCTCGACGTGGGTTTCAGCGCCAGGCTCACCAAGATGTCCTGCCCGGAGGAAATGCCGCCGAGCACCCCACCGGCATGATTGCTGCGAAAGCCTTGCGGTGTGAGCGCGTCGCGGTGCTCGGAGCCGCGCTGTATGACCGCGCCGAAGCCGGCACCGACTTCCACGCCCTTCACGGCATTGATGCCCATCATGGCACTCGCGAGGTCCGCGTCCAGCCGCTCGAACACCGGCTCACCCCAGCCGGGCGGCACGCCCTTGGCAATCACGGTCACGCGCGCGCCGATGGAATCCCCGGCCTCGCGGATGCTCCAGATGAATTCCTCCAGCTCCTTGATGCGGCTCGGATCGGGACAGAAAAAAGGATTGTCGTAGGCGCTGGCGGGATCCACGGGCTCGAGCACCAGCGGACCCAGTTGCGCAAGATAGCCGTGAATGCTGACCTGCAGCCGCTCGTGCAGGTACTTGCGTGCGATCGCGCCCGCCGCCACCCGCATCACGGTCTCGCGAGCCGAGGAACGTCCGCCGCCGCGATAGTCGCGGAAACCGTATTTCTGAGTGTAGGTATAGTCCGCATGGCCGGGACGAAAGCGGTCCTTGATCTTGTCGTAATCGCGCGAACGCTGATCCTCGTTTGCCACCAGCAATCCGATCGGCGTCCCCGTGGTTTTTCCTTCAAACACGCCGGACAAGATGCGCACCGTATCCGACTCGCGCCGTTGACTGGTGTACTGCGAGGTGCCTGGACGCCGGCGCTCCACATCGGCCTGCAAGTCGGCTTCGCACAGCGCGAGACCGGGCGGGCAGCCGTCCACGACGCAACCGAGCGCGGGGCCATGGCTTTCCCCAAAACTTGTCACTGTGAAGATACGACCGAATGTATTGCCCGCCACTTACTAGCTCTCCGAGTCCAAATCTTCCGCCCGCAACAAAAATACCCCGCCGCCGCCCATCGCAATCGCGGGCCAGATGAACGGCATCATGGGAAAGGCGCGCAGCAGCGTGCGCTCGGTATTGCCCACTTCCACCACCAAAATGCCATCGCGGCGCAGATGCCG
Source organism: Steroidobacterales bacterium (assembly GCA_038226325.1). GTDB lineage: Bacteria > Pseudomonadota > Gammaproteobacteria > Steroidobacterales > Steroidobacteraceae > Bog-1198. The sequence goes on along the minus strand of JBBRQO010000006.1, from coordinate 55,846 downwards.
GCGCGCGGCGGCAAAGATCGCCCGCACCGCATCCAGGCCGTCGGTGCCCGCCGCCAGACCCAGTCGCGGTTCATGCCGATACTCGCGCGGCAACGCTCGCATTTCCGCGCTCCCCACATAGGGCGGATTGCTGACGATGATATCGTATCGGCAGCCCTCGACCGCGGCGAAATAATCCGAGCGCAGTACGCGGACGCGTTTTTGCAGGCCGAGGCGTCGCTGATTGCGCCGCGCCACCTGCAGCGCCGCTACCGATACTTCGACGGCGTCTACTCGCGCCTTGGGAAATGCCATTGCGCATGCCAGTGCAATAGCACCCGAGCCGGTACCGACATCCAGAATTCGCTGCACGCGGCGCGCCTTCAGCCACGGCGAAAAGCGCTGCAGGATGAGTTCGGCGATGGGCGATCGCGGCACCAGCACACGCTCGTCCACGTACAGTTCGAGCCCGGCGAAAAACGAGCGATGCGTAAGATAGGCAAGCGGTATGCGCTCTGCGATACGCCGTTCGAGCAGCGCCGCGACTCTCGCGCTGCGCACCGCGGTCAGCATTCTGGGGTATGCGGCTGCGCCCAGCGCGTGGTCGAGGCCGGCGGCGAAGAACACGATTTCCGCAGCCTCGTCGCGCGCATTGTCGGTGCCGTGTCCAAAGTGCACGCGTGCCGCCTTGAGCTTGCGCGCAACGCCGGCGATGGTCGCACCGACCGTTTGCGGAGCCACGGCGGCGCCGCGCGTGCGGCCGGCGCCGGATTCGACGGCTGTGTGGGATAATCGGCGCATGGCAACTCAATCGAAATTACTGTCCTTCACGCTCATCTGCCTGGTCTTCGCCGCCGGCATCGCCGCCTCGCTCTGGTGGCGGCACCCGGCGCCCGCCGTCGACCTGGCCACGGGCTCCTTTCTCACGCCCAGCCGCCCCTTGCCGGATTTTAGCCTGATCGACCAGCAAGGCCGGACATTCGGTGCGGCGAATCTGCGCGGCCACTGGTCGCTGCTGTTCTTCGGCTATACGAATTGCCCGGATTTCTGCCCGACCACGCTCACCACTTTAGCCGCCCTGGATAAGCGCCTGCGCGCCGACAAGGCAACGGTGCTTCCGCAGGTGATCTTCGTGTCGGTCGATGCCAAACGCGATACTCCGGAACAATTGGCTAAATACGTGCCGTATTTCGATCCCGCCTTCATCGGCCTCACCGCCGCCGATCAACCCAGCATCGAAGCCGTCGCGAAAAAGCTCGGCGTCGCCGTGATCCTCCAGCCCACGGCCGATGGCGGCTACACCGTCGATCACTCGGGTGCCATATTCGTGCTCAACCCGGACGGCCGGCTTACCGCAATACTCACCGGCCCATTCAGTGTGGCCGCGTTGAAGAGTGATTTCCAGCGCATTGTGGCCGCCCGTGGACTTTTGGCGGGCCGCGCATGAGCGGCACCGACGGTTGGCGCGCCCGGCTGTTCATCTGGTTTCAGCACCTGCTGCCGCAGCACGGACTCTCTCGGCTGGTATTGACGGCCACCCGGGTACGTACACCGTGGTTCAAGAATGCGCTAATACGCGGTTTTTTGCGGCTGTTTAGCGTCGATATGAGCGACGCCATCGAGCCTGATCCCTATCGCTTTGGCAGCTTCAACGAGTTCTTTACGCGAGCTCTGCGCGACGGCGCGCGACCCATCGCGCCTGACGCGGATGCCATAGCCTGCCCGGTGGATGGCTGCATCAGCGAAGCCGGACTCATCGACGGCGCGCGCTTGCTGCAGGCGAAGGGTCGCGACTACGGCCTTAGGGAACTGCTGGCCGCGCAACCCTGGGCTAGCGATTTCGCAGGCGGCTCCTTCGTCACCATCTATCTCGCGCCCTTTAATTATCACCGCATCCACATGCCGCTGCGCGGCCAGCTGCTCGAGACCGTGTACGTTCCCGGCCGGCTGTTCAGCGTGAATGCCGTAACCGCTCGGCATGTCCCGAATCTGTTTGCGCGCAACGAACGAGTACTGACGTTGTTCGAGACGGCGTACGGCCGGTTCGCCTTGGTGTTGGTGGGAGCGCTCAACGTGGGCAGCATGAGCACCGTCTGGGCGCGCGACATTACGCCCGCCGCGCGGCGCAAAGTCAGCAAAATACCGGCGCCGCCGACCACGCTGGAGAAAGGTGCGGAACTCGGCCGCTTCAACATGGGCTCGACCGTAATCCTGCTATTCGAGCCAAATCGCGCCCGCTGGATTCCGGGGGTGCAGGCGGGCAAGCTGGTGCGGCTCGGCGAATCCATGGGCCGTGTCACGTGAACAGGCCTCGCATAAGCGCGCGTCGCAAGCGTGCGTCCTCTGCACGGCCGCCGCGTCCGAGGATAAGCGAGTGAGCTGGCGGCCGACGGCGGCGCTTGGCGCCCTGCAACGTCGCGCGGCGCTGTTGCGGACCGCCCGCGAATTCTTCGCCGCACGAGGCGTACTCGAAGTGGAAACGCCCATCTTGAGCGCAGCTGCCGTCAGCGATCCGCAAATCGAATCGCTGGCGACTCACGTTGCCGGCATCCCGGCGCCGTTCTATCTGAGCACCTCGCCTGAATACGCAATGAAACGCCTGCTGGCGGCCGGCAGCGGCGACATCTATCAGGTCTGCAAGGTGTTCCGTGACGCCGAGCGCGGACGCTGGCACAACCCAGAGTTCACCCTCATCGAGTGGTATCGCTTGGGGTTCGATGATGTGCGCCTGATGACCGAGGTAGAGGCCTTGATAGGGGAAATGCTGGCGCCCTATCGCACACTCGCGCCGGCGGAGCGCCTGAGCTACGCGGACGCGTTCCAGCGTTACGCCGGGGTCGACGCGCACCGCGCAAGCGAGGCGGAACTGCTGGATTCGGCGGCACGCCACGGCATTGTGTGCCGCGCAGAACTCGATCGCGATGCCAAGCTCGACTTATTGATGGGGCTTATCGTCGGCCCGCGTCTAGGACTTGATCGGCCCTGCTTCATCGTGGATTACCCGGCCTCGCAGGCCGCGCTGGCCCGCCTCAAGCCGGGTCTGCCGCCGGTCGCGGCGCGCTTCGAGTTATATCTCGACGGCGTCGAATTGGCGAACGGCTTTCACGAACTGATCGACGACGGCGAACAGCGAAGCCGTTTCGCCCGGGATTTGCGTCAGCGTGAGGCGCGCGGCCAGGTGGAGCCGCCACTGGATGAGCGCCTGCTGGCCGCATTGGCAGCGGGTCTGCCGGATTGCGCGGGAGTCGCCCTGGGATTCGATCGTCTGGCCGCGCTCGCGCTCGGCGCCCCGCGGCTCGCCGAGGCCATGGCGTTCACGATCGACAACGCCTGATGTTGAACTGGCCGCATGGTCGGGCGTTTGCATCGGCCCGCCCCAAAATCGCCGCGCGCTAGTTTTTCCCGCGCGACAAGTACTCGCCCGTGCGCGTGTCGATGCGCAAAATCTCCCCTTCATTGATGAACAGCGGCACCCGCACCATGGCACCGGTTTCCAGCTTTGCAGGCTTGGAGCCGCCGGTGGCGGTGTCGCCGCGCACGCCGGGATCGGTCTCGATCACCTTGAGTTCCATGTGGGCCGGCGGAGTCACTTGCAAAGGCACGCCATTCCACAATGTCACCACGCAGACGGTGCCGTCCTTCAGCCATTGTGCGCCGTCGCCCACCGCTTCTTTGGAAGCCGTCAGCTGCTCGAAAGTCTCCGGCACCATGAAATTGAAAAAATCGCCGTCCCGGTACAGGTACTGCATGTCGGTATCGACCACGTCCGCGGCTTCGACGGTGTCACCCGACTTCCAAGTACGTTCGATGGTGCGGCCCGTCTTGAGGTTGCGCACCCGGACGCGATTGAAAGCCTGTCCTTTGCCCGGCTTGACCATTTCGTTCTCGACGATGGCATACGGGTCGCCGTCGATCAGGATCTTGAGACCGGACTTGAATTCGTTCGTGCTGTAGTTCGCCATCGAAGGCCTCGGACTTGAAGGGCGCGTATGATAGCCGCAACCCCCAACCTAAAGCCAATTAGGGCGGTTTTTGCCGGCGGCCTCAGGCACCGGCCGCCCCGTCGCGATCCGCCGGCTGCCTTACACTTGAGTTCCTGGCCGCCTTTGACTTGGGTCCCAGAATCAAAAAAAACCAGGTGATACACTTCCCGACCATTTTACGAGGACTTTGAGCTGTGAGCGAACAGGGGGCCGTTCCGATGATCGTTATGACGAGGTCGCAGGACCACGTCGAGGCGATCAATAGCACGCTGCGCAAGGCCGGCCATCCGGTGCATTGCACCTGGCTGCCGGACGCCCGTGACTTGGGGGATGCCCTGACCCAGCTGAACCCGGAAATGCTCATCGCCTTCATCGAAGAACTGAACGTCGATCTGGCCTCGCTGATGAAGGTCAAGCAGCAGAACGCGCCCGGCATGCCGATTCTGATCATGCGTGAGCACGTCGATGAAGCCGCCATTGCGGACGCCATGCGCCTCGGCGCCCAGGATGTCGTGACGCTCGCCAACCGCAGCCGGCTGCAATCGGTCGCAACCCGCGAGCTGCGCGCTTACCGCCTGGAGCGGGCACTGTCGACCACGCTGTCCTCGGCGCGCGAGTACCGCGAGCAATTGCAGCATTTTCTCGAGGGCTCGGCGGATGCCATTACGCATGTGCAGGAAGGCATCATTGTGGATGCGAACCGTGCGTGGCTCGAGCTGTTCGGCTATTCGGGCGACGATGCGCTAACCGGCCAGCCATTGATGGATTTGTTCGAGCAGGAAACCCACCCTGCGCTCAAGGGCGCGCTGGTGGCCTGCCTGCAAGGCAAATGGTCGGGCCATGGGCTGAAGGTGCAGGCGCTGCTATCCGATGGCTCCAGCCTGGCGCTCGAACTGCTGCTCACCAAAGCCGACTACGAGAATGAGCCGGCCATCCGCATCGCCATATCGGCCATGCACAAGAAAGATCACGATCTCGAGGTGCAGCTCGCCGATGCGGTCAAGAATGACGCCACCACGCGTTTTCTGCAGCAGCGGTATCTGATTGCGGCGTTGCGGGAGCGTTGCGCAGGCGGCATGAAAGGCGGCGTGCGTCAATTCGCCCATATCAAGCCGGACCGCTTCATTGAAATTCAGAACGCCATCGGCGTGCTCGCCAGCGAAGACTTCATGGCGCAGCTCGCGGAATTGCTGCGCTCGCAGCTGACGCCCACGGATTTGTGCGGCCGCTTCGGCGGCAACGCTTTTTTAATCTTGCTGGAGCGCGGCACCGCCCGCGACGTCGAGACCTGGGCCGAGAATGTCGTGAAGCGCGTGAACGAGCATACCTTCGCGATTGAAGAGAAGACCCTATCGGCCACAGTGACCGTGGGCTTGGGATTGCTGCCGCCGGGAAATCCCGACGTGCCCTCGGCGATCACCGATGCAGTAAGCGCCACCCGCCGCGGACGCGAGCTCGGCGGCAACCAGATGTATGCCGTCGACAAGTCCGACACGGATACTCGGGTACAGGCCTACGACAAGATTTGGGTCAAGCATATCAAGAGCGCCTTGATGGAGAATCGCTTCCGGCTGGTGCAGCAGCCGATTGCCAGCCTGTTGGGCGAAGACAAGGGCATGTTCGACGTCCTGGTGCGCATGCTGGACGAGCAAGGCAACGAGGTGCTGCCGGCGGAATTCATCGCGGCTGCGGAGCGCAATGACCTGATGAAGAACATCGATCGCTGGGTGATCGGCGCATCGATGTCATTCGCCGCCAACCGCAAGGCGGCCTGCATTTTCGTGCGTGTATCCAAGGACACGGTGCTCGACAAGAGCCTGCTGGGCTGGCTCGACACGCAGTTAAAATCGCTCAAGATCGAGGCGAAGCGCATCTGCATCCAGGTGACCGAGGATTTAGCGACGCAGTACGTGCGGCAGACCAAGGAATTGGCTGAGAACCTGCGCAAGCTCGGCTTTCGCTTTGCATTGGAGCATTTCGGCACCGGCCGCGATCCCTTGAAACTGCTGGCCGAGCTCGAAATGAATTTCATCAAGATCGACGGCTCGCTGATGCAGGGCCTGTCGACTAATCAAATACAGCAGCAGCGGGTCAAAGGCTTGGTTGAAGCTGCGAAACGCAGAGGCATCGAAACGGTGGCCGAACGCGTGGAAGACGCCAACACCATGGCCGTTCTGTGGCAGCTCGGCATCGAATTCATCCAAGGTTACTTCGTCAACGCCCCCGAGGACGTGACGATGTCGGGCGATCGCTAGGCTAGCCCTTGTCGGATGGTGTGATAAACCTCACGACAACAAAGGAGCAGTTGTCGTGAGGTTTATCACACCGTCCTACCAATGCTCAAACTATCGGACGTCCCTTCCCCCGTAGCCGCTGTTACCCGCTCGATACCTCGAGTCTGTCGACCTGTTTGTAAGCCCGCGAGAATCGTTGACGGCGCTGGCCCTTTTTGTCCTGGAACTGCTTGAGTTCCTCGAATTTGAGCTTCATCGGCGCGCTGTTGCCGCTGTAAATGGTCAGCACTTCGCCGGGATTGACCACCGCCATGGCCACCAGGTACTCATCCCGCTCAGCGGACTTCTTGCTGGGAATACCGAATAGATTCTGGCCCTTGCCCGCCGTCATCTCCTCGATGTGCGCGGTCGGCAGGGCCAGCACCTCACCGTCGTTGTTGACGAATATGGCGAGCGCCGTCTTCTGCAGAATCGGCTGCGCAATAAGCACTTTGGCGTTCTCCGGCACCTTAAGAATGGACTTGCCTTTCTTGTTGCGGGCATATAGCTCGCGCAATTTCACCGCGAAGCCGTAACCCGCATCGCTCGCCAGCAGCCAAGCGTCGTCGGGCTCGCCGATCAGCACCGCCGCAAAAGTGGCGCCGTCGGGCGGATCCACCGTACCTGATAGCGGCTCGCCGTAGCCGCGGGCGGCCGGCAGCTGGTGCGCGTCCAGGCTGTAGGCGCGCCCTGTGGAATCGATGAACACGGCCTGCTGCAAGTTGCGGCCGCGAGCGGCGGCCTGAAATTCATCCCCGCCCTTGTAGCTCAAGGCGCGCACGTCGATGTCGTGGCCTTTTGCGGCCCGCACCCAGCCCAAGCGCGACAGGACCACCGTGGTCGGCTCGCTAGTGAGCAGCTCGGTCTCCGAAATGGCCTGTGCCGCTTCGCGCTCCACCAGCCGGGTGCGCCGATCATCGCCGTATTCCTCGGCATCGCTCAGCAATTCGTCGCGCACCAGCCGGGTGAGCTTGGCCTTGCTCTTCAATATCCCGTCGATCTCGTCACGCTCCTGCGCCAGCTCTTTCTGCTCCTCGCGGATCTTCATCTCTTCGAGCCGCGCCAGGTGTCGCAGCTTGGTCTCGAGGATGTGTTCGGCCTGCTCATCCGACAGCTTGAAGCGCTTGATCAGCACCGCCTTGGGGTGCTCCTCGGTACGTACGATGCGAATCACTTCATCGAGGTTCAAGAACGCGATCAGCATGCCGTCGAGGAGGTGCAGCCGGGTATTCAATTTCGCGAGCCGATGATTCAGGCGCCGGGTGACCGTGGATTTGCGGAAGGTCAGCCATTCCAGCAGCATTTCCTTCAAGCCCATCACGCGAGGGCGGCCGTCGAGCGCGATCACATTGAGATTTACGCGATAGCTGCGCTCCAAATCCGTGGTCGCGAACAAATGCGCCATGAGCGCAGTCGTATCCACGCGATTTGATTTCGGCACGATCACGAGCCGGGTGGGATTCTCATGATCGGACTCGTCGCGGATATCCTCGACCATGGGCAGCTTTTTCTGCTGCATCTGGCCGCCGATCTGCTCCAATACCTTGCTGCCGGATACCTGAAACGGCAGGGCATCGATGACGATCTCCCCTTCCTCTATTTCATAGGTCGCGCGCGCCTTGAAACTGCCGGAGCCCGTCTCGTACATGCGCACCAACTCATCGCGCGGCGAGACGATCTCGCCTCCCGTGGGCAGATCCGGGCCTTTCACATGCGCCATGATTTTGCGCGTGCTCAATTCCGGATCGTCGAGCAGCGCCACACAGGCCTTGACCACTTCGCGCAAATTATGCGGTGGGATGTCCGTGGCCATGCCGACAGCGATACCTGAGCCGCCGTTCAGCAGCAAGTTCGGCACGCGTGCCGGCAGCATGGTGGGCTCATCGAGTGAACCATCGAAGTTCGGCGCCCAGTCGACGGTGCCGGAACCCAGCTCTTGCAACAGCAACGCGGCATAGCGCGTCAGCCGCGACTCCGTATAGCGCATGGCAGCGAAGGATTTTGGGTCATCGGTCGAGCCCCAATTACCCTGGCCGTCGACGATGGGATAGCGGTACGCAAAGTCCTGCGCCATGTGCACCATGGCTTCGTAGCAGGCGGAATCGCCGTGCGGATGAAACTTACCGATGACGTCGCCCACGGTGCGCGCTGATTTCTTGGGCTTGGCGCCTGCGGCGAGGCCCAATTCGCTCATCGCATAGACGATGCGCCGCTGCACGGGTTTCAGTCCGTCGCCCAAATGCGGCAGAGCTCGGTCCAGGATGACGTACATCGAATAATCGAGGTAGGCGCGCTCCGCGAATGACTTTAGGGGCTCTTGCTCCACCCCTTCGAAGTTCAGTTCTTGATCTTTCATGAGTGAGTTCGACGCGTTAAACGCGCGCCAGATTGCCCTTGCTCTCGAGCCACTCGCGCCGGTCGCCGGCGCGCTTTTTCGCCAGCAGCATGTCGAGCATTTGATCCGGGCTGTCCTGCGCATCAATGGTCATCTGCACCAGCCGGCGTGTCTGCGGTGCCATGGTGGTTTCGCGCAACTGCAGCGGGCTCATTTCACCCAGACCTTTGAAGCGCATCACCGACGGCTTGGTGCGTGGGCTTTCGGCGGCGATGCGCTTCAATGCCTTGTCGCGCTCGGCTTCATCGAGCGCATAGATGACTTCCTTGCCGGCATCGATGCGAAACAGCGGCGGCATGCACACATACACGTGACCCGCCATCACCAAGGGCCGATAGTGCCGCAAAAACAAGGCGCAGAGCAGCGTGGCGATGTGCTGCCCGTCACTGTCCGCATCGGCCAGAATGCAAATCTTGTGATACCGCAGGCCGGACAAATCGGCCGCAGCCGGGTCGACGCCGATGGCGATGCTGATGTTGTGCACTTCTTGTGATTGAAGAACCTCCCTCGTATCGGCTTCCCAGGTGTTCAAAATCTTTCCGCGCAGCGGCATGATGGCCTGGGTGACACGATCGCGGGCCTGCTTGGCCGACCCGCCCGCAGAATCTCCTTCGACCAAGAACAGTTCACCGCGCGCCGGATCCTGGCTCACGCAGTCGGCGAGCTTGCCCGGCAGCGCCGGGCCGGCGACGATGCGCTTGCGCGCGATTTTCTGGCTGTCCTTAAAGCGCTGCTGCGCGTTCGCGATCGCCAGCATGGCGATTTTTTCACCCTGGTCGGGGTGCTGATTGAGCCACAGGGCAAAGGCATCCTTGATCACCCCTTGCACGATGCCGGCGGATTCGCGCGAGGAGAGCTTCTCCTTGGTCTGTCCGGCAAACTGCGGCTCGCGCATTTTCATCGACAGCACGAAGCTCACACCGTCCCACACATCCTCGGGGGCGAGTTTGAGGCCTCGCGGCACCAGACTGCGGAACTCACAAAATTCGCGTACCGCATCGGCGGCTCCCGAGCGCAGGCCGTTCACATGCGTGCCGCCCTCGACGGTGGGAATTAGATTGACGTAACTTTCGGTAACGCCGTGTTCGGACTCGAGGACCCAGGCGAACGCCCAATCGAGCGAGCCGCCGTCGATATCGCGCTTGCCATAAAAAGTCTCGGCCGGCAGCCATTGACCCTTGCCAAGCTCTTCAGCCAAGTACTGGTGCAGCCCACCCGTATACAGCCATTCGTCGCGTTCCCCGGTGAACTCATTGGTGAGAGTGACACGCAGGTTGGGGCACAGCACCGCTTTCGCCCGCAGCACCTGTTTGAGCTTCGGTACCGCGAATTTGTCGGTGTCGAAGTATTGCGGGTCGGGCCAGAACCGCAAGGTGGTACCGGTTTTCGATTTTGGCACCTCGCCTACCGCCTCGAGTTTGGAATTGAGGCGGCCGCCCGCAAAGCTGATGTTGTATTCCTTTCCGGCGCGACGCACCCAGCACTCCAGGCGCTTCGACAACGCATTCACCACGGAAACGCCCACGCCGTGCAGGCCGCCCGAATGCTGATAAGTCTTGTCGTTGAATTTTCCGCCGGCGTGCAGGCGCGTAAGAATCAATTCGACGCCGCTGATCTTCTCTTTCGGATGAATGTCGACCGGCATTCCCCGGCCGTTGTCCTCAACCTGCAGGGAACCGTCCTTGAACACGGTTACATCGATTTTGTCGCAGTAGCCCGCGAGCGCTTCGTCGACGCTGTTGTCGATCACCTCGTGCGCGAGATGGTTCGGCCGCGTGGTGTCGGTATACATGCCCGGCCGCCGGCGAACCGGGTCCAAGCCGCTCAATACCTCGATATCAGAGGCCGTGTAGGACGATGCCATCAATTACCTCGTTGGAAGGCGGCGGAGTCTAGCATGCGCTTGCAATGCTATTCAGCTGGCAGCCTACCGGCGATTCCGCTATCTTCCGAGCCTCATGGGAATCGCAAACGCTCAAAATCTGGTGCGCACTCTGCCGGTACTGCCGCGGCCTTATGGTATCCGTGTATGCCTCAAGCCCGGGGATCCGTTTGCCAATCTGCTCGGCACGGATTGGCAAAGGACTCATTGGTTTTTTACTGCAGAGGAACGCGATCGTGTCCTTGAAGACATGTCGCGTAAGCACGAATACTCGCGCATCGGCGACCAACCGGCGCTGGTATTCGAAAAGGTCGAAAAATTGGGCGAGAGTCGCAACTTCTAAAAAGTGCGGCCCAAAAACAAGTAGAACGCGGCTGTCCCCGCTTCATCGTAGCCGGACCCGAGATAAACCGGCCCGAGAAATGTGTCGAAGGCGACGAATACCGAGGCATCCTTGCGCGCCGACCCGAAACTGACGTCGCCGCGGTGCTCCCAGGTATTGCCCACCTCGAAAGACATACCGAGGTAGGCGGGAAATTCGAAAAATCCCTCGCCGCCGCGGCCGATCTTGCGAAAATAGATCGCCCGGCCGATGGCATAGTTCGGTCCGATCAGCGACTGCGGCGCAAGACCCGACATATTGAAGAATCCACCCAGCGAATAGAATTCCGGCAGCGCCGTAGTGGGGAAATTGCCGTCCAAAGTGGTCCCCAACGACGTCCAAAGGAGAATGGTATTGCGCCCGGCCGAACGGGCCATCAGCCAATCCGCCTTCACCCGATCGGAGACGATGTCCGCGCCCAGATTGCTGCGATTCGCATCCCACTGCAGGCTGAAGGTCTGGCCATCGCGCGGGAAGTGCACATTATCCAAGCGGTCGTAGCTGAACTTGAAGAAATACTCGCCTTTGTTGTACTGCCCTTCGACCAATGTGGGGTCGCCGTAGCGCACGCGGGTGGCGCCGTTGGTGCGATGTAATCCGGCGCGGATTTCACCCCAGTTGCCGAGGTCGCGTCCAAAATCGACGTCGGCTTCCGCTTCGCGATCGCGAAAATCGGCCACTTGCTGGTTGTTGACGTAGATCGGCAGATCGCGCGCCTCAATGCGTGCACTTGGCGCCACGAACCAAGTGCGCGATGCATTGAGTGGCTGATAGAACTCGCTGACCACCTTCGGATCGCTGCCGATTTGCACGTCGGTCAAGAACTCCGCGCCCAGCTCGTTGATCTCGGTCAGAACGAAACGCGCCGCCGCGTTATAGCGGCTATTGCCCTGAAAATCGTCCTCCAAATTCAAGCCGAAACGCAGGTAATTAGGGCCCCAGGATTTGCGGCGCGCACGTACTTCGAATCCCGATTCCGCGACGCCGCTGGTCGGGGCGGCGCCCGAATTGAGGCCGGTGTCAGCGGCAGCACTTTCGCCCGTTGCAGGTCGTTCAACCAAGCTGTAGTCCAGCGTCTCGAAATTCCCGAGACCGTACAACTCAGTTATGCGCTTGCCCACTTCATTCAAGTCCAGCGGCTTGCCCACCAGCGGTTGCATCTCCGCCAAGATGGTCTTTTCATAGCGCTTGGATTGCTCGTCCACGCGTACGAATTGAATCGCCGACAAGCCGGGTTCGCGCGCCGCGCGCCGCGTCAGATAGTCGCGATACAGCGCATCCCCGACGCTGAAGGCCGTCAGTTGGCCAAGCGAACCGCGCGCCGCCTGCTCGCCGCGCGCGATCGCACTGTTCGCAGCGGCGAAGTCGGTCGATGTCGCCAGCCCCAGCTGCGGCACTATCAAGATATCCTGCGGACCCAAACTGGCACGCTGTTGGTCGGAGTCCTTGCGCACCAGAATGGCGAGCATCTGGTTGGATATCGAGAGAGCCGAATCGAGTGCAGCCCGCGGCTGCAACGGGTAACTCACGTCGGAGACGATGAGTATGTCCGCGTGCATTGCACGCGCCACGTTGATGGGCAAATTCTCGGCCAGTCCGCCGTCCACCAGCAGGCGCCCGTTTGCTTCGACCGGCGCAAATACACCCGGCGCCGACATACTGGCGCGCATCGCAATGGCAAGATCGCCCTTGTCCAACAACACGGCATTGCCGGTTTCTAAATCCGTCGCCACGGCGCGAAACGGCGTGGGTAGCTGATCGAAATCCGTGCTGTTGCTGAACGGCAGGGTCAACTGGCGCAGTGTTTCCTGGAGCTTCTGCCCTTGGATGAACCCCTTCGGCAGAAGAATCTTGCCATGCTTGAGGCCCAGCGGCAGGCGCACCAGAAAATTACTATCATCTTGTTTGCGCCTGAACGCGAGTTCGCGGCGCGGCGGCGCGTCGCGAAATGCCTCCTGCCAATCCACCGAGCGCATGGTGGCGTCGATTTGCTGCGCCGTCATGCCGCTGGCGTACAGTCCGCCGACGATGGCGCCCATGCTGGTGCCGGCGATACAGTCGATGGGGATCTTCAGGTCCTCGAGAACCTTGAGTACGCCGATATGCGCCATGCCGCGCGCGCCGCCGCCGGACAATACAAGGCAGATCCGCGGGCGAGCCGCGGGCGAAGCGTCCGCAAGCTGCTGCGCGGTCGCCCGCGATGCGAGCGGACAAAGCCACAGGGCGCCGAGCGCCCAGGCCAATCCATGTCTTACGATGAGCTTCCCCATGTGGGGAGCTAGTTTAGTTCACGACGTCGATACTGGAAGCAGTAAAGGTATTGGTGCCCCGGTTGTACACCCCCATGGCCACGAATTTGAAGGCCGGCGTCGCCGCGACGATGGACTTGGGGACCTGGGTCACGAAGCTAGAGAAGGCATTGAACACCGCGATGCTAGTGGTATGCGCCGCCGACAGGTTGCCGATGGAGAACGCCGGCAGAAATACCGGCGGCAAGCCGGCGGTGGCGGGCACCGCCTGCGGCACGATCTGCGGCGTCGCCGCCAGCGACGTTAGGTCGATGTTCTCGGAGGCGATAATGATCGATCCGGCGCTGTAATTCGCATTCGCGAGATTGATGGTCAAGCCGGTGGCCGTCAGTGTGGTGAAGGGTGCGGTGGTCCCGGCACTGGTCCATTCGACTTGCAAGCGGGCCGGCACCGACAGTTCGGCATTGATGGAAGTCGCCAGAAAGTCCGGCGGCGCGGCGCCGAAGGGCGCGCTAATGCCCTCGACCCACAACGGATTACCGGCCAATGTGCCGGCGGGCAACGCCAGCGTTCCCGAATTGATCTCGTAGGCCGCCGGGGTCACTGCAACCGTACCATTGCCGGTGAAGTCATAAATGCTGACCGGCCAGTTCTCGATGGACTGCAGATCAAGCACCACCACGCCCGCGCCCGAGGACACCACGGGACCGAAGACCTCGGTGGTCTGCAGGCGCACGGATCCGGTATTGGTGCCGGACGATCCGGTGGCATCCAAGGTCCCGACCTTGGATGCCGGCAGCGAGTAGATACCGCGTGCAATGATGTGCTGACCCACCGCAATGGAGTGGTAAGTGAGATTCGTCATCGTCGTATTGTCGTCAGCCGTCACAATGGTGTTCGGGCCCACCAGAACCACTGCATCGGGTGTATTGATGTAGGAACTCGTGCCGTTGTTCAGCTGCAAGGTGGCGCCTCGCAAGGTCAACGTATTGCCGCTACGCTTGATGACGTCGCCTTCGAGGCCCTGGGTATAAAAGTCTTCGAGAGTACTTCCCGCAATCACGTAGTGCGAATTGAACTTACCCGCCGTCACCGCCGGGTTCTGCGTCGGCGTCGGCTCGAAGGTGGTGTACGCCGCGGTAATGGTCGTGCCTGCGGACGTTTGCGACAAGGCCGTTATGCCCGGCGTGCCGACATACGTCGAACCATTCACTTGATACACGGTGTTCGCGTCGTTGAACAACGTGAGCTGGCCCAAGCTGTTGAATTGGTCGAAGAAGGGCCGCACGTATACCGTATAGCTACCCACACCGACGCTGGAATTGATCAGCGGGCCGCGGATGCGCACCGGCTTCGTATCGGGTGGAGCGGTGGCGATCGTCATGATGGGCTTGATCGTCACGGTCGCAGGATTGGTCGACAAATTCACGATGTTCGAGGCGGCGAGATTGAAATTGACGGCCAGCCGCAGTGCGCTCGACGATGACAGGGTTGGCTGGATGGTGGGCTGGTGTTGCGCATCGAACGTGATGTTGATGGTTTGCGTGGTCACCGCGGCGCCCGTGGTGTCCACCACCTTCGCCTTCTGCGGCACGCCGTTGACCATGACGGAAATATTGGCCGCCGTGTAGTCAAGAGTAATCGTGGCCGACTTGTAGGTATCGTTGGGCAGGCTCGCGGAGCTCCACAGCTCGGAAATGTCCTTCAATTTGGTGAAATCCACCGTCTCGATGGCGCTGACGGGAGTGACCACGCCGTATGTGGCGCCGGTCAAGGACACCGAATTGACGTTAACCACATAGCTGGTGAAATCACCCGGCGTTGCGCTCAAGGTCACCCAGGCGATGCCGTAACCGCTGTTCTGGCGATTATGGTGACAGCCGGCGGCAATGACTGCGCCGGCGCACACGAGCGCGATCAATGATTTATGTGCGTATCGGCGGAACAATGGGTGCACTACAGCTTCCAAGATTATGGGGAGTAAGGAGGATTTAGGGTGCGTAGAATAAAGAGTTTCGAGAGCCTACGCGCAGCAAAGTTCCATTATGGGGCGCTAGCGGACCTTGGGAAGCGGCACTTGCTGGGTAATACAGTGGATATTGCCCCCGCCCAGCAGCACCTCGCGGGTGGCAACGCCCAGCACTTTACGACTCGGAAACAGCCGTTTGAGCGTGCGTTGTGCCGCCGCGTCGTGCCGCTTGTCGTAGAGCGGCATGACGATGCATTTATTCGCAATATAGAAATTGATGTATGACGCGGGCAGCCGATCGCCGGCTTTGCGCGGGTGAGTGCCGGTGCGGCGGTCGATGCCGGCAGCCTCCTCGGCAGTCATGAACAGCGGCCCCGGCTGATGGATTTTATGAATGGTGAGTTCGCGGCCACGCGCATCGCGCGCCAGCTTCAGGCGCTGATAGGCGTCCTGTGAGATCTCATACTGGGGATCGCTGCGATCCAGAGTCCAGGTCAGGGCGACGTGGCCCGGGCTGGTAAAACACGCCAGTTCGTCGATGTGGCCGCCGGTCTCATCGAGGTACACACCCTTACCCAGCCAAATCACGTTGGTGACGCCAAGATAGCGGCGCAGGTGTTCCTCAACCTCGAAACGCGACAGCCCGGGGTTGCGATTCGGGTTGAGCAGACATTCCTCGGTGGTCAGACAGGTTCCCTGCCCGTCTACGTGGATGGCGCCGCCTTCGAGCACGAAGGATGTTCGGTACCGATCCGCCGCCTCGAGTTCCAGCACCTTTTGCGCGACCTCATCGTCACGGTCCCAAGGAAAGTACAAGCCCCCTGCCAGGCCGCCCCAGGCATTGAAGGTCCAATCGACACCGCGGCGATGCCCCTTGCCATCGATGACGAATGTCGGACCCGAGTCGCGTACCCACGCGTCATTGCTACTGATCTCGACCACACGCACGCTGCGCGGCAACCGGGCGCGGGCATTGTGGAATTGCGCCGCCGACACTCCCACGCTGACCGGCTCGCCGCCGGCTATGGCCGTTGCCACGGCCGCAAAAGTCGCCTGCGCCGGTTTTGCACCGCCGCGCCAATTATCCGTGCGCTCCGGCCACAGCATCCAGCAGCCAGAATGCCGTTCGAATTCGGCCGGCATGCAGAAGCCGTCCTTGGCGGGTGTTGAGGTGAGCGTGCGCACTGGTCGCGCATGCTAGCATTGCGGTTGAATATATAGGAGCCAATGCCAATGTCTGATGCGAAGCCGGTGCACGTGCAGATTCCCGCCGGGGGCGAAAAGATTACGATTACCGGCGGCAAATTACATGTGCCCGATCAACCCATCATTCCTTTCATCGAAGGCGACGGCACCGGGCCTGACATCTGGCGCGCCAGCGTGCGGGTATTCGATGCGGCCATACAAAAGACCTACGGCGGCAAGCGCAAGATTCACTGGATGGAAGTGTTTGCCGGCGAGAAGGCGAACAAGGCGTACAACACCTGGCTGCCCGACGAAACCGTCGCCGCCTGCCGTGAGTACCTGATCTCGATCAAGGGACCGCTGACCACACCGGTCGGCGGCGGCATTCGCTCGCTCAATGTGGCGTTGCGCCAAATGTTGGATTTGTACGTCTGCCTAAGACCGGTGCGCTGGTTCAAGGGCGTGCCCTCGCCGGTCAAGTCACCCGAGAAGGTCGACATGGTCATTTTCCGCGAAAACACCGAGGACATTTACGCGGGAATCGAATTCGAAGCCGGTTCGGCGGACTGCAAGAAATTTCTCGATTTGTTCAAGCAAGCTTTCCCGAAACAGTTCGCTAAGATCCGCTTCCCGGACAGCTCGGGAATTGGCCTTAAACCCGCATCGAAGGAAGGCACGGATCGATTGTTCCGCGCGGCCGTTGCCTACGCCATTGCCAACAAGCGCAAGAGCGTGACCATCGTGCATAAGGGCAACATTATGAAATTCACCGAGGGCGCATTCCGTAACTGGTGCTACCAGCTGGCGGAGCGGGAATTTCCCGCCGATGTGTTCACGTGGGAGCAGTGGGAACGCATCAAGGCCGCCAAGGGTGAAAAGGAAGCCGCTGCGCAAATGGAGGCCGCCAAGAAGGCGGGTAAGATCATCATCAAGGATGCGATCGCCGACATCACCTTGCAGCAGGTTCTGACCCGCCCGGATGAGTTTGATGTGGTTGCCACCATGAATCTCAACGGAGATTATCTGTCGGATGCGCTAGCCGCCCAAGTCGGCGGCATCGGAATCGCGCCGGGCGGGAATATCAATTACATCACCGGTCATGCGGTATTCGAGGCTACGCACGGCACCGCCCCGAAGTACGCCAATCTTGACAAGGTCAATCCCGGATCCGTCATCCTATCGGGCGAAATGATGCTGCGCTACATGGGCTGGCTGGAAGCGGCTGACGCCATCATCGGCGCGATGGATAGGAGCATTGCACAGAAGACCGTGACTTACGATTTCGCGCGGCAGATGGCGGGGGCGACCGAAGTCAAATGCAGCGAGTTCGGCGATATCCTGATTCGCAATCTTTAGTCGAAACGCAAGCAGAACCCGAAACACCATCTCATGGCGAGAAACGATTTGGCGTTTGGCAGTCTAGGCAGTCGCCAGCTTGAGATGCGCCACCGGCGCCACCGCGCGCTGCTTAAGCACGTCAAAGGCGGCGATTCGATAGGCTTCGGTCATGGTTGGAAAGTTGAAGATCTGCTCGACGAAGAAATCGGCGGTGGCGCCAGTGGCAATTGCCGCCTGCCCCAAGTGAACCAAATCGGTGGCGCCCTCGCCGATGATCTGAACACCGAGCACTTTCGCGCTGCTGCGCTCGCAGAGCAACGCCAAGAAGCCCATAGGCTCGCCCGCGACGTGAGCACGTGCCACTTCGCTGAAATCGGCGCGGCCGATGATGATGTCGAGCTGCTTCGCGGTGGCTTCGCTTTGCGTTAGTCCGACGCAGCCGATCTCCGGAATCGTATATACGCCGCTGGGCACCAAGCTGGTATTGGCAGGCGGCGGCAGCCCGAGAGCGGCGAGCGCAGCACGGCGACCCTGATCGGCGGCGGCGCAGGCCAGCGCCGGCGGCCCAATGGCGTCGCCCGCCGCAAATATTCCCGGGATATTGGTTTCGTATCGCTCATCGACTTGGACGTGGCCGCGGCTGCTGATGGCCAGTTGCAGGCGGTCGAGACCAATGCCCTCCAGGTTCGCGATGCGCCCGAATGCGGCAAACACGATGTCCGAGTTCAGCACCTCGCCGCCGCGAAGCTCCACCGCTACCTGCGAGAACCCATCGAAGCGCGCGCCGACAACCTCTGCGCCGCCCTGATACCTGCCGCCCATCGCGCGAAATGCGTTGAGAAATCCCATGCGCAAGCCGCTGTCGAGAAACCCCAAGGGCTCTGCCGCCTTGTCGAGCAATGTCACGGCGCAGCCCAGCGCAGCGAAAATGGAGGCGTACTCGCAGGCGATCACGCCGCTGCCCAGCACCACCATGGAGCGCGGCAGGTAGGGCAAGCTCAGTATGGAGTCACTGTCGAGAATGTGTTCGTGATCCACTTCGATGGCGGGCACGTGCCGCGGCCGCGATCCGGGGGCGAGCAACACCCGCCGTGCACGCACCACCTTACGTGTGCCGTCCAAGCGCTGCACCTCGATGCGGTCCGCATCCAGAAACACCGCGCGGCCGCGAATCAACTCTACGCGGTTGCGCGCCAGTTGTGCCTGCAGATAGTGGTCCTGCGCCGCGATGACGACGTCGACGCCGTGCAGCAAGGCCGATAGCGGTGCATCGCCACGCAGCTCCACGGCCAACGATGAGGCGCTGCCCTGCATGCGGCGGTAGCGCAGCGCCTGTTCGCGCAACGCCTTGCTCGGAATCGTGCCCGACAGCAGGCATGAACCGCCCACCAGCGCCTCGCGCTCGATAATGGCCGCACGAAACCCCGCCTTGGCCGCCTGGATGGCCGCCTTCTGGCCGGCCGGTCCTGAGCCCACGCAAAGAAAATCGTACGCCTCTGTCTGCATCGTCGCCCTAGATGCCCGCCAGGCTGCGCACCCGGTCGCGTTTCGCCAGCATGAGCCGCCGGTCGTCAGGGAAAACGCCGAGCTGTTCGAACACTGGACTCTCGATCACCATCTCTTCATCCAGCAATTGCGGGTGCATGGTGTGGGTGGCCAAAAGATGCGCCGCATTCACCGTCGCGGCCAGATCCCGATGGTTCGAATCGGGCAGGTTACGGCCATAGCTGCGCCATTCGCTCGCCGCCTCTTGAACGTCTGCGGGCAGAAGCCAGTGGGTCATCAATAGACGGCCGAAGGCGGGCTCGAACTCGACCACGAGGTCGCTGAAAGTGTGTGCGTCCATGACGGTGCGCTGCTCGAACTCGAATCGCGACAAAATCTTCAGCGCAAGAGCCGCTCCGGTACGATGCATCAGCGCAGCCAGGAAGGCGCTCTCGACATGCTTGCGGCGCTCGCGCGCAATTTCCTTGGCCCACAGGCCTGCAAGCCACGCCTCACGCCACAACTCTTCGGATTCAGGTTCGTGTCCGGGAGCGCAGAACACCTCACCGCGCAGCATCACCGCCATCGCGATATTGCGCACCTCCGCAACACCGAGCCATGACACCGCTTGTTGCAGCGAAACGATGGCCGTCCGCGGCCGTAGCACCGGCGAATTCGCGACCCTCATGATCTCGCCCGCAAGCGCCGGATCGGATTGAATCAAGCGCGCCAGTTGGCTGGCGTCGGTGGCCTGTTGCGCGGTGAGCTGTGCGAGTTGCGCACACACCCGCGGCAGCGGCGCGATGTTCTGCGGGCCGGCGAGCGACTCACCTAAGTAATCGCGCGCCGCCTGCGAGTTAAGGGCGGAGAGAATGACAACCGGTGCGGGACTCAACTGATCACCCCCTATAGCTGGCGCGTACCTTTAGATCGGCACGCGGCGAGGATGCTTGAGGCGCTTATTAACTTATGTGAAAAAGAATATGTTAAATAAAGGCTTTATCTAAGGCCTGACTCAGATCTTGAATCAGATCCTCGGCGTCTTCCAGACCAATGGACAGGCGCACGGTGCCGCGGGTGATCCGCGAAGCGGCACGCTGTTCCGGGGTATATTCACCCCCGGCCAGCAATTGCGGCGGCATCACCAGCGATTCGGTAGAACCCACGCTGGCCGAAATGGAAAACAGCTGCAACGACTCGGCAAACCTTCCACCCTCCTCGAAACCGCCGTTCAGCTCGAGAGTGACCACGGAGCCGAAATCACTCATTTGCCTCCGGGCTAGCGAGTGCTGGGGGTGCGTGTCGAGGCCCGGGTAGAAAACGTGTTTCACGCGCGCATGGCTGATCAAGAAAAGGCTGATCGCGCGCGCAGTGGCGCACTGACGCTCGTAGCGCAAGAAATAAGTGCGCATGCCGCGCTGAATCAGGAATGCTGCGTGCGGATCGAGGGTCGGACCCATTGACCCGATGTCTTTGCGCATCGCTGCGATCAGTTCGCCGCGCGCAATAATGGCGCCGCCCATGACGTCGCCGTGGCCGGACGCGTATTTCGTCAGGCTGTGCAGGAAAATGTCGATATCGTAAGCGCCATGGTTGTGAAAGCCGGCGAAAGTATTGTCGAGCACCGTCAGAGCGCCCGTACGGCGCGCGTGGATTGTGATGTGCTCGATATCGGCGATCTTCGTCACCGGATTAGTGGGGCTTTCGAAGATCACCAGCCGCGTTGGCCTATCGTGAAGCACGCGCTCGATGCCGGCAAGGTCCTCGATCGACAACAGCGTGTGAGCGACGCCGTACTTCGCCATCAGGTGCTGCACGATGTAACGGCTAGGGCCATACGACTCGACAAAGGCGAGAATGTGATCACCCTGCTTGCATAACGAAAGCAGGCTTGCGGCAATGGTCGCGACCCCGGATCCGGTCAACAGGCAGTCCTCTCTGCCCTGCAGTTGTGCCAGCAGCAGCTGCAATTGTTTCAACGTCGGGTTGGAGGTGCGCGAATAAAAGAACCCCTCTCGATCGCCGCGCAGGTAGCGCAGGGTCTCGCCGGTATCGTCGAACGAGAATTTCACGGATTGGTATATCGGCGCCACCAGCGGTCGATTGTCAGGCGCGACCGGTACCGCGGGGGGATGATTCACCAGCGTATTTTTCTTCATAGGGCTCACGATAGTCGAGCCGCCGCCCACACTCAAGGCGCTAGATAACGATCCAGCTCGGCGTTGATTGCAGCCGCCGAATTGAACAGGGGCGCGCCGTCTGCCGCAGTCAGCCCCAGATCCCGGTAAGCGGCATCCGTCACCAGCAGGTCGCGGGCCAACTGCGTGGAATCGTGCAGCGTAAAATCGGCGAGCGCGTGCGCCACGTGAACCACATTGCTTTCGAATCGCGCAGTGCCGGCCGAGTGATACGCCTCCCACTGCGAAGTCACCGTGAGTACCGGCGGCGGCAATGCCCAGGCAGTGATCACGCGGGCGCCGATGTGACGATGAAATGTTTCGATGAGCCGGTCGTACTGCTCGCCTGACAGCTTCTTTCCGGCGCGTTGCGCCAGGTCATGCACCGCGCCTAAGGTGACCACCTTGCCGATGTTGTGCAGCAGGCCGCACAGGTAGCACATACCGGTTTCCTCTCCCAACAGGTGCGCCAACTGCCGCGACCACAAGGCGCTTGCCAGCGAGTGGCGCCAAAGGCGCCGCGCTTTGTGCTGCTGCCCTTTGACGTCCAGCATCTTGCCCTGCAGCGCCAGGGTAAAGGCGATATTTGCCACCTCGTCGAATCCCAACCACGCGACGGCATGCGGCAGTGAGACAATCGGTGATGCCGGCCGTTTCGCCGCCGACGCGGCAACACGCAGCACGTACATCGTGAGCGCGGGGTCGGCGTTGATGATGTCCGCGAGCTGCCGCGCGTTGGTCGAGTTCTTCGGGCCCGTGCGCACCACGCGCACCGCCACTTCCGGCAGCATGGGCACGGCAAGTTCCTCGCCCGCCAGGCAGCGCTCCAAGAGGCCGTGAACGACCTCGCAATTGTCCATCTCGTCTGCCCGGTTGTCGGACAGTGCGATACCCGGGTCCTGCATGACCTACTTAGCGGCCGCCGGGGGCCGGACTTGAGTTGCGATAGCGGCAGGCGCACCGCGCAGCGAAGCGGTGTTCAGCGGCAGTCGTCGATGCGGGTGGAAATGCTCCATCGCGCAAACTCCCGCTGAAAATCAGCGAGATTTAGCATGCCCACGCAGACTCGCGCGCCGTACGGCAGCGGGTCGGCCGACTTAAACTTGCAGGCCATTAGTCTCCTTATCCTTGCCGGCGATCCGGCTAAATCCCGCACCGGGCGCGTCGATGAAGACCAGATCGGTGGCATCGAGCAGGCTCGACGCGTTGTTCACCAGCGAGTATGGCGCAGCCGGCGTGTGCACATCGGTTGCGGTAACGACACGCCGGGGTCCGAAGGCGCCCATATGCAGCCATAGCGTCGCGGAGCCCGGACCGCCGTTATAGACGAAGGTCAGCGGTCGATTTGCGGCGCCATTCTTGAAATAGGCCACATAGAAAATCGCCGCTTGCGCGCTCGGATTCTTGGCGTCCGGTCCGTCCTCCGCAGGTCCGCCTCCCTTGTCGGCCTTCGGGTCGCGCGGAACGTCGTCCCAATCCTTCGGGTGCACGACCAAGGTTCCGGCGACGGCTTGGTAGGCTATGCTCTGTCCGCCGACGCTGACGGTGCCGTTGCTCGTCGTGGCCTCAGGCTTGAAGGGCTCGAACTTGCCGTCTGTCTTTTCAGATGCATTCTCGGGCTTTTTGTCCGGCGAATCGGCCGCGCCCTGCGCTGCGAACAAGGATCCGCATGCGGTCATTGCCAGCGCCAACCCCAACAATCCCCGCGCTCTGAAACCTCTCATGACTTCCTCTCCATTGCGCCTAATGACGTTGATTGCGCTGCAACCATTCACGCAGAACTGTCAGTCCAGCCGCGACCTGCATGCGACCGAAACCCACCCGCAAACAGTTTTCGGGCACCGGTCCCAATTCGGAGCGGTACAGGCTCGACGGCAGAAAAAGCACGCCGGATTCCTCGACCAGCCGCCGAGTAAATTCTTCGACTCCTTCCGCTCCACGGTAACGGATAAAGCCCACGCAGCCGCCATCCGGCTCGCGCCAATCGAACAGATGACTGTAGTCGGCGAAGAATGTGTTCAATAGAGCAATATTGTCGCGCACGATTTTCCTATTTCTCGCCAAGATCGTCTCTCGGGCCTTGAGTGCAATTCTCGCCAGCACCTCAGAAGGCGCCGAATTGCATATGGACAGAAAGTGCTTGAATCGCTCGCAGCGCATCAGCATTGCGCGCTCCTTGCATGCCAGCCAACCTATCCTCAGGCCCGGCAGTCCGTAGGCCTTCGACATCACATTGAGCGAAATGCCGCGCTCGTATACATCCACGGCCTGAGGCAGGCGCAGGCCCGGATCACGCTCGATCAATCGATAGACCTCGTCGCTGAACAGCCAAATGCCGCGGCTGCGGCAAATTTCGACGATGGCATCCAAGGTGGCGCGCGGCAGGATCTTGCCGGTGGGATTGTTGGGGAAATTGATGGATATCAGCTTGGTATTCGGGCGCAGGGCCGCGCGCAGCAGGTCAAGATCGAGATCCCAGTTACGCTCGATATCGAGCGCCACGCCGCTGACCTCACAGATGCTTAGCGGCACCGTTTCGGCCGCCTGATAGTTCGGCGTGATGACGATGGCGTGATCTTGCGCGTCGAGCAGCACCTGCATGGCGACATAGATGGCTTCTTCGGCACCGGCAAAGCACAGCAGGTGTTCGGGCTGCACCGACTCGTAGGTATTGGCAATCTCCGCACGCAAGCTCGGCGAACCGAACGTCTCCGTGTAGCCGAGCCCGAGCCCCTCGAACTCGGCGCGATCCTGCGCGGTTCCGAGGGCAAGAAGCTCCGCAATCCGCATGTTCTCGCCGTCCGATCCGGCAAGATTATATTTGGCAGCGAATTCCCACTTCGAAAAGTAGACCTCGAGCGCGAAATCTCTCATCGTTTCGGTGTCTCAGACATTGCCGCCGATCACCCGCACTTCCAACTGTGGGTAGGCAATGCCGATGCCGCGGTGGCGAAGTTGCTCCACCAACGACAGGTTCAGTTCGCCTGCGATGGCGCCGTAATCCGCGACTTGAACCCACGGCTTGATGATGATTTGCACCGCGGAATCGGCGAGTGCGGCGACCTGCACCACGGGCGTAGGGTCGGTGAGTACGCGCGGGTTGGCCCGCACCAGTTCGCCGATGGCGCCGAGCGCGGCGCCAAGATCCGACTCGTAGGCGATGCCGACACGAATCTCGGCCTGGCGGATTCTGCCATAGTTATGCAGGATTTCGCCCACCACCTTGCGGTTAGGCACGATGACTCGTGATCGGTCGGCATGAGTCAACGCAGTGTTGAACAGCGTAATGGCTTCTACCTGGCCCTCGACACCCACGATGGAAACGTATTCGCCGACTCGGTAGGGCTTGGTGAAAATTATCGTCAGGCCGGCAACCATGTTGCTCAACACGCCCTGAGTTGCCAGAGCGATGCCGGCGCCGGCGACGCCCAGTCCGGCGATCAGCGGCAACAGCTCTATCCCAAGATTCTGCAATGCCAAGATTACGAACAGGCCGATCACGAATACACGCGCCACGCGGCTCAGCAGTTGCCGGACCGGGGGTTCAAGATCCAGCCGATTCAGGCCCCGATCCGTCGTGCGAGCTACCCAGCCGGCGACGAACACTCCAATGATCATTATCAGCAGCGCGACCAGCACCTTCGGTCCGAAGCGAACGGCAAGATCGATCAGCGTGTCCTTGGCGTGCGCCAGCGGATCTAGTCCGTTATTCATTGTTTACCCCTTGAGCCGTATCGGCATGCCTCACATCCCGTCAGCCACCAGTATATCGAGCTGGCTCGTCGGGAGCGGCCGCAAAACACATGTCAGAGCCTAGGCCGCGGCCTTGTCGAGCCTTGCCACCCGTGCCATCCACCAACTGACAGCGACAATCATCAGAGTCACCACGCTAATCGTAATGGTGGCGAGCACATTGATTTCAGGACTGACCCCTAAACGCACTTTCGAGAAAACCACCATGGGCAGGGTGCTGCTACCGGGTCCCGAGGTGAAGCTCGAAATCACCAGATCGTCCCATGACAGGGTGAACGCCAGCAGCCAGCCGGACAGGATGGCGGGGAAAATGATCGGGAGCGTGATGACGAAAAAAACCTTCACAGGCCGCGCACCCAAGTCCATGGCCGCTTCCTCCAGCGCCGTATCGAAGGTCGACAGGCGCGAATTCACGATCACCGTCACATAGGCCATAGAGAACGTCATGTGCCCGATGGTCATGGTGGTGATGCCGCGTCCCGCGGGCCAGCCGATCAATTGTTCCAAAGCGACGAACAGCAACAGCAGCGAGAGACCGGTGATGACCTCAGGCATTACCAATGGCGCGGTAGTCATGGCATTGAGCGTGAAGCGGCCCCGAAATTGGTGGAATCGAGCCAATCCGAATCCGGCCAAGGTGCCCAAGATCACCGATCCAGAGGCGTTGATGACCGCCACCTTAAGAGAAATCCAGGCGGCATCCAGAATCTCGTCGTTATTGAGCAAGGAGTAATACCACTTCAGCGTCGGCGAATTCGCCGCATCCCAGACCGTCACCAACCTCGAAGCGTTGAAAGAAAAAACCACCATCGACAAGATGGGGATGTACAGGAACGCAAAGCCGAAGCCCAAACAGGTCAGAATGAAGTACGAACTCTTGTAGTTCATCGAGCGCCCGCCGTTTCGCGCGCCTGCACGCTCTGGTACCACATCATGAAAGGGACCAAGAGAATCAGCAGCAAGATCGCCACCGCGCTTGCCACCGGCCAGGCGCGGTTCGAGAAGAACTCATCCCACAGCACACGGCCTATCATCAACGCGTTGGGCCCGCCCAATAGCGCCGGGATGACGAACTCGCCCACCGCCGGAATGAAGACCAGCATGGAACCCGCCAGCACTCCGTTGCGCGACAGCGGCAGCGTTATTTTATAGAACGCCTGCCATGGACGGCAGCCCAGGTCTTCCGCCGCCTCGAGCAATTGCCAGTCCATTTTTTCGAGATTGGCGTACAGCGGCAGAATGAAGAACGGCAGGTACGAGTACACAATGCCGACGTACATGGCGAAAGGCGTGTACAGCATGTTCAGAGGCTCATGGATGACCCCGAGCCACAGCAGCAAGTTGTTGATCACGCCATTGGCCTTCAACAGACCGATCCAGGCATACACGCGCAGCAGCAGCGAGGTCCAGAACGGCAGGATCACCAGCAATAGCAGCACATTGCGCGTCGCCGGCTTGGCGCGTGCAATGCCATAGGCCATGGGATAGCCGACCAGTATGCATAGCACCGTTGAAATGAACGCGACCTTGATCGAGTTCAAGAACGCATTGATGTACAGCCGATCGGTGAACAGGAAGGCGTAATTATTGAAATTGACCTTGATGGCGAGAGAGTTCTTGCCCACCCATTCCAGCAGAGGCTTGTACGGCGGGATGGCGAGGTCGATGTCCGAGAACGATATCTTCAAAACAATGACGAAGGGCACGACGAAGAACAACAGCAGCCACATGTACGGCAGCACCACCACGAGGCCGCGGCCGGTCACACCGAAGCGCCGCAAGGTCGCGGCTGTCCGGGTGGCGCTAACGGGTCACCACCACCGGGCTGGTCGCATCCCACGAGAGATATACCTGCTGGTCCCAGGTGATAGCCTCGGCGTGGCGCGAAGTATTGGGCTGGGTCACGCGTACCACCTTGCCGGTGGGTAGCTTGACCAGATAAATCGACAGGTCGCCGAGATAGGCAATATCTTGCACTGCACCCCGAGCCATATTCTCGGTGCCCGCCGGTGGCGCCGTGGACATGAAGATTTTTTCCGGGCGCACTGCAGCCCACACGATGGCTTCAGGAGGCGCGCTGATGCCGTGGCTGACGTAAATCGTGCCGCCGAGTTCCGCCGAACCGATGCGAACATGTTCCGGTTCGTCTTCGATCAACTTGCCTTCGAACATATTCACCGAGCCAATGAAATCGGCTACGAATTTCGAACTCGGAAATTCGTAGATCTCTGACGGCGTGCCCGCCTGCACGATTTCGCCGTGATTCATGACGCCGATGCGGCTCGCCAGGGTCATCGCCTCTTCCTGGTCATGAGTCACGACCACGAAGGTCACGCCGAGCTTATCCTGCAGGCTGATCAATTCGAATTGGGTGTGCTCGCGCAATTTCTTGTCGAGCGCGCCCAAGGGCTCGTCGAGCAGCAGAAGTTTGGGGCGCTTGACCAAGGAACGCGCCAGCGCCACCCGCTGCCGCTGGCCGCCCGACAATTGGTGCGGCTTGCGCTTGGCGAAATCGCCCAATTTCACCAGGTCGAGCATGGTGGCCACGCGCTCTTGAATTTCAAGCTTGGGAACGCGGTCCTGTTTCAGCCCGAAGGCGACGTTCTGCTCGACATTCATGTGCGGGAACAGGGCATAGGATTGGAACATCATGTTCACCGGCCGCTCGTACGGCGGTACGCCGGTCATATCCTCGCCATCGATGAATATTTTGCCCGCGCTCGGCGTTTCGAATCCGCCCAGCATGCGCAGCAAGGTGGTCTTACCGCAGCCCGATGCGCCCAGCAAGCAGAATATTTCGCCCTTGTAGATCTTCAGGCTGACATCATCGACCGCTTTGAAATCGCCGAAGGACTTGGTGATTCGGTCCACCTGCACATAGGGCTTTGCCGCCGGATCTTTCCAAGGCTCCGCTTTGACGGCCGCGCCGCCGGTTGTCGTCATTGTCTATTGACCCGTCTTGAATTTTTGCCACACGCGGGTGATGGCGCGGGTTTGGTCTGCCGAGTCTGCGAGTTGCACCGCCAGTTTCTGACGCTGCTCGGTGGGCGGGTAAATTCCGGGATCATTCTTCACGGAGTCCAGCACCAACGGCTGCGACGCAATATTGCCGTTGGCGTAGCGCTTGAAATTCGATATGTCGGCTATAACCTTCGGATCCATGATGTAGTTCAGGTAGGCATAGGCACTGTCTCGATTCGGTGCATCCTGCGGAATGGCCAGCATATCGAACCACAATATGGAACCTTCCTTCGGTACGAAGTACTTGATCTCGATGCCCTTGTTCGCCTCGCGGGCCCGGTCGCGCGCCTGCATCACATCGCCGCTGTAGCCCACGGCGACGCACAGATCGCCGTTGGCCAGCGCCTCGATATATTCGGAGGAGTTGATATTGCGGATATAGGGCCGGATCTTGCCCAGAATGGCTTCTGCCTGCACTAGATCATCCGCGTTCTGCGAGTTCGGATCTTTGCCCAGGTAGTTGTACACGGCGCGCATCATTTCCGCGGGCGAATCCAGCACGCTGATCCCGCATTTCGCCACTTTCGACGCGACTGCAGGGTCCAATACCAGGCGCCAGCTGTCGAGCGGTGCATCCGGCATCAGCGCCTTGATCATTTTCTCGTTGTAGCCGATGCCGTTGGTGCCCCAGGTATAAATGATGCCGTGGGCGTTGCCTGGGTCATGCAATGCCACCTTCGACATCAGCTGCGGGTCCATGTTCTTGAGATTCGGAAGTTTGGACTTGTCGAGAGCCAGATAGACGCCCGCCTTGATCTGCCTCTCGAAGTACGAGGCAGTGGGCACGACCACGTCATAGCCGCTGCTGCCCGCCAGCAGCTTGGTCTCCAAGGTTTCATTGGTGTCAAAGTAAGCGACATGCACCTTGATGCCGGTCTGCTTCTCGAAGTTCGAGAGCGTGTCCGCCGCAAGGTAGTCAGACCAAATGTACAGGTTAAGCACCCGGGGCTTCCCCGTGCCGCCGGCAGCGGCTGCTGCCGGGCTCTCGGCGGACTTGCGATCTCCGCAAGCACTCAATGTCAATACGCAGCCGAGGGCCAGAATCGCCATCCGACGAACGCTTACCATCAACCGCTTCCCCTTATCTTAAGTGCAGACGACGACCGCACGGCGTCCGCCGTACGGTGCGGGCTGCACCGTTGCCGTTGTACGCTCGTCTAGGGCCTGGTCCGCTAGTTATATCGCAGCAGCACGGGGCGCGCTACACGTTCAGCAGTAGATGCTCGCGTTCCCATGAACTAATGACTTGCGCGAAGGTCTCGTACTCGGCTTCCTTGACCGCCGTATAGGCCAGCACGAAGCGATCGCCGAACAGGTCCACCAGGGGCTTGGACTCGCGCAGCAGGCGCAACGCCTCCGCCAAGGTCCGCGGCAGGGCGATGGCGAGGTCATAGGCGCTTCCGGAGATGGGCTCGGAGGGCTTTAGGCCCTCGACCATGCCGAGATAGCCGCAGGCCAGCGATGCCGCGATCGCAAGGTAAGGATTCGCGTCAGCGCCGCCGACGCGATTCTCGACGCGACGCGCCTCGGGCCCCGACATGGGAACTCGCAGGCCGGCAGTTCGGTTGTCATAACCCCAGTGCACATTGATGGGTGCCGATGAGTAGCGGCTGATGCGCCGGTAGCTGTTCACGTTCGGTGCGAACAGCGACATGGCGCCCGGCAAGTATTTCTGCAATCCGGCGATATGCCCGAAGAACAGCGGCGAAGGCGAGCCGTCGGCATTGCTGAAAATGTTCTTGCGAGTCTTCACGTCGACGATGCTTTGGTGCAGGTGCATGGCGCTGCCCGGCTCCTTTGCCATGGGCTTGGCCATAAAGGTGGCATACATCTTGTGTCGCAACGCCGCCTCACGTGCAGTGCGTTTGAACAAGAAGGCTTGGTCGGCCAGGCTCATCGGATAGCCATGCAACAGGTTGATTTCCATTTGCGCCGCGCCGGCCTCGTGGATCAAGGTATCGATTTCGATGTCCTGGGCTTCGCAGAAGGAGTACATGTCGTCGAACAGCGGATCGAACTCGTTCACCGCGGCGATGCTGTACGCCTGCCGGCCGATTTCCGGACGCCCCGAGCGGCCGACCGGCGGCTTCAACGGATAGTCAGAATCCACGTTGGGCTCGACCAAAAAAAACTCCAGCTCCGGCGCCACCACCGGCTCCCAGCCATGCGCCTCGTAAAGATCCAGTACCCGCCGCAACACGTAGCGAGGTGCCATCGTGACCGGCCGGCCGTCGCCGTAGAAGCAATCATGAATCACCTGCGCGGTCGGTTCCGCCGCCCAGGGTACGACCCGCACCGTTTTCGGATCCGCCTTCAGGACAATATCGATGTCCGAGGGGTTCATGGCGCTCTGATCGTCGGGATAGTCGCCGGTCACCGTCTGCAGGAAGATGGCTTCCGGCAAGCGCATGCCCTCCTCCTCAGCGAACTTCTCCGCGGGCATGAGCTTGCCACGGGCGACACCCGCCATGTCCGGGATGATGGCCTCGACTTCCGATATGCCGTGCTCTCTTAAAAATTGCTGAATCGTGCTGGCCATAAATCACCTGTCAACTGAGCGCGCCCGACTGGCTTCACCGAATGCCGCGAACAAAGCGCGCGAAAATGGATTCTGCGCAAACTGCCATTCAGGATGCCACTGCACGCTTACGGCGAAATTCGTGGCGTCTGCGACCCGGAATGCCTCGATGACTCCGTCCGGTGCGCGCGCCTCGACAGCCAATTCCTTCCCCAGCGTCTGTATCCCTTGCCAATGCAGGGAGTTGACTTGCAGGCGATCCTGTCCGGCGATGGTGCGCAAGGTTCCTCCAGGCTCCAGCAGGACTTCGTGAGCCGGTCCGTACTGCACTTCCAGTGGTGAGGATTCGTCTTCGCGATGATCGAGGTATCCGGGTACCTCGTGCAGCCGTTGCTGCAAGGTGCCGCCGTAGGCGACATTCATTTCTTGAAATCCGCGGCATATGGCCAATACCGGCAACCCGGCGGCGACCGCACGCGGAATCAGCGGAAGCGTCGTAGCATCCCGATTTGGGTCATGTAGGGTTCCCGGCTGACTGGCCGGTCCTCCGTAGTGATGAGGTTCGACATTCGATGCACTCCCGGTGAGCAACAATCCATCGCAGGCATGTAACAGCGACGTTAAATCGATCTCGGACCCAAGAGCGGGTATGAGCACCGGTACCGCCTTCGCACCCGCGACGACGGCCTCGATGTACTTCTCGCCGGCCATGTGGAAGTAGTGCTTCCCACACAGCCTGCGGTCGGCTGGAATTCCGATAAGCGGCAAGCGAGACATGTTTAATATATTAAACGCCCAGAGGGACGATTGAGCTTCCTTAACGACCGTATTACACCACACCGCCGGTGACTCGTCCCGCTAGTGCAATCAAATTTGGCTAAGATTTAGGCATTTCCACGACTTAGCGACGATTGGTGCGATGCAGCAACATTGCGCTTCGAGCAAAAACCTGTGTAGGCTCACAGGCGCAGAATCCTGTCAATAGCCACAAGATTTTAAACACTTCGACCCAAATCTACTGCATGCGCCTGTCCAATCCGCCCGCCCGTTCTTACTACGCCGCTTCGGTCGCGTCCTCGGCAAGCTTCGCCGTCGACGCCCTCAACGGCCATCGAGAAACTCTGCGCGGCGAACATCGAGCGGATGTGGTGGTGCTCGGCGGCGGGATCGCGGGCTGCTCTGCTGCACTGCACTTGGCGAAGCGTGGCTACCGGGTCGCCCTACTCGAGGCGTGTGTGGTCGGTTACGGCGCCTCCGGACGCAGCGGCGGACAGACCATCTTCGGCCTGGCGACCAGTCAAAAGGCGCTGATCGCTCAGGTAGGTCGCGACGATGCGCGGCATCTGTTCGACCTGTCCATCGAGGCTCTGGATCTGACGCAATCGTTGATCAGTGAGTACGCCATCGACTGCGACTATCAAGCCAACCACCTGCATGTCGCCACCAAGCCGCGACATTTGCTGGAACTCAGAGATTGGGTGCGCGAATTGCACGACGACCACGGCTACACCTCGGCGCGATTGTTGGATCGCGACGAGCTGCAAGCGCATGTACGCAGCGACCGCTATTCCGGCGGGCTGATCGACTCGCGCAGCGGCCACCTGCACCCGCTGAAGTTCACCCAAGGCGTGGCTCGCGCAGCGGCAGCCGCGGGGGTCGAGATCTTCGAGAATTCCCAGGTGTTGCGCTACCAGGACGGACCCGAAGTCATCGTGCACACCGCCCAGGGCAGCGTGCGCTGCGCACACCTGGTGCTCTGTGGCAATGCCTACCTCGGCGCCGTCGCACCCGCACTGGCGCGGCGGATTTTGGGCGTGGGCACATATATTATCGCCACGGAGCCGCTTGGCGAGGAAAGAATGCGCGCGCTGCTGCCGAGCAATGCTGCGATTGCCGACATCAACTGGATTCTGGATTACTTCAGACGCTCCGCCGATCACCGCCTGTTATTCGGCGGCCGCGTCAGCTACAGCGCGGTGCAGCCGCCGCGCTTGGCCGAGTCCATGCGCCATCGCATGCTGCGCATATTGCCGACACTCGCGGACGTCAAAATAGCCTATGCCTGGGGCGGCTACCTTGATATCACCATGAGCCGAGCTCCGGATTTCGGCCGGCTCTCTCCCAATGTGTTCTACCTGCAGGGGTTCTCGGGTCACGGCATGACGCTGACCGGTCTCGCCGGCAAGCTGGTGGCCGAAGCAATTGCCGGCACGGCGGAACGCTTCGATGTGTTTGCACGTATTCCGCATCGCGACTTCCCGGGAGGCCAGCTGCTGCGGCGTCCATCGCTGATCACGGCAATGCTTTATTACCGGCTGCGTGATCTGCTGTAAGCAGACTGGGCGACCCATATTGCCCCAGCATCGCCGGCAGTGTTCCCAGGCCGAAGGCAATGATGGTCGCGCCGCGACAGACGGCTCTATCCGCAAGCGCAGCGCCCATCTATACGGAATACAGCAGTCCACAGGGCAGCCAGCCCCAAAGAAGCCCGAAGATGAGCGCGCGCATCGCGGGCGGTGCCGGCAATCTGGCGCGCGCCGCGGGTGCAAAGCGCCGCTCCGACCGACGCGTGTTCAATCGCGACGCGGATAGTACCTATCGACTAATCGCCTGCCTTTACGTACTTACCGCAGCCGCGCCCGTGCTTTCAATGTGCCACCGATCGCTTTGGCGATGCCTACGTAACTCCCCTCACGACAGGAGCGTGGGGCGCCGTCAGGCAGCAGCGTGTCCATGGAGTGACCCACCAAATGCTCGCGGGCATAACCAAAAAGTGCCGAGACTGGGCGATTTGCAAACAGAATTACGCCTGCAGCGCCGATGATCAACATCGCATCAGGGGCGGCGTCGAGCGCACTTTGGGCGAGTTCGGGAGGAATTGAACGCATACCGGCGTTCCGATCGTTACATTGCCATTCGGTTCCTTGAGACCTCGCTACTTTTAGGCCTAGCTACTTCAGCCCTGGCATTTCCTTGCCGAAACTCGGAACCAGCTTCTGACCGGTGTCGATCAGGGTCACGGAATTGAGGCTGCCGCCGTGCGATCCGTCGCGCAGCGGACTCAACGTGACGCTGACCTTATCTCCGGGTTTAAGGGAGAGGCGAGTCCATCCCGAACGCGTCAGCACACCCGGGCTCGTGGTCTCGAGCGACCATTCCTGCGCGGCAGAACCGTCTTCCGGCTGCACCATGACCCACACGATGACGTGCGGATTGGTCCACTGGAAATTCTTGATTGTGCCCTTAAAGGTCAGCGTTTTGGTCGGCTCGAACATGGCGAAGGAATGGTGCGCCGAGGCAGGCACCACGGCGCACAACATGCCGGTCAAAATCAGTGCCAACCCTGACTGTCTAAAACCTATGCGTGTCATTTCGAATCTGTTCCCACAGGTACGCCATTGTGAAACTGGATCGGCTCGAAAATCGAGTTGCCATCCTTGTCGACGGCCTCGCCGAAGGTGCCCTGTTCGCAAACCCCTTCAACGATATCGAATTTGCGCGCTCGTTGCCGATAGTACTTGCGCGTCGTGTTCCAGGTCTTCGACAGAACCTTATTGGCGGCAATTTGCAGATCGTCGATCAAGGTATCCGGACCCTGCAGGTGCAGCCGTTCGACGATGTGCATGTCGCCGTTGTTCGGCACGCCAACGGCTTCACTCACCGCAAGATAGGCCTGCGGCAACAGTCCCACAGTGTCGACGACGAGCGTGTCTCCCTCCCAGTGGCCGATGGAGTGGCCGTGAAAGCTAGGATCAGGATCGGCAGGATGCGGCCGGCCATCAGTGTAGATGCGGCGCAGCCGATTGCCGTCGCCCTCGCCCAGGATTGTGACGCGCCCCGGCGTGAACAAAATTTCGAAGGCGTTGTGGGTGATGAGCATCCAACTCGGCATGCCGGTCGGAAAACAATGATCGATGACGGGGAAAGGACGCCCCGCCCCGCCTCCTCTTCGGCATACATATGCTGCATTTGCTTCGCAACCTGCGGCGTCCAGGGCGGGGGATTGGTTTTTTCCTGCGCAAATTGATCGCTAATTACCGGGGTCCACACCCCGCTCCAATCGGGAAGCTTGGCGAGCGCCTGCCAAGCCTGCGCCGTCGGCGGCGGATTAATTGGATCGCCGGCTGCCAGCGAAACGCCGGGCAAAGCACCAACGCCGAAGGCCATCATCAAGGCAATGCGCGTGAGATTGCTCATAGTCTGCGAAGAATACCGCAAGCACACCGCGGCTGTGTTGCCATGTTGCGCCCCAAGCCATTGCGGCAACGGTGACAAATCACATGTACAGCCCACAAAGCCGGCTAGCGCGTAGAGTTCTGTTGACCTTCGGGCTTCGAGGTTGCTCTGCCAAACGGCCACATACGCGCCAACACCCCATCATGCAGGTAAAACCGATGCCACAGTGCCGCCGACGCGTGCAAGCCTGCCAGAGCGAATAGTGCATATGCCAAATAGCCGTGAACGTCTTCTGTTGGGCTGAATATTGCACGATTCTTAATTACACCAAAATCAACATGGAAAAGGCCGAAGTCGAAGACACGACCATGATAGATGAAGGTCACCACGCCCAAGAGGGGGATAAGAAACATTAGCGCGTACAGCACCCAATGGACCGGGCTGGAAAGATGTCGTGAAATGGCGCCTAGTCCATCGGGCAGTGCGGGGGGAACGTGAAGCAGGCGCCACGAAAATCGCGCGAAGAGCGTAAACCAAAACAATAGACCCAGCAGGGCATGAACGTTGATCCAGAACCCTTGAGTTTCCTTTGGCCAGTCATCGTGCAACAAACCGAGAATGCCCACAATGACCACGAGCACGAACATCGCCCAATGAAATGCAATAGCCGCCGGGCTATAGGCCTTTCCGCTCTCCAGTGGTTGCGCTGTTTCCAGAGGGTCGATGGGCATTTTTCAGATCTCCCGAGTTGCGAGGCAAAAACTTTGCGCACCACCGTCAAGGAAGGTGCGGACCGGTAGTCACGGAATGGGTGCAGTTCCCAACAACGCGGCCCCACTCACAGCCATGATTCGCTGCCTCACTGCACGCGGTAGGCTGTGCATGAGCATCCCCCATGGGAACGAGGCCGGATAGGGCCTATTTAGCCGTTCGGACTCCTCCGCGCTCGTTATGACCTGATGCGAGTGCCACCCGCAATTTTCAAAGAATTTGAACCAGTCGAGCGGTTGAAACTGCATGGGTGCCGCCTGTAATTTCTCCCTCCAAATTCGCGGTGTTGGGCGGATGCCAGCGTCATCAAAATCGAGGATCCAGGACTGGCAGTTCGCGCGCAAATCATCGGCAAGGCGGGCCACGTCGTCGTTGGAAAGGTATGGCACGACGCCCTCTGCGATCATCAGCGTGCCGCGCGAGCCGTAAGCGGCGAAAAGCTGCTTACGGCTCGCACAATCAAGCAAATTCAAGCCAATCCGTTCGAGGTGACAATTCGGGGTTTGACTCTTGAGCGCTGCATCTTTTTGCTGCATGAGGTTGGGAAAATCGATCTCGATCCAGCGGACGTAGCTCGGGATTTTCAAGCGATAGGGGCGCGTATCGAGACCGGCACCGAGATTGACGACGCACTCGATACCGCGGCGAATCGCAGCATCGATTAGCCGATCAATGGCGGACGTGCGAATGGCGACACCCCACTGGGTAATAGCGGAATTGGGCATCGAGCGCGCGATTGCAGCGCCACGATTCCCGGCCAAGCGGGCCGCAAGCTCATCTCGGATGGCGGCGCCCGGGCGTTTGGTTTCTTGCGCCCTCAATGCCGCGACCCACAGCGCGGTGTCCGTGACATCCACTATCGACGTTTTAGCCATCTTGCATAGGTACCGCAAATGATGAGGCATTTTACCCCATAACTTTGCCACGCAAAGTGAAACTTTGTGTGACAAAGTGAGTTGATAGCGAGATTAATGATAGCGATTTATGCCGACTTTTAAATCACAGGGTGGCGAATCACGAAGCAGCGATGGATCCGGGCATGGCGCTCGAAATCCTTCGGAATCGTTTGGGCGCTGATGTCCTCGATGCGAAGATCCTCGAGCGCCTGCTCATCGAGCTTGAAGCGAGTGTAGTTGGTGGAAAACACCAGGCGGCCGGAGGGGCGCAATAGCTTCAGCGAGCGGCGAATCATGCCCGCATGGTCGCGCTGCACGTCCAGCACGCCTTCCATCCGCTTTGAATTGGAAAAAGTGGGCGGGTCCACGAAGATCAAATCGAAACGCGGGCCTTTAGACTCCTCGTCCTCGAGCCACTGCAGGCAATCGGCACGGTACAACTCGTGATTGGTATCGCCGTAGCCGTTGAGCAACAAATTCTCGTGCGCCCAATCCAGATAAGTATTCGATAAATCCACACTTGCACTGCTGCGCGCCCCGCCGGCCGCCGCATACACCGTGGCGCTGCCGGTGTAGCAGAACAAATTCAGGAAATCCGCATCCTTTGCCCATTCACGCAACTTGGCGCGCACGATGCGATGATCGAGAAACAGCCCGGTGTCCAGATAGTCGCGGAAGTTGACCCAGAATTTTAGGCCGCCCTCCTGAACCGCATGCCGCTCTGCTTGGGAGTCGCGCTTCTCGTACTGCTCGCTGCCTTTCTGCGCCTTGCGCACCCGGGAGTGGATTTGAGAGACCGGCACGGACAAGGCCTCCGGCAGCACCGCCAACACCTCGCGGCGGCGCTCACGAGCGCTTTCCTGATCGACGGTTTTCGGCGGCGCATACTCTTGCACGTAGACTTGGCGCGTACCCCGGCCGTAAAGATCGATGGCAAAGGCATATTCAGGCATGTCGGCATCGTACACACGGAAGCAATCGATGTTCTCCCGCAACGCCCAAGGATCTAGACGCTGCAGATTCTTGCGCAATCGATTCGCGAACATCTGCGCGCCTGGCCGGCTAGACCAATCGGCACGTACCACTTCCGCCGGGCGCTGTTCGCTGGCTTCGTTCAATTCGAAGCGCAGTAGACGGCATTCAATAGTGCCGTTGTAGAAGCGGTGGGTGCGCTTGGCATAGACACCCAA
The DNA here is from genome assembly GCA_038226325.1 of Steroidobacterales bacterium. Lineage (GTDB taxonomy): Bacteria > Pseudomonadota > Gammaproteobacteria > Steroidobacterales > Steroidobacteraceae > Bog-1198. The sequence goes on along the minus strand of JBBRQO010000006.1, from coordinate 18,224 downwards.
ATTTCGCGCCAGCGGCGGATTGCCCGTGAGAATCGCCGCCTGCCAGCCGCTAAACCGCTCGCGCAGCGTCTGCCCCAGCTCCGAATACAGCGCCGGTAACCCGGACTCCGCGCCGATGCGTTCGCCGTACGGCGGATTGGTGACGATGAGTCCGTCTCCCTTGGGACGAACCACCTCGCTCAAGGTTCGCTTCTCCACGTGCAGCCATTCAGCCACGCCAGCTTGCTGGCCGTTGGCCAGAGCCATGCGCACTGCATCCGCATCGGCGTCGGATCCCAGAATACAGCGGCGCGGCGCACGCAGCGCGCGTCGCTCAAGGGCCTCCGCGCACAGGCGCTCCCAGAGAGCGGCGTCGCGACCGCGCCAACCCGTGAAGCCGAAATATTCGCGATGCAGTGCCGGCGCGGCGTCTGCGGCAATCAAGGCTGCTTCAATGAGAAAGGTGCCGGACCCACACATGGGATCGAGCAACATGCCGCCTCGTTCGCTGATGGCGGGCCAGCCTGCGCGCAACAGCACGGCGGCGGCAACATTCTCCTTCAGCGGCGCGCGGCCGCCCTCGCTCCGATAGCCGCGCCTGTGCAAACTCTCGCCGGAAAAATCCACCGACAGCAAAGCCGTCGGACCTTCGACATGCAAATGTAGCAGCACGTCGGGGCGTTCCGGCTTGATGTTGGGACGCTCGCCGGTGGCGTCGCGCAAATTGTCGCAGACCGCATCCTTTAGCAATTGGGAACCGTAAATGGTGTGCCGGATGGACTCGTTACCGCCGCTGCAATCACAGGCGAGCGTCGCCCCCTGCGCCAGATGTTCGCGCCAGTCGATGCGTTTGACGGCGTCATACACGGCTTTCGAACTGCCGGCATCAATCGACCCCAAGCTGAGCAACACACGCGTTGCGGTGCGCGACCACAGACAGGCTCGATAACCCACCTCGAGCGTGCCTTGAAATTTCACATCGTGGCTGCGCTCGCGAATGTCGTGCGCCCCGAATTGGGCGAGTTCCTCCGCCAGCACCGACGCCGCGCCGACCGGCGCGGTGGCGATCCAATAGCGCACGTTGTCGTTCACGTGCAAACGGCCCGGTCGCGCAGGTCGATCCAATCGAGCGTGGGGTGCTTCGCGAAGTAGCGCGTCAGCATTCGGTAGACGTCGATGTCGAACGCCTCGCTCGAATCGCGCGCACGCAGCGCCGACAGCTCCTCGTCGCTGCGCGCCGTGCCCAGATAGGCCCAGCGATCGAGCACGTGCAACTCCTTGCCGCGCATGAATTCCGGCGTTCCACCTTTGGGACTACGCTCGCGCAGAGCGATCCGTCCCGGAAACGGCCATGCCTTCAATTTCAACGCTGCCAATGACAGCATGAGCCGCGTACTGTGCAGGATGAGCGGCTCCTTACTGATGCAAGCGCCCCGGCATTTCCCAATCTGGTAGGCGAAGCACGATCCTTCACCGTCTTCCAAGCCCAAGGCTTTGCGGCACAGCTGGTGCGCGTCGGCTATGTCGCTGAGCGCCTTGCGGGCATCCTTGTGGGAATGAAACATGCCGAAGCACTGCATGAGATCCCCTAAAGCCAGCGCATCGATGGGCACGGCTGTGACGCTCTGCGATTCACCCATGGCGCTGCGCACATTGCCGACCCGCAAAGTGTGGGGCCGCGTTTTCACTTTGGCGCGAAGGTTGAAAAGCGGCCGCTGCGTCTTGATCCACTCGGCTTCGCGCAGCATCGCTCCGAGTTCCCCGGCCGTTTCCAACCAATCGACCCGCCGCACCTTGGCGCCCAGCCCATGATTCTTCGAGTCGGCACCATCGGCGGCAAAGTGGCGGCATATGCGGGTGCGCAGCGAATTGCTCTTGCCGACGTACAACAGGGCGTCGTCTTCGCCGAAGAACCGATACACTCCCGCTCCTTCGGGCAGTTCGTCCGCCAAGCCGGCCGGCAGATACGCGGGCAGCTTGTAGGAGCCGAGCACGGCCTGCACGGCTTGCTCAAGTTGCGGCTGCGGCACTTCGCGGCGCAACTTGCACCAAAAATCATAAATTACTTGCGCATCGCCCAATGCACGATGGCGGGCGCTGCAAGACAAGCCGTTGCGCTCCATGACGGCATCTAGATTGTGGCGCACGAATTCAGGGAACAGGCGCCGCGACAACTTCACGGTGCACAGCACCTGAGCCGAGAAAGTGAGCTCCGCCTTGAGAAACTCGCTGCGCAGAAACGAGTAATCGAAGCGCGCGTTATGCGCGACGAACACCGCGCCCTTGAGCTTGTCGCGTACCGTCGCGGCAATGTCAGCGAAGCGCGGCGCGCCGGCCACCATTGCGTCGTTGATGCCGGTAAAAGCCTCGATGTATGCGGGAATTGGCCGTTCGGGATGCACCAACGAACTCCACTCTTCCACGAGTGCGCCGTTGCTGACGCGAATCAGACCTACTTCGGTAATCCTGTCATACGCCGAGTTACCGCCGGTCGTCTCCAAGTCGACGAATACAAGGTCCTGCGGCAGGTCCTCAGCCGCGGCCATCGAGCGACAGCAGGGGATAGTACAGATCGGGCCGCCGATCGCGGAACACACCCCAGGACTGACGGTAGCGGCGCACCTCGTCCAAGTCAAAGGCGGCGGTCAGCAATGTTTCGCTGCTGCGGTCCGCTTCGGCCACTTTCTCGCCGGTATGCGACGCGATGAATGATGAACCGTAAAAGGTCATTTTGTACTTCTCGCCCTGCTCGATGCCGATGCGATTCGAAGCTACCACCGGCATGATGTTGGCGGCAGCATGCCCCTGCATGGTGCGCTGCCAATGCCCGCTTGAATCGATGCTTGCGTCTTGCGGTTCGGATCCGATTGCGGTCGGGTAGAGCAGCATGTCCGCACCCAGCAGCGCCATGGCGCGCGCGGCTTCCGGAAACCACTGATCCCAACAGATGGCGACGCCGAGTTTCGCATAGCGAGTCTCGAACACCTTGAAGCCGGTATCCCCCGGCGAGAAATAGAACTTCTCGTGATAGCCGGATCCTTCAGGAATATGCGATTTGCGGTAATTGCCGAGCACCGCACCATCGGCATCGACTATAACCACGGTATTGAAAAAAGCATTGTTGGCGCGTTCGAAAACGCTGATCGGCAGCACTACGGCAAGCTCGCGCGCCACCGCACGGAAATGCTCTACAGCGGGGTGTGCCTCAAGAGGTTTGGCGAGATCCAGGTGCTTTGAGGCGTGGTCCTTGCAGAAATACGGCGTCTCGAACAATTCCTGAATGAGGATCACCTGCGCACCGCGACTCGCCGCCTCGCGGATCAATTTTTCGGCGCGCGCGATATTTGCGTCACGATCCCAACTGCAGGCCATCTGTGTGGCCGCCACGGTTACTTTGCTCATGATTTCCGTATGCTACATCAAGCCCTGCGATATGCGGCCGCGCGGCTGGATTAAAAGGTGGGCGGCGAGCTCGCGCTGACGATTTCGCATTCCTCGCGCCCGACGTTGCGGAAGCGGTGCGGCAGGGAACTCCTAAAATAATAGGCATCGCCCGGACCCAAAGTGCGCGACTCGCCGCCGACCGTGACTTCGAGTTTTCCTTTGACTATCACCCCGCCCTCCTCACCCGGGTGAGTCAGCATCTCCTCGCCCGTATCTGCGCCCGGAGCATAGCGCTCATGCAGGATGGTCATGCTGCGCTTGGCCAGACGGCTGCCGACGAGGCGCAGTTCGACACTGCCGGTACCTATGTCGCTCAAATCCTGGCGCGAAAAGAAAACCTGCGGCTGGCCGCCCAAGTCCAGCGTGAAGAAATCGGCGAGCGCCATCGGTATGCCATCCAGCACCTTCTTCAGAGAACTGACCGAAGGGCTGACGCGGTTCTGTTCGATCAGGGAGATCAAGCCGTTGGTGACGCCGGCGCGCTTCGCCAATTCACGCTGCGACAAGCCGTACATCTGCCGTACGGCCTTCAAATGGGTGCCCACGTCCAAACTCATATCGTCTATTATAATAGACAGTTGACCCCCAGGTGAGGCGGAAATTGAGCTGAGTGTCGATTTTCCTTATCATCTACGCACCCGATGGCCCAACCCAAGTAGGACTCCTCCATGAACGCCCAGGTCACTCCCGCCCCCGCTGCCGCCCCTGCCAACGGCGATCTCGACGCATTTTGGATGCCGTTCACCGCCAATCGCCAATTCAAGGCCAATCCACGCTTGCTGGCCCGTGCCCAAGGGATGTATTACTGGACGGCCGACGGCCGCGAAATTCTCGATGCCGTCGCGGGCCTGTGGTGTGTGAACGCCGGTCATGGACGGCGCGAAATCACCGAAGCTGTGGCCAAACAACTCGGCACCATGGAATTCGCGCCGGCCTTTCAGATGGGCCATCCCATCGCCTTCGAGCTGGCGAACCGCCTAGCGAAGATCGCGCCGCCGGGCCTCGATCGCATTTTTTTCACCAACTCGGGCTCCGAGTCCGTTGATACGGCGCTGAAAATTGCAGTGGCTTATCACCGCGCCCGCGGCAACGGGCAACGCATACGCTTCATCGGCCGCGAGAAGGGCTATCACGGCGTGGGTTTCGGCGGCACCTCGGTCGGCGGCATAGTAAACAACCGCAAATTTTTCGCCGCTTCCATGCTGCCCGGCGTGGATCATCTGCCGCACACCTTGGATATTGAACACAATGCGTATTCGCGCGGCTTGCCGCAGTGGGGCGCACATCTGGCCAACGACTTGGAGCGTTTGATCGGCTTGCACGACGCGTCGACCATTGCCGCCGTCATTGTCGAGCCCATCTCAGGATCCGCCGGCGTGATTCTACCGCCCATCGGATACTTGAAGCGCCTCCGCGAAATCTGCGACAAGCACGATATTCTTTTGATATTCGACGAAGTCATCACGGGTTTCGGCCGCATCGGTAAGCCGTTCGCAAGCCAGGCATTCGACGTGACCCCGGACCTCATGACGACCGCGAAGGGTCTGACCAACGGCGCCATCCCCATGGGCGCGGTGTTTGCGCATCGCAAGATTTACGATGCCTTCATGCAGGGGCCGGAGAATGCCATTGAGCTGTTTCACGGCTATACCTATTCCGCCCATCCGGTGTCCTGTGCCGCGGCCTTGGCGACGCTCGATGTCTATGAAAAAGAAGGACTATTGAGCCGCGCCGCCAGGCTGGCGCCGGAGTGGGAGAACGCCATGCACTCGCTGCGCGGCCTGCCGCATGTGCTCGACGTACGCAACTATGGATTGATCGGTGCGGTGGAACTCGAGCCGCGGGCCGGCAAGCCAGGCGCACGCGCCTTCGAAGTATTTCTCAAATGCTTCGAGCGCGGCGTGATGGTGCGGCAGACGGGCGATACCATCGCCGCCTCGCCGCCCCTGATCATCGAATCGAAGCAGATCGAGCGCATCGTCGAGACACTGGCGGCGGTGATTCGCGAAACGCCCTAAACCCGCGAGCCAAACGCGCGCCGCGGTCTAGCTCTTGGCTTCGAAAATCGAGTACCACTTCTTGCAGGGCTCGACCACTTCCCATATTCCTTCGAAGCCGGCGGGCACGACGAAGGCATCGCCTGCGCGCAATTCGTGCTTCTCGCCCGTGACGGACTCCAGCCGGACACGGCCTTCGATGAGCACGCAAAATTCATGCTCGGTGTAACGCACCCGCCACTTCCCGGCGGTGCTGGTCCAGATGCCGCAGAAGAATTGCTGGCTGGGCTCGCCGTATTGATTCGACACCCGCGTCCGCGGGATACCGGACAGAATATTCTCCGGTGCCGGATTGGCAGACTCTCCAGTCTGCAGCCGGTCAAGGACGGTGATCTTGGGGTGCTCACTCATGCCCTATCGTAGGCCGCAGGTACCGCAGGAAACAAGAGCGGCCCGGAGCTAGGCACTCCGGGCCGCAAGGACCTCGCTGGTTTGCGCCGGAGGGCGCTTTTTGGCGGGGTCACTCCTTTTCGTTCACCTGAGCGACTGCCACCCCTCCCTGTGCTTGTAGCGTCAGACGAACCCGGCGCTCGAGCGCGAAGCCGTCGTTGTCGGCGGCCACACTCTGGCTCTTGCCGTAGGCGTTTACTTCGAGCATCTCATCGCGGATCCCCGCCTCAAGAAACAGGTCGCGCACCGCATTCGCCCGCTCCTCCGACAGCTTCAGGTTGGTGTCCACCGAACCGCGCGGATCTGCATAGCCGTCGACCCGGACTTTAAGCTCGGGCGACTTGGCCACCGCCTGCGCCAATACCTGCACTTGGTGCGCAATCTCCGGCGTAATCTCCGCGCTGCCGGTGCGAAACAGCACATCACCCTGCAGCCCGTCGAGAACCTCACTGGCATCCTGCTTGGCGTTTTGCACGGTCTGCACCTTGTGAGTCAGATCATCGAGCTGCGCAGATAGAGTGCGATTCGCCTCGGTGAGCTCGTTCTTTTCGTTCAGCAGCGCCGATTTTTCCATCTGCAGTTCGTTTTTGTCAGTTTGCAGCACCGCCACCGTCGCCTCCGCCTGCTTCGCATCGCCGGCCCGGTGCACTCGGTTCCCCAGCCAGGTGCCAAGCCCCGCGCCGACGAATGCGCCTATTGGACCTGCGGCAAAGGCACCGATCACGGCGCCCGACACGAAACCCACAGGTTCGTGCGCGGTCGCCGGCTTAGTTTTGACCCCTTGCGGCTCACCCGCCAAGGCCACCGCGCTCATGCTCAATAACCCGATCGTTCCAACAGCCTTGGAAAATGCAGTGTTCATAACAGCTCCTCAGTCTTCAGTTCGCCAAGAGACGACGACCGCCGCCTCATGGGAGCTATTACGGTCCCGCATTCAGGCGTCGAACCGGCCGACTTAGGGCAAAAGATGGCAAAACGGGGACCAATTCGGCAAAGCTGTGCGGCGCACCGCGACTATTGGTCCGCCGGCCGGCGGGCTTGCCTAGGTCAGGCTAGGCTTTGATGGAGAACGGGGTGAAATTTGTATCTGTGTCGTAGTAATCCTCGTTTTCCGCTTTCTTCAGGAAGGCAACCACACGATAGGTAAGCGGCGTGGCGAGAAACTCCCAGCCGCTCTTTAGGGCATATTGGGTGAACATGATGGCGATAAGGTGCGACAGCGGCATGCGGCCATAGAAGGCAAGCGAATAGAAGAGCACGGAATCGACCAGCTCGCCGCACAGAGTGGAACCCACGATGCGGGTCCACAGCCAGCGACCTTGAGTCCAGATCTTCATCTTGGCGAGCACATAACTGTTGACGAACGTGCCGCACAAAAACGCCACGATCGACGCCACCACAATACGCGGCGTGTTGCCGAATATGGCTTCAACGGCCGATTGGGTGGCCAACGACTGTTCGGAGGGAGGCAGATGCACCACCACGGCCGCCATTACCGAAGCGAAAGCCAGCGCGCCAAACCCCGCCCAGACCACGCGGCGGTCGCGCCCATACCCGTACACCTCGGTCAGGATATCGCCAAAAATGTATGAGATTGGAAAGAACAGCACTCCGGCGAGAAATGTGACAGTGCCCAAGATCGGCACCTGAATCGACGTTTCTTTGGCGGGACCGATCAGATTCGAGCACAGCAGCACGCAGACGTAGGCCGCCATCACAAAATCGTAGTAACGGTATTGACGATTCGGCGATTTGGCGGTCATTGTCCGGCATCTCTGCTGTAGGCGCATGTGCGTGAGGACCCCGATGATATGTCACGCAGGCTACCCATCTGTCGTATTTTGGCGAAGAGCATCACAGCAGAGGGGGCACTTGTACGGTAGATATACACGCTTAAACCTCAAGTAGCGGATCTATGGAGCACGGCAAACCCTACAGCGCGACAGACAGTCCGCTCGTCGATTACGATGCCGTCTGCCAGAAGGTGCGTGCCGCCGTCGAGCCGGCGCGCGTCTATGCCGTATCTCTGCATGATCAGCGCGGCGACATACTGTGGCTGAGCGAAAGCTCCATGGGCCCCGACGAGCACAATGCGGTCCGCGAAGCCATCGAAGCCTTCGCCGACCCGGCGAGTCCCCCGGTGCTGGTACACGATTTGGGCGACTCGCGTTCCGCCGTGGTGCTGCGTGCGGTCAGCATGCAGCGCGCCATGGTCGGAGCCATCATGATCGTCATGGACGCTCGGGTGGTGAAACAAGATGCGCGCGGCGCACTCAAGGTGATGACTCCAAAACTGCAGCGTGCGCTTGAAGATTTTGCGCACATGCGACCGGACATAACGCCCGCCCCCGCGGCGCCGGCGCGTGCCAAAGCAACCGCTCCACTGACGTTGGTGGATGAAACCCCGGCGACCGCAAGGAACCCCATAGCGGCAGTGCCCCGTAGCCCGCCGGCACCTGCGACACGTGCAGCGCCACGGCCACCGGCCCCCCCAGGGATGAGCAGCGTGCGACCTCAGGCCGCCGTGACGCCGGAAATCGATCGTCTGCACGCGGCACTGCGCCGCAGCCCCATCGCGTTGCACGTGCAGCGGCTGATGCCGCTAACCAAGGGTAGCCAACTGAAGCGCTACGAGGTGCTATTGCGCTCCAAATCCGATGTGGCGCCCAATGCCGCCCCGCATGCGATGTTGAAAGCCGCAGTCGAGAACGGCCTCGGCTCGATGATTGACCGTCGCGTCATCACCGAGCTGATTGGTTTCTTGGTGCATCACCCGGAAGTCTGGAAAGCCAGCGCCGTCCAGTTCTCCGTTAATCTCACCACCACCGCCCTGCACGATGAGCATTTCATCAAATTCGTCGGGCTGTGCCTGGCGAAATCGCAACTGCCGACGGGAATGATTGCCTTTGAGGTCGATACCGCGACCGCGGTCAAGCTGGCCGACAGGATGCCGGAGGTCGCCGCGGCCTTGCATCGGCTGGGCTGCCCCATGGTGCTCGATGATTTTTCGCTGAAAACTGAGTGCTTCGCCCTGCTGCGCCTGCCCGGAGTACGCTACGTCAAGCTCGCGCCGGAGATTACCGCGAAGATGCGCACGGATAAATTGTCGCAAGCGGCTATCACTGCCGTCGTACAAATGGCCCGCGTGCTCGGCATGCATACCGTGGCCAAGCGTACAGAGAGCGCCGCGGAGCAGGAATGGCTAACGGCACTGGGAGTCGACTTCGTGCAATCGAATTCCATGTCGCCACCGGTGTCGATCGAATCCCTGTCAAAGACGCCGCAGCCGGAGCGACCCCCCGTTTAGTCTTTGACCGGCAAAAGCCGGCCTGCCTTCTCGCTCCAGCCGCCGCCGAGGGCTTTCACCAAGTAGACCGCCGTGGCGAACTGTTGGCCATGCACCTGCACGTCCTGCCGCTGATTGACCAGCAGCGTCTGTTGCGCCGTGATCATCTCGAGATACGTATCCACCCCACCCCGGTAGCGCGTGGTCGCAATGTCGAAGGCGTCTTCGGCACTCTTGACGCCGGCATCAGCCTGAGTCGCCGCCCTATCGAGCGAGGCCAGGCCCGTTATTCCATTTTCCACTTCTTCCATTGCACTAAGCACCGTCTGCCGGTAGGTAGCCACCGCCGCGTCATAGTCCGCAGTCGCGATGCGCACATTCGCCCGGGTCTTCCCGGCATCGAACAGCGTCTGCGTTGCGGATAGGCCGATCGACCATAGCCGGCTGGGCGCATTGAACAGGGTGGCCAATGTAGTGCTCTGCCAGCCGGCGTTCGGCTCACCGAAGCCCGTACCGAGGATGAAGCTGGGATAGTAGGCGGCGCGCGCCACGCCAATGCGTGCATTGGCGGCGGCCATGGAGCGCTCCGCCGAGGCTACATCCGGACGTCGCTGCAATAAGTCCGAGGGCAACCCTAGCGGGATCGCGGGCAGCGACGCGGCCGCCGGTGCCACAGGCAGCGCGAAGCTCGGCGCCGGAGTGCCCACCAAGGTGGCAATCGCGTGCTCGAATTGCGCGCGCTGATTGGCCAGTAGTTCCAGCTGAGTGGCGCTCGAGTCCACCAATGCGTGCTGCTGCGCCAAGTCGAGTCCCGTCGCCAACCCTAAATCGTGGCGCGAAGTGATAAAACTCAAGGCATCGCGCTGCAAATCCAAGCTGTGACTGACCACCGAGATTTCCGCATCCAGCTCCCGCAATGCGAAATAGTCGCTCACCAGCTGCGCCGTCAAGATCAGGCGCGCGTTCTGGAAATCCGCTTCGGCTTGCTGCGCCGTGGCGCGCGCGCCCTCCACTTCGCGGCGCACCCGGCCGAACAGGTCAGCTTCGTAGTTGACGGTACCGCCCACAGCGAAATTATTTTGCACAGTGGATTGGTTCGGTTGCCCGTATTGGCTGAACGGACGATTCGCCGAGGTTTTGGCGCGAGCCGCCGTGCCGGACACAGCCAGCCAGGGGTACAAATCCGAGCGAGTGACAGTCACCTGAGCGCGCGCCTGTTCGAGCCTGAGGGCGGCGACGCGTAAATCTTGATTGCCGGTGAGTGCGCGCTCGACCAGCGGGTTCAAGGTGTCGTCCTGGAATAGCTGCCACCATTCGCCCTTGAGCGCTGCATCTTTCGGCGTCGCTTCGTGCCAGGGCGGCTCCGGTTGCCAGGCAGGCGGCACCTGTGCCTCAGGCTTATGATAATCGGGGCCGACCACGCACCCGGCGGCAATCGCAAGCGCGCCCCACCAGGGAGCCCTCGCCCATTGCAGAGTCGCGCGCGGCTTTGCAATGCTACTCACCTAGTCGCCCTTCGCCGAAGCCGCGGGCAGCGTCACCACATCACCGTCGGCGAGCGAGTCCGCCGGATTCAACACGATACGATCCCCGGCGCTGAGGCCGCGAAGCACTTCCACGCTGGTACCGAAGTCCGTGCCTAATTTCACCAACGCCAAGTGCACTCGGCCGCCGGAGTCGACCAGCGCGACATGAGTTCCCTCGGGCCGGAACAACAGGACATTAGTGGGCACCACCAACGCTTCTTTATCCACATCGATCGGCAGCGTCACCTGCACGTACGAACCCGCGATCAGGCGTCCGCTGGGATTGGGCACCTGTATTTCGACTTGCATGGTGCGGGTGAGGGCATCGATGGCGCGCGCCGTGCGTGCAACACTGCCGCGAAATTGCTGGCCCGCACGGTCCGTTAAGCTCACGGTAACTGCATCGCCGATATTGATTTGTTGCGCGTACACCTGCGGCACATAAACGTACAGCCGCAGCGGGTCCACCTGCGCCACGGCAAACAGCGCCCGCCCCGTTGCGCCATTACCGGCATTGACGAGGTCGCCCACATCGACATTACGCCGGGTCACCACGCCATCGAAGGGCGCGACAACCCGGTTGAAGCCCTGCAGCTTTTGCAGTCGCCGCACGTTGGCATCGGCCGCCGCGACATTCGCTGCCGCTTGATGGTAGGCGCTCAGACGTTCGTCCAATTCCTGCTGCGTCACCGCATCCTTTTCGCGCAGCGCAGTCCATCGATCAGCGGTAGTTTTCGCCAAGGCGGCACTCGCCGCGGCCTGCGTCGCAAGGGACACCGACTGCGACAATTCCTGGTCGATCTCGGGTGCGGTGATTTCGGCCAACAGCTCACCCTTTTTTACCGAGCTGCCGATGTCCTTGACCCAGCGCACGACATAACCGCTGCTGCGCGCATACACCGTGGATTCGATCACTCCTTGAAGCGTTCCCGGCAAGGTCAGCGGCTGCCCGTTCCCCCCGGCCGTCGGGCTGATGGTGGTCACATATTTTTTTGCATGCAGGGCCGTCGAGGTTTCCAAAGCGCTCGCCCGAAAGCTGCGCAGCACGAGCACGAGCACCGCTCCGATCAATAGGGCTGCGACAATGCCCCCTACGATGAATTTTGTGCGTTTCAACACCGCGGCTATTTCGTTATCCGGCATATCAGGTACTTCCTTCAGCGAGCGGCGATGCCACGTTCGAGCGGCGTACGCGGCGCCGTTCGAGGCGGCCATGAGTGCCGGCAAATATCACGGGCACGAAGAACAGGGTGGAAACGGTGGCAAACAGCAGTCCGCCGATCACGGCGCGGCCCAGAGGCGCATTTTGTTCTGCCCCTTCACCCAAACCCAAGGCCATAGGGATCATACCGATGATCATCGCCAACGCCGTCATCAGCACCGGGCGTATGCGGGTCGCCCCCGCATCGAGGGCGGCCTTGAGCGGATCCAGCCCCTCACCCATGCGCTGCCGTGCGAAAGACACGACCAGAATACTGTTGGCGGTAGCAACCCCCATGGTCATGATGGCCCCCGTAAGGGCCGGGACACTCAATGTCGTGCCGGTCAGGAACAGCATCCAGCAGATTCCGGCGAGCGCGGCCGGCAACGCCGTAATGATGATGAAAGCGTCCACCCAAGACTGGAAGTTGACGACAATCAACAAGTACACCATGACCACCGCCATCACCAGGCCCAGTCCCAATTCGACGAAGGAGGATTTCATGGTTTCGCTCTGGCCACGAATGTCGACGCTCATGCCGCGCGGCAACTGCGGCTTCAAGTCCGCCACCAGCCGGCGAATATCCTGGGAAATGCCCCCCATATCGCGGCCTTGCGCACTGGAGTAGATGTCGATGGTTGGGGTCAGGTTGAAGCGCGAATTAACCGCTTCCTGAACCGCGGGAGAGACACTGACGAGATTACTGAGCAACTGCGGCGCGGTACCCGTGTCGGCGGCAGCCGCGCGAACCGGAGTGCGCAGCAGCGCGTCCAGGCTATCGACTGCGTACTGCGGGGACTGTATCGACAAGCTGTAGACCACGCCGTTTGCAGGACTCAACCAGAAGGCCGACGCGGTGGTGCTGGTGCCGGCCGTGGACACCAAGAGGTCGGTCGTCACGTCGCTCGGTGTCAAACCCAATTGCTGCAGCTGGGTGCGATCCATGGCAAGCGACACTGTGGGCTGATCGAGGCGCTGGTGAATGTGCGTATCGACCGTGCCTGGGACCATTTGAATCTGCTTCATGAGCTTCGCCGCGATGGCGTAGTCGGCGTGCAAATCAGCGCCCGTGACCTTCACATCGATGGCCGACGGCAATCCGAAATTTAATATCTGCGTCACCATGTCGGCGGGTTGGAAGAAGAACTCCACTCCGGGAAAGCGACGCGGCAATTCGCGCCGCATCGCCTCCACGTACTCTGCCGTAGGCCGGTGTCCTGGATTGAGCGAGACTTGAATCTCGCCGTCTTGGCTGCCGAAGGTACCCGCATTGCTGTAGGTCTTATTAATGCCGCTGACTGCGACTCCCAGATTGTCGAGCACCGTGCCGAGATCGTCCGCGCGAACGACGGCGCGAATGACGATTTCCACCTGATCGGCCACCCGCGCCGTCTCCTCGATGCGAGTGCCGGTCGGCAGGCGCATGTGCAGGCGAATTTGGCCGCCGTCCACGCTGGGGAAGAAGTCGCGTCCCAGAATAAATACCAGGCAGCAGGAGAGTGCGCAAAAACCCAAGAAGACGCCCGCGAACAAGCGACGTTGCAGCAAGATCTGCGCAAGAATGATCGAATAGCCGGCGCGCACCTTTTCAAAGCGGGCGTCGAAACCTCGGTACACGCGTTGCAGCAAACTGGGGTTTGAATTGGTCGCCGACGGCGCGTGATCCATCATCATCATAACGAGAGTCGGCACCAAGGTACGCGACAGCACGTACGAGGCCAGCATGGCGAACACCACGGCTTCCGCCAGCGGCGCGAACAAGTAGCGCGCAACTCCTGTGAGAAAGAACATCGGCACGAAGACGATGCATATGCACAGGGTTGAGACCAAGGCAGGAACCGCAATTTCGCCGGCACCCTCTAAAATAGCTTTGTGCAGATCTGAACCCAAGTGCCGATGCCGTTCAATGTTTTCGATGGTCACCGTGGCGTCATCAACCAAAATACCCACCCCGAGCGCAAGGCCGCCCAAGGTCATGATATTCAGAGTTTCCCCTATCAAATAAAGCGCGATGATTGAAGACAGGATAGACAAGGGAATCGAGATGGCGATGATGCAAGTGCTACGCCAATTGCCGAGAAACAGCAGTATCAGTGCCGCGGTGAGACACGCGGCGATCAGTGCTTCGCGCACCACGCCGCTGATCGCGGCTCGCACAAAGCTGGATTGATCGAACAGCGGTGTGATTTTCAAATCCTTGGGCAATATCTGGGCGACCACCGGGAGCTGCGCCAGCAGGGTGCTGACGATGTCAAGCGTCGACGAACCGCCGTTTTTGAGGACGGAAACCAACACCCCGCGTTCGCCGTTCTGCCGCACCACGTTGGTCTGCGGCGAGAATCCGTCGCGCACGTGCGCCACCTCCGAGAGATAGGTGGTCACGCCGTTTCTGGTCAGCACCGGAATATTGTTGAGTCCGGCGATGCTGTCCGGCGTACCGTTCATGGATAGCACAAACTCGGTCGCACCGATTTTGGCTGTGCCGGACGGCAGAACCAGATTCTGAGCGCTGACCGCCTTGACCACGTCGTTCGGAGTCAATCCCTTGGCCACCAACGCATTGGTATCGAGATCAACGGAAATCACCCGCTGCTTGCCGCCGAAGGGCCATGGCACCGCGACTCCTGGAATGGTAACCAAGCGCGGGCGCAGGAAATTCACGGCGGAATCGAACACCGCCTGTTCGGTCATGGTGGGGCTGGATAAACCGAGCTGAATCACGGGGATGGCCGAAGCCGAGTACTTGATCACCAGCGGCGGCAAGATGCCGGGCGGCAATTGACGCAATTGCTGATTTTCGATCGCCACGATCTGGGAAATGGCGGTCGGAATGTTGGCATTCGGCTGGAAGAACACCTTGGTGATCGCAAACCCTGCCAAAGACTCCGACTCGATGTGCTCGATGTCATTGACCGTGGTCGTGAGGCTGCGCTCAGTGGTCGCGGCAATGCGCTGGCCGGTTTCCTGCGCCGACAGGCCACCATAGTTCCAGACGATGCTGATGACCGGAATATTGATCTCCGGAAAGATGTCCGTGGACATTCTCAGCAGCACGAGAGGCGTCGCGAGGAGAATCAGCAGCGCCATCACCAGAAACGTGTACGGCCGCCGCAGCGCAACTTCGACAATCCACATTAGCTAGACGACCTCAACGTATACGGCGCGCGGCACCGCGCTTCGCGCGACGCAACTCAATTCCAAGGGCAGGGGGAACACGATGGCCAATTGGGCAACCCTGGGGCCGACGTGGTTAACACCCGGTGGCCAATTTATTAAAGTCCGTTAATGAGGAGGCATCCTAACGAATCAGCGAATTCTCGCATAGGAAAGTGTGACTGCGGTCACGGCGCCGGATCATGAACGTGCATTTCCTCAGGCCAGATAGCAGACAACACTTGCAAATCATTGGAAACAAAGCAAACTATGCGGGTCTGCAACGAGACACCGGGACCGAGCTAAGTGTTTTGTTAGTCCCATGAGGTTCGGTTCCGGTTCCCGCTAGACTTCCCCCATGACATTCACCGTACTGATCGTCGTCTTCGCGCTGGCGGGGCTTCTGTTCTTGATCCTCGCGGTACGCCGCTTACGCCGTCGCAGGCTGCTTGGCGGCGCATTGCACGGCGCAATCGCACTCATATTCGTTTTGCTCAGCTTCTGCGCGGTGCTGATTGCCGCGAATTTGCGCACTTACCAACGCCTCAGTTTCGAGCAGCCGGCCGGCGAGCTGCAATTGACCCGCATCAGCGACCGCGAGTACAACGCGGTTTTAACCTACCCCAGCGGCGAGCGCGCGAGCTTCGCGCTCCGCGGCGACGAATGGCAGGCCGACGCGCGTGTGCTCAAATGGCACGCGTTTGCCAATTTGGTCGGATTCGACACCGCCTATCGACTGGAGCGCATCGGTGGCCGGTACAGCCGCATAGAGGATGAGCGTGCCCTGGCACGCACCGTTTACTCCCTGAATCCGCCGCAGCGCATCGATCCATGGGACCTGGTGCACCGCTACCGTTCGTGGATACCCTGGATTGATGCGCTCTATGGGAGCGCGACCTTCCTTCCGATGGCCGACGGCGCGCTGTACGAAATCAAGGTGTCGCAGAGCGGCCTGGTCGCACGTCCGCTGAACCAGGCCGCGCGCGACGCCGTAGGCAGCTGGCACTAGTGCTCCGGCGCATCGCGCGAATTGCTATTGTTTCAGGCGGTATGGTGCTGCTGATCGTGGCGTTGGCCATGCTCTGGCTCAAGGCACATGAAGACGAACTGGTGTTTGCCGGGGCGATCAGTCGTCAGAACCTGATGCAATCCCTGCCCGCAGATGCCGAACTCATCGCGGTCCCCGTCACCAACAGCCCCGATCTCGCCGGCCTGGTGTTTCGCGCCGAGCCCGGTACCGACAACGGCTTTTGGATATTGCAGCTGCATGGCAATGCCGACTCAGCCTTCTCGCGCTGGCAGGTGCGGCATTGCGAGGCATTGCGCTTAGCGGGATTCAATGTGCTGGAAATCGATTACCGCGGATTCGGCCGGACGCCCGGTCAGCCCTCCGAAGCCGGCATGTACGATGACGTTGAAGCTGCCTACCAATCCCTCGTACAACGTGGCGTGATGGCGAACCGCATCATCATCCTCGGTCACTCCCTAGGATCGGGCCCGGCGGTACGGCTTGCCACCCGGCACCCTGCGGCCGCGCTGGTGCTGTTCGGCGCTTTTACGTCCATACCGGATGCGGCCGCCGACCGGTATCCGTTCTTGCCCGTGCGCCTAGCCGTCGCCGTGCAGTTCAATTCGCTGCGCCGAGTCCACGATGTCCACATGCCCATCGTGATCGCCCACAGCCGAGCGGATACGCTGATCCCCTATTCACATGCACTTAAACTGTATGCCGCGGCCAATGATCCGAAACACCTCATCACCTTTGATTCCGCGTCAAGCGACGGCTTCGGTGGCCATGTGGATGCTCTATATGACCATGTGAATGTGCTGCAGGCAGCGCTCGCCGGCCTCATTCCAGACCTACCTGCCCCTCGTACACCTTGATAGCAGGGCCGATGCAGCACACACCTCGGCCACTGCCACGGGATTCGTCGGCTATAATGCAGGCTCCTCCACGCCGGCTTAGCACAGTGGTAGTGCAACGGTTTTGTAAACCGTAGGTCGGGGGTTCGAATCCCTCAGCCGGCACCAATTTTCAAAAAAAATCTTGTTACGCCTGACGCCCGCGAATGTTCGACGACATAGTTCGAACCCCCGACATAAAACAAGCTGGGTTCGACAACGTCGCGCAGCGACGTTGAGCGCCCTTTAGGGCGACCCCGAAGGGGCGAGGCGCGCAGCGCCGAGTAATCCCTCAGCCGGCACCAACTTACAAAAGTTCATCCACTGTGACGAGCGCCGTCATCCAACGCGGTGCCACCGTGATAGGGTGATTCATACGCGAGCAATTGATGATGTGCCCATGCTCTGGATTCTCGCTTCGCTGTTTTTCGTTTGGTGTGCGTTCCGCGAAATCCGCGGCAGCCTCATCGCTCCGGCTGGTTATGATCTGCCCCAGCCAATTACGAAGCCCTACCTAGCGGTCGTATTGGTCCTCGCCGTGATATTTGCTTGGCCGCCGGTGCACACTTGGTACTTCCAACGATTCTTATCCGCCAAAGCCACCGAGCTCGCCGATGGTCATCGCGCCATAGTTCATTGCAACACCATTTTCGATACCATGCTGGACAGCGAGATGTTGGCCGCCGGCCATGCGAACCCGCTGACCGGCAAAATCGGCATTCAACATCCCTGGTGCGACATCCTGTCGTCCTATCTCCGTCATCCCGGCCGCGCAAGCGCAAAGGAAATTTGGAGTCTGAACATGTTCACTCACGAGAGCATGCACATACGCGGCGAGATGAATGAAGCCCGAACCGAGTGTGAGGCTGTCCAGCGCAACTACCGTGCGGCAAAGCTGCTCGGTGTCCCCGACGCGATTGCCAAGAAAAACGCTCTGGACTATTACAACAACAGCTACCTGGAACGCCCCAACAACGGCTTCCTCCAGGCGAGCTACTATTCAGATCAGTGTGCTGCCGGCAAAGTCTGGGACGAGCATTTGACTGACTCGACATGGGCCACACCATAACGCCACGCGGTGGTGCTGCTTTTCGGTTGGGCCGGTGACGAGGACGTTGAGATTACAAACCATTATGATTGAGGGTAATTAAACATGGCTTTCAAAAACGGCATGCGGCCGCGAAGGCGCGAGGCGCACAGCGCGGAGTACTCGTGTCGATTCAACCGGCCTTGGCTGCGAACGGCTTGAGATGGTCCGCCAGCGCCTTCTGAAATGCCGGCCGAGC
>JBBRQO010000005.1:0-179183 GCA_038226325.1 Steroidobacterales bacterium | reverse complement strand
TAATACCGAATATGGCGCCGAGGAATAGGTGCGACGTCTCGCCGCGCTTTTTGAGAGTCTCGATACGACCACGTCGACTCGTCTGAAAATCGATGCAATGGTGGATTATTTTCGGGGTACGAGCGCATCGGATGCGGCGTGGGCCGTCTACGTCTTGATGGGAAGACGAGTGAAGCGCAGCGTCGGACCCGCGTTGCTGCACGCCTGGCTAAACGAGGAGTCTGGCCTGCCCCACTGGCTGGTGGAGGAAACCTATGCGTCGATCGGCGATCTGGCCGAGACCATCGCATTGTTGATCGCGCCTGAGGGCACCGATCACACCGGCAATGCATCGCCAGCGACCCTGACGGATTGGTTTGAGCAGAGGATTTTGCCGCTGGCCGACCTACCGACAGAGGACCAACGCCGCATCGTGGTGGGCTGGTGGCACGAATTGCCCTACCGCGAGTGTTTCTTGGTCAACAAGCTTTTGACGGGCTCACTGCGGCTGGGCGTGTCGCGAGCCCTGGTGACTCGCGCGCTCGCCGAAGTTTTAGGCCATTCGCGCACGCAGATCGAGCGTGCATTGATTGGAGCCTGGAATCCGAGCGTCCAGTTTTGGCAGGCGCTGACGCTCAACGAAGGCAGCGCGCATGCAAGCCACCCTTATCCCTTTTACCTAGCTTCACCGCTGGACGGTCCGATTGAATCGCTAGGACAGCGGCATGACTGGCTCGCCGAGTGGAAGTGGGACGGCATCCGTGGACAGATTGTTCGTCGTGCTGGGGAATGCACGCTTTGGTCGCGAGGCGAAGAAATTATTACTGATCGATTTCCGGAGATCGTTTCCGCGGCGAGTTCTCTGCAATCCGGCACCGTGCTCGATGGGGAAGTGCTGGCATGGGCGGAGGACAAGGTGCTGCCATTTGCGCAGCTGCAGAAGCGCATCGGGCGGCGCAAGTTGTCGGCGAAAATCTTGAAGGAAATTCCCGCGCGTTTCGTCGCCTACGATCTGCTGGAATGGCAGGGCGAGGATTGGCGGCCAAAGCCGTTGCGCGAAAGGCGCGCTCAGCTGGAACTCGTTCTCGAATCGCATCAAACGGATACCTTGGGCCTGTCTGCAGCTATCGACTCGCCTTCATGGACGTCGCTTGCGCCCTTGCGCGACAGCGCGCGGACAAAAGGCGTGGAAGGCCTGATGCTCAAGAACTGGGATTCTGCGTACGGGACGGGCCGCCAGCGAGGCGCCTGGTGGAAGTGGAAAATAGACCCCTTCGTATTCGACGCCGTGCTGCTGTATGCAGCGCCGGGACACGGAAGGCGCTCGAATCTGTATACGGATTACACCTTTGGAGTGTGGGCCGGCGATGCGCTGGTCCCGGTGGCAAAGGCCTATTCCGGACTGACCGATGAGGAAATCCGTCGCTTGGACAAATGGATTCGGACGAATACTCGCGAAAAATTCGGCATCGTGCGCAGCGTCGAACCCGTGCTTGTGTTCGAACTGGCATTCGAAGGCATTGCCAAGTCGACGCGACACAAATCAGGAATCGCGATGAGGTTTCCGCGCATCAAGCAGTGGCGATCGGACAAGGCAACTAAGGACGCGGATACGCTGGCCAATCTACAACTGCTTCTCGCGCAGCAGCCTCATGGGCAGTGACATCCCGCAACGGCTGGCTCGCGCGCGCCGTTGGTTTGAGCAACAGGGGCGTTCTGCCTTCGACTTCCAAGAAGCGATGTGGGTGGCCTATTGGCAGGGGGAGTCTGGCCTGCTCAATGCCGGCACCGGCAGCGGCAAGACCCTAGCCGCGTGGTTAGGCCCGCTGTTGGAGCCGGACCCGCGACCGGCGGTCTCAGGTATTCGAGTGGTGTGGGTAACGCCGCTGCGGGCGCTCGCCCGAGATTTGGTTGCTGCCCTGCGCGAGCCGCTGCCGAACTTGAACTCAACATGGCGCGTCGAGGAGCGAACCGGAGACACAACGTCCTCAGTCCGCACTCGACAAATCTCGAAGCCACCGCACGCGCTAGTGACGACGCCGGAGAGTTTGTCCGTCATGTTGAGCCGCGCCGAGGGGGCTGCGGCCCTTGGCCATGTGCAGCTCGTCGTCGTCGATGAATGGCATGAATTCTTGAGCGCCAAACGCGGCGTGCAATTGGAACTGGTTGTGGCGCGGCTTCGCACCTTGTCGCCGACACTTCGCGTGTGGGGAATGTCGGCCACGTTGCCGGACCTACCGGTTGCGATGCAAACCTTATTGGGCCCCTCGAGACGCGGCACGCTAATCCGTGCGCGGCAAGAAAAACGCTACGATATCGCCGCCATTCTGCCGCCCAACATCACGCGCTTCCCTTGGGCAGGGCACCTCGGATTGTCGCTGCTGCCCCAGGTTCTGTCCAAAATCGAAACCGCGCGCACGACCTTGGTCTTCACCAACACGCGCTCCCAGGCGGAGTTGTGGTTTCAGGCCATCATCACGACGCGGCTGGATTGGGTTACGGTCAGCGCGCTGCATCATGGGTCCATCGACAATAAAATCCGCCGTCGAGTCGAGGAAGGGCTCAAGAACGGCAGTTTGAAGTGCGTGGTTTGCACATCTTCCCTCGATCTGGGAGTCGACTTCCCCCCGGTCGATCAGGTGTTCCAAATCGGCAGCCCCAAGGGAATTGCCAGGCTGCTGCAACGCGCCGGCCGCAGTGGCCACCAGCCAGGTCAAGTCAGCCGCGTCACTATCGTGCCCACACACGCGTTCGAGCTATTGGAATGTGCCGCTGCCAGGTTGGCGGCGGCAGTGTCCCACATTGAACCTCGAGTCGGTTTGCGATTGTCTCTCGACGTCCTCGCTCAACATCTGGTCACGTTGGCCGCGGGCGGGGGATTTGACGCGCGCGAATTGCGGGACGAGGTGCGCACTACCCATGCATTTGCCGATCTGACTGCAGATCAATGGCAATGGACCTTGGATTTCATCACCCGCGGCGGTACAGCATTGCAGGGGTACCCACAGTTTCGGCGGGTGTCACTGGTCGACTCTCGCTATGTAATTGCCGCTGCGGACCTCGCCCGCAGGCACCGCCGGGCCATCGGCACCATCAGCAGCAATGCGTCGATCGCCGTCAAGTGGCTTACGGGTAAGACGCTGGGCATTATCGAGGAATCATTCGTTGGACGCCTGCGACCAGGCGATGTTTTCATTTTCGCGGGACGCTCGTTGACCTTAGTGAAGACGCGTGACGCCGTGGCATACGTGCGTTTATCAGGCCAACGAAGCCGCTTCGTACCACGCTGGCAGGGGTCTAGATTGCCCATATCCACCACGCTGGGATACGGAGTGCTTGACCTGCTGGGCGAATATGCTGCCGGAATCAGCGAGCAGCCGGAAGTGCGTGAACTGGATCCGCTGCTCCGGCTACAAGGGGAATGGTCGGTCGTTCCGCGGCCTTGCGAGCTATTGGTTGAGTGCTATCAAACGCGCGAAGGCTTCCATTTGATGGCATATCCTTTTGCGGGAAGAATACTCAACGAGGGTGTGGCATCTGTCATGGCGAGCCGGATGGCACGCGACTCTCCTCGGACCTTCGCAATCACCAGCACCGAGTATGGACTGGAGCTGCTATGCGAGACGGCCTTCGAAGTCAACGAAGCGCTCGTACGACGCCTGCTCGGAGTCGAACATCTGCTCTCGGATATGTTGCAGAGCATAAATCTTTCTGACCTGGCACGCCGACAGTTCCGCGACATTGCGCAAATCGCGGGGCTCATCGATCCCGGCACGCCGGGCAAACGCAAGTCGTCGAAGCAACTACAGGCCTCGAGCGGACTGATGTTCGATGTGCTGGAACGTCATGACGCCGCCAACTTACTACTCGAGCAGTCGCGCCGCGAAGTATTGGACGCCCAATTGGACTTCACCGAATTGCACGGCTTGCTGGCGCGACTTGAGAAAGTTGATGTCGTGGTACGGCGGCCCCTTCGTCTAACACCACTGGCTTTTCCGATCTGGGCCGACCGATTGCAAACGCAGACTCTATCAACCGAATCCTGGCGGACAAGAATCGAGAGAGAGGCGCGGCGCCTCGAGAAAATGGCCCGATGAACGGCGCCGCCGAACTGCGGATCCTTGGCGAGACACTGTGGCTGCATCCGGAGCGAGCGGTAATTTGGCCGCGCCACAGCGCCATAATCGTAGCCGACACGCACTTCGGCAAGAGCAGCGCCTTGGCACGCCACGGACTTGCGATTCCGGCCGGCTCGGACGGGCGCGATCGCGCGCGATTGAGCCGGCTGGTCAGCGAATTCTCCGCGAGCAGACTAATCATCCTTGGCGATTTTCTCCACGAACCGCTCCCGCTGCAGAGCCGAGAAGCGGCTGAAATGCAAACCTGGAGCGAATCGTTAGGTGACACCAAAATACAGGTTATCGCCGGCAACCACGATAGAGGCGTGTCGACGGGTTGGCGGGGATACATCGAATGGATCACGAACGAGCATCGGGAGCCGCCTTTTCGCTTCATACACAATGACTCGAAACATTCGACCCGGCGGGCGGTGTTCTCGCTCAGCGGTCACGTCCATCCTGTCATCGCTCTGCGGGGACTACGAAAACGTGCGAGCCGTGTGCCGGCATTCTGGTTGCGCAAGCAAGGGCTCATCCTGCCTTCCTTCGGATTGTTCACTGGCGGCCATCTGATTACTCCCGCGAAAGGCGACCGGTTATTCGCGGTTAGCCCCGAGCAGGTAGTTCCCTTCCCGACTCGTTAAAAACGGGCCCCCTTTTTAGGCGATGCTCGCACCGCCCCGCTGAATCTGCGGGCCAAACGCGGTTCTACATGCAATTACCCTATATCTGTAGCGGGAATGCGGTAAACGCCTACATTCGGGACTACGGCGTCGCGCCACAGTTATGAAAAGCGCTTATCCACCGTCGGATTTTTATGGACTTTCCAATGAATGAACTTGCGCCGGATCCCACCTTCAGCGATCTTCGCTCCGTTATTCGTCAATTGCATGAGTCCTCAGAAGCGCACAACATTGGGTTGCACAGAGTGCTGCACGACGATTTGGGGGGTCTCATAGTGTCGGCTGCAATGGATCTTGCCGCAGCCTCGATGCACTTGAAATCCGTCGCGCCCGCCGATGTGCGGCTGACACGCGCCCACAAATCCATGATGACTGCGGTCGATTTAAATCGTAGTTTGGCGGAAAGGCTTAGACCCTCCTTGCTCGACAATTTCGGCCTGTTCGCCGCCCTGCGTTGGCATTTGCGACACGATTGCGCTCATTCATCTGCAGAGTGCTCCGAGCACTTCCCTGAGGAAGAAATTAAGTTGACGCCTGAAGCCACAACGACTCTTTTCCGAATCGGTCAGGAGTCTTTAGCACTTGTGTTTAGCGAGCCTGATCTTGAATCGGTGAATTTCCAAATTAATCTCAACCATGGACAATTCGAGATGACGCTGGCGCACCAGCATGTGGAGCACGAGCCTGTGGATTTATTTGGGAATGCGCCTGATCGGATGCATGCTTTGGCTGAGCGTGCGCGCTCATTAAACGGCTACATGAGTGTGTCGCGTTACGACGCCGGTACCGCTGTTATTCTTCGCTTTCCCATTGAGCGCATTACTTGAAATAGGCTACTAGGATATTCGTCAAACCTTGCGAATTTTGATGATAAGTTAGCTGAGACGCGACTATCGCGCGCCACCATTACCCAGGGAAATCACCCTCCCCAAATCGGAGGACGTGCCCAGGCGAGCGAATAGATCGTAGGCTAAGCGAGAAATTCGCGTGATTGCCTGCTCGCCGGCGCGCTCATTTACAAGATATGTGCTCATTACACATATCACGTAAGGGCGATTCTTTACAAACACGATGCCGGAGTCGTTGCGCACGCCCTCGAGTTCGCCCGGCTTGTTCGCAACCTTTAAATCCGCCGGCAGATCGCGCGGTATCCAACTGTCCTTGTGCGTTGCCAACACGTTAAAGAAATCGTCACGCAGCGGCCCTTCGAACAACTTGCCACGATAGATCTGTTCCAGCAGGGTCATCATCTCCCGCGGCGTGGAGATATTCTCCTTTCCTTGAGCGGCTGCTTGAAGGTCCATCATTTTACGGCGCAGTTGCGTGTGCGGAAGACCCATCGATGCCGTCAAGCGCACCACATTGTCCATGCCAATGCGATCGATCAAAACGTTCGTCGCGGAGTTATCGCTGACTGCCACCATGATCGTTGCCAGGTCATGGTTGGTGAGCGTGGAGACTCCTGCAGTTAAGCCACCGACGATGGCGCTATCGGGCACCATGTCTGCGGCCCGTACCACGTATCGGTCGCTCAATGTTGCCTTGCCGCTCGCGCCGTGCGCTGCCTGTTGAGCCTGATTGTAAAGTTCCGCAAGCACAGCGATCTTAATTGAACTGGCCTGCGGAAATACCTCATCGGCCCGGACAAAGAGCGTTTGCCCAGAACTCAGATCCAAAATAGCAACGCCAAGAACACCGTCGAGTTGTTGTTCCTCCGCGGCAACAGCCTGCCGGAGGTGCTCCCACAACGCTAATTGTTTGGCATTGAGCGGCGCATCTCCTGCGTGCGCTATCGCTGACCACAGCAAAAAAACCAATGCAGCCAGCCGCATGAACACCCCAAGTATGCCTTGATAGAGGGCGCGATATTACTCCGACTTTCGAGGCTCACCTACAGCGACACTGTCGATAAGGGCAATTCATTGCCTGACCGCTCCGCGACGATGTACGTGGCGTACCATGCCGCCCAATCAGCGTCGCGTTGTCCGGTACGCTTCTCATGCTCACCGTGGCCAGCCTCCGCGCGCCTCAGCGCGCCGGCCAGGTCATTGGACGAAGCGAGTGTTGAGATTGCCGGGTCGATGCGACCGGGAAGCCGGGCCGTGACCTCCTGTAAAAGCCAGCCGTTGCCGTCGGGGTCGTCGAACGTGGCAAAGGAGCCGTAGCTGGCATGCCCAGGCGCTGGCCTTGCCGTGGTTAACTGATGGCTCAGTGCTCATGACTGCCTCTTGGTTTTTGCCATGCAACAGAAAGACCTGTCGAAGCAGCCCGTCCACCTTCACTGTCTCCCAACAATCGCATGGATAATGACGCAATGACAATGATCCGGCAATCCATGAAGAATAATGGTCTACTGCGGAAAACTTTGCGCGCAATGATGGTCCATTTACCTTCACCGCATGACTTTCCTAATGTCAGGGCATTCTTGCGCCTGCCTCGTTTCGTGTTCACCGTCTCGCTATCGGCATGGCTCGCGGGTTGCTCAAGCACTGCTTCGCGCGCGCCACCGTCGGTGAGGCCGGACCAAGCACGCGCCATCATCGGCGCCGCCCTGCCTCGCTCGGTGCACGATCCTTCAGGATGGACTGACGACATATACGCTGCATTTAGTCTGCAGTCGATCGACCCCACGCGAGACAATATCTGCGCTACAGTGGCCGTGATCGAACAAGAGTCGAGTTTCCAAGTCAACCCTGTGATCCCTGGGCTTGCGGCGATCGCGCGGCGCGAAATTGATTCCCGGGCGCAGAAAGCAGGGATTCCGCGGCTCATCGTTCGCGGCGCGCTACAGTTACGCTCATCCACCGGCGGAACTTACAGCGAACGCATCGATGCTGCAAAGACTGAGAAGGATTTGAGCGATATATTCGAGGACTTCATCGGCGCGGTGCCCATGGGGCGCATCCTGTTCGCTGAGCACGACCCCGTGCGGACGCGGGGACCCATGCAGGTCAACGTTGCATTCGCGAAGGAATATGCCGCAGCAAGGCCGTATCCTTATCCGGTTAAAATCAGCATTCCGGATGAAGTATTCTCGCGCCGCGGCAGCCTGTACTTCGGAGTCGGTCACCTGCTTGCCTACGAACCGCCGTATGATCGATACCTGTACCGTTTTGCAGACTTCAACGCCGGGCAGTTTGCAAGCCGCAACGCCGCCTTCCAGCAAGCGCTTAGTCGGGTCTCGGGTTTCCGCGTAATCTCTGACGGCGCGCTCCTCCCGCACGCGGACGAAGAAACGCTTGGCGAAACCGAACTTGCCGCGCGCGCCGTGAAACCGCGGCTGGGCCTTAACGACGCCACCATTCACGCTTCGCTCGCGCAGTCGAAGAAATCAAGCTTCGAACACACCGCTCTCTATCAGGGTGTATTCGCCCTTGCCGACAAGCTGCAAGCAGCGCCGGCACCGCGCGCCGCCGTACCCCACATCATTCTGCGAGGGCCGAAACTCAGCAGAAATCTGTCGACGGACTGGTACGCGCGCCGCGTAAACGAGCGCTTTGGCCGATGCCTTCAGAAGCTTCGCGAGAACCCCACTCCCGTCGACCATCGCCAACCGCCTTGAACTGACAATTTTTTCAGTGGACGGCATTCTTGCTCAAGATTTCAATATTTGTCAGAAGCGAAAGACGGACGATGGCATTGGGCACAATGCACAGTGTGGCGACCATCATGAGGCGCTTATGTGAAGAGGTTCGTCTCCGAAGCCACAGCGCTGCCCCAATCATCCCGGCAAACAGAGCCATTTGGGTCAACTCGAGTCCAAGTACGTTGAGCTGCGAAGGTACGAAGGCGGAGTGGGCGCGCACTTCACGCTGCGCAGCTGCGAGAGTCGCCATGCAGCCCAAGGGCACGATGGCAGCAGCGAGTAAACCACCGGCGATACCTAGCTTTTTATGCCAATCCACGCGACGGGCTGAAATCAGTGCGGTCTGCACCGTCAGCAACGCAATCCATGCACTCATCAACGTGCCATGCACGACGAAGAGCGGCAGCGGTGCGGGCAAGCGGAAAAGCGGAAAAAGATAAAAAGTTCGTGCGAATCCAGCAAAAACCAACAGCGCCAGCATGATAGCGAGCACACCGAAATAGCGGCGTTCACCCACCATTTGCAATCGAAGTTCGTTTCCACCCACCCACATCTAATCAGCCGCCCCGCCCCGCTCTCCCGCGTCCGCGCGCCGCCCGATCTTCGCCACCGGTACCCGCACCTCGGCCTGCGCCGAATTCTGTGCAGCCGCCTGCTGCGCAGGCGTTTGCTCCGAACCGCAGCCATCGCAACCGCCGCACGCGCCCTGCGCTTTGCCGGCCGCTGCAGTCTGGAGCCGCTCTGCGATCCGCCGCAGGCCAAAGACGGACGGTGCACGGGCAAACAATATGCTCAATGCCGCCAGCACACTGCGGCGCAAGCTGCGCGGGCCGAGCTTCATCACGGCATAGCCGGCGCTCGCCAGCAACGCAAGTCCGACCAAGGAATTATCGAGAACGCTGTTCATCGGGATGCGTTCTCCATCAGCTCGTCAACGCAGTTGCGATCCGAAATGTAATCCACGAGCCGGCATAGGCCAACGCAAACATATACCCTGCCACGATAAGCGGGTAGCGCCAGGAATTGGTCTCGCGCTTGACCGTGGCGAGAGTGGAGAGGCACTGCGGTGCAAATACATACCAGGCCAGTAGCGACAACGCAGTCGGCAAACTCCAGGACTGGGCGATTAGCGGCGTCAAAGCGCCGCTGACATCATTGCCGGTTGCGGACAGCGCGTACACGGTGCCGAGCGCGCCGACGGCAACTTCGCGTGCCGCCAATCCCGGCACCAGCGCGATCGAGATCTGCCAATTGAAACCGATGGGTGCAAAAATCACGGCAAGCCAAGCCCCGAGGTGTCCGGCGATGCTGTATTGAATCGCAGGACCCGTGGCACCCGACGGCGGCGCCGGAAACGAACTCAATGCCCACAGAATCACCATGAGCGCAAGAATGATGGTGCCGACGCGGCTCAGGAATATCTCGACGCGCTGCCACAATCCCCAGATCAAATTGCGCAGGTTCGGCCAATGGTACGCGGGCAGCTCGAGCAACAATGCCTGAGAACCGCCCGCCGTACCGCTGCGCTTGAGCACGAAGGCCACCGCCATGGCACTTAGCACGCCGATCACGTACAAAGCGAACAGCACCAGACCCTGCAGTTCCAAGCCGCCCCACAGCGTGCGCCGTGGGATGAACGCACCGATGATCAGCGCGTACACCGGCAGGCGCGCAGAACAGGTCATGAGCGGCGCAATCATGATGGTGGCCAGCCGATCGCGCGGATTTTGTATGGTGCGCGTCGCCATGATTCCGGGAATGGCGCAGGCGAAACTCGACAGCAAAGGAATGAATGCCCGGCCCGACAGCCCGACGCTGCCCATCACGCGATCGAGCAGGAACGCCGCACGCGGCAAGTAGCCCGACTCTTCGAGCACCAAGATAAAAAAGAACAGGATGATGATCTGCGGCAGGAACACCAACACGCTGCCGACACCGGCGATCACGCCGTTGACGAGCAGGTCGCGCAGCAGACTCGCGGGCAGTGCGGCACCCAGCCATTCGCCAAAGGCGGCGACCCCGGATTTAATCGCGTCCATGGGCACCTGCGCCCAGGCGAACACCGCTTGAAACACCAGAAACAGAATGACTGAGAGGATCAAGGGCCCGAGCACCGGGTGCAGCACGATGGCATCCACGCGGTCGCTCACGGTCTCGCCGTCGAGCCGGTCGCCCCCCACCACGCCTAAGATCCTGCGCACTTCGGCTTGGTCATGCTCGATCTCAGCTGCGCTCGGGGTTCGCCATACCGTTGGGCCGGCGTGCGCTGCGGCAAGCGCACACGGCGGAATGACGGATGCATCGAGCACCTTGATCAGAGCGCGGACGCCGCTGGCCTTCACGCCGATGGTTTCGACCACAGGCACGCCCAATTCACCGGACAGTCGTTCGGCATCGATCGCGATGCCCTTGCGGCGCGCAATGTCGGACATATTGAGCGCAACCACCATGGGCAGACCCAGCCGTTTCAAGCTCAACACCAAGCGCAAATTCTGACGCAGATTGGTGGCGTCCGTGACGCTGACCACGAAGTCCGGTTGGCTCTCGCCGGCGCGGCGGCCGAACAACACGTCGACGGTGACTTGTTCGTCGGGAGTCAGCGGATCGAGGCTGTAGGCGCCGGGCAAATCCAGAATGCGCACCTTGCGCCCGGAAGGCGTGCGCAAAGAGCCTTCCTTGCGCTCCACGGTGACACCGGCGTAATTGGCGACCTTTTGGCGGCTGCCGGTAAGAATGTTGAATAGCGCAGTCTTGCCGCAGTTGGGGTTTCCAACCAACGCAATCAAGGGACTCGGGGCGCTAGGCAGAGCCTCCATGGACTTAAGCGGGCTGCGGCTGCTCCGGGCAAACGCGGATACAGGCGGCCTCGAATAGCCGCAGAGCAAACGTGCCTGTACCTACGCGCACGGCAATGGGGGCCCGCGCCATTAATCCTTTGGCGACGATGCGAACTGCTTCGCCGGGTAGAAAGCCCAACTCGGCCAGGCGCCGTCCCAATTCAGGAGCCGACGGATCGGCCGAGGAGACGGAAACCACCCTCGCCCGCGTCCCAATCCCGAGATCCGTCAATCGGATAGCCGTGGCTTCCGGGACTGCAATGGCCGCTTCAGGAATCTTCGACATAGATGCAATTCTATATGAGAATCGTTCCCATTACTATTAGGGACGGCAAGCCGCGCGGCAAACCCCAGGGGATGGCGCCGTTCCTGCTAACCTTAAGGTCCCAGAAGTCTCGGAGTCCTTGAAATGCCTACGCTTTTCGAGAAAATCATCGCCGGGGAGCTGCCGGCCAACGTGGTCTATCGCGACTCCCGCGTAATCGCCTTTTTGGACATCAGACCAGCCGCTCCGGTGCATATACTGATCGTTCCGAACAAGCCCATACCTACCGTAAACGATGTGGCCGACGAGGACGAATCGTTGATCGGACACATGGTCATCGTGGCGCGCGATCTCGCACGCCAGCAGGGCATTGCGGAGAGCGGTTTTCGGCTGATCGTCAATTGCAATGCGGACGGCGGTCAGGAGGTCTATCACCTGCACCTGCATCTGCTCGGCGGGCGCGCGCTCGGCCCCATGGTTTCTAGATAACAAATAGTAAGATTAGAGAGGAAGAGTAATGAAGAAGAAAAAAGGCGCAGCGGTTAAATCCCGGGCCGCAGCGCGCGCCGCGCCCAAGCGCATCGCGGACAAGAAGCAGCCGGTGAAGTATGCCGCCAAGTCCACCAACCGCCCCGCCAAAGCGCGCCAGGCTTCCCGCCCCGACCCGGGTGCTGCCCAACGCCGCGAGTTGTATCCGGCGATCGAGCCCTTTCGGCACGGTTACTTGCGCGTCTCCGACGTGCATGAAATTTACTACGAGGAATGCGGTAATCCGTTGGGCAAACCGGCCGTGTTTCTGCATGGCGGTCCCGGCGCGGGATCGGACAAGCGCGCGCGGCAGTTCTTCGACCCCCTGCACTACCGCATCGTAGTATTCGATCAGCGCGGATGCGGGCGTAGCCGACCAAGCGCAAGCCTGGTCGAGAACACCACTTGGCATCTGGTCGCCGATATCGAACGATTGCGCAAGCATTTGGGAATAGAACGCTGGCTGGTATTCGGGGGATCCTGGGGCAGCACCTTGGCGCTGGCCTACGCGGAGGCGAATCCCGATCGCGTCAGTGAACTCGTGCTGCGCGGCATTTTCCTGCTGCGCTACGCCGAAATCCGCTGGTTTTATCAACACGGCGCGTCGGAAATTTTCCCGGACGCATGGGAAGCGTATCGCGATGCCATCCCGCTGGACGAGCGCGACGATTTTTTGAGCGCCTATCACAAGCGCCTGGTCGGGAACGATCAGCGCGCCGCATTGGCGGCGGCACGCGCCTGGTCCGTATGGGAGGCGTCTGCCAGTTTCCTGCGCAGCAATAACGACAACATCAGAAAGTGGGGCGAAGATCAATTTGCACTGGCCGTGGCACGCATCGAGTGTCACTACTTCGTGAATCGGGGCTTCCTGCGCAGCGAGAGCCAGTTGCTGGACGATGTGCCGCGGATCCGCCACATCCCGGCAACCATCGTGCAGGGACGTTACGATGTCGTGTGTCCGGCAACCAGCGCCTGGGATTTGCATCGCGCCTGGCCGGAGGCGGACTTGCGCATCGTGCCCGATGCCGGACATTCGGCATTTGAGGCGGGCAACACCCATGAGCTGATGCTCGCCACCGATCGCTACCGCAGCCGCTAGGACTTGCCGCGCGTCTCACGTCGCATCCCGGAGTCGAGCTATTCGGCAAATTCTCTCCCGAGGATCATGGGCCGCTGCTCGACGGTGGCAGCATATTTGTGCCAGAGTTCGGCACCGCAGACGCGCAGGGCCGTTGGATCATCGAAGGGCACGGAGTGGATCCGGATATCGTCGTGGAACAGGACCCGGTGGAAGTCATGAAGGGTCGCGACCCGCAATTGGAGCGCGGTATCGAGGAACTCATGAAGCTGTTGCCGGCAACGCCGGTGGGACTGCCGCGGCGAGCTGCGCCGCCGATCAAGATCGAGGCGCACTAAGCATGTCGGAGATTGCGGTATTGAGCCTGGCCCGCAGCGCGGATGCGCGAGAAATTGCCGAGATGTCGCGCGACCTGATCGAGCAGGGTCTGACCTGGTCATGGACGCCCGCGCGGGTGCAGCACTTTATTTCCGGACCGGAATCCTCCGTGGTGGTCGCACGCCGCGAGCAGCGCATTGCGGCCTTTGCCATCATGCATTTCGGCGACGAGGTGGCGCACTTGAATTTGCTCGCCGTGGCTCCTGATCATCGGCGGCAGGGCTTGGGAAGGCAGCTCATGGACTGGCTGACGGCGACGGCGATCGAAGCCGGGGTGTTTCGCATCAATTTGGAATTGCGCACGCACAACGAAGCGGCGCGGGTCTTCTACCAGTGCTTGGGGTTCGATCAGCTGGGGGTGGTGCAGGGCTACTACCAAGGCCGCGAAGCCGCACTGCGCATGACCTTGCGCTTGACCAAGAACGAATCAAATGGCGGCTGATCGAGGGTTTGCCGATTCGCCGCTCTCAGCTTGCGGCAGCAGTTGCTGAAGCAGCGGACTGACCGCTTTATGCGGAAACACCACCGAGACTCGGCAGCCCCGGCCCGGCGCCGTATCGACCGTCATCTCTCCCGACGCCGCGCGCACTCGGTCCGCGACACTCCACAATCCGAATCCCTCCGCGCGGGGTTCGAATAGGCTGAGCTGCCATTCGAATCCGACGCCGCGATCCTCCACGACTACGCGCAGCTCTTTGGCCGACTGGGTGACTGTGACGGACGCAGACTGCACTCCGGAATGCTTCACGACATTGCGCAGCAGCTCGCGAATCAGCTTGAAAATGAGCACTCGAAGATCGAGATCGTAGGCCGCAGCATCGGCGGCAACGTGCAGCTCGACCTGCAAGTTGTCCTTGCCGCGCATGTAGACGCTAAGCCACTTCAGGGCCGGCTCCAGACCCAGCTCGTAGAGCCCGGGCGGACTTAAATCGGCGATCACCCGCTGCGTGATCGACTGTACCTCGCGCACCGCATGGACTGCCTCGCCGAGCAGCAACCGCACTTCGGAATTCGAGCGTGCGGCCGCCACCTCCAGAGTCATTGCGAGTCCTACCAATTGCTGACCTATGCCGTCGTGCAAATCCACCGCCGTGGCACGCCGGGCGCGCTCCTCTGCGCCAACCAGCTGCCGCGCGTACAGCTGCAATCGATCCTGCTTTTGGCGCAGACGGTCATTGAGCTCGACTAATTCGGTGACGTCGCGGGCAACGCCCCACACGCGCGTCAGTTTGCCCTCCTCGATGACGCCGCGAAATCCCGTAATGTAAGTCAGCGGCCGGGGATCGGCCGAAGTGGTGAATTGCAGCCCGTCCATCGAGTAGCCGCGCCGCGAGGCCGCCTCGATGTTGTCGAGGAATATCGCCGACCAAGGCACGTCGGCGCGCCATAGGCGCGCATCGGCATCCGCAAAACCGAACTGGCGGTTGAGACGCAGATAGGTCAGGTTGCATTCGGCGACGTAGGCATGCTCGCGCAGCCACTCGATTTGCTCCGCAATGGACAGGTCGGGCGCCATGGGCGCACTGAGTTCGATGCGCCACACGGCCTCGGAACTCTGTTCCACGAAGTTGTGGTAGCGCTCGCCGCTGGTGCGCAGCAGCTGCACGGAAATGCCCATCTCCATCAGCACGATCGACAGCATGAAGCTAATCACGATCAGGGTGGCCAGATACAACTGCAAGGCGCCGACTCGCACGAAGGCATTCGGATCGCCCGCAAAAGGCCCCAAGCCACGACTCGCAAGATAGGCCGACAGAACAACCGAACACGCCGCGAACGTCATGCACCAACGAGGCGGCAAGCGAAACGCTGCGACAATGGCCAGTGCCAATAAAATGAAAGGCAGATCGAGAATCGTGGCGACGCTACCCGGGGCAGCCGAAAATACCCAAAACGTCATCCCGACGAGTCCGCAGGCGACCAGTGCCACCTCGGGCGCGCGCGCCGACGGGGCTGCCATTTCGGGGATACGCCAGCGAATCGCCCAGGTGATGATGACGGGCGCGACGCATAGGGATCCCACCCAATTTCCCGCCCACCACAACTGCCATTCACGCAGGTAGTGGGCACCCTCCAACGGGCGCGCCGAGCCAAAAGCGCCGAGCACTGCGCTGGCGGCGGCGCCGACGGCCACCGCCGCCAAGAACTTCACCACATGCCCCACTCGCGGAAGTTCCGGAACGGCTATGAGCCGGCTGGCCACGAGGGCTCCCACCACAGCGTCGAGCGAATTGGCGAGGATGTAAGGACCGTATTGCCGCCAAGTAAAGTGCTCGGAGCGCAGGCCGTCGATCACCATTTCAGCAATGATCTGGACCCCCAGGATCCAGATCCAGTTGCGCCGCGGCGAGAACCAAAGCGCCATGAAGAGCACGCCGGCGGCTGGCCAAAGTAGGGTCAGGTGCTGCGAGTTCTCGCGCAGGATCAACCCTAAGATCATGAACAGCGAATAGATGAGACCGAAGACAAGCAGCGATGCCACCCGGCGCGGCGGGGAGACACGCATGAAATCCCAGACCAGTTCGCTTCGGTATCCTTCCTGGACGGCCGGCATCATCATGTTCTAGATTCCTCTCCGAGAAACCGTTACAAGTGCCTAAGGCACTCTATGTATACTCCAATCTCCGCCGTGAAATCCAATGAGCGTGTTATGGCAACCCGCATCTTCGGCAGCACCGCGCGCCGCGTCGCCGCCATTGGCCAGGGATCTTGGAACATCGAACAAGCGGCGGCCGATTCCGCCATTGCGGCTCTGCAACGCGGCCTCGATCTGGGCCTGACTCATATCGACACGGCCGAAATGTACGGCGCGGGGGCCTCCGAATCTCTCATTGCCAAGGCGATCTCCGGCAGGCGGGACGAGGTCTTTTTGGTGTCCAAGGTGCTGCCCGGCAATGCTTCGAAGCGCGGCACGCTCGCGGCCTGCGAGAAATCCCTGGCACGCCTGCGCACCGATCGCCTGGATTGCTACCTGCTGCATTGGCGCGGCGGCCACCCTCTGCAGGAAACCATTGCGGCCTTCGATACCCTGCTGCACGCAGGCAAGATCCTATCCTGGGGGGTCAGCAACTGCGATGTGGCCGACCTCGACGCGGTGGCCGCCATCGCCGGGCCGGGACATCCGGCATGCAATCAGGTGCTGTACCACCTACAAGAGCGCGCCATCGAACATGCGGTGCTGCCCTGGTGCCGAAAGCACGGTACCGCTGTGGTCGCGTACACGCCCTTCGGGCAATCGACAACCGTGTTCGATGCGCGAACCAAACAAGGCCGGGTGCTGGCCGACATAGCCCGCGCCCACCAGGCCACCGCGCGTCAGGTGGCATTGCGATTCCTGTTGCGCCATCCCGAGATATTCGTCATTCCCAAAGCATCCAGCACTGATCACGTCACCGAGAATGCGGCCACGAATGCCTTGCAATTAAGCGACGCCGAATTGGCGAGCATCGATGCCGCATTTCCCCGCGGCAAACCGCCGCGCGCACTGCCGATGATATAAGGATTGGTTGGTGACGGCTGCGTCGGCATCAAAGACGCAAAATATGCGGCCCCACGGCGTCGATGGTCGAAGTCCCGGTCAGCGCCAGCGTAACGCTGAGCTCCTTGCGCATGATCTCGACAGCCTTGATCACTCCCGCCTCACCCGCCGCCGCCAGAGCATAGAGAAAGGATCTGCCGATCAACGCGCCGCGTGCACCCAACGCGAGAGCCTTTGCAATATCCTGGCCGGAACGGATACCACCGTCGAACATGATCTCGCAGCGGCCGTCGACAGCCTCGACCACCTCCCGCAACACCGAGATCGAGGACGGCGCTCCGTCGAGTTGCCGCCCGCCGTGATTGGATACCACGATGGCATCCGCGCCCGCGGCAACCCCGAGCCGCGCATCCTCAGCGTCGAGCACCCCCTTCAAAATGAGCTTTCCAGGCCAGCGACTGCGCACCCATTCCACATCGCGCCAATTTGCCGAGGCATCGAACTGTGTGGCGGTCCACTCCGCCAAGGTGCCGATTCCACTCTGACCGCCGATTCGCCCCATCAAGTTGCCGAAGCTGCGGCGCTTGCCGAACAATACCTTGAGGGCCCACGCAGGTTTCGTGGCGATATCCAATGCATTGCGCAAAGTGAGCCGCGGCGGGATAGTAAGGCCGTTTCGCGGATCGCGGCGGCGCTCTCCCAGCACCTGCAGATCGAGCGTGAGCATGAGCGCGGAACATTGCGCGGCGGCCGCACGCTGGATGAGCTCTAGATTGAATCCCCGATCTTTCATTAGATATTGCTGGAACCAAAACGGCCGCTGCGTGGCCGCGCGAACATCCTCGATCGAGCAAATCGACATGGTGCTCATGCAGTAAGGAATGCCGCAGGCCGCCGCGGCCCGCGCCGCCAATATCTCGCCGTCAGCGTGAAACAATCCGGCAAGCCCGGTCGGGCCAATGGCTAAGGGCATGGATACCAATTGCCCAAGCAATGTCGTGTCCAAGGAGACATTGGAAACATCGATCATGACTCGCTGGCGAAAGGTCATGGCGTCGAGATCCACTGTGTTGCGCAGTAGCGTGCGCTCTTCGTAGGCGCCGCCGGCGGCATAATCGAATATCGCGCGCGGCAGACGTTTTTTTGCCAGTTTCCGCAGATCGTCGATACTGAGAATGACTGCCATGAGTATTCGCCAGAGTCAGGTCGTGAAGCCGATCCAGCGCCCGGTGCCGACGATGACTATCCACAGTAGCAGCGACAAGCCGCCCGCAATCTTGGCTGACGCAGGAGGCGCGCCGCCATCGAACCCTCCCATCCGCGGCTGGGTGAACTTATGAAAGTACGCCATGTTGAGGCCGGCCATCACCAAACAAACCATCTTGATGCGGAACGGCAGGTCCGAATAATAGGTCACAGCCTTGGAAGAGAAAAGCAGCAAGCCCGCACTCGCCGCCAGAATGAATGCCGACCAGGTCCAGGGCAGCGCCTGCGCCATCACTTCAGTGACGGGGCGCGAACGGTTGGCGATTCCGAGCAGTCGAAGGTCGACCATCGATATGGAACCGACGACCAGTACCAGGGCGAGGACGTGCACCGTCTCGATGGTTGGGAACAGCCAATCCGACTCGCGGATCAGTGTCGGAAATGTCAGGTCTTGCAGCCATTCGCAGGCTTCGACGACAGTCATGCGCTAGGGTGATCCGCCGGCGGCGGACGCGCGCTTAGACATACGCGATCCAGCGCCCGGCAATGACGATACAGATCCCAAGAAAGAGCGACGCCGCGCCGACGGCACGACGGGCGATTCTGCGGCGCGGCGACAGCGACCAATAGTCCGGCCGCACGCGCAGTGCTGATTGGGTGAATTTGAGGATTCCGACTAACGCCAACACCATCAACATCTTGACCCGGAACATATTGTTCATTAGTTCGCGGGCCGGTTCGGTGATGGTGAGAAGAATTCCGGTGGTCAACAGCAACCCCAATGCAGTCCAAACCCAGGGCATTGAGTGCGACACCAATTCCGACAAGGACTGCGAGCCCACCCTGACCCCGAGCATTTTCAAGTCGGTCATTGCCACCAATGTCAGGACGACGGCAATGCACAGAATATGCACGGTTTGCACCAGTGGCACGAACCAGGTCAATTCCTGGAATGTGCGGCTGATGGACGTTGCCACGAGCCAATCGCAAAATGCAGAAATCACGGCGAGCTAGTCTCGCACGGCGGCAAAATGTTCAACGACCGGCGGCGAATCGAAGAACGGCCCCACCAGCCCCCGCCACTGGGTGAACGCCGGCGCTCCGCGAAATCCCACCGTATGATCTTCCAGCGTCTGCCAATGCACCAGCAGCGCGTAGTGGTTCGGAGTCTCCATGGAACGCCGCAACTCGTGCGATAGATATCCCTTACTGGAGCCCAGAATCTTGATGGCCTCCCGAAACGCGACTTCGAATTGCGATTCGCTGCCAGAGCGAATGGTTAATTGCGCTAATTCCAGAATCATGCCCGCACCTCATGCCGCGTATTTGTTGATTGATGACACGAGTGTAACCAATCCGGCCGGGGCTAGCGCGCCCCGGTCTACGCCGACCGCCCCGGTATCCACGAGGTGCCCGCCAACGGCACTGCCGCCATCGCGGCCGCTTCGACCGTCAGAGCCACCAGATCTTCTTTCTCCAGATGATGCACATCCTGTTTGCCGCAGGCGCGCGCGATGGTGGTCAATTCCATGTTGACGGTCTTCAGGTAATTTTTCAGGCGCCTGGCTCCCACGGCCGGATCTAAACGCAATTCCAGCGCTGCATCCTGGGTCGTCACGCCCACCGGACATTTGCCGGTATGACAGTGATGGCAAAATCCCGGCGCGGTGCCCAGCCGTGCGTAGTCTTCCACAGCGGACACGTGCTCTCCGCCGGCAATATAGGAATCGCTGTTGCAGCCTAGGGCCACCAGCACGCCCTGGCCGATCGCGACCGCGTCAGCACCCATGGCGAGCGCCTTGGCTACATCGGCGCCGCTACGGATGCCGCCCGAAATCACCAATTGCACCGTGCCACGCATATTCAAATCGTCCAATGCGTCGACCGCCTGGCGCAGCGCCGCGAGCGTCGGGATTCCGACATGTTCGATGAACACCGTTTGGGTGGCCGCGGTGCCGCCCTGCATGCCGTCGACCACGATGACATCGGCGCCGGCGTGCACCGCTAGCTTTACGTCATTGAACACCCGAGTCGCGCCTACTTTCACGTAGATGGGTTTCTCCCAATCGGTGATCTCGCGCAATTCCTTGATCTTGATGACTAGATCGTCCGGTCCCGTCCAGTCCGGATGCCGCGACGCCGAGCGCTGATCGACGCCCTCAGGCAATGTGCGCATGCGTGCCACCCGTGGATTGACCTTCTGCCCCAGCAGCATGCCGCCGCCGCCTGGCTTGGCGCCCTGGCCGATGACGATTTCGATGGCGTCCGCACGCCGCACGTCGTCCGGATCGAAGCCGTAGCGCGACGGCAAACACTGGTAAACCAAGGTCTTCGACGAGGCGCGCTCCTCAGTGGTCATGCCGCCGTCGCCCGAGGTCGTCGACGTGCCGACCTCGGTGGCTGCGCGGCCCAAAGCATCCTTCACCCGCGCCGATAGTGCGCCGAAGCTCATCCCGGCGACGGTAATCGGGATGGCAAGCTCGATCGGCTTGGTCGCGAAGCGCGTGCCGAGCAGGGTCTTGGTCGCGCAGCGTTCCCGGTAGCCTTCCAAGGGATAGCGCGACAGCGAGGCAGCCAGGAACAACAAATCGTCGAAATTAGGCACCCGTCGTTTGGCGCCCAAGCCGCGGATCTCATACAGACCGCTGGCCGCGGCCCGCTGAATATAATCGATCGTCGATCGATCGAAGCCGGCCGACTCTTCGAGCTGCGGACCCGTCATATCAATACTCCTGATCGGCATCGGCATGCCAGTGATACAGACTCTTGGCCGAAGCCACACGCTTGAATTCCGCAGCATCGTGCTCAAAACCTGCCTGCGCCAGCAAGTTCTTCACCGTGGCGCGATCGGTGTCGGTCATGGGCTCGAAGCGCGCATCGGCGCCCAGTGAACGTACCTTGCCGCGCACATAGATCACCGCTTCATACAATGAATCGCCGAGTGCGTCCTCGGCGTCGCCGCAAATGACGATGCGCCCCGCCTGCGCCATAAAGGCTGAAAAACTGCCGACACTGCCGCCCACGACAATGTCGGCGCCTTTGAGCGAAATTCCGCAGCGTAACGAGGCATCGCCGTCGATGACGAGCAGCCCACCATGCGCGGACGCACCCGCCGCAGTGGAGGCGAAACCCTTGATGTGCACACGCCCCGACATCATGTTTTCCGCGGCGCCCGGACCGGCATTGCCGTGTACGGTGACCGAGGCGTATTTGTTCATGCCTGCCACGTAGTAGCCCACATGCCCATGGATTTGCACGTCGAGATCGGCATTGAGGCCCACCGCGATGGAATGCGCGCCGTCGGGGTTTTTCACCTGAATCTGCGGCCCGCCCTGACCCGACGCCTGTTGGTGCAGGAATGAATTTAACTCCCGCAGAGTATCCCGAGCCAGGTCGAATTCGCGCGCCTGCTGCAACGGCTTCAAATTCGCCATGAATAGATCTCCTCCGGCTTGGGCTCGAACAGGGTCGCACGGGAAATATTCGGCAGATGCGCCAGCGAACGGAACTCCGAGGCGATGGCGACGTAGTCGTCGGTCTCGGCCACCACCGCCGGTTTGCAGGCGAACGCGTCGCGTACAATCAGCAGCTCGCGGTCGGTGCCCATCAAGAACGTATAGAAGCCGTCCAATTCCTTAAAGCCCCGGCGCACGGCGGTCTTCAAGTCGTCCCCTTCGCGTAAGCGCCACTCGAAGAAGCGACAGGCCGCTTCGGTATCGTTGTCAGTCTCGAACTC
This sequence comes from Steroidobacterales bacterium, assembly GCA_038226325.1. GTDB lineage: Bacteria > Pseudomonadota > Gammaproteobacteria > Steroidobacterales > Steroidobacteraceae > Bog-1198. The sequence goes on along the minus strand of JBBRQO010000005.1, from coordinate 157,311 downwards.
GATGCCGAGCGGCTCGAGTTTCTTGCGCACCAGGTGCGGATTGGACAGTGAGCCGTTGTGTACCAGGCAAAAGTCGCGCCCGGCGGTGAACGGATGCGCGTGCGCCGGAGTGACCGCCGACTCGGTTGCCATGCGCGTGTGGCCTACCAGGTGCGAACCGCGCAGCGACTTGAAGTCGTATCGGTCGGCAATGTCGGCCGGCGCACCTACGTCCTTGTACAGATCGATGGACTTACCCACGGACAAAACGGCGATCATCGGCGCATTCACGGTGAGCCAGACGGTGAGCAGATCCGGGTCTGCCGAACTGGTCAACACCGCGTGATTGCCATGGGTGGCGATCTCGTGGACTTGGGCGAATTCGGCAGCGATGCGCGCCAACAATCCCGACCAGTCGACAGCATGCTCGCCGCTGTACAAACTGATCTTATGCAGGCGCTCGGACACCGGCGCGGTGTAAACGGCCAGCCCCGCGGAATCCGGGCCGCGCTCGGTCATGCCTACCAGCATGGGCACCATCAGGGCGCCGAGCTGATTTCGCAGCGCAGGGTTCTTGACCAGAAGGCCGACGATTCCGCACATAGTTAAGCTCCTCACTCGCCTTAAGTTGTCGGCTAGAAAAATTCCAGATAGCGATGTGATTCCCAATCGGACACATGGCGCGAATACTCGATCCATTCCATGCGTTTTAAGCGGATGAATTCCTGCGCGAGATTCTTGCCCAGCCCGTCGCAGATCACCGCATCCTTCTCCAGCGCATCGATGGCCTCGTTGAGCGACTGCGGCAAGACTTTGATGCCCTTAGCCGCCAATTCCTCAAGCGACAGTTCGTACAGGTTGATGTTCTGCGCCTTGCCCGGGTCGAGCTTTTTATCGATGCCGTCAAGCCCGGCAGCAATCAAAGCTGCCGACACCAGATACGGATTACAGGCGGCATCCGGCAGCCGGATCTCCAGCCGTCCATGCGGCACACGGACGCAGGCGGTGCGGTTATTGTCACCGTAGGCGATGTAAGCGGGAGCCCAGGTGGCGCCCGACAGCGCGCGCCCCACGACCAGGCGCTTGTAGGAATTCACGGTGGGCGCGGCGACGGCGCACAGGGCGCGCGCATGATGCAGCACTCCCCCCAGGAAATGATAGGCCATGGTAGACAGACCCATGCCCGATTTGTCGCTCTTGTCATAGAAGGCATTCTTCTGCTTGGCCGTGCCCACCGATACGTGAAAATGCGCGCCGCTGCCGGCACGATTGGCGAATGGCTTGGGCATGAAGGTGGCCGTCAAGCCGTGCTTGTGGGCGATCTCGCTGGCCGCCATCTTGACGAAGGTAAAATTATCCGCGGACTTGAGCGCATCCGCGTAAGTGAAGTTGATTTCGAACTGACCGTTACCGTCCTCGTGATCTATTTGATACACGTCTATGCCGACCGCACGCAACCCCGCCACCATTTCATCCAGTACTTCGCGGCTGCGAAATAGTCCTTTGTAGTCGTAACAGGGCTTATCCAGATTATCGGTGGTATCGGCAGGTCCCATGCTGCCATCTGCGCGACGCGACAGCAGCATGAACTCCGGTTCAATCCCGGTGTACATGGTGAGCCCGCGTTCGGTAAGGCGCGCGATTTGCGCTTGCAGCGCGACGCGCGAGCAGTAGGCGTAGGGCTTCTTGTTGACTACTCCATTGCAAATCAGGCGGGCATAGCCCGGCATCCAGGGAATGTCCTGCAGAGTGGACAGATCGCCGACTGCCATGTAGTCGGGCCCCTCCGGCCCCATGCCGAAGCCCCACAGCGCAAAACCGGCAAAGCCCGCTCCGTCAGTAAGCACCATCTCCAGATGCTCAACCGGCACGGCCTTGGCCTTTGCGGCGCCGTGGATATCCACGAACTGCGCCAAGACGTAGCGAGTCTTATGCTCTTCGAAAAATTTCTTTGCCTGTTGCTGATTCATCCCGGATCTCCCGTTAATCTTCCACCGCATTCACTAACCACCGCGCCTAAGGACTCGCTCAAGTATGGACCGAACGTCGGATCGGACCAGATCCGGTAGCGACGTTCAAGCGTCTCGCCATCGCCCGCCGCGGGGTCCGCGACTGCCTGGGGCATCACCAACACGGCAACCCCTAGCATCAACGTCATGATCACGGGTTGCGAGTCCAAGGTCAGCGCCGCAAAATTCACGTTGCAAACCTGCGCCAGCACATCGTGCACCAGCGTGCCGCCAAGATCGAAGGCGCAGTCCTCGCGCAACACCGGATACACACCCGGCGGATGCGCATCCCCGGACGGTGCAATGCGCTTGAGCGTCCTCCCCGCGGCCGCGTCCTCGACAAAGAATTCCGCGCTGCCGAGCCGCGCCACCAGCACTACGTCCGCGGCATCAATACCTGCCGACCGCGTCCAGGTGTTCGGCAGCATGGGCAAGACCATCCCCTGCGCGACCAGCCACTCCGCGGCGCGCGGCCCTTTCAGTCCCAGGCGATCCCGCCTCTTTTCCAATGTCAAAGTGAGGCGGCTCATGCGGCCGCCACCGGCTTCTGCCGTAAATTCTTCGGATCATAAAACGGAGTAGCCGCGACTCGCGCCGCAAGCAGGCTGCCGTTGTCGACGCGAATTTGGATGTCGCGCCCGAGCACCGCGAGAGCCGGGGAAAGCATGGCGAGCCCGATGGATTTATTCAATGCCCGCGAGTACGTCACGCTGGTGACACGGCCGCCGATCGAGCCCTGGTCGATGATCAAGTGGCATTCCTTGGGCAGCGGCGCCGTTGCAGACAGCTCGATCCCCACCAACTTTTGCCGCGGCCCGCGCGCCTGAAGAATCTTCAGGCTGCGTTGTCCGACGAAGAACGGCTTCTTCATCGCCACCGCCCACATGGCATTGGCCTCATGCGGATCCGTCAAACCATCGGTATCCTGGCCGACGATGAAATGACCTTTTTCCAGGCGCAGCACTCGTTGCGCCTCTACTCCGAAAGGCCGCAAGCCGCGCACCGCGCCCGCCGTGTACAGCGCCTGCCATATAACGGGGCCATATCCGGCGGCAACGTGAATTTCGTATCCCAGCTCGCCGACAAAGCCGACGCGCATCAAGCGCGCGGCATGGCCCACGATGGTTCCGGAACGCACCGCCAAATAGGGAAAGGCTTCATCCCGCAGGTCGATATCCGTCAGCCCCTGCAATATCTCGCGGCTCAAGGGTCCCGCAAAATTGAAGGCGGCGCGATGGCCGGTAACGTTCACTAGTGCACAATCCAATCCCCATTGGGCATTGAGCCGCAGCAGTTCGCGAAACACGCCGGCGGAGCCGCCGGTAGTGGTCGTGAAATAGAAAAGCTCAGGCCCTAAGCGCGCAATCACACCGTCATCGACGATGACGCCAGACTCATCCAGCATCAACCCGTAGCGGGTCATACCCACCTTTAGATCCGAATACCGTCCGGCATAGACACGATCCAGAAGCTCGCCCGCCTGCGGCCCGTAAATCTCTATTTTTCCAAGCGTTCCCACATCGATGAGCCCGACGCTGCTGCGTACGGCGTGCACCTCGGCATCGATACTTTGAGCACGGGACTCGCCGGCGAGCGCATAGTATTCCGGTCTGCGCCAATTGCCAGCCGGCATCCACACCGCGCTCAGCGCGGCATGTTGCGCATCGATGGGCGTGCGCCGCTGCGGATAGAAGCTGCGCCCCGCCAGCAATTTCATCGGCACCGGGTGGTACATGGGCCGTGACGTGGTGAGCCCTAGCTCCTCCACGCCGACGCCGCGATGGCGGGCGAGTATGCGCAGCGCGTTCATATTGGAATGCTTGCCCTGCGAGGGACCCATGCCCACCGTGCTGTAGCGCTTGAGCAGCTCGCTGGAATCAAAACCTTCCTGGGCGGCGTTCTCCAAATCCTTCACTTGCAGGTCTTCGTCGAAGTCGACGAAGTTCTTCGCCCGTGGGTGATCGATGATGGGGAAACGATGCGAGGGACAACGCGCGGCCGCGGCATCGCTTGCGCAGGTGCTTGCGGCCGCACTGCCGGCCACTGTGAAGCCGGCGTGCGCCGCCGCCCCCAATCCGGCGCGCCGCCCATCGGCCAGCCGCGATTCGAGGCCGTAGACTCCATTCATGCGCCCCGCGGCAAATATTCCCGCGGGCGACTCACGCGGGACGAACTGCTGCAGCTCTTCGGAAAATCGCGTGTTGCCGCCCGCTTGCAGAAATAGCTGAGTGGCTGCCGCCCAGCCGACGCTCATCAATATCGCATCGCAGTCGATGCGTCGCGAGCGACTCGCATCGACTGCGGTCCCGGCGTCGCATGGCGCCACGGTCAGTGCTGCGACTGTGCCGTCCGGCCCGGCAACGGCTTCGTAGGGCACGTGCGAAGTCAAAATCTCGATGCCGAGCGCAGCGCAATCCGTCACTGCCTGAGCGCTATCCGGCGCGGCACGCAGTTCGACGATGGCGGCTATATTGACGCCGTGCGACTGCAATTCGACGCAGGCCACATATGCTTCGAGGTTGGCGGCGACCATGACCAATCGACGCCCTGGAGCGACACCGTGCCGCGTCAGTAGCTTGAGCGCGGCGCACGCCAGCATCACCCCGGGAAGGTCATTGTTGCGAAACACGGCCGGCTGCCCGATGACTCCCGTGGCAAATACCACCGCCGCCGCGCGCATTTTGGTCATGTGCGTCTGCCGCGCCAGCGCGACCCAGTGATCGGCGTAATAGCCGGCGGCAACCGTCCCCTGAAACACGCTGATGGCCGCACACTCATGCACTGCCCGCACCAGTGTCGGTGGCGCGTCGTTACGCGGCCGCAGCGATTCGTCAGCCAAGGCCACACGCGCGCCGCTCTCGGCAGCGGCCAACGCGGCCGCGAGGCCGCTGGGGCCGCCGCCGATCACCAGCACATCGCAGAATCCATAACGTTGAGGCGTTGCCTGCCGCACGGCATTCAAGTTGACCTCGCCCAGACCCGTGAGCGCGCGGAACATTCGCTCCCAGCGTGGAAACAGCCGCTTAGAATGAAATGCCTTGTAGTAAAAGCCCACCGGCAACAGGCGCGCGAAGCGATCCAGCACTCGCGCCTTGTCGCGCTCAAGCCCGCCGAAGGTATTAAGTGCCGCGACGCGCATGCCATCGCTCAGCAAAGTCACATCGCCGCGCACGTTCGGCACGCCGTCGACTTGGAACAGGGTGTTGCTGTCGTGATTGGCGAAGGACAGGATGCTGCGCGGCCGATGGTACTTGAAGCTGCGCGAGAGGTATGGCACACCGGCAGCAGCCAATGCAGAGGAAATGGTGTCGCCCGAGTATCCCCGGTACTCGCGCCCTTCGAAGCTGAAGCGCAGCGGGCTTTGACGATCGATCCATTCCGCACTCTGTGAGTCGATGCGATACATCATGAGACGATTTCCGGCAATCCTCGCCGCACTGCCTCAGCCGGATAGGTGGCGAGCACCTCATCCCGGGTAGTGTCGCGCAGGACCACGAACCAGAATCCTGAGGCGATATGACACCACCACTCGTACTTGGCCCCTGGAGAACCCGTGCGATTGAAAACGTAGGCGCTCCACTCGATGTCACTGCAAGTGTCCGGGTCGGGGCTGCTTCGAACCTCGCCGCCATAGGCGAACTCCGACACCGGCCGCGCCCCGTTCAAGGGACAGACTAAGACTTTCATCAGTGCCCCACCGAGGCTGCGCCTTTTTCGCCCGTGAGCCGGTAGCGGGCGAAGCGATCGAAGGTGAAGCCCTCTATTAGCGGATGATTGCGGCCCGTCGCCACGGTGTGGCTCATGGTCTTGCCGCAAACCGGCGTCGCCTTGAAACCCCAGGTACCCCAGCCGGCGTCGAGAAAAAATCCTTCGATGGGGGTGACGCCCATGATCGGCGCGAAATCCGGCGTCATGTCGGCGAGCCCCGCCCACTGGCGGTTGACCTTGACCTCGCTCAAGAACGGAAACATATCCAGCATGTGCGAAGCCAGACCTTCGACGAAATCCAAGGTTGGCCGCGTGGCATGCAACTCATAGGGGTCGAGCGACGCGCCCATCACGAGTTCGCCGCGGGCGGTCTGCGAGACGTATACATGCAGCGAACCCGACACGATGATGGGGTCGAGCCAGGGCTTCACGGGCTCGGACACCATGGCCTGCAGCGGATGCACATAAATCGGCGTGTGCAGGTCCACCATATCGAGAATCCGTGGCGTGAACCCCGCGACAGCGCACAGCACCTTCGAGGTGGAGATGTGCCCGCGGTTGGTGTCGACTCCAATTACGCGGCCCCCCTGCAGGCGAATTCCGGTCACCTCGGTTTGCTGATGAATTTCGACGCCGCGACGGTCGGCGCCGCGACCATAGCCCCAGGCCACGGCGTCGTGACGCGCGATAGCGCCCGGCTCATGAAACAGGGCGCCCAAGATCGGTGCATGGCCGCCGCAACTCATGTCGATCGACGGGATAGCGCGCTTGACGAAGGCTGCGTCGACGGCCTCAGAGCGCACCCCGTAATGCTTGTTGACCTCCGCTCGCCAGCGCATGGTGCGCATGGCCGCATCGGTATGCGCCAGGGTGTAGTGACCACGCGTCGAATAAAACAAATTCAAATCGAAATCCGTGGCCAAGTCCTGCCACAGGCGCACGCTCTCGTCGTAGAACTTCACTCCCTCGGGGGTGAGGTAGTTGGAGCGGATAATGGTGGTGTTGCGGCCGGTATTGCCGCCGCCGATGTACCCCTTCTCGAGCACCGCCACATTGCGAATCCCATGGTCGCGCGCGAGATAATAGGCAGCCGCCAAGCCATGACCGCCCGCCCCAATGATGACCACGTCATAAGCCGCCTTGAGCGAGTCGTGACGGGTGAACATTCGCGGTTCGGGGTGCTTGCGTGAGACGCCGAAACGAAGTAAGCGGTAGGGCATGCGGAGTTAGGAGCCTGTCTCCTGGAATTCGCTGGCAGGATGCGGGTCTGGCGGCGCAGTAAGCATGTCCGAATATAAACACAAAATTTAACTGTGGAGCAAATCATTTGCGTATTGCGCAATTTATGCCGCGCCGCAGACTCCGAATATGACACGGTGTAACATTTGGATCCCCTGCTTCGACAAGGATGTTACGCATGCTGCTAATAAAAATGAAAAAGCCCCTTCTCGCCCTCATTCCGGCGGCCGCGCTGTTGAGTTCCTGCGGCGGCGGCGGCGGCGGCGGCTATAGCAGCGGGCCAGCGTCCGGCGGCGGCACTGGCACCACCGCCCCCACCTGGGTGAAAGGCCAGTTTTCCACTTCCTCGAGTTTCGCCGATATGTGCTTAAGCCCGCGGTCCGGTGTGGACCCCATCACTAAGCAAACGTATCCCGACCGTAGCGGCACAGCGCTCGATGAAAAGAACTGGCTGCGATCGTGGACCAACGAGCTATATCTATGGTTCGACGAGGTCACTGATCAAGACCCGGCAGGCTCTGCCAGCGACGCGACCTATTTCGATGCGCTAAAAACCACCGCCACCACGGCCTCCGGCAAAGATAAGGATAGGTTCCATTTCACCTACCCGACGGCGACCTGGGAATCGTTGTCGCAAAATGGCGTACAGGCCGGTTACGGCGCCAATTTCGCGATTGTCGCCGCCACGCCGCCCCGCAATATCGTCATCGCCTACACCGAGCCCGGATCCCCGGCCACCACGGCACCGGCCAATCTGGCGCGCGGCGCGCAAATTCTGACCATCGACGGCGCCGACTTGGTGAACGCCAATGATCAGACCAGCATCAACACCTTGAACGCGGGCCTTACCCCGAAAACCGTGGGTGAAAGCCACACGTTCTCCTTCATGGATCTGGGAGCGACGACCGCACGCACGGTGACTCTGATGTCGGCCAACATCACCGAGACGCCGGTGCAAAACGTGACCACCCTGGCAACCGCCAATGGCCTTGTAGGATACATGCTGTTTAACGATCACGTCGCGACCGCCGAGAGTGAGCTGGTTGCCGCATTCAACCAATTGAAGACCGCCGGAGTCAGCGATCTGGTACTCGACATCCGCTACAACGGCGGAGGCTATCTCGACATTGCCAGCGAGGTCGCGTACATGATCGCGGGGCCGGGCCCGACATCGGGCAAAACCTTCGAATTGGACCAGTTCAACAGTAAGAATCCGACCACCAATCCGGTCACAAAGTCCGCTCTCACCCCGCTCGGTTTTCATACGACGACCCAAGGATTTGACCCGTCGATCCCCGCGAAGCAGGCGCTGCCTTTTTTGAATTTGACGCGGGTGTTTGTTCTGACGACCGGCGGCACCTGTTCTGCCAGTGAATCCATCCTCAACGGCCTGCAAGGCGTCAATATTCAAGTTATCGAGATCGGGTCCACCACCTGCGGCAAGCCCTACGGCTTCTATCCGGCCGATAACTGCGGTGTCACCTATTTCTCCATTCAATTTCAAGGCGTCAACGCCCAGGATTTCGGCAATTATCCGGACGGGTTCACACCGCATAACACCGTGGCAACCGAAGGAGTGCTGCTGCCGGGCTGCTCGGTGGCGGACGATTTCACCCACAGCCTCGGCGACCCTGCCGAAGGAATGTTCGGCGCAGCGCTTACCTATCGCACCGACGGCACCTGTCCGGTGCCGAGTGGCTTTGCCCCCGTTACGCCATTGCAGTCCGGAGCCCACGCATCGGCGAGCGGCATCGTGATCAAACCGTTCTGGAGGCAAAACAGGCTTTATCGAGTGCCAGCGGCGCCCTGATGGGTACAGGTGCTTATGGACCGGCGCCATCAGTTTCGCCCTTGGAATTTTCGATTCCTAGCAACACTTTCGCTTGAGCTTCAGGCCTGGCGCAGGAGAATGAATTGTTTAGATCCCCGCTATTTCCTTGCCGTGACTCAGGCAGCCTCTGTGCCGTAGGGTTCGGCGCCGCGTTGACGCTGACGTTGTCGATGGCGCAACACCCGGTGTGGGCCGCGGCCCCGGTCACGCCGGGCAACCTCGACGCGGCGCGGCTGGCCGCAGCGGATAAGGAGCCGCAGAACTGGTTCACCGGCGGACGCGATAAGGATGGCACCTACTACTCGCCCCTGAGCAACATCGACGCGGGCAACGTCAAGCAATTGGGCTTTGCCTGGCAGTACGACCTGGGCAATCCCATGCGCGGCCAGGAAGCGACGCCCATAGTCATCGATGGGGTGATGTACAGCTCGGGGACCTGGGGCTATGTGTACGCGGTAGACGCCGCCACCGGCAAGGAACTGTGGCGCTATGACCCGAAGCCCGATTACTTCCGCGGCCGGCATCCCTGCTGTGATTTGGTCAATCGCGGCGTGGCGGTGTGGAAAGGCAAGGTGTACGTGGCATCGATCGACGGACGCCTGCACGCCATCAGTGCCGCCACTGGTAAGAAGATCTGGGAAGCCGACACCATCACCGATCATAAGGCGCCCTATTCCAGCACGGGCGCGCCGCAAATCGCGGGCAATGTGGTGGTCATCGGCAATAGCGGCGCCGACATGGGCCACACGGCGGTGCGCGGCTACGTCGCGGCCTATGACTTGGAAACCGGCGCCTTTAAATGGCGTTTCTACACCGTGCCGCCCGCGGTGGGACAGCCCTACGAGAATCCCGAATTGGCGCAGGCCGACAAGACCTGGGATTCGCACCGCAAACCCGAATTCAACGGCGGCGGGACGGCCTGGGACGGATTCGCATACGACCCCACTTTGAATCTGGTGTACTTCGGCACCGCCAACGCGGCCCCCTATGATTTGCGCCAACTGGGGCCGGCAAAGCTCGACAGTCTTTTCACCGCATCCATCGTCGCTCTGGATGCCACCACCGGGCGCATGGCCTGGTACTACCAAACCACGCCGCGCGACAGCTGGGACTACGACTCGGTGCAGAAACTCATTCTCGCCGACATACCGTTCGATGGGGCCAACCTGCCGGTCATCATGCAGGCCTGTAAGAACGGCTTCTTCTATGTCCTCGACCGCAAGACCGGCAAACTGCTCTCGGCAAAAAATTTCGGCTACGTGAACTGGGCCTCCCACATCGACATGAAGACAGGCCGCCCGGTGGTCACCCAACAGGCCGATTGGTATTCCTCGCCCAAGAATGTGTATCCATCCTGGGCCGGTGCACATACCTGGAATCCCATGTCTTACAGTGCACAAACACACCTGGTGTACATCCCCGTCATCGACCTGTCCGCCATTTGGGTCGACATGCTCACCAGCGGCGGCCGCATGAAATACCTCGACGGGTTCTTCACGGTGCAAGGCATCTATCCCGACGATACTTACGACGCCGCGGCCTTGAAGGAATTGTATGGTCCGCTACCGGATTTACATGCGCTGAAGGCCACTCGCAAAGTGCCCCTGGTACGCGAGCTGCTGCGTGCCTGGGATCCCGTGGCACAGAAAACCGTGTGGGAACATGAAACCTCCTCCGGGATTCGCGGCTACGACGGCGGCGTGATGTCGACGGCCGGGAACCTGGTCTTTCAAGGTCGCGGCAGCGGCGAACTCTGGGTGTACGCTGCCGACACGGGCAAGGTATTGAAAGTGATCAAAACGGGCAGCCACATCATGGCGGCGCCCTCGACCTACTCGGTTAACGGTGAACAGTTCGTCGCGGTGCAGGCAGGGTACGGCGGAAGCGCGATCACGGTAGGCCCGATTCCCCCCAGCAGCGCCGCCCTCAAATACCAGAATACCAACCGCATCATCGCCTTCAAATTGGGCGGCGGCGCGGTACCTACGCCGGCGCCGCGGGTAGAAGCACCGTTTGCGAAGCCACCGGCGCCGACCGCAACCAAGGCTCAGATCGACGCCGGCGAGTTGAAGTTCATCGAGGAGTGTTCGCGCTGCCATGTGATGGGGCCGAGCAGCACGCCTGATCTGCGCAATTTAAACCCCGGCCTGCACGCGGCCTTCAAGGACATCGTCTTGAAGGGGGTACTCGCGCCAACCGGAATGGAACGTTTTGACGACATCCTGAGCGAGAATGACGTCGAGAACATCCACGCCTACCTGATCGACCAGAGCTGGGTCGCGTACAAGCAACAGGAGGGTGCGGCCGCGCACCCTTAAGGCTGGCGGCCCCGATCCATGTTGATTCGGCTCGCATCGACCGAGGACGCCGTGGCGGTTGCCGCCCTGGTAGAGCGCTACTGGGAATTCGAACACATCGGGGGCTTCGACCGGCCCCGCGTCGAGACCCTGCTCGCGCGCCTGATCTCGGAACCGCAACGCGGCGCATGCTGGGTGGCGGAAACCGACGGCCGTATTTGCGGCTATCTACTGGCCGTGATTATGTTCAGCCTAGAGCATGGCGGATTGATGGCGGAAATCGATGAAGTCTTCGTCTCGGATGAGACCCGATCCGCGGGTATAGGCTCGCTGCTGCTGGCGCGGGCCCAAAGCGATCTGGCGCAGCGCGGCATGGTGCGGTTGCAATTGCAGCTCGCGGTGCATAATGAAAGTGCGCGGCGCTTCTACGAACGACAGGCCTTTTGCCGGCGCGCGGGTTACGAGTTACTCGACAAGGCGCTTTGAGAGGGATCAATTAATGCTGCAGCCTGGATTGATGATGGATCGGCCGTTGCTCATATCCGGCATCATCGAACATGCAGCGGCCCAGTTTGGCGACACAGTGATTGCCTCCCGTGAAACGCACGGCCCCATCTTTCGCTACACCTACGCCGAGTGCGCTGCGCGCGCCCGTCGGCTGGCAAACGCGCTGCTCGGGCTGGGTATGAAGGCCGGTGGCGCGGTGGGTTCCATCGCCTGGAACAATCATCGTCACCTGGAAGCCTATTACGCGGTCTCCGGCAGCGGCCTGCTGATGCATACCTGCAATCCGCGCCTGCACCCGCAGCAGCTGATCTACATCATCAATCACGCCGAGGATCGGGTGATGTTGTTCGACGCGACCTTCGCCGCTTTGATCAAGAGCATTGCCCCGCATTGCCCGCAGGTTCAGGCCTGGGTCTGCCTAAGCGACGCCGCCAACCTGCCTGAAGATGCTGCAATCTCCGGCCTTATTTGTTATGAGGATTTCATTGCCCCCCATGGCGCCGAGTTCGACTGGCCGGAATTCGACGAACGCAGCGCCGCCGCCCTGTGTTACACCTCGGGCACCACGGGAAACCCCAAGGGGGCGATGTATTCGCATCGATCGATGGTCTTGAACGCGATGATGATCTGCGCCCCCGGACTCTTATCCGTAGGCCCACGAGAAACCATTCTGCCCATCGTGCCCATGTTCCACATCAATGGCTGGTGTATCCCCTACGCCGCGTTGATAGGAGGTGCGAAGCTGGTTTTGCCCGGCCCGCGACTGGACTGCGTCGGACTGTATGAAATGTTGGAAGGCGAAAAAGTTACCGTCAGTGCCGGTGTCCCCACGGTCTGGGTAGGGCTGATGCAATATCTGGAGCAACAGGGCTTGCGCTTCTCAACTCTGCGACGCATGGTCAGCGGCGGCTCAGCCCTGCCGCTGTCACTGATCGCGGTGCTGCAGGATAAATACGGGCTGGATGTGCGGCATGGCTGGGGTATGACCGAAACGGTGGCGGTGGCGACGCTAAGCAGTCTGGATGGGCGGCAGTTGCAACTGCCGGCGCCCGAGCAGCACGCCATCATTGCCAGGCAGGGAAAAGCTGTTTTCGGAATCGACATCAAGGTGGTGGACGCACAGGGCACCCCTCTGCCGCGCGACGGCACGTCGCAGGGCGAGCTTATGGTGCGCGGCCAGTGGATCGTGAGCGCGTACTACAAGAGCGATTCTTCTGCGTTGGTGAACGGATGGTTTCCCACGGGCGATATCGCCACCATCGATGCCAACGGGGTGATGCAGATCAGAGACCGCGTCAAGGACCTGATCAAAACCGGCGGCGAATGGATCAGCTCCATCGACCTGGAAAATGCCGCCACCGGTCATCCGGCAGTGGCGGCAGCAGCGGTCATCGCCGTGAAGCATCCGAAGTGGCAGGAACGACCGTTGCTGTTCGTCGTTCGCAAGCCCGGCCGGAATTTGGAACGCGAGGAAGTCCTTGAGTACTTGTCGACGCAGGTCGCGCGGCTGTGCGTGCCGGATGAAGTCATCTTTCTCGAAGCGCTGCCGCTCGGCGGCACGGGCAAGGTACAGAAGGCGGTTCTGCGTGAAAAATACGGCGATGTTTTCAGTTAAAAACGCTCTCGTTAACGACGCGTCGCGTGCGCTAAGTGCTTAAGGGATAAAATCCGCCTGCCGGCGCGGCTGCGAAGATCTCGGCCGACGCGAAAATGCTGCACCGACACATGAGCGAATCTTAGCGGCTGCCCATTATTCCTCGTTTGTCGCCGCAGCGCCCTGCGGCTACTGTGCACACCATGCACAAACCATTGGAACGACAAATGAAGCTGCTCGCCCTGTCCTTGATTGCCCTGTCAGCTTTCAGCGCCTCCGCAATCGGCGCGCCGCCGGCGCAGCGTTCGGTGTCGCTGACGCAAGAACCGCTCATCATGCGTCTGAACAAAGATGAATTCCGCATTGCATTCGCCATCAACGGCGAACGCTGCGGCGCCAATGGCTGCAGCGGCATGATTCAATATCGGGTGGACTGGAAGACTCCGGATGGCGCCACCCGCACGGAACGCAAACACGTCAACTACACCGTGTCGCCGCTGGCGAGCCGTACCATTGCCGTAGACCGTCAGTATTTCGACACCGCCGAAGGCCAGCACATGACCGACGTGGTGAAAGTGCGCATCGATACCATCACCTGCGTCGCATCAGACCCGCGAGCACTGGAAACCACGCAACTGTAGGCCGCTGCCGGCTCCGTGTTGCCATATGCCCGCGGCACACCGCATTGGCCGTCTAAACCGGGGTCAACACTCGCAAATGACTGCGGTAGTACGCGCCGCGCTCGACATAGTGCGCGGCTATTTTCAAAAGTTTCTCGCGCTCCTCCACGGTGAGTTCACGCACGACTTTGGCCGGCGCACCTAGGATGAGGGTGCCGTCGGCAAACACCTTGCGCTCAGTGATGACGGCGCCCGCTCCCACCAGACACCCCTTGCCGATGACCGCGGCATTCAACACCACGGCTTGAATTCCGATGAGCGAGCCATCGCCCACCGTACAGCCGTGCAGCATGGCTTGATGGCCGATCGAGACCTGGGCCCCCAGGGTCAGCGGAAATCCGGGATCGGTATGCATCACCGTCCCGTCCTGCACATTGCTGCCGACGCCGATGCGGATGGTCTCATTGTCACCGCGCAGCGTGGCGCCGAACCACACGCTGCTGCCCTCGGCGAGCACCACGTTGCCGATGACATTGGCACTGGGCGCGACATAGGCGCTTGCCGCCAACGTCGGAGACCTGTCTCCTAACTTGTATAAGGCCATGCAATTTCCAATTTTTTTAACGCTTGCGCAACGCCGTAAACATACCGCACTCCGGAGTGCGTCAATAGTGTGCTGCTATTATCCGCTCTCAATGAGCGATACCTCACCGTAATGGCCGATTCCCCCCATTACACAGATCCTGCGCCGCTGAGCTGGCTTGGGGCCCTGCTGCGCCTGTGGCTGTTACGTCCTTTGAAATCCAAGCCGCCGGCAAATGCCATGCGCGCCAGCGTACTCATGAGCGCACTGTGGCTGGCAGTGTGGATTGCCATCGATCGCTGGCTATCGCAACCAAACCCGCAATTCATTGCCGGCGGCATTCCGCTGTTTGCTTGGTATGCCTTAGGGATACTGGCGCTGGCCGCGCTGTTGCGCCGGCGCTCGCATCCGGCACCGGCGTTCGACGCCGCACTTGCACTCACGATGGGAGTGGTGCCGTTACCGCTGCTATTTACCAGCCTTGCCGTCGCGGAGTTGCCTCCCTCGTGGTTCTGGACCGCAAGCATCGCCGTGGGGGTGCACACGCTGTTGTTCCTGGCGCGCGGACTGCACGCCATCAGCGGAGAAAGGCAGCGCGCCGCCGCCTGTGCAGGACTTTTGTTCATTGCCGGATTTTGCTGGCTCAGTGATGCACTGAATGTCATTCCCGACGTGTGGGCGCCGCTCGAGACCCAGGCCGCCGAACCCGGAGATGCATCGGCGGACAGCGAAGCCATCCTGTTCGCACAGTCGGCACGCATCGATCAAGCGCTGGAAGCGGTTAGCCGCGGCACGTCGCCGAAACCACAGGCGTTCTTCTTGGGCTTTGCCGGTGTCGGCGACGAGAAGGTGTTCGCGCAGGAAATCGGCTTGGCGTCGCGGGTGCTTGGTGAGCGCTATGACATAGCCGGCAGAAGCGTCTCGCTGATCAACGATCAACGCGACCTGGAGGCCGCGCCGCTCGCGACCGTCTCCGGATTGTCCTATACGCTGCACGCTCTTGCCGGGCGCATGAATCTCGATCAAGACGTGCTGTTCCTGTCCATCTCCTCGCACGGCGCCGAGGATCCGGCAATCATCGTAGCCAACTCCCAGTTGCCGCTCACCGATCTGACCGACGAGGATCTCGCGGATGCACTGCGTGAATCGGGAATCAAGTGGCGCGTCATCATCATTTCCGCCTGCTATGCGGGCGGCTTCATCGAGCGCCTGCGCGACCCGCAAACCATTATCATCACGGCGGCGGCGGCCGATCGCACCTCCTTCGGCTGCTCGAACGACAGCGATCTGACCTACTTCGGCGAGGCGTTCTACCGGGATGCGCTGCCCGGCGCGCGCTCCCTGCGCGACGCCTTCGATACGGCCAAGGCGGCGATTGCCGAGCGTGAGCGTCGCGAGCACGTCACACCATCAAACCCCCAGGCGTATTTCGGCGCGAAAATCCAAACGACGATAGAGGCGATGAGCATCGCGCCGTAGGCCCGGCGACTCTCTTACGTCCTTCATGTCAACCGAGCCGCGATATTGAAGCCATGGCCGGGCTTCAATGCTCGTCGTCGTAAATGATGATGG
This sequence comes from Steroidobacterales bacterium, assembly GCA_038226325.1. Lineage (GTDB taxonomy): Bacteria > Pseudomonadota > Gammaproteobacteria > Steroidobacterales > Steroidobacteraceae > Bog-1198. The sequence continues at coordinate 141,372 of JBBRQO010000005.1, read as the reverse complement.
ACAGCATGCGAATCGGCACCTTGTCCAAGGTCTCGGGCCCGTGCGGCACATCGCCGCGGAAACTCAAGGAATCGCCGGGACCCAGCGGGTAGCTGTGGCTGCCGTGCCGGTAGGTCAGCGAGCCGGCGAGGAGATAGATGAATTCCGTGCCGGGATGCTGAAATCCAGGGAACACCTCGCTCTTGTCGGTCAGAGTGACGAGAAAGGGCTCAAATGACTTTCGCGGACCGCGTTGCGCGGCCAGCAAATGGTAGGTGTGGCCGCGGCGAGTGCCGCGCCGAACCACCTCCAGTCCCTGACCCGCGGGTACGCGCTGCGCGCCCTCATCATCCCCGCCCAATTGCTGCAGCAGCAAGGCCGGCCGTACGCCGAGCGCCGCCGCCAGCGCCACCAAGGTCTCTAAACTGGGAGTGACGTGGCCTGTTTCCAGGCGGCTCAGCATCCCGGCACTGATCCCGGCGGAGGTCGCCACATCGGTCAGTGTCAAATCCTGGCTCTCGCGCACACGCCGCGCGACCATGCCCAGTTGCCGGCCGACATTGACCGGAGCGGTCGCCGGTATCGCGCCAGATCTTGAATTCTTGCGTAATCGCGCCACGCGAGGCCCCTTTGAATTCGAATTCACGCAAGCGCCGCAGCTTCCCTGCTTGCCCGCTAAATTTACACTGCACGCAATAAATTTGCACTACAGTAACTGACATGCTATTTCTTTCCCATGCTCGCGAACTCCCCGCTGCTCGCCACGCTCGCCGTCGGCGCTGCGGCCGTCTGGCCGGGACGGTTCCGTCCAGAATATGATACGAGTTCCTCGCCACGACTGGCGAGTCCTTAAATAAACACCGCAACAAAGCCAGAGGACAAGAATATGGCGCGCGACCCCAAACACGACATCCTGTTTCAGCCGATCAAGATCGGTCCGAAGACGCTGCGCAATCGGTTTTACCAGGTACCGCATTGCATCGGCGCGGGATCCGACAAGCCGGGTTTCCAGGCGGCACATCGTTCGCTAAAGGCCGAAGGCGGCTGGGCCGGCATCAACACGGAATATTGCTCGATTCACCCGGAATCGGACGACACGCACCGCCTGTCGGCGCGCATCTGGGATGCCGGCGACGTGCGCAATCTGCGCGCTATGACCGATCACATCCATCACTTCGGCTCTCTGGCCGGAGTAGAGCTTTGGTATGGCTCGAGCCACGCCCCTTGCATGGAGTCGCGTGCGACCCCGCGCGGCCCGAGTCAGTACGCCTCGGAATTCGAAACCCTCACCTACTGCAAAGAGATGGACCTGGACGACATCGCCACCGTCCAGCAGTACTACGTGGACGCTGCGTTGCGTTCGCGCGATGCCGGCTTCGACATCGTTTACGTATACGGCGCGCATTCCTACCTGCCGGTGCAGTTTCTCTCGCCGTACTACAACAAGCGCAAAGACAAATACGGCGGTTCGCTGGAGAATCGTGCGCGCTTCTGGCTCGAGACCTTGGAGAAGGTGCGTCGCGCCGTGGGCAATGACACCGCCATCGCCACTCGTTTCGCCGTCGATACCCTGTATGGGGATGCCGGCATCGAGGTCGAGAACGACGGCATGAAATTCATCGAGCTTGCCGATCCCTTGGTCGATCTATGGGACGTGGATGTGGGCGACATTGCCGAGTGGGGCGAAGATGCCGGCCCGTCGCGTTTCTACCAGCAAGGCCATCAGGTTCCTTGGACGCGCTTCGTCAAACAGGTGGCCAAGAAGCCGGTGTTGGGCGTCGGGCGCTTCACCGATCCGGAAAAGATGACCGAAATCGTCACCAAGGGCATTGCCGACATCATCGGCGCGGCACGGCCGTCCATTTCCGATCCGTGGCTGCCGAAGAAGATCGAAGAAGGCCGCTACGACGACATCCGAGTCTGCATCGGCTGCAATGTGTGCATTTCACGCTGGGAAATCGGCGGACCGCCGATGATTTGCACCCAAAACGCCACGGCGGGCGAGGAATATCGGCGCGGCTGGCACCCGGAGAAGTTTCCCAAGCGCACCTCGGAAGACTCGGTGCTGGTGGTCGGAGCCGGACCTTCAGGCGCCGAGTGCGCGCGCGTCCTGCTGGAGCGCGGCTACACCGTGCACCTGTATGACACGGCGACGAAGATCGGTGGCCACTTAAATTCAGTGGTCACCCTGCCCGGACTCGGCGAATGGGGCTATCACCGCGATTATCGCGAGCTGCAGATCAACAAGCTGGTGAAGAAGAACAAGCAAAGCCAGGTCGCGCTTGGTCAAAAGCCGATGACGGCCGAGACCGCGCTGACCTACGGCGCCGAAAAAATCGTCATCGCCACGGGCTCCTCATGGAATACGGACGGCACGAACTGCCTGAGCCATGACCCCATCCCGGGCGCGGACGCCTCGAAACCCGATCAACTCACCCCTGAGCAGGTACTGGAAGGCAAGAAGGCCATCGGCAAACGCGTCGTGATCCTGAATGCCGACACCTATTTCATGGCGCCGAGCCTGGCGGAGAAGCTGGCGGTGGCGGGCCATGAGGTCACCATCGTCACCGGCGTACACCTCGCCAACTACATGCACTTCACGCTCGAGTATCCGAACATGATGCGCCGCCTGCACGAGCTGCACATCAAGGAAATCCACAATGCCTTCAGCTCGCGCATAGAGAAGGGGCGCCTGGAGGTGTATGACATTTTCGGCGACGGCTCCAAGCGCACCTATAAGGGCCGCGGCCAATTGCCGCGCGAGGCCAACAAGAGCCAGCGTTGGGTGGAATTCGACTCGCTGGTGCTGGTCACCGGCCGGCATTCCAACCACAGCCTGCATGCCGAGCTCAAGGCCCGCCAAGGTGAGTGGGAAGCGAACGGGGTCAAGGATGTGTACTTGATCGGCGACGCCGAAGCACCGCGGCTCATTGCAGACGCCACCTTCTCCGGGCACCGCTTGGCGCGCGAAATAGAAGAGTCGAAGGCGCAGCTACCGCTGCCGTACAAGCGCGAGGTCGCGGTCTGGGGCACGGCGCATATGCCGGGCGGCAAATTCGAGCTCGAGTACAAGACTTAAGGGCCTGGCGTAGTGAGCCGCACTGACGCTGTCACTCGGATTCTGTTCGAGTCGTTCTCAGCAGCCGAGGTGCGGCTCTTTTACTTGCTGGGCTATACCGCCATAGCGGTATTTTGCTACGGCATCTATGTGCAGATCCGCAAGTACCGGCGCGGTGCGGCATTGCGGCTCGACGGCAGTGTTTGGGCGCGGTTCCTCGCCATGGTGGGATCAGTGCTGAGTCATCGCACCATCGCCCGACGCGATCCCGCTGCGGGCGGCGCGCATCGACTGATTTTCTATGGCTTCGTCCTGCTATTCGCCGGTACCTCGACCATCACGCTGGAATACGACATTCTCGAACCTTTGTTCGGGATTCGCTTCTGGCACGGTGCGTTCTATTTAATTTTCTCGCTGGTACTGGACCTGGCCGGCGTCGCTCTGATCGCGGGCCTATTGTTCATGATGTATCGGCGCGGCTGGATGCGGCTGCCCAAGCTCGACTACGCACGACCGGACCGCGCACCAGGCGACCCGGACTTCGACAGGCCGCAGTACCGGCGCGAGGACTGGGCCTTCCTGTGGATTTTATTGATCATCGGCACTACCGGTTATGTGCTCGAAGGCGCGCGACTGGTGTGGCTGCAGGGCCGGCCGGAGGTGTGGGACACGCGCTGGTGGTCGCCTGTCGGTGCACTGACCGCCCAAGTGCTGAGTGCCCTGGGTCTTACCGAACAGGGCGGCGCAATCCTCCGGCATGGACTGTGGTGGTTCCACGGCCTGATCGCGCTGGTCCTCATCGCGTTGATCCCCTTCACCAAGGTCAAACACATTTTCACGGCGGCGGCGTCTTTGATGGCGCGCGATCCGCTTGCCGCCCAAAGGCTGCCGCGGGTTCCGGAATCGCAGGTCGAGGCCGGCGCCGCCAAGATCACCGACTTCAATTGGAAGCAATTGCTCAATCTCGATGCATGCACCAAGTGCGGCCGCTGCCATGAAGCCTGTCCTGCGCGGGCAGTGGGCGCACCCCTGTCGCCGCGCGACGTGATCTTAAGCCTGCGCGAATTCGCCCACGCCACTCTCGAGTCCGGTGCCGTGCCCGCGGCCGCGGAGCTCGATATTCACGGCAAAGCGCCCGGTCAAGTGGCCATGGAGACCTTATGGGCGTGCCGCACCTGCATGGCCTGCGTGGAGATCTGTCCCGTCGCAGTGGAACACGTGCCCATCATCGTGCAAATGCGCCGCAAGCTGGTCGAAGACGGCGCCATGGATCCGCTGCTCACCAAGACTTTGCAGACCATTCATAAAACCGGCAATTCATTCGGTGAATCCAAGCGCAAACGCGGCGCCTGGAGCAAGGCGCTGCCCTTCGCGGTCAAGGACGCGCGCAAGGAGCCGGTGGACGTGCTGTGGTTCGTCGGCGACTATGCCTCCTTCGATCCTCGAAATCAGAAGGTATCGCAAACTTTCGCCTCGCTGCTGCAAGAAGCGGGAGTCGACTTCGGGATTCTTTATGACGGCGAGTCGAACGCCGGCAACGATGTCCGCCGCGTGGGCGAGGAAGGCCTGTACGAAGTGCTGGCGACCGCCAATGTCAATGCGCTGTCGAGCGCCTCGTTCAAAAGCGTCGTCACCACCGATCCGCATTCCTTCAATACCATTCGCAACGAATATCCGGACTTCGGCGGCAAGTACGAGATCGAGCACTACACCACCCTGGCCATGCGCTTGTTCAAGGAAGGGCGCCTGCAGGTCACCAATCCGTTGAAATACCGAGTGACTTTTCACGATCCCTGCCACTTGGGGCGCTTCAACAAGGGTTACGATGCGCCGCGGGACCTTTTGGCCCTGCTCGGCTGCGAACTCATCGAGATGGGGCGCTGCAAAGCAAACTCCTTCTGCTGCGGCGCCGGCGGCGGCAGAATATGGGTCCCAGACCCGGTGGGTTCGGAAAAACCGGCGCAGAATCGCATGAAAGAAGCGGCGTCCATAGCCGGGCTCGAAGTGTATGTGGTGAGCTGCCCCAAGGATCTCACCATGTTCGAGGACGCGCTTAAAACCACCGGCAACGAGGGCAAATTCGTGGTCAAAGAACTGATAGAACTCATTCGCGAAGCCGTTCCTGCACGTCCTCCCCACGAGGTGGCAGCATGAAGATTCTGGTGGCCGTGAAACAAGTCGCGGCGCTCGATGAAGACTTCGAAATACGCGTCGACGGGCGCGACGTCGACGCGGATTTTTTGCTGCGCGATTTGAACGAATGGGACGACTTCTCATTGGAAGAGGCCGTGAAAATCAAGGAAGCGTCACCGACACCAGTCGAGGTGGTGGTGGTTTCGGTGGGCGCCGATGAAGTCGATGAGTCGCTGCGCAAGTGTCTGGCAAAAGGCGCGGATCGGGCGGTGCGTGTTTGGGACGCGGCCGTCGAAGGCTCGGATTCCATCGCCATCGCGAGGGTGATTGCCGCCGTGGCCAGGCGCGAAGCGCCGGACATGCTGTTCGCCGGAGTGCAATCCTCGGATCAGTCATTTGCCTCCACCGGTATTGCTACTGCGGCGTTGCTGGACTGGCCGCATGCGGCGGTGGTGAGCAATCTCAGCTACGCGCCCGGCGCCAAATCGGCTGTTTTTCGGCGTGAACTGGAGGGTGGACTGTTGCATGAAGTCGAAATTCAATGCCCCTCGGTGGTGACCATTCAGCTCGGCATCAATACGCCGCGCTACGCGTCACTGCGCAGCATCAAGCAGGCTGCCGCAAAGCCTATCGAAGTGCTGTCATTGTCCGACGTGGGCTTGGGGTCGGCCGACGTGGGTGAGACAGGATCCCTGTCCCGCGTGCGCCGCATGTATGTTCCAGACAAGGGACGCGCGCAGCTGATTGCCGGCGACGCCGCTGAACAGGCCACGCGCCTTGCTGAAATCATCAAGGAATTCAAGGGAGCGGCCGCATGAGCGGCATTCTCGTTATTGCCGAGCAGCGGCGCGGGGAATTGCGTCCCGTCTCTCTGGAATTATTGACCGCCGCCCAAAGTCTGCGCCGCGCGGGCGAGCCGGTGGCGGTGGCCATATTGAGCGCCTCGCCGGAGCGCTTCGTGGCGCCTTTAAGCCTGTCAGGCGTCGATGAAATCCTGACCGTAAAAACCGCAGCCGCCGAGTTCGACCCCGACACCTTCGAGTCGGCGGTGGGCGCGCTGATTGCCGCGCGGGCACCCGAGATCGTGCTGGTCGCGCACAGCGTCGATTCGTTTGGCTATGCGGCGGCCCTCGCGGCGCGCTTAGGGTTGGGCTTTGCCACCGATGTATTCGACGCGCGGCGGGTCGACGGCGAACTCGTCGCCACGCGCGGCGGTTATGGACAGAAGGTCAATGTTGAAGTGGACTTCCCCGGCCGCAGCACGGTGCTGCTGGCGATTCGCGGCAATGTATTCAAAGCTCCGGAATCCGCCGCCGCGCCCAAGGTCGCAGCCTTCGATGCGCCCACGGTGCGGAGCCGCTCGACCGGCCGCGAATTCATTGAATTGAGCGCCGGCGATGATATCGACATGACGGCGGCCGAGTTCATTCTGACCATCGGCCGCGGCATCGGCGAAGAGGCCAAAGTGCCGCAGTTTCGCGAATTGGCGGACGTGATCGGCGCGACCCTGGGTTGCTCGCGGCCCATCGCCGACGCAGGCTGGCTGCCGAAGAGCCGTCAAGTCGGTCAGTCCGGCAAGACGGCGAGCGCCTGCAAGCTGTACATCGCCATGGGCGTTTCCGGCGCCATCCAGCATCTCGCGGGCATGAAGCATGTCAGCACCATCATTGCCGTGAACTCCGACGCCGAGGCCTCGATCTTTACAGTGGCAAAGTATGGAATCGTGGGAGATATCTTTGAAATCGCCGAAGAATTACGCCGTCACTTTTGATGCGCTGCGCCCGCAACATACGAACGTTGAAGAGGAAAACGCATGAGTGAGGTGGTAGCGGCTCAGGCGGTCACAGGCGACGCCGGCACCAAGAGCGGCGGTCTCGAGCGTGGCATCGATTGGACCGGCGCCTTCTGGGTCGCGAGCGGAGTGCCACCCTTGGTGTTGTTCTCAATCGGCGCCGTGGCTGCGACGGTGGGCAAGTTGTCCTGGGTCATCTGGACGGCATCGATCGCCATGGGTTTCATTCAATCCTTCACTTACGCGGAAATCGCCGGGCTGTTCCCCAACAAGGCGGGCGGCACATCGATTTACGGGGCTATGGCCTGGGTGCGATACGGCAAACTGGTGGCGCCCATTTCGGTGTGGTGCAATTGGTTTGCCTGGTCGCCGGTGCAGGCCACGGGCTCGGCACTGGCAGCAGGTTATATATTGACCGGCTTGTTCGCGCCGGATGCGCTGATCAACACCTGGCAAATTTCTCTGCTCGATCTAGGGTCGCTCAAAACCGGCTTGACCTTGCGCATCAATGCCGTCTTCGTGCTCGGCGCGGTTATATTGCTGGCGGTGAAGTTCATTCAGGACGGCGGTATCCTGCGTTCGGCGAATACCACGAAGATCTTGGGGATTTCGGCGATGATCCCGCTGCTGCTGATCGGCATCGTGCCGCTGCTCACCGGTGACATCGTCGAGGCGAATTTCTTTCCGCTCGCTCCGCTGGCGCACGACACCCTGGGCCGGGTTACTGACGGCACTTGGAATATGGCGGGCATTACGGTGCTTGCGGCGGGCATGTTCCTCGCCGCGTGGTCCACCTACGGCTTCGAAACCGCGGTGTGCTACACGGGAGAATTTAAGAACCCGAAGACCGACACATTCAAGGCAATTTTCTATTCCGGCTTGCTCTGCGTGGTCGTGTACACGCTGGTGCCCTTTGCCTTCCAAGGGTATCTCGGCTTGGGCACTCTGGTGCATCCGGCGGTCGTCGATGCCGCCGGTAATATCACCACGCCCGCCATCTACAGCGGCATGCTGGCGCCGGATATTTACAGCGGCATGGGCGTCGCGGTCGTCATGGCAAAGATGGTTCATGCCGGACGTCTGGTCGGCGTAATCGTCGTCATCATGTTGATTCTCGCGCTGGTGCTGTCGCTGATGACGTCCATGGCCGGTTCCTCCCGTACCCTGTACCAGGCGTCGCTCGATGGCTGGCTGCCCAAGTACCTGGCCAAGGTGAATACTCACGGCGCACCGACCAATGCCATGCTCACCAACTTAGGGTTCAACCTGCTGCTGCTGCTGCTGTCCGATTCGGTATTCATCATCGGTGCCGCCAATGTCGGCTACCTGATTTTCAACTTTTTGAACTTGAACGCCGGATGGATTCATCGGCTTGATCGGCCGCAGCAGGAGCGGCCGTGGCGCGCGTCGACGTGGATTCTGGCCGCCGGCGCATTCCTATCCTTCGTGAATCTTGCCTTCATGGGATTCGGCGCGGACGTGTATGGCGCCGGCACCTTGAAGACCGGCCTGATCTTCGCCGCGCTCATCGTGCCGGTCTTCGTCTACCGTCACTACATTCAGGACAAAGGCATCTTTCCGCGCGAAATGGCCGACGACTTGGAAATGGTGAACGGCGAACGCATCGTCAAGCGCGCGGGGATCTGGCCCTACCTGGTACTGGTCGTAGGGATTGCCGTGGTTGCCGTCACGCATCGGCTCGCGGTGTACTGATGCTCGTCACCGGCATCAAGAGCAAACCCGTGTATGCGCCGCTGCAGGCCGACATTCGTGGCCGCTACCACTTGATGCTGGGGATGGGGGTGGGCGCCGCACCGCTGCTGCGCGTGATCGACGAAATGCGCACAGCCGCCGCCGGATCCTTGAATAACACGCGGGTGCTGTTCGTCCCGGCTGCGGGAGCTGGCGCCGCGCCCGACGTCGTGCAATTCAAGGCCGCCGCAGTCAGCGATGTGCAGATATTCGCCGCCACCTCTGCGCTGCTCGATCACTTCAGACAATTGCTTGGACAGTCCTTGATGGGAACGCGTCTGTACGTGGCAGGGCCCGAGAGCTTCATCGGGCTCGTCATGAAAATCGCGCTCGAGTTCAATCTAAACAAGGACGAAATTCGCGCCGAAGAGTGCGGCAGCTTGGCACGGCGCATCTACTGCATTCATTGTAGGGCCACGACCGACGATGTGCGGACCAATATCGTGCGCTGCGTCGGCTGCGCGCGCTGGCTGCTGGTGCGCGATCACTATTCACGGCGCCTGGCAGCCTACATGGGCGTGATGGTGGATGCCGAAGCGCCGGGCGAGTTGCCGGCGGTCAAGGAGGTTTTCCTGTGAGCGATGATGCGCAAACCATCGCCGTCGAGGTCATCGGCATCGAGCAGGTGACGCCGCTGATCAAACACTTCAAACTCGCCCCCGTCGACGGCGGCAGCCTGCCGGTTTTTTCCGGCGGCTCGCACATCATCGTCGTCATGCAGGGCAACGCCCGCCTGCACAAGAATCCTTACTCCTTGCTGGGCTCACCGCAGAACTTGGACAGCTATGAAATCGGCGTGCGGCGCATGGAGGAAAGCCGCGGCGGCTCGCACTTCATGCACGACTCGGTCAAAGTCGGCAGTCGCCTGGAAATTGCGCACCCGGTCAATCTGTTCGGTCTCGATAAGATCGCCCGCAAACACGTGCTGATCGCCGGCGGCATCGGCATCACCCCCTTTCTCGCGCAGCTCGAGGATTTGCACAGCGGCGGCGTTCCCTACGAGATGCATTACTCGGTGCGGTCAGTGGAGCATGCCGCGTTTCTGCAGCGCCTGCGTCGCGGCGAGGGCAAGCGGCTGCATATGTATTACGACAGCGAAGGGCAGATCATCCCTTTCGAGACACTGCTGGCAACTCAGCCGCTGGGTACTCACGTATATGTTTGCGGCCCGGCCGGCATGATCAATCACGTCATCGCCACCGCCAAGGCCTGCGGCTGGCCCGATAGCCACATTCATTGGGAGCAATTCAGCGCACCCCCGGTGGGCGCTGCCTTCGAAGTTTACCTGGCGCGCTCGAAATTAAGCGTGCACGTGCCGCCCGATCAAAGCCTGCTCGAGAGCATCGAGGCTGCCGGCGTGGAGGTGCCGTATCTTTGCCGCGGCGGCGTTTGCGGTTTCTGCCATACGAAGGTACTGGAACTCGAAGGCGAACTGCTGCATAACGACCATTTTCTGTCCGACGCCGACAAGGCAAGGGGCAAAAGCATCATGCCCTGCGTATCGCGGGCGCAGGGCAAGCGCCTGGTTCTGGATCTTTAGGAGGGCCTCACATGAGCGCAGTGTTCAAAGTACATGAGACCTTTCGCGACGACTTCACCTATGCCAATAGTCCGCAGGCGATTCGGCGCTTTCCGCTGCCCTTTCCCGAAGACAACTACATGTATTCGGTGAATATCGAGCCGCATCTGCCGGGGCCCTTTGGAGCGGTCACGGAGTTTGCCTTCGACGTGGACGAGCACTATGTCGCGGAATGCCGCGAGCGAGCAATCGTCCTTGCCGCCGAACCGCTGCGCTACCAGGCCCTGCCGCATATGATGAGTTCGCAGTGGGATTGCCTGGAATTGATCATGCATTCATTGGCCCGCGACTATCCCGCGCACTTCGCGCTCGCCAAGCAGGGAAATCACTGGCATTGGATCAACCGGCCCCTCGAAATCGATCAGCATTTCATCTTCGGGGATGTCGCTTCGCTGCCGCGGGAGCCACTCGATTACATCACCCGTCAGGCGCAGGGCGATTTCGTGGTTATGGATCAACGCGATGGAGATTTGTGGACTGAGGCCGGCATGGTGACGACGCAGGCCGACTGGTCATTGGATTTCGACATGGGGATGACCTTCAAGGAATGGCATGGCCCGGTGCCGCTCGCGCACGAGCTGCAAGTTTTCGATCGGGCGCTAAAATTTCTGCTCAACCTTCGCCTGGGCGCGCCGGTGCGACGCCTGAATTGGACCATGACCATCAACCCGCGCCTCGACACTTCGCCGGAGAACTATCCGTTTTGGGGTCCGGACCGCGCCTCCGTGACGGCCCAGAATGCCGGCGACCGGGTGCATCTACGCGTGGAGTTGCAGGGTCTGTGGCGGCTGCCTCGCAGCAACGCGGTGGTGTTCGGCATTCGCTGCTACCTCATCAGTCTGCGCGAGCTCGCCACCGTGCCCAAATGGGCGCGTCGTGTGCACCGGGTACTGCGCGATTTGCACCCGGCCCTGATCGACTACAAAGGACTGACGCGTTATCGCGAGGCGGCGGTCGCGTGGCTCGCGCCCTTCGACGATGGTTCCCCCACCACTTCCGGCACCGCGCCAGAATAAACATCGGCCGCTATGGCACAGACATTGATCAACTTTGGAGGCAAATATGGCACTTAGCTGGCGTACCTCGGTCTTGGCCGATCGGCATCGAGCACTCGGATCGAAGCTCGAGGATTGGAACGGGATGGGCACGGCGTGGACGTATGCGAAGGATGTGGCACAGGATCATGTGGCCATCCGCACCAAGGCCGGCTTGATGGACGTGTCGGGCCTGAAAAAGCTCTACCTCGTCGGACCGCATGCGTCGGCCATATTGAATTACGCGACCACGCGGGACGTCACCAAGATTTATCCCGGAAAGTCCGCCTACGCCTGCCTATTGAACGATGCCGGCCACTTCATCGAAGACTGCATTCTGTACCGCCTGGGTCCGAATTCCTGGATGGTGGTGCATGGCAGCGGCGCCGGTCATGAAACCTTGACGAAGTACGTGGTCGGCCGCAATGCCGCCATGATCGTCGACGATGATCTGCACGATTTATCGCTGCAAGGTCCCGTGGCGGTGGACTTTCTCGCCAAGCATGTCCCCGGCATCCGCGACCTGAAGTATTTTCATCACATGCCGGCCACCCTATTCGGCCGCGCGGTGACGATTTCGCGCACCGGCTACACCGGTGAACGCGGCTACGAAATCTTCTGTAAGGGCGAGGACGCTGGCGCGATTTGGGATACGATTTTGAGTGAAGGGAAGCCCATGGGCATCATTCCCACCTGCTTTACCACCCTGGATTACCTGCGCGTGGAAAGCTCGCTGCTGTTCTATCCTTACGACATGTCCCAGATGTATCCCTTCGACAAGGATCCGCCGGGTGACAGCCTCTGGGAACTCGGGTTGGATTTCACCGTGAGTCCGGGCAAGAACGATTTCAACGGCGCCGACGCGCACGCCCGGCTGAAGGGCAAGGAGCGATTTAAGATCTTCGGGCTGCTGGTGGACGGCAAGGTACCTGCAGACATGGGCGACCTCGTGTATTCCGGCGACAAGAAGGTGGGGGTGGTCACCTGCGCCATGGTGTCGACATTGACGGGCAAGTCCATGGCCATCGCACGATTGGATGTTCCCGCTGCCGTGCATGGCGCCAAACTCTCTATTCGCGGCAAGAACGTCAACCCTGCAGCGACGGCCCACACTCTGCCCTTCGACGACGCGGACAAGAAAAAGCGCACGGCGGTGGGCTGATGCAAACCAAGCTGTTGATCGACGGCAAGCTGGTGGCCGGAGAAGGCCCCGCCGAACGCATCTTGGATCCGGCGACCGGACACACCATTGCCGAAATTCCGGAGGCAAGTAGTGCACAGGTGAATGCGGCGGTTGCCGCAGCCGATAAAGCGGCGGCCGCCTGGGCGCAAACCAGCCCCAAGGATCGCTCCACGCTGCTGCTCAAGCTAGCCGACCGCATCGAAGCGGACGGCGCCGCTTACGCTAAACTGGAATCCGACAACACCGGCAAGCCGCTGGCAGCAGCCCTCAACGATGAGATTCCGGCAATCGCCGATGTGTTTCGCTTCTTTGCGGGTGCCGCACGTGTACAGCACGGCGCCCTGGCGGGCGAATACCTGCCAGGCTACACCAGCATGATTCGGCGCGATCCGGTCGGCGTCGTCGCCTCGATAGCGCCGTGGAATTATCCCTTGATGATGGCGGCCTGGAAATTGGCGCCCGCACTTGCCGCCGGCAACACGGTGGTGCTAAAGCCCTCCGAGCAGACGCCGTTGACGGCCTTGAAGCTGGCGGAACTGCTCGCCGAGATCTTCCCCAAGGGAGTGATCAATATTATCTGTGGACGCGGCGACAGCGTCGGCGCACCGCTGGTGTCGCATCCGCGCGTGCGCATGGTGTCGCTCACCGGCGATGTGTCGACGGGCCAGAAGATTCTGGCGGCCGCGGCCGGCAATCTGAAGCGCACGCATCTGGAACTCGGCGGCAAGGCGCCGGTAATCGTATTCGACGATGCCGATGTCGATGCCGTGGTCTCCGGGGTACGGACCTTCGGCTTCTACAACGCGGGCCAGGACTGCACCGCGGCCTGCAGGCTGTATGTCGGCGCCAAGATCTACGACAAATTGGTGGCGAACCTGAGCGATGCGGTGCGTTCGTTGAAAGTCGGTACGCAAAGCGAGGCCGGCGTAGAAATGGGACCGCTGATCTCCGATGAGCAACGCACGCGCGTAGCGGGCTTCGTCGAACGCGCGGCGGCCACCAAGCATGTGGAAATCACCACCGGCGGCAAGGTACGCGCGGGCGGCGGCTTCTTCTTCGAGCCCACGCTGATCGCCGGAACCCGCCAGTCGGATGAAATCGTGCAGCGCGAGGTGTTCGGGCCGGTGGTCTCGGTCACCCGCTTCACCGATGCCGATGATGCGGTGGCGTGGGCCAATGATTCCGAATACGGCCTCGCCTCCTCGGTCTGGACACAGGACGTGGGTAAGGCCATGAGCGTAGCGGCACGATTGCAATATGGATGCACCTGGATCAACACACATTTCATGCTGGTGAGCGAGATGCCGCATGGCGGCTTCAAGCGCTCGGGGTACGGCAAGGATTTGTCCAGCTACGCGCTCGAGGACTACACCGTGCCGCGGCATGTAATGGTGAAGCTGTGAAAATACTCGCCCGGCTTATCCCCGCCCTCAGCGCGTGCTGCCTCGGTGCCGTCACGTTCAGCGCCCACTCCGCCGTCGACGCGTCAGCACGTATTGCGCAGGCCTACCCCGGCGAGCGCCTGGGGCAGGTATCGTTCGCCGTATCGTGTAAGCCGGCGGTGCGCGCGCAGTTCAGCCGTGGCGTCGCGCTGCTGCACGATTTCTGGTACGAGGAAGCGCGGCCGCAATTCGAGAAAATCCTCACGGACGACCCGGCCTGCGCCATGGCGCACTGGGGCATCGCCCTGAGCGTGTTCCATCAGATCTGGGATCGTCCCGATGAGCATACGATGGCGCTCGGCTGGAAGGAAATGCAGGCAGCGCGCGCTCATCCGGCGAAGACCGCACTCGAGCGCGAATACATTGCGGCGCTCGGCGAATTCTACAAACCGGACAAGCGCGACTACCAAGCCCGCATCGAAGGCTACGCCGCGGCCATGGGCAAGCTATACCGCCGCCACCCGCGCGACGTCGACGCAGGCACGTTCTACGCGCTGTCGCTGTTGGCGGCGCAGGCGCTCGACGACACCACTTTAAACGCGCCGCGCCAGGCCATTGCGGTGCTCAATCCCCTGTTCGCCAAGTATCCCGACCATCCGGGAGTGGTGCACTACATCATCCACGCCTGCGACACGCCTTCGCTGGCACCGGAGGGACTGGCCGCCGCGAAGCACTATGGCGAAATCGCCCCCTCGGGACCGCATGCGGTACACATGCCCGGCCATATTTTTGCTCGCCTTGGCATGTGGCGTGAGGACATCGATTCCAATGCGGCATCTGTGGCGGCCTCGCACGCGGCCGAACTACACCAGCAGCACGGCGCCATGGATCAGTTCCATTCGGACGATTTTCTCTTGTATGCCTATTTGCAGATTGCTCAAGACGCCAAGGCCAAGACCGTCATCGATCAGTCCGTGGACGCGCTCTCCCACTTCGAATCCATGCCGGCGATGGGCGATCGCTACATGGTGGGAATGTTTCCTTACTATCGCACCAAGCTACCCGTGTTCTTTGCACTTGAAATGCGCGATTGGCGGGCCGCGGCCGCCCTCGAGCCGGTGGCCGGCGCTCGCCCGGAGACCAAAGCACTGACCCAATGGGCGAAGTCCATAGCCGCGGGACATCTGCAACAGCCGCAGCAGGCGCACGCTGCCCTCGCCGAATACGACTCGCTGATTGAACAGGTGCGCAAAGGAAATCACGCCTACCTCGCCGACTCGACTGCAACCCGGATCGAACGTGGCGAGATGCTGGCCTGGGCTGCATTCGCCGAAGGCGATGCGGCACAGGCGCTCTCCCGCATGCGCGAGGCAGCAGGCCTGCAGGATCAGGTAGGTCAAGGCGAGGTGGACATTCCCGCCCGGGAAATGCTGGCGGATATGTTGCTGGAATTGAAGCAACCGCAGCAGGCGCTCGAGGAATACGCCCTGGCCCTTAAAGCGAGTCCGAATCGTTTCAATGGACTTTTCAACGCCGGCAGGGCTGCCGAAGCGGCGGGCAATAAGGCGCTGGCGACGCGGTACTACGCCACCCTGCTGAAGGCAACGGACAATGGCTCAGCCTCGGCTCGACCGGAGTTCGAGCACATGAAGACTTTTCTGGCGTCGGCTGCGCTTGCGGTGAATTGACGGGCGCAGGGCCGAAGAATTACGCGATAGCGCGCGGCCGCCTGGCGGCGCCGAGCGCCAACCCGCCCAGCATAAGAAATGCCGCGGCGCTCAGCAGCACCGGCAGACCCCGCAGCGGCCACCGGTCCATGACGATCCCGCCCACGCTCGGGCCGATCACGCCGCCGAAGCAATACACCATCACAAATAGGGTGTTGGCGCTGGGAAGTTCCTCCATCGAGAACGCTTCGCCCAGCAAGGCAATTCCCTGGCTGTAGAACGCATACAGAGTGCCGCCCCAAAGAAACAGCAGCGACCACAGCAGTAACGGTGTTTGCAGGCAGTACTGCAGCAGCAGCGGCCCGATACTGCTCGTCAGGGCGCAAATGGCCAGCAATGTGCGCCGACCGTAGCGATCGGCAAGCAAGCCGATCGGCACCTGCCACACCACATTGCCTGCCATGAACACGGCCACCAACAGTAGCGCCGCCCGCTCGTCGAGGCCCGACTGCAAGCCGTACAAAGGCAGCAAAGTCAGATCCGCGGATTCGACCAGGCCGGCAACGAGAGCGGCCAGCATCACGATGGGTGCAGCCTGGAGCGCGCCCGACAGACCTCCCAAGGGCTTGAATTCCTGGGCCGTGCTCGCCAACTGGGGCAATACCACCAGCGGCAACAGCGTCAAGATCAGGCACGCAGCCCCGACGGCGAAGGGCACCGCACCCTGCGTTCCCGTGAACTCCAAGAGGACGGGACCAGAAACGATGCCGATGGAGAATACCGTGCCGTAAATCCCCATGACGGTGCCGCGCGATTCGGTACTACTGACGCTGTTCATCCAAACCTCGCTGGCGATCCACACCATTCCGAGCGCGCAACCGGCGAGAAATCTCAAAATCAGCCATATGGGAACGCCGGGCCACAGCGGCATGAGCAGCAGCAGAGCGGCGGCAATAAAAATTCCGGCGACAATGCAGCGCTTCAACCCAAGGCGCGCGATGACTCGGGGATAGAACGGCCCACACAGAATGACCGCGATCAAGCTGGCGGCGGTGACCGCGCCGATGGCAAAGCTCGAATAGCCCAGCCGACTCAGCGACAGCGCGATCAGCGGCGGCTGAAAGCCGAAGATCAGCCCCACTCCCAAGCAACTGGAAAAGACCGCTGCCAGGCTCAAACGCCGGGAAGCAAGCGGCATGCGGTCAATCATGTTCATATCTGCTGCGCAATAAACTTGCGTGTCAGTAAACCCTATGTTACGAATTGAGTATATAGATCGCCAGGAAATCACGAATAAGCGCGAAGGGATGAAATCGGCCAATATTGTTCCGCAGGTGTCGGCATCGCGCGCCCGCATTGCTTGTCTACAGGGAGATTAGGATATGAATAAAGTGTTGTGTGCAGCAGACGCACGTATAGGTATGGGAGCGTCGATAATCTCAGCCTTTGCATGCACCATTGCGCTTGGCGGGTGGGCATCGGCCGCCGCCGGCGGTTCGCCCGCCGAAAACAATGCCGGATTGGAAGAGATCATCGTCACGGCCGAAAAGCGCGAGTCCACCGTGCAAGCAACACCGATCGCGATGACAGCCTTGAGCGCCGGCGATCTCGCCGAGCAAAACATCGGATCGATCCAAGACCTAGTCGGCGCCGTCCCCGGTTTATCCCTGCGCACCGCGGGGCCCGGTCAAACCGAGTACGAAATGCGCGGCTTGGGCTCATCCGGCGGCTCCGTCGCAACCGTGGGCTTCTACATAGATGAGACGCCCCTATCGGCCTCTGCGGTAGCGCTGAACGGCCGCACCGTCATTGACGCCGATCTTTATGACCTCAATCGCACCGAAGTCCTGCGCGGGCCGCAGGGTACTTTGTACGGCGCCGGCTCCATGGGCGGTACCATCAAGCTGGTCTCCAATCCTCCCAAGCTCGGCGCCTTCGAAGGTTCCGCCGAGGTGGATGCATCTCAAACCACCGGCGGCGGCACCAATGGCCACGGCAGTTTGATGTTGAACCTTCCAATCGGCTCGATCGCCTCGCTACGCTTCGTGACGACTGCTAAGTACATCAGCGGCTTCATCGACCGCAAGGTGATCGCGGCGGGGAAGTTTCCGTTCCCTACGAATTTCGGCAATTGTGGAGCTTACTACTGCACTCGCGGCGACGTTCAGGATGCGCCGGTCGCCCAAGACCACCGGAACTCAAATATCGAACGTTTCGTTTCGTCGCGGGCGGCCTTACTGGTCCAACCGACGGATGCTCTGTCCATCACCGGAAACTTCATGTACCAGCGCATCGACGCCGACGGGTACAACAATTATCAGGCCACAGGCAGCTCGCCGACCGGCCACGAAGCCATTTATCAGCCTTACGATATCAAAGAACCGTACTACGACTCTTTCCATATGTTCAGTCTCAAGGTCAGCTACGACATGTCTTTCGCAAACCTCACATCGGCCTCGTCTTATTGGCAGCGCGATGTTTACCAATCGACGGATTCGACGGAAGCCCTGCAAAACATTTTCAATTACACGAAATTTGTTCCCAACCTCTACCAGGATAACGATAAGACGTGGCAGATCGCCCAGGAACTGCGCCTCACTTCAAGGGGTGAAGGGGATTTCCAGTGGGTGGGCGGACTGTATTTTTCGAACCTACACTCGGGCTACATCACGAGAAATCAGGCCGTTGGGTTTGTAACCACCCCGGTCTGTCCTTACGGCGCTGCTGCGGTGGGCGGTCAATGCCCGGTGGGCTCTCAATTCACATACGGAGACATTGCGGGCGTGAATCCCCAGGGGATCATGTTCAACGACAACAATCCGAACGTGCTCAAACAGAAAGCTATTTTCGGCGAGGCGAGCTACAAGATCACCCCCGCCCTCAAGGTCACCGCGGGCCTGCGCTTCTATAAATTCGACATCAGTAATAACTCCAACCAGCGCGGTCTTGGCACGGCCTCTGGAAATGCCACCCCGACCATTTCCAGCGCAGCCGGGAGCAATACTAGTCTGTTGCCGAAGGTCAACGTGTCGTACGAGCCCACCTCAGATCTCACACTGTACAGCACGGTATCCAAGGGTTCGCGGCCCGGCGGCGTGAACCTTCCGATCCCCTTGAACCCGAACGGCTTCTACTATTGTGGGGGTCCCGCACCCGGCACCATTTACGCGGGCGGCAGCGGCCCCAGTTATCTGACGACGCAGCCGGCGTACTATTCCCCGGACGACTTGTGGAGCGTCGAATTTGGAGAAAAGGCGAAGTTTAACGATAGGCGTTTCACGGTGAATGCGGACGTTTTCTACGTCAAATGGCACAACATCCAGCAGTTGATCGTGCTGAGTTGCGGCTATCCCTACAACACCAATGTCGGCCAAGCCAAGGCATACGGACCGGAACTCGAAATGGCCGCGAAACTCACCGATTCGATCACAGCGGACTTCTCCGCCGCATATACCCAGTCCTACATCAGCGAGCCGAAAGACACTCCGGGACTTCCGATCTCTCCGGGATCTCGCGTCACCAACATTCCGAAGTACACGGGCAACCTGTCCGTGAGCTACGAGACAGTGTTGCCGCAGGAATATAAGTTTACCTTCCGCATCGCAGAGTCCTATGTGGGCCCTGTTGAGGATACGGCCTATTTTCGCGAGAACTTGGGCTCTTACGGCTTGATGGACTTCAGGATGGGTGTAGGCAAAGAGGTTTGGACGGCGTCGCTGTTCGGTACGAATCTGACCAATAAGCATGCCGCACTCACGATAGACAATACGGTTTTTGCCTGGCAGCAACCGACAATAACGCGGGTTTCGACCAACCAACCGCGCACTATTGGTCTCGCCTTCGAAACGAAGTTCTAACGCCGCGAGCGAGATTAAGAAGCAGTTCGACCTGATTCGGGGGGCATCAGCCCCCCGATTTTTGTAAGATGACGCGGGCGATCGGCTGCACAGGAGTGATTCAGTGACTGAGAATTCTGTGACAGTGGTCGATCACGACGCCGAGCAATTGAAAGCCTTGGGGTATGTGTCCCACTTCGACCGCACCATCTCCAAGTGGGAAAATTTCTCCTTGGGATTTACCTATTTGTCGCCCGTGGTCGGGGTGTACACCATATTTGCAAGCGCTTTCATCGCCGGCGGACCGCCGATGTGGTGGACCTACATCCTGGTGGGGCTGGGTCAATTCACGGTGAGCTTGGTATTCGGTGAAATCGTCTCGCAGTTCCCGATTTCCGGCGGCCTGTACCCTTGGGCCCGGCGTCTCATGGGCAAGCGCTGGGCGTGGATGGCGGGATGGGTTTATGCCTGGGCACTGTGCTGCACCATGGCCGGCGTGGCGACTGGGGTGGCACCCTTTCTGGCGCAGCTATTCGGCGTGGACAGCACGCCCATTGCCACCACCATCATTGCGTTGGTGCTCATCGCCTGCACCACCCTCTTGAATCTCAGCGGCACACGCTTGCTGGCCCGGGTGGCAATGTTCGGCTTTGTGTGCGAACTCGTTGGCGCCATCGTGGTTGGCGGGTATCTTTTGCTGTTTGCCCGCCATCATCCCCTCAAAATCTTGGTCGACCCCAGCTTCGTGCATACGAGCGGCAGCTACTGGCCGGCATTCCTCGCCTCCTCGTTGGCCGCCATGTTCTGCTACTACGGCTTCGAGGCCTGCGGCGATGTCGCCGAGGAGACACCGAATGCCAGTCGCATGATCCCCAAGGCCATGCGCATGACGATTTACATCGGCGGCGCCGCCGCCACCTGGATCTGTCTGGCCTTCGTGCTGTCGATTCCCGATATCGGCGCGGTGATGTCAGGCGCCGACAAGGACCCCATCGTCACCCTGCTGCGCTCTGCGATGGGCGAAGCCGGCTTTCGGGCCGTCATCGCGGTGGTGTTGGTGTCCTTCATTTCCTGCCTGCTAAGTCTGCAGGCGGCCGCCAGCCGCTTGATCTTCGCGTACGCGCGGGATCAGATGATTTTCGGCAGCAAGTACTTGAGCCGCATGTCTCCCGGACATCATGTACCGGCCACAGCGCTAATCGTGATGGGGGCGATACCGGCGGTGATCGCACTTTCAGCCTTGTGGCTGCAGGACGCCATCACCATCATCATCAGCTTCGCGGCCGTCGGAATTTATATCTCCTTCCAAATGATTGTGCTGGCGGCGGTGATTGCCAGAGCCAAAGGCTGGCGTCCGTCGGGCCCATTCACTCTGGGTGCCTGGGGCTGGTGTGTGAATCTGATGGCGCTGGCTTACGGCCTGGCCGCCATCGTCAACATCCTCTGGCCCCGCAGTCCTAACGATCCCTGGTACAGCAATTATTCCATGCTGGTGACCACGATCGGCATCGTGGTGCTGGGCGCGTTCTACATGGTGGCTGCGAAACCCTATGCGCACGGCCAAGCGCCGGCGGGCGACGCCCATCGGCTAGGGGTAGGGACCGGCGGTCGCGTCGTTACCCCCATCGACGCTTAAATTGGCGCCGGTGACGTAGCTCGCGAGATCCGATGCCAAAAAATGCACGCAACGCGCGACTTCCGTGGGATGTGCCAGCCGCCGCATCGGAATTCCCGCCGCCAGCTCCCTCAGGTTCTGCGCAGGATCCCCGCCGCGCTTGGCGAGAATGTCGTCCACCATCCGCGTATGAATCTCGCCGGGGCATACCGAATTGACACGGATATTGTCGCGCGCATGATCCAGCGCCATGCAGCGGGTGATCTGGATCACCGCTCCCTTGCTGGCACAGTAGGCCACATGATTGGCTTCGCCATTCAGGCCCCACTCCGACGCGACGTTGACGATGGCCCCGCTGCCCGCAGCTTTCATATGCTGCACGGCCGCGCGGCTCAGATAAAACAAGGCATTGACGTTGACAGCCATGGTGTCGAGCCATTGCTCGTTGCTGGTACCCGGCGCATCGGCCGTGTATAGAATGCCGGCATTGTTGATCAGTACGTCCAATCCGCCCAACCGTTCGATGGTAGCGCCGACCAACTGCTCGCAGGCACCCGCAGCGCGCAAATCCGCCGCCGCGAATTCCGCGCTGCCGCCCGCGCAGCGGATGGCGTCGGCCACCGCCTGGCCACGCTGCTCATGGCGGCCGGACACCATGACTTTTGCACCCGATGCGGCGAACACCTGCACGCAGGCCTCACCGATTCCCGTGGTCGATCCCGTCACCAGCACCACCTTTCCCGCAAATGTCATGATTGTTCCCCTGCATGTGGTATCGGCCGCTTAAGACAATAAAGGATAAATCCATGCCCCGCGATCCCAAACACGATGTGTTGTTCGAGCCCGTCAAGATCGGTCCCAAGACACTGCGCAACCGCTTCTGGCAGACCTCGCATTGCGCCGGACCCGGCGCCGAGAGGCCCGGCGCACAGGCGCATTTGCGCGGCATGAAGGCAGAGGGTGGCTGGGGCGCGGTGTTCACCGAGTACTGCTCCATTCATCCCGAATCCGATGAGTATCCTTACATCTCCGCGCGAATCTGGGACCAAGGCGACGTGATCAATTTGGGCTACATGTGCGAGGTCGCCCATAAGTACCACAGCCTCGCCGGCATTCAGCTGTGGTACAGCGGCGGGAACGCGCCTTCAATGGAGTCCCGCGAGTTTGGCCGCGCGCCCAGCCAGTGGCTGTCGCCGATCTTCGCCACGCGATCGGTGTACGGCAGTGAAATGGACGAGCACGACATCAAGACGGTCATTAATATGTATGTCGAAGCCGGCAAGCGGGCAGAACAGGCGGGCTTTGATCTGCTCGAGGTGTCCGCCGGCGATGACACGCTGCCCAGTCAATTTCTCGAGCCACGCTTCAATCGCCGCACCGACAATTACGGCGGCAGCTTTGAAAACCGCTCGCGGTTTTATATAGAACTGCTGCATGCGCTCAAACACGCACTCGGTGACCGCTGCGGCATTACCACTCGCTTCGAGATCGACACACTGCACGGGCCGGAGGGCGTCGAGGCCCGCGAAGACGGCGTGCGCATGCTGGAATTGTTCCGCAAGGAAGGCGTTGTCGACGCAGTGGCCTTGAAAATCGGCGATTACGCCGAATGGGGCGAGGATGCCGGCCCGTCGCGCTTTCGCAAGTCCGGCTGGATGACGCCCTTCATCAAGCTGGGCAAGTCGATCTTGGGACCAGGCATTCCGGTGGTCGGCAACGGCCGGCTCACCAGTCCCGACGACATGGTGGCTTTGATCCGCGCCGGCGTGCTCGACATCATCGGCGCCGCCCGACCCTCGATTGCGGATCCCTTCCTGCCCACCAAGATCTCCGAGGGTCGGGTCGAGGACATCCGCGAGTGCATCGGCTGCAACATTTGCGTGTCCAAGTTTCAGCAGGGTGGCCAGATCATGTGCACTCAGAACGTGACCATCGGCGAGGAATATCGCCGCGGCTGGCATCCTGAGAAATTCACCAAGACCAGCAAGCCTTGTTCAGTGCTGGTGGTGGGCGGCGGCCCGGCGGGGATGGAATGCGCGCGCATCCTGGGTGAGCGCGGCTATACGGTTCACTTGCGCGAGGCCGCGAAGGAACTCGGCGGCCACTGGAAATCCGTGGCCACACTGCCGCGATTGAATGAATGGGGCCGGGTGATCACCTATCGGCAAACCCAACTCGCCAAGCTCAAGAAAACAGTCGAAGTACAGCTTGGCGTGGGCAAGATGTCGGCCGACGAGGTTTTACGCTACGGCGCCGATCGTGTCGTAGTCGCCACCGGCGCGCATTGGAGCGGCGATGGCCGCAGCGCCAATTGCGGACCGATTCCGGGCGCCGACGATTCTCTGGCGCATGTGCTCACCCCCTTCCAAATCACCGCGGGTAAGCCCGTACCCGGCAAGCGCGTACTGGTGCTCGACGGCGATGGGCATTTCATGGGGATCACCTTGGCGGAGCACATGGCCAATCAAGGCAAGGAAGTCACCTATGTCTGCGACGCCGCCGATGTGGCCGAGTATGGGGTGTTTACCATGGAGTCCTTCAACAACAAGCGCATGCTGTTCGAGAAGGGTGTGAAGGTGTACACCAGTCACTGGGTCGACAAGATCGAGCCCGGCAAGGTACGCCTGAGCTACCTCTATAAATATGGCCCTGATCTCACGGCACCCAGCGCCGGCGCCATCCCGCGCAAGGATAACGGCGGCGAGTTCGACCTCGATATCGATGCCGTCATACTCGTCACCTCGCGCGGCTCTGATGATGGATTGTGGCGCGAATTGAAGGCTCGCAGGGCCGAATGGGCGGGGAATGAGATACAAGACATATTCCGCACCGGCGATTGCAAGGCGCCCGCCCAGCTCAACCAAGCGCTCTGGGATGCACATCGGCTGGCGCGCGAATTCGACAGCCCCCACCCCGCCTATCCGCTGCCCTGGATCCGCGAGCGCCAGCTATGGGGCGGCGCCACGGTGCCGAAGCTCGGCGATCCACGGGTCGACGTCGAAGCACTGTAAGATGCCGCATCTAACAAGGGATGACCGATGACTCAACCGACTATGTCCGACCAGTCCTCGCCGGCAACGAGTGCACCCAAGAACGAGCTTTCCCGTTCGCTCAAAGGCCGCCATCTGACCATGATTTCCATCGGCGGAATCATCGGCGCCGGGCTCTTCGTCAGCAGCAGCACCTCCATCATCGCCGGCGGACCGGCGAGTTTCATCAGCTACGCAATTTGCGGACTGCTAATCCTGCTGGTCATGCGCATGCTGGGAGAGATGACCACCGCCCTGCCCCATGTGCGTTCCTTCACCGAGTTCGCGCGCGCCGGCCTGGGCGAAGGTGCAGGCTTCGTGATCGGCTGGCTGTACTGGTACTTTTGGGTGCTGGTAGTGCCGGTGGAAGCCATCGCAGGAGCCAAGATTCTGCACCACTGGCTGCCCAACTTCTCTTCGCTGCAGATCGGCATCGGCCTCATGTCCGTCATGACCGCCGTCAATCTCATGTCGGCTCGCTCCTATGCCGAGTTTGAGTTCTGGTTTGCCTCCATCAAGGTGGCCGCCATTATTGTATTCATCGTCATTGCCGCCTCCTTTGCCTTCGGCCTGACCTCACCGAACGGATCCACTTTCAGCAATCTCGTGGAGCACGGCGGCTTTACCCCGAATGGCTGGATTGCG
This sequence comes from Steroidobacterales bacterium, assembly GCA_038226325.1. Classification (GTDB taxonomy): domain Bacteria; phylum Pseudomonadota; class Gammaproteobacteria; order Steroidobacterales; family Steroidobacteraceae; genus Bog-1198. Next base: position 116,688 of record JBBRQO010000005.1, on the reverse strand, counting down.
GTGCTGGCAGCCGTGCCGACGGTGTTCTTCGCCATGACGGGAGCGGAAATCACCACCATCGCCGCGGCGGAATCGGCACAACCCGGCCGGGCCGTCGCCAGGATGAGCACCCAGGTGATTTTGCGGATCCTGGTGTTCTATGTGATCTCGCTGTTCTTGATCGTCTCGGTCACGCCATGGAATACGGTGCGCTCCGGCGAATCACCGTTCACGCTGGCGCTCACTACCATGCATGTGCCGTACGCACCCGACATCATGACCATCATCATTCTCACAGCAGTGCTGTCCTGCCTGAATTCGGCCTTCTATGTGAGTTCCCGGGTCATGTTCGTCCTGGCCCATCACGGCGATGCGCCGCAAGCACTGGTTAAATTGAACGCACGCCGCGTCCCGGTAGGCTCGGTACTACTGGGCGCGGTGGCCGGCTTTCTGGGCATCGTCGCCGCCACGCAGGCGCCACAAGTCGTTTTTGATTTTCTGGTCAGCTCCTCCGGCGCCCTGATCGTCTTCGTTTACATGGCCATTTGCATCGCGCAAATCCGTTTGCGCATGCGCCGCGAACGAGACGGACTGCCAGCGCCGGCGGTCAACATGTGGCTGTTCCCTTATTTAAGTTATGCCGCGTTTGCCGCCATGGGCGGAGTGCTGCTCGCCATGGCCTTCACGCCGGCCATGCAAAGAGATTTCTATGTCAGCTGCGTCACTCTGGTGGTGGCCGTCGCCGCCTATCTGCTCGTCAACCGCCTGCGTCAGCCGCGGGTGGTGCCGTCGGCCGCCGTGTAGTTTCTTGAAACTGACACCTGTCAAGCGAAAAAAAATTCACTGTGGGATATAAAGCGTCCGTTCGTGGAGGCGCCATTTTTGGCAGGATAGATCTAACTTCGATAGTCATCAGACATCAAAGCTTAGGTTTAGGAGAATCTCGCGCCGGCAAGCCAGCCAACTCCCCCGCTGGCGCGATATCCCGGCGGCGTGGGTACCTCATAAGGCCCACGCCGTTTTTTATTTGAAAGTGCGCTGTTTCCGCGATTTCGTGCTCAGTCCCGATCATTGCAGGGTGGCGTCGTACCGTCGCGGCATAGTGTAGGCGCATCGGGTTTGGCGGCGCCGGGAGCGTCGGCGTGCGAAATGTTGCCCTCCGCGGCGCAGCCGCAAGCCAGACAGGCGACCAATAGCAAACTGATAATTTCGCGCACAATTTCCTCCTAGGCATACCCCAATCAGGGTGCCGTATCCCATCAGCATCATGGCCGAACGATCCGCTGGGACGCTAGGGCCGCAATCCTCGAGTCTCTGTCGGAGAGTGCCTACTGCTGCACAGCCGTTGGCCTATTTCTGCTACCTGACACGGATCAATTTCCTCCAAGCCCGTATAAAGGCTCTATATTGCGGATTTTGTGTGGGCAGTAGCCAGGAGTCGACGTGAATTCATCCATCTATTACCCAGAATCCAGGCAGAGCCCTTGAAGTGATCGCGCTGCTGCAAGCCAAGGCTGCCGGTTTGTGGTCGCGCGGTCACATCCGCAATAACGTGCTGGCCGGGGTGGTGGTGGGTATTGTCGCGCTGCCCCTCGCTATGGCCTTCGCCATCGCCAGCGGCGCCCGTCCGGAGCAGGGGATATACACAGCCATTGTGGCGGCGCTGCTCACCTCGCTTTTCGGCGGTACCCGCGTACAAATTTCCGGTCCCACGGGCGCATTCATTGCCGTGCTTTCCATCATCACGGCACAGCACGGCATCGCCGGCTTGCAAATCGCCACGCTAATGGCGGGCGTAATCCTGACGGTGTTCGGCTTCGCGCGCTTAGGCGCTGTCATCAAATACATTCCCAATCCTGTCATCGTCGGCTTTACCGCCGGCATCGCGGTCATCATTTTTGTCGGCCAATGGAAGGATTTCTTAGGATTGTCGCCGGGCCCCTCAGGATTGCGCTTCCACCAAAAGCTCTGGTCGCTTATAGAAGCCATGCCTACCGTCAATCCGGCAACCGCGGGCCTGGCGCTTCTCGCCCTCGCCATACTCACCCTGGGCGCACGCTACCTGCGGCGCATCCCGGCGCCCCTCGTTGCCCTGATCGTGGTCACCGCCGTGCAGGCAGTATTTCAATTCAAAGGGGTGGCCACCATTGGTTCCGCCTTCGGCGGCATTCCGCGCACCCTGCCCACGCTGTCCATCCCCTCGCTGGATGTAGCGCGGATACTGTCGTTAGTGGGCCCCGCCTTCACCATTGCCCTGCTGGGCGCGATCGAATCGCTGCTTTCCGCCGTCGTTGCCGACGGCATGTCGGGCACTCGTCACGACTCCAATCAGGAACTCATCGGTCAGGGCATTGCCAATATCGTGGCGCCTCTATTCGGCGGCTTCGCCGCCACCGGGGCCATCGCCCGCACCGCGACCAATATCCGCAATGGCGCCACCAGCCCGCTCGCCGGAATCGTGCACTCGGGGTTTCTGGTCCTGGTGATTCTGATCTTGGGACCGCTCGCCTCGGCCATACCGTTGTGCTGCCTGTCCGCAGTACTATTTGTGGTCGCCTGGAACATGAGTGAATTGCCGCATGTGGTGCGCCTGGTGCGCGGCGCGCCCAAGGTCGATGTCGGCATATTGTTGCTGACATTCTTTTTGACTGTGTTCGTCGATCTGGTCGTCGCCGTCAATGTTGGGGTGATTCTCGCGGCGCTGTTCTTCATGCGGCGCATGGCCGATTCGGTGAACGTCGAACAGCAGATCGACGGGCCGCCTAATTCGGGTTCGCCGGGACAGGCGTCTGTGTTGAATGAGACGCCCCCGCCCGCCACCAACGGCATAGTCATTTTCAACATCGACGGGCCGGTATTCTTCGGCGCCGCCGAAAAGCTCGAACGCACTCTGGAGCACATCCAGCGCCCCGCCACGACGCTCATCTTGCGCATGGGCAATGTGCCCTTCGTCGACGCCACCGGCATTTTCGCCATCGAGGAAATCATCACCGATTTCAAGCGGCACGGCGCCGTGGTGTTGCTGGTCGAGGTCAGGCCAAATGTGCGCTACAAGCTGGAACGCGGCGGCGTGATCGCGCATGCCGGTCCGGAGAATGTCATTGATTCTTTCGAATTGGCGTTGGCGCATGCCAAGGCACTGCAAGCGGCCGCCGGCTCAATCTGATTGGTGGTGTCGCCAAATCCAAGCAGCCATTCATGGCCAACGGTACCTATGATAGTCCGCGATGGCCAGGCCGCCGGCGACACTGGTGAACGGATCATGCTCGGTGACCTTGTCGGGAAATAACCCATCCAACAATTGCCTGACCGCAACGATTTGTGAGGAACCCCCGGTCCGCACTACCAGGTCGATCCCCTTCATCGGCAGATTCGCGCGCCCAACCACTTCATAAACGAGTTCGGTCAAGCGATTCATCATGGGATTTAAAATTTCGTTGAGCTGCGCTCGTGTGAAGCTTACGGTCAAGTTCAATTCCGGGATATCGATCGACGATGCTTCTCGGCTCGACAGCTCCGCCTTCGCTTTTTTGATGGCGCTGAATACACTGTAACTGTAGTTGTAGTTGATGAGATCTTTCAGACGCTGAAATTTGACGGACGCGTCGCCCCCGACAGCGATGAGTTCCGTGAGGCGCGTCTTATATCTGTTTTGGTTGAGGGTATGAGTGATGGCCCAATTGAGAATGCCTTCCTCATAGTCGTTGAAAGGAAATAGAGTTTCGACCCTGCGGCCATCAATCAGGCGCGACCAGACCTCGCCGTCACCCAACAGCGGAAACAGTAATCGACGGAAAATCAATTGATCGATGCGATCGCCACCGAGGTCTGCGCCTGCGGTCGCAAGGACATCAAATTGAGTCCCGGAGTAGCGGATCACACTGAGGTCGAGCGTACCGCCGCCAAAATCCACTGTCAGGACCGTGCCATTTCCCGTCAGCCGTCGCTGCCAAAGGAAGCTCAACGTGGCAGCGATGGGTTCCGGATAGAATTCAATCGTGCGAAAGCCAGCATGAGCGCAGGCCTCCGTCAGTCGGCTGACCGCCAGCGAATTCCTCGAGACCTCGCTGCCTTCGAAGTTCACCGGGCGCCCGACGTGTGCCTGGGAAACGGACGCACGCAACTCCTTTTCGACCGCCTCGTGCAATCGCAGCAGCACGGGGGTCAACAGCGCCACCAACCGATACGGCCGGTTGAAGACGAAGACTCGCGCGATGGCCGGATTGCCGAGCAGGCGTTTCAGCCCAAGAAACAAACGACCGGGCAAACCATGATCGATGAGCGGCCCGAACACCAAATTTCTGGACGTGGTCAATTCGCCCATTTCGTGCTCCGGGCCGTTGTCCTCGATTGATCCGGCTGCCTGACCCAGGATCTCCGGTACCAGGTGCACGAGACGCGCGGCATTCTCCTGCACGTATATTTCGATAGCCGCGGCTCCGGTGGCGCCTTCGTACTCCTTGCTCAGATGTAGGGCGGTGGGAAGAATCGGGCTGTTTGTTTCGACGGCCACGAAGCGCAATTGACGCCCGTCGAACCAGGCCACGGTCGAATTAGAAGTGCCGAAATCTACCCCTACGCCGATCATTACGATGTCTCTTTGCTATTTGCCATAGGCCTGCCACCACCGCATTCAGCGCTCGAATTTCGTCGACAGAATAATCGACGAGGTGGTGCGCTCCACTCCGTCCAGGGCGCCGATGCGGTCGATCACCTCATCCATCTCAGCCACCGAGGCCGTGGCGGCGACGGCGATCAAATCCACATCGCCGCTCACCGAATGCAGCACGCGTACCTGCTGAATCGAGTGCAGCGCGGCGGTGACCGCGCGAGTCTCCTTGGGACCCACCTTGATCATGACGTGAGCGCGCACGGCGCCCAAACCGTGTTCGGGTGCCAGCAGCACCCCGAAACCCACGATGACGCCCTGCTTTTCCAGACGCTCGATCCGGCTCTGCACGCTGGTGCGCGAGCGCCCCACCAGCCGCGCCAATTTCGCGGTCGAGGCACGCCCGTCCTCGCGCAGTGCCAGCAGCAGTCTCTCGTCGATGGCATCCATTGCGATTCGCCGTATTAGCCCTTCATAACGTCGTAAATATACCTTAAAAACGTCTGAATTGACCCTACTAATTGCAGGGCAATGCCATGAGAATGCGCGCCAAGACATCTAGGAATTCCATATGAAACAAATCGTTATCGTCGGCGCGGGCAAAATCGGATCCATGATCGCTGAACTACTGGGCGGTTCCGGCGACTACCAAGTGACCGTTGTCGACCGCTCCCAGCAGCAGCTGGATCGCCTGGAAACCGCCGTGGCCATCACCAAGATCGCCGCCGACATCACCCAGGGCGATGTTTTACGCAAGATTCTCACCGGCAAGTTCGCCGTGTTGAGCGCTGCGCCCTATCACGCCACCCGAACCATCGCTGAAGCGGCCAAGGCCGCCGGCGCTCACTACTTGGATCTGACTGAAGATGTCGCCAGCACCCGCTCAGTGAAGCAGCTCGCCGAGGGCGCCAAGACCGCCTTCATTCCGCAATGTGGCCTGGCTCCCGGCTTCATCACCATCGTCGCCAGCGACTTGGCTTCACGCTTCGACGAATTGCACGACGTGCGCATGCGCGTCGGTGCACTGCCGAAGTTTCCCTCCAACGCGCTCAACTACAATTTGACCTGGAGCACGGACGGCGTCATCAACGAGTACTGCGAACCCTGCGAAGCCATCGTCAACGGCAAATTGCGCGAGACCCAGCCCCTCGAAGAGCTGGAGGAATTCTCCCTCGACGGCATTTTGTACGAAGCTTTCAATACCTCGGGCGGCTTGGGCACTCTGTGCGAAACACTCGCCGGAAAAGTGCGCAATCTCAATTACCGCACCATCCGCTACCCTGGCCACGCGGCCATCATGAAGGCGCTGCTGAATGACCTGCGTCTGCGCGATCGCCGCGAACTGCTCAAGGACATTCTGGAAAATGCACTGCCCATCACGCTGCAGGATGTGGTGATCGTGTTCGTCACGGTCAGTGGCTTGCGCGGTGGTCAGTTGATGCAAGAGACCTACGCCAATAAGATCTACGCCGCGCCCTTGGGCGGCCGTGTGCGCAGCGCCATTCAGATCACCACGGCCGGCGGCATTTGCGCCGTGCTCGACATGCTCGCCCAAGGAAAATTGCCGCAGTCCGGGCTGATCCGTCAGGAAGACATCAAGCTGCCGGCCTTCCTCGCCAATCGCTTCGGGCGTTTCTACGCCACGCCCGCGCCGGCGGCCGCCGCCGCCTGAGCGGCGACGTGGATGTGCCGGGCATTGTCTAAGATTCCCGTGGGTGCCTGACGAAGGTCGCGATGTCGGCGAGCGTCGGCGCTCGGCCACGCGCCGGCAGGCTGAGCGCTGCCACCGTATCGGCGTGCACCAGTTTGGGATATAGCTTCAAGGTCACGGGCACACCGAAGGAGCGCAGCCGCGTCGCAAGATTGCGCGAGTTCTTCGGCCATACCGTATCGTCCTTGAGCCCATGCACGAGCAGCATGGGCGGGGCACCGGCGTGCACGAAGTTGATGGGCTGCGACTCCGGATATAGCTGCGGCGGCCCGAACATATCCTGCACATCGGGCTCGAGCAACGGCAGGAAATCATACGGCCCCGACAAGCCGATTACTCCGGCGACGCTTGGCACAGCCAGCCTGGTGGCAGCGAAGTAGCGGGGATCTAATGTCACCAACGCAGCCAGATGCGCCCCTGCCGAATGCCCCATCAAGAACACCCAGTTCGGGTCAGCGCCGAACTCGCCGCAATGCGCCGCCGCCCAGGCCGCGGCTTGGGCGGCGTCCTGCATGAAACCGGGCATTTTGACGTCAGGATAGTGCCGGTAATTCGGCAGCACGGCCACGTAACCTAATTCGGCCAAGGCCGCGCCCACGAATCGATAGTCCGCCTTGTCGCCGAAACTCCAACGCCCGCCATGCCAGAAAACCACCAACGGCCGCGGCCCCACGGCGGGTTTGTCCGGCACATACACGTCCAAGGCATGCTGCGGCCCGCTGCCGTAGGCAATATTGGTGTGGCGTTGATAGGCACCGAACACCGCAGGCACATTGGCCGCCGTGAATGCCACTCGTCCGCAGCCCGCGGCGAACACAGCCCCCAGTCCGGCGAGCGCCGTGCGGCGCGACACGCCGCTCCGCGTATCCCGGCGTTTATCGGCAGTCATAGGTCGGCAATCCTTGCAAATCTATGAGACCGTGGCTGATCAGCCAATCGCGCGCATCCTCGGCATCCTGCGCAAGCCACGCCGCGGTGCCTCCCAGGCGAAAGCTATAGCCCCATTCATCCATATCCCTGCAAATGCGCTCGCGTCCCACATTCGGCAGAGTATCGGCCAAAACCACCTGCAGATAGCACACCGCCGTTTCCTCCGCCTCGTCGCCGCCGGCATTCGTATCCAAACCGGCGCGGCGTTCCGCAGTCATGCAGATGAAATGCGCGCCTTCGTGCAGCACCGAGTGTAAGGGCGTATCCAACCGAGCATACAGCTTCGAGCCGATCAGGCCCGCCTCGCGCTCTCCCCAATAGGATCCGGGAATGACCTGCTCAGGCGACACTATTTGCAAATGCATGCCATAACGATCCAACAGCAGTTCGAGGCTTAAGCGATCGATCGCATTGACCAGCAGCACCGCCCGGTACCGTCTGCTACTTCAAGCTCGTGAGCCGGCGCATGGCAATGGTCACCAGATCGCGCGCCATCTGGCGGCGCAGAATATCGGCCTCGTGCTCCTTGGCCAGCAATACATTCTCCTCGAAGCTGTAATCCTTGGACAGGCTGATGGTCTGCGGCGTCAGCAGTTGCTTATCCGCGCCCTGCACCTCAAAGGTGACCGTATAGGTCAGTTCATATTCGGTCGGGATATTGGTGGCCGATACCGACAGCGTTCTCTGCTCCACCAGATCCTTGGTCACTTCCACAGTCGCAGTGGAATTGGCGCGCACGCTTTGCAAAGTGGCGCCCGCGCTCTTCAGCTGATGTTCGAACTCGCGCGAGAAATCCGTGTACGGGTCCTTCAGCGACAGATAGGGACGCGCCAGCACTCCGGGCAGCGGATCGCTGCCGGCCATCCGAAAGCCGCACGCCGACAATGCTGTCAATACCGGCAGCAGCAGCAGCCCCGACGCTACCGACAACGTGCGGCGTTGCCCGTGAGGCGCAGGGGCGTGCGAAGAAATGAAACCACTGTTGCTGCCGGTCATGGTGCAATTACACCACGATGTTGATCAGCTTACCCGGCACGATGATCACTTTGCGTACCGGTGCGGCTGCAACGAATTTTTGCGCATGCGGATCGGCCAACGCCGCGGCACGTATGGTGTCCTGGTCGGCGCCCACCGCCACGGTGATATGGCCGCGCAACTTGCCATTGACCTGCACCACCAAAGTAATGGTCGAGGTCTGCAGTGCAGTGGCATCGACCGCCATCCAGGGCTCATCGATCAGCGCCCTCTCATGCCCCAGGGCATGCCATAACGCATGAGTGACATGCGGAATGATGGGCGAGAGCCCCAGCACCGCGATCTCCAAGGCTTCTTGAATAACACTCCGGTCCTGCGGTGAGCGCTGCGGGTACTTTGCCAGCGCGTTTAATAGCTCCATTGCCGCGGCTATTGCGGTATTGAACGTCCGGCGGCGCCCGATATCGTCGCTCATTTTCGTCAAGGTCTGGTGCGCTTGCCGCCGCAGCGTGCGCTGATCGTCGTTCAATTCCGCCTTATCCAATGGCATCCCCGCTCCCAGCGTGACATGCTCATGCACCGCCTTCCACAGACGCTTGATGAATCGATACGCCCCCTGCACCCCTTCATCCGACCACTCGAGAGTCTGCTCGGGCGGCGCGGCGAACATGGTGAACAGGCGCGCGGTATCCGCACCGAATTCATCCACCAGCGCCTGCGGATCGATGCCATTGTTCTTGGACTTCGACATGGTGACGACGCCGCCGGATTCGACTTCTTCGCCGTCCGCGCGCAACACCGCTATGCGCCGCTGCGCCGTCGCATCCAAGGTCACCTCGACCTCGGCGGGATTGAAGTACTGCGCGCGACCGCTTTCCGGTTTGCGAAAGAACACCTCGTTCAGCACCATGCCCTGTGTAAACAGATTGGCGAACGGCTCCTTGAAGCCGACCATCCCCAAGTCGCGCATGAAGCGGGTCCAGAAGCGCGAATACAAGAGGTGCAGAATCGCGTGCTCGATGCCGCCGATGTATTGATCGGCCGGCAGCCAGTACTGCACCCGCGCATCCAGCATAGACTTGTCATTGTCGGGGCAGGCATAGCGCAGGAAGTACCACGAGGAGTCCACGAAGGTATCCATGGTATCGGTCTCGCGCCGCGCCTCGGCGCCGCATCGCGGACAGGCAACCTTGAGAAAGGCCTCGTGCTTGTTGAGCGGATTGCCGCTGCCATCAGGCACCAGATCCACCGGCAATACCACTGGCAATTGATCGTCGGGCACCGGCACCGCGCCGCAGGCAACGCAGTGGATCATCGGAATCGGGCAGCCCCAGTAGCGCTGCCGTGAAATCCCCCAATCGCGCAGCCTCCACGTAGTCTGCTTTTCGCCCAGGTTCATGCGCTGCAAATCCGCCGCAACGGCATTTATCGCCGCCTCGTACTCCAAGCCGTCATAGACCCCGGAATTGATACAGCGCCCATGCTCGGCGTACCAAGGCGCCCACTGATGCGTGGAATATTCACGCCCCGCCACATCGATGACAGGCTTGATAGGTAAATGATATTTCTTGGCGAATTCAAAATCCCGCTCATCATGCGCCGGCACGCCCATCACCGCGCCGTCGCCATAGCTCATGAGCACATAGTTGCCCACCCACACTGCGATCGCTTCGCCGCTGATGGGATGACGCACCGTCAGCCCGGTGGACATGCCCTTCTTTTCCTGGGTCGCAAGTTCCGATTCGATCGCCGGGCCGCGCTTGCACTCCTCAAGGAAGGCAGCGAGCTTCGGATGCTCGCGCGCCGCGTGCTCCGCCAGCGGATGCTCAGGCGCCACCGCACAAAAGGTCACCCCCATGAGCGTGTCGGCCCTTGTGGTAAAGGCATGCAGCACGCCCGCGCCCAATCCCTCGATGTCATAAGGGAATCCAAGCCGCACGCCCACGCTCTTGCCAATCCAATTCGCCTGCATGGCGCGCACGCGCTCCGGCCATCCCGGCATATGACTTAAGGAGTCGAGCAAGTCCTCGGCATAGGCCGTGATCTTCAAGTAGTACATGGGGATTTCGCGCTTCTCCACCAGCGCGCCCGTGCGCCAGCCGCGGCCGTCAATCACCTGCTCGTTGGCCAGCACGGTTTTATCGACCGGGTCCCAATTCACCGACCCCGTCTTCAGGTACGCAACGCCCTTCTCCAACATGCGCAGGAACAGCCACTGGTTCCAGCGGTAGTATTCGGGCTGGCAAGTAGTCACTTCCCGGCTCCAATCGAGCGCAAAACCCAAGGATTTGAACTGCGCCTTCATGTTGGCAATGTTGTCGAGGGTCCATTTTGCCGGCGGCACATTGTTCGCCATGGCCGCGTTCTCGGCGGGAAGGCCAAAGGCGTCCCAACCCATGGGCTGCAGCACGTTCTTGCCGTTCATGCGCATGTATCGCGACACCACGTCGCCGATGGTGTAATTGCGCACATGCCCCATATGCAAGCGGCCGCTTGGATAGGGGAACATGGACAGGCAATAATACTTCTCGCGGGTGCTGTCCTCTTTGGCTTCGAAGCAGCGCGCTTGATCCCAATAATGCTGTGCATCCGCTTCGACAGCGGCAGGTTCGTATCTTTCTTGCATAGATGCACTTCAGAATACCCGAGTTGCCCAACCCCCGTGAAACGCATTGACTGTGGATTAAGGATGCTTAAGTTCAATTTCTACGTCGCTTTGGCCCTGGCCACCGGCAGCGGCTGCCTATGGTTTCTGGCGGTCACCCCCTTCGATTTGTCCTATTTGGCTTGGTTTGCGGCCGTACCCATGTTGCTGGCCATCGATCGGGCGCAGACCTTCAAGCAGGCGCTATTCTTGGGCTGGTGGGCCGGCGTGGTCGAGACCGGCGGCGGGTTTTACTGGCTGATCGATGTCATGCAGCGCTTCGCGGAATTTCCGTGGTGGGCCGCGTGTCTGGTGTTTCTGGTCTTCTGCGCCACGCGCGCCATCATCTTCCTGCTCTTTGCCGGCGTCGTCTGCTGGATTCGCCGCCGCCGCCGCCTGCCCATGACGCTGCTCGCCCCCCTCGTCATGGTCGGTTGCGAACTGGTGGTGCCGCAATTATTTCCCTGTGGCCAATATATCTCCCAGGCCTGGCACCCGCTCATCATCCAAATAGCCGAACTCACCGGACCGCTCGGCGTCACTGCCTTACTGATGTTGGTGAATGGCGCGTTGTACGACCTGATCGTGGACCGGCGCGCGGCGCGCTATCCCGCGCTCGCCGCCGCGACACTGCTGGCTGCCGCTCTCATCTTCGGTGGCGTGCGCATGCGACAAGTGGATGATCTCATCGCGCAGGCGCCGAAATTGACAGTGGGCTTGGTACAGCCGAATTTCGCCTACTCTGTGGACGCCGAAAATAACGAGACCGCTCGCGCTGAGGCGCTCCGCCAGCTGACCGCCCTGCAATCGGTGTCTCGTCGCTTGCAACAGGCCGGCGTACAGCTCCTGGTCTGGAGCGAGGGTGCCTATCCCGTGACCCTGCCGCGGGAATTTACCGCTGATTATCCGGCGGATTATATGGGAATGATCCGCCGCAACTTCGACGTGCCGGTGGTCGTCGGCGCCGACATGTACGACCCGGCCCGCGCATATTCCTTCAATTCGGCGATTTTGCTCGACGCCGCAGGCCGCGTGGCGGGACTGTACGACAAAGTGCGGCTGCTGGCATTCGGCGAATACATTCCCGGTATCGAGACCTTCCCCTGGCTGCGCAAATTACTACCCGACGGCACCGGTCGATTCACGGCGGGCAAGGGTCCCGGCCTGCTTACCCTGAAGGGAGCCGACGGTCAAGATTGGAAACTCGGTCCGGTCATTTGCTATGAAGATATTTTGCCGGGATACCTGCGCGGTGTCGGGCAGCTGCACCCCAACCTGCTCGTCAATCTGACCAGCGACTCCTGGTTCGGCGCCGCGACGGAACCTTGGGAACATCTGGCGCTGGCCGTGTTCGGCAGTGTCGAGCTGCGCGTGAGCATGGTGCGCGCCGTCAACTCCGGCGTGTCCGCCTCCATCGACCCGAACGGCCGCTTGGTGCAAAAAACCTACGCCGATGATCCCTATCGCAATCCACGGGCGTCGGAGGGCATCGTGGTCTCGACCCCGCTGATGCCGGGCAGCCACACTCTGTATGTAGCCATCGGCAATTTATTTGCCTACCTGTGCATTGCGGCGACGCTGATGCTTGCCCTGATGGCCGCAAGAGCCAAGGTGTAGTCGTGGACCGATTGAAGCGCTTTGCCGCATTGCTCGACGAGCTTAAATCGCAGGCCCGCTATCGTGAGCTGCGCTCAACCGCCGGCGCCGACTTCACCTCCAACGACTATCTCGCGCTCGCCGACTGCAGCCGACTGCGAGACGCCCTCACAGCTGCATTGGCGCGCGGAGTCCCCGCCGGTGCCGGCGGCTCGAGGCTGCTGCGCGGCAACCATCCCGAGCATGAGCGCTTAGAAGAGGCAGCGGCCCGCTTCTTCCGCACCGAGCGAGCGCTGCTGTTCGGCTCCGGCTACGCCGCCAATACCGCACTGCTTGCCACGCTGCCGCAACGCGACGACCTCGTGGTTTACGATGAATATGTGCACGCCAGCGCCCATGACGGCATGAAGCTGGGTCGCGCCTCGACGGCCTCTTTCAAACACAATGAGGTCACGGCCGCGGCCGATGCCATCCACCAGTGGCGGGCGGCGGGCGGTAGTGGAACTGCCTGGATCGTGGTTGAAAGCCTCTACTCCATGGAAGGCGACCGCGCACCCCTGCGCGAGCTCAAGGAACTGGCCGAGCGCTGCGAGGCCTTCCTCATCATCGACGAAGCCCACGCCACCGGCGTGTACGGCCCGGACGGCCGCGGCCTTGCCGCCGAATTGGAAGGCACCGACAACGTGCTCGTGCTGCACACCGGCGGCAAGGCCTTGGGCGCCGCCGGCGCGCTGGTCACGGGGCCCGCAATCCTGTGCGACTTTCTCATCAACCGCGCGCGGCCGTTTATATTCGCCACCGCCCCGCCGCCGCTGGTCGCGGTTGCACTGCGCGAGTCCTTGGTCATGCTGCGCGAGGAGCCCGCCCGCCGCTTACGTCTGGCGGATCTCGTCCAACGCGCGCGCCAAGCCATCAAGACCCAGCTTAGCCTGGCCACACCGCCTTCCCAGATACTGCCAGTGATAGTCGGCGAGAGCCAACCGACGCTGCATATCGCGCAGGAATTACAGGCCGCCGGCTTCGACGTCCGTGCCATCCGCCCCCCCACGGTGCCGCAGGGAACGGCGCGACTGCGCATCTCCATTACTCTCAATGTGGATGAAACCGCCATCGACGCCCTGGTGCAAGCGCTGGCGTTCGCGATGCGCTAGGCTACTCGCGCAATCAGACCCCGTAGTAGCGTTTCCACGAGGGCGACTGCTCGGGCCAATCAGCCGCCGTCGGCTCATCGTACGCACGCATGCGTCTGGACAAGTCTCCCTGCAGACTCTGGATGTATTCCGCTGCGGGGACGTAGTAGAAAAAAGACAGCAGGCGTTCGCTGAACAGCCAGCGTCCATCGCAGCGTTTGTAGCTATCGCGGTAACGCATTGCCGCCATCATCGCCATGCCGCGGCGATTCATCTCCGCATGGGACGACACCACGCCTTGGGCGAGATCCGGATCGCGCTCATCAAACTTCAATATCACATCGTGCGTGAAATGATTGCTGGGCCCCAATACCTCGAATCTTCCGCGGAACATAGCCGTTACGGCACCCAAACCCGCGGAATTCATCACGCCGTCGGCCGAACGAATCACGACCTTTGGCGTAAATATATTCGGAAACTCCTCGATATCCCGTTCGTCCATCGCAACGCAATAGCGCGCAATCAGCTCGCCGATCTCGGCGCGGTCCTCCAGCCGTCGAATACGGAATTCCATATCCTGTGGGTTGAGCAAGCTGTTCACTCCTTCGATCAGTGGACGCCGAGCCCGTCCTTCTCATGGTAGTTGGGATACGGCGGTATCGCAGGCTCCAACACCGGATGATCCTTCAGCTGCTGCATGACGATGGTCACGGCGCGTTCGAGTTGTAAATCGCGGCCCGCGGCCATGTCCTTCGGCAGCATCTGCACTTCGACGTCCGGAGCAATGCCGTGGCCCTCCACCTCCCATTCACCATTGAGCCCGTAGATGGCATAGCGAGGCGCGGTCACGTAGCCGCCATCGAGCAGTGTCGGATAGCCACCGATGCCGACCAATCCGCCCCAGGTTTGCACGCCCACCAGCGTGCCTATATTCGCCTTGCGGAAGTACCAGGGCATGGCATCGCCGCCGGAGCCGGCCGATTGGTCGATGATCATCGCCTTCGGTCCAAAGATCGCGCCCTGCGGATCGTGCACCGGCTTGCCGTCCCGCTCGATCGCGCCGCTCAGCAATTTCTGGCCCAGCACATTGACCACATAGTCGGCAATGAAACCGCCTTCGTTGTTGCGCTCGTCGAGCACCACCCCTTGCTTGTCCAACTGGGCATAGAAGTAGCGGTTAAAATTGGTGTATCCGGCGCCTGCGGTGTTCGGCATGTAGATGTAGGCGATCTTGCCTCCCGACAGCGCATCGACTTTGCGCCGATTCGAATCGATCCAATCCAGATTGCGCAGACCGTGCTCGGAATCCACCGGCACCACCGTGACATCGCGCGCCTCTTTGCCGTCGGCGCTTTTGGCGACACGCAGAACCGTCTGTTTGCCCGCAGTGCCGTCGAAGAAGGAATCGATATTATCAGTCGCATGCAGTTCGCGGGCATTGACGGCCAACAGGTAATCGCCCTCCACGATGTTTATGCCGGGCAGGGTCAGCGGCGCCGTGAGCGCCGGCGTCCAATTTTGTCCGTTATAGATCTTGGCGAATTTATAGCGGTCGTGATCGATGATGTAGTCGGCGCCCAGCACGCCGGGTTTCGGCGCATCCGGCGGCTTGCGCGGACCGCCCACAAACATGTGGCCGATTTGCACCTCGCCCAGCATCTCGTTGCTTAAGTAGGTAAATTCATTGCGTGAGGCCAGACCCTCCAGGTAGGGCTGATACTTCGCTTGAACTTTGTTCAGGTCGAGACCGTGATGGTGCGGATCGTAAAGAAAATCGCGTTGCACATGCCAGGTCTCGCGATACATCTGCTGCCATTCGGCGCGTGGATCAAGCATGGCCGTCATCGCGCCATTGTTCACGGGTTTGCCCGCAGGCGCGTCCGGAGAACCGGGCTTGAGATCCGCGGTCGGCGCGATGAACCAGCTCTCCTCACGCGCGTAGAACAGCTTCTCGCCGTCAGTGGACACCTTGAAGTCGCTCACGCCGCTGAGCATTTCCTCGGTCAATCGCTTGTCTGTTGTAAATCGCCACAGGTTGAACGGTTCCGGGCCGCGATCCGCGGAGGGACGGCCCACCGCGGGACCCACGGCGAGAAACAGCACCCCCGGCTTGCCGACGGCCAAATCGACGTAATTGCGCGCAGGAATCGGCAGCGACAGGATCCGATTGCCGATGCCGCCCAGATCGATCACGGTGGGCTTGGACTTGTCAGCGGCCTTTTTCTTCTCGGCGTCCTTCTTTTCCTTGGCGACGGACTGCTCCTTGTCGGACTCATGCTTGCCGGCCTGGGTCTCGTCCTTCTTGGCGTCGTCGTCCTTTTTCTTGTTTTCATCGTCGCTCTCCGGCGCGACCGGCGAGGCACCGTTGCGTGACAGCACCACCACATACACGCTGCTGTCGGTGGCACGATCGAGCGAGGACAGGTCTATGCCGGCATCGGAAGGCCCGCTGTTCGTGGAAGCCGCGAAATACAAAGACTTGCCGCTCGGGTCGAACACCGGATGCGCCGCATTGCTCATGCCGTCGGTGACTTGCGTGGAGACATGAGTCGCGAGCGAATAGACGAATACCGCATGCATCTGACTCTCCAGGTCGCGTGTATACGCCAGCCACTGCGAGTCCGGCGACCAGGAAATCTCGCTGTTAGTCCCGAAGCCGCCGCGAATCCCGGTGTCGACCTTGACCGGCTTGCCGCCTGCCACCTCCACGTACCAGATACGCAAATGCTTATCCGTGTAGGCGATGCGCTTGGAGTCCGGCGACCAGTGCGGGGCGTAGAAGAACGACGCGCCCGGCCCTAAGTCGATGACTTTCGGCGCCTGCAAGCCGTCCTGATCGCGGATATACAGTTGGTACTCGCCCGATGCGTCGCTGAAATAAGCGATGGATTTACCGTCGGGCGACCAAGCGGGAGCGCGCTCGGCCGAGCCTGGGGTGCGGGTCAGGTTCCGGGTATCGCCTTTCTCCCCAGGTACGGTGAAGATATCGCCGTGCGCTTCCACGGCGACGCGCGCGCCGGTCGGCGAAATGCTGCTGCTTTGTACTTCGTTCACCGCCACCTTGGCCATATGCGGCACGAGCTCCGGCAGGTCGCCGCGAATTGTCACGGCCACGGCGTGTTCCTGATGGGCCGCCAGATCATATAAATGCAGCGAGCCGAACTGCTCGTACACCAGTGCGCCCGGACCGGCGCTGACGGTCTTGAAGTCGAGGCCATGATTGACCATGACTTCCTGGACCTGCTTCGAGCCCGTGTCATAGCTGAACAGCGACACCGGTCCATTGCGGTCGGAGAGGAAGTACACCGTGCCGCCTTCCCAAACCGGGTTCGAATCGCTGGAGCTCTCGCGCGGGATTTTTTCCAGGTCCAGCGTCTTCATGTTGACCAGCCAAATCGGCGTCGTCTGACCGCCGCGATAGCGCTTCCATGCGGCTTGCCATTGTTGGAAGGGCACGTACGCCAGCGTATTTCCGTCCGCCGAAAAACTGCCCTCGGCGGCGCTCGGCAAAGGCAGCAGCTGCGCGGGTCCCACCCCATCGGCACGCACCCGATACAGACGCGGGAAATCCGAGGTACTGGCGTGTTGCGAGGTGAACAGGACCTCCTTGCCGTCCGCTGTCCAACCGGCAACGCGGCTGCCGGTGGGTTCCCAAGTCAGACGTCGCGGCACTCCGCCATCGGCGCTCATCACGTACACATCGGTCAAACCATGCGCCCGGGTCGAGTAGGCGATCTGCGTGTGGTCGGGGGAGTAGTAGGGACCTGCCACCACGCTGCCCCCGGACGTCAGCCTTCGCGCCTCGCCACCCTCGCGAGCGACGCTCCAAATATCGTCGGCGTACACGAAGGCGATCTTGTCCTGGCTGAGTGCCGGATTGCGCAACAGCAGGGGCGCAGCGCCCCAGGCGGATGCGCAAAAAACCAAGCCGGCGACGATGCGCAGTCCAGCGCTGACGATTCCGTGGCGAAACATGCGAATACCTCTATTTATAGAAGATTTTGAATTCTAAAGGCGTGCAACCGAAAACTATACAGGGTGGCCACGCGGGCGTACCAGGTTCGGATCCGTGGGGTGGATCGAGGAGACGCATTCATCAGGCCTCGATCCTTGTCTATGTCGCGGTCTTACCTTCGAGAAAACGGGCAATGTGCTCATTGAGGAACTTGCCGTCCGCGGGCGACGCCCCCGCCCCGGCGGGGTGACCCCATAAAGAGGGAATGGGCAGTAGGGTACAGTGAGGGATAAACGCGTCTTCGTAACGCGCATCGCTCAACGGAAAGTACAAGTCGGTTTGCGAAGGCATGTACAGGACTTGAGCCTTGATGGAGCGCAGAGCCGCCTCGACGCTGCCATGAAAAGGCGGCGTGTTGCCGACATCGTGCTTTTCCCAGGTGCGCATCTGCAGGATCAAATCATTGGCATCCGCTCCAGGTATGAAATTCGTGCGCAAGCGCTCCACCACTTGATCGAAACTGCCGCCCAGCGAGGGGTCGCTACGCCACAGCTCCTGGCGCCACCATTCCTGTGAGAACAGCCAACCCGTCCACACCAGAGCAAAGGCCTGAATTCCCCTCTCCGGCTGCTGGGTATAGTCGCCCGCGTTGAAAACGGGGTCGGCGGTGAGCGCGGCAATCTCACCTTCGAGCCGTACGATGCCGTGACCATAGGTTTTCGCCGTGCCCGACGTCGCCGCGATGCGATCCATGAACTGCGGATAACTCACCGCCCATTGAAAGGCCTGTTGTGCACCCATGGAAAAGCCGATTACGGCGCGCAAGTGGCGTACGTGCAGCTCATCGGTGAGCAGACGATGCACCGCCTCCACATTGTCGCGAATGGTGGTCGTCGGAAATCGCGGACCATGCAGAGGTTCCGGCGTATTGCTGGGCGAGGACGAACGCCCATTGCCGAACAATTCGCTGGCGATCAGAAATAACTTCTTCGGGTCGAGCGCCTTACCGGGTCCGATCAAAAAGCCATAACCGTGCATATCGGCCATGTAGTGCGAGGGCAGCAGCACGGCGTTGTCGCCCGCGGCGTTCAATTGTCCATAGGTGCCGTAGACAATGCGCGCCTGGGGTAGAACCGTGCCACTCTCGGTCTTGAAATTCTCGATGACGAACTCGTGCTGGGTGGGCTCGATGTCCGCACTGCGCGCCGACGCTATATACGCCGCAACCAGAATGACCAGCAACGCAACGCAAAGCGAAGTTCTCGTCAACATGGTGGCTCTCAGTGAAACCGGCATTCCACAGTGGCTGCGGCGCAATTATAGGTGCTCTCCGGCCCTTAGCGAATTATAACCGGTGATTGCGGTTGCCCTGCTCCTTCACGGCGTGACCGTTTCAGCTCCGCTGGCAGCAGCGATCATCGCCGCGACTGGAATCCTGCAGCGAACAATGCCACAGTAAGGCGCGGCGTAAGTTGCTGAAAACGCTATATATGGAGGGGAATAGCGCCTCACGCTAACCAGCGTTCATTCGTAACATCACGCTGCACGGGAACGGAAACCAGTTGGTACTGACGGGGGTGGCCGGATGCTAAATCTGACGATTAATGGCGAAGTGAAGAACGTCGACGCTCCGCCCGATATGCCCCTGCTCTGGGTGCTGCGCGACATCATAGGCCTCACCGGCACCAAATTCGGCTGTGGCATAGCACAATGCGGCGCCTGCACCGTGCACATCGACGGCGCGCCGGTACGCTCCTGTCTGTTGCCAGTGGGGTCCGTCGGCCAACGCGCCATCACCACCATCGAGGGCGTGGGAGCGTCCCCTGCCGGCGCCAAGATTCAAAAGGCCTGGCTGGATTTGGAGGTAGTGCAATGCGGCTACTGCCAGTCGGGACAGATCATGTCGGCAACCGCCCTTCTCAATAACACTCCGAATCCGCAGGATTCCGACATCGATGCGGCCATGGCGGGAAACATATGCCGGTGCGGCACCTACGTGCGCATTCGTGCGGCCATTAAACATGCTGCGCAGGCCTGACGCCCCGCGGCGCGATGCCGCGACCAACAGCCCACTCACAAGACGCGGTTTCCTCGAGGCCGGCCTGACGGTAGGCGGTGCACTGGTGATCGGTTTCCATCTGCCCCGTGCCCAGGGCGCACAGCCGGTGAAGAGTGACTTTGCACCCAATGCCTTCATCCGCATCGATGCCGCCGGCAAGGTCACGCTCATCATGCCGCAGGTGGAGATGGGCCAGGGGATTTACACCGCAGTTGCCATGATCCTAGCGGAGGAGCTCGACGCGGACTTCGACCACGTGGCGCTCGAACACGCCCCGCCCAATGACAAGCTCTACGCCAACCCCGTATTCGGACTTCAGGTCACGGGCAATTCGAATTCGGTGCGTGCCTTCTGGCTGCCCCTGCGCAAGGCGGCGGCGGGCGCGCGCGCCGTCTTGGTCCAGGCGGCCGCGCAGATTTGGAAGGTGGAGCCGTCCAGCGTTCGCACCGAGAAGAGCGAAGCCATTCATGATGCCAGCGGCCGGCGCCTCGTCTACGCGGTGCTCATCGATCGTGCCCAGAGCCTGACGCCGCCCAAGGACCCGCCACTCAAAGATGTGAAAGATTTCAAGTTGATCGGCAATCCGCTCAAACGCTTCGATACTCCCGATAAGGTCAACGGTAAAGTGGTGTACGGAATCGATGTGATGCCGCCCGGCGTTAAGTTCGCCACTCTCGCCGCCTGCCCCGTATTCGGCGGCAGCGTCGGGCATGTGGACGACACCAAGGCCAAGAGCCTCCCGGGCGTTCGCCAGATCATCGTGTCCAATTCTTTTGTCGCCGTCGTCGGCGATCATATGTGGGCTGCCAAGCAAGGTTTGGCGGCACTGGACATTACCTGGAATGAAGGGCCGCATGCCGCTGTTACCTCCGATGATGTCTGGAAGCAGCTGCGCGCGGCCAGCAAGACTGAAGGCGTAGTCGCCAAATCCGAGGGAGATTTGACCAAGGGGCTTGCTCAGGGTGAGTTGCTGGAAGCGGCATACGAGATGCCCTTTCTCGCGCATGCCACCATGGAACCGATGAACTGCACCGTCCATGTCACCGCCACTTCCTGCGAGGTATGGGTCGGCAGCCAGGTGCTCGCCAGGGTTCAGGCAATTGCCGCCAAGGTCACCGGATTACCCCTCGACAAGGTCACGGCGCATAACCATCTCATCGGCGGCGGTTTCGGCCGCAGGCTCGAGGTGGACATGGTCGAATCGGCCGTGCAAATTGCGAAACAGGTGGACGGTCCCGTCAAAATAATCTGGAGCCGAGAAGAGGACATGCAGCACGACGTGTACCGGCCCGTGTATCGCGACGTTCTCTCCGCCACCGTCGGCAATGGTCGCATCGTCGGCTGGAAACACCGCATCACCGGCTCCGCCATTCTTGCGCGCTGGCTGCCGCCGGCCTTTCAAAAGGGTATCGACATCGATGCCATCGACAGCGCCGCCGACATCCCCTACGACATCCCCAATCTGCGCGTGGAATACGTGCGCGACGAGCCCCCCGCAGTGCCCACCGGGTTCTGGCGCGGCGTCGGCCCCAACAACAATGTGTTCGCCATCGAAAGCTTCATCGATGAGCTGGCGCTAAAGGTCAAAAAAGACCCGGTCAATTTTCGCCGTGACATGCTCGATAAATCGCCGCGTCTCAGGGCCGCAATGGAACTGGCGGCCGTCAAGTCCGGTTGGGGCAATCCTCTGCCCGCGCGTACGGGCCGCGGCATTGCAGTGCAGGTTGCCTTTGGCAGCTTCATAGCGACCGTCACCGAAGCGGAAGTCGACTCTCAGGGCGAAGTGCGGGTGCATCGAATAGTGTGCGCGGTCGACACTGGGATCGTCGTCAATCCCGACACGGTGGTGGCGCAATTGCAAGGCGGCCTGATATTCGGGCTCACTGCCGCCCTGTACGGTAAAATCACCATCAATAAGGGTCGAGTGCAGCAGAGCAATTTCAACGACTACCGTATGCTGCGCATCAACGAAACCCCGCAAATCGAAGTGCACCTGATCAAGAGCGGTGAGGCGCCGGGCGGCATCGGCGAAACCGGCGCGACGGCGGCGCCGCCGTCTCTTAGCAATGCACTGTTTGCCGCCACCGGCATTCGCCTGCGTCACATGCCCATCGATCGAGATATTTTGTCCGGGAAAAAGCCATCATGAACGACACCACTCATCCCAGCCGCGCGCGGCGTTACACCCTGATCGGCATTGCGGCGATCCTCGCCGTAATTCTGATCGGCTTTCTGTGGATTGTGGCGCTGGCGCCCCATCCCACGGATTTTGCCGGCGGAACGAAGGTGGCGCTGGCCGATTATCACGGCGCCGACCCCACCGGGGTGCCGGCCGAACTCAAAAGTGCCGGCCTCATCGAGCAGGGCAAGTACCTGGCGCGTGCTGCCGATTGCACTGCCTGCCACACATCGGAAGGCGGTGTGCCCTTCGCCGGCGGACGCGCCTTCGTGCTGCCGTTCGGCACTCTCTACTCGACCAATATCACTCCCGACAAGGAAACCGGAATCGGCAATTATAGCGATGCAAATTTCCTGGACGCCGTACACAAAGGTTTGGGGCCGAATAACACAAAGCTCTATCCCGCAATGCCCTTCGCCAGCTATACCTCCATGACCGATGCCGATGCACTGGCGATCAAGGCCTACCTCTTCAGTCTCGAGCCCGTGCATGCACCGGCGCCGCAGAATTCGCTCAGCTTCCCCTTCAATCAGCGCTCGCTGATGGGAGTGTGGACCATGCTGTTCAACTCCGATAAACGCTTCGAGCCGCACACCGAGCGCGATCCGCAATGGAATCGCGGCGCCTACCTGGCGGAAGCCATGACCCATTGCGGCGAATGCCACACGCCGCGCAATCTCTTTCAAGCGCTCAACCACCGAGAGAAATTTGCAGGCGCGGTGCAAGCCGGCTGGCGCGCGTACAACATCACCTCCGACCCCAAGAGCGGCATCGGCGCCTGGAGCGAAACCGACCTCGCGAAGTACTTGGCCATCGGGCATGCGGAGGGCCGCGGCACCGCGACGGGCCCGATGGGCGAGGCCGTCGACAATAGCCTGCAATATCTGACCAGCGGCGATGTCGCCGCCCTGGTGACCTATGTGCGCTCAGTGTCGAAGATCTCGACTTCCGATCTGCCCGAACCGAAGGCGGGCGCCGCCCCCGCATCTCACGCCGAGGGCGTGGCCGCCAACGTGGATTCGCGCGGCAAGGGCGTGTATGCCGGCGCCTGCGCCGGATGTCACGATTGGACCGGGGTCAGCCCGGTAATGCCCTATGCGACCCTGACCGGGGTGCGCTCGGTGAATGATCCCACCGCCACCAACGTGGTGCAGATCATTCTGTCCGGCGCGCATCGGCAAACCGCCGACGCGCATGCCACCATGCCGGCCTTCGGCGAGGCGTACTCCGACGAAGAGATTGCGAGCCTCGCGAATTACGTCACGGCTCGATTCGGCGCGCAGCCATCGGCGGTTAACGCACAGAACATCGCGACTCTGCGCGCGCTGAACTAACGCGCGCCGTCGCGAGTCTGGAACACCACGCCGTCCTTCATGACGAACTGCACAGACTTGAGCACGGTGATATCGGCCAGCGGATCGCTCGCCACCGCAATCAAGTCGGCATACGCGCCGGGGGCAATCACACCGATCTCACCCCGCTTGCCAAGCAGCTCTGCCGCGTGCGAAGTGGCGGATTGAATGGCCTGCATGGGTGTCATGCCGAACTCCACTTCGCGTGAAAATTCCTCAGCGATGGGCTCAGACCATTTGAAGCCTCCCACATCGGTGCCGAAGGCGATCTTGACGCCCGCACGCAATGCCTTGGTGAACGCAACCCCGTGCAGCGCAACCCGCTTGCGGTCGCGCTTTCCCGAATCGGTGTCGGCAGGATCCCAGTCCGTGTAGTACACCTGCAATGTGGGCACGTACCACGTACCCTGCTTGATCATCTGCGCGATTTGCGCGTCGCTGATCTCCAGGCCATGCTCGATTGAATCGCAGCCGCCGTCGAGCGCGCGCTGCAGGCCCGGTCCATTGTAGGCGTGACAGGCCACTTTCCTTCCCCAGCCATGCGTCTCATCGACGATGGCCTTGAGTTCTTCCACCGTCAACGTCGGCTGCGAGACCAAGGCGCCCTGCGCGTCGAGCCACGAACGATGCGTCATGTACACCTTGATCCAATCGGCGCCATTGTCCAGTTGCTGGCGCGCCGCCTTGCGCGCCTCGATGGGCCCGTCGATCAGTTGCGCACCTTTCGGCAGCATGATTTCCGGCGCATAGCCTTCCAGGGGATAACCGCCGGTAGAAGAAATCGACACTGTCGAGACCCACATGCGCGGGCCCGGAATGAGTCCTTCGTTGATGGCCCGCTTGATGCCGACGTCGCCGTAGCCCGCGCCCTCGGTCTCCATGTCGCGAATGCTGGTGAAACCCTGCTCCAGAGCACGGCGCGCCGCCAGCACCGCACGCGCGGCACGGTAGGAAGCCGGAGATTTCAGCAGCTGCGCGTCGTAGCCGCCGTCGGCCGGGTCCTCACCCTGCAAAAATATATGCGTGTGCGTATCGATAAGGCCCGGCAACACCGTCGCGCCGCCCAAGTCGATTACGCGGGCATCGTCGGGCAACGACGGCGAGTTGGCCGGAATTACATCCACGATGCGATTGCCGCGAATCACGATTTGCACATTGTGCCGCGGCTTCTCGCTGCTGCCGTCGATGAGCCAGCGCGCGCGCACCACCAGCGTTTTCCCGTCTGCAGCAATCGCGGTATTCTGATTCGCTTGCTGCGCGAGCGCCGGGTGCGCCCACAGCATCAATCCAAGAGCCAAGACAGTGGTTCGCTTCATTTAGATTCCTTAGCCGAACTGAAACCCGGAGATTTGCTTGCCGCCGATCGATTCGCCGAAGCTGCGCACTCCCCTGTCGCCCAGCGCTGCACCGGCGGCCACCATCAGCGGAATGAGATGTTCCTCGCGAGGATGTGATGCCGCACCGCCCGGCGCTTCGCGCCACTTGGCCAGCAACTGGTCGCGCGTCGCCGGATCCTGCACCGCCTCGCCCAACCATGCATCGAAAGCAGCCGCTGACTCCGCGCCTCGGCCGGAGAACATATCGGCCAAGTTGTGGTAGCTCATGCCGCTGCCCACGATCAATATCCCCTGCTCGCGCAGCGGCGCCAGAGCGCGCCCCAAGGCCAGGTGCAGAACCGGATCGAGACTGGCCTGCAGCGACAGCTGCAGGATGGGAACATCGGCCTTAGGGTAGATCAGTAGAAACGGGACGAATACTCCGTGGTCCAAACCGCGTTTGGATTCCACGTCGCTATTGAAGCCTGCATCCTCCAAGAGTTTTCGTACACGTTCGGCGAGTTCAGGCGCGCCGGCGGCAGGATATTTCAACCGATAGGCGTGTTCAGGAAATCCGTAATAGTCGAACAGCAACCCCGGTCTGCTCGCCACATTGAAGGTGGGCAGCGGATTCTCCCAATGGCCGGAGATCACCAGTACTGCCTTGGGCCTGAGTCCGAGCGAGCCGTCGATGCCTCGTAGGTAGGACGCGAGCCCTTCCCACATATGCGGATACGCCGCCGGTGGCTGGATGAAAAAGCAGGGGCCGCCGCCGTGCGGGATAAACAAAGTCGGTAATTTCTTGATGGCATTCACTTGGGAGTTCTCCGGCGCAGTTGAGCCTAGCCGGGCGACCTGTGAACGTCAATTGAGCGATCGATTAATTACACAATCAGCGGGTGGCGCAAACCGCTAGGCACTTACGTTGACATTCGAAGCCGCGAATTTCACAGCTGAGGACCCGTCCGTCCGCGGATTGTGCGGCAGGTTATTCAAGTAGTTTTGCAGCATGGCGATGGAAGATTGCGCCGAAGCTGTCGCGGCGCTCGCCGCAGGCGCCGCAGTGCTCGCGCCTTCGGCGGCGGCAGCGGTCGTGGTACCGCTGGTGGCCGCGGCGGGCCCCGTCAATGGCACACCGATCGCCTGCTCCAGGGAATTGAGCAAGCTACCGAATAGACTCTGCCTCAAGCCCACCGGAACCTGTGCCGGGCTGTTGCTGCCGTCACCGTCGGTGGCTTGCACATGGCCGCCTCTTTTGTGGCTCTGCGAATGCAGGTTGAGCGGCGGAAGTGCCGCGGGCGCCGCGCGAAAATTGGCAATGACTGACATATCAAACTCCTATATAGAGACAGTGCGGCGCGGACCCAAAGCGGCAAAAGCTTGCCGTACGCCGCCGCAAAGCGGCCGTGCATTGCCGGCCACTCGACAAAGGTGTCGCTGCATACAGCCTCCGTGGTTCAAATACTGCATCCAAGTCCCTGCGTCTTTGAGAATCTCTGTCGCAGCCGGCGCCGCTCGCCGCTCTCACCCAGAGCCAAGCAGGTTTTATGCCAACGGTGGCTCGCGCCGTGTTCAAGTGCGATGATGCGGGCGAAGTCAGAATCATCTGCTCTCATTTTCAGGATGTTGCATGCAAACCGCACCCGAACCCGGGCTGGCGCCGGAGGTGCTCACGGGCGGCGCCACGATTCGGTCATTGCGAGTCCGCCAAACGACGGTGCTACTGCTGCTGTTCGGCGGCTATGCCTCGCTGTACTTTTGTCGCGCCGATCTGGCCGTTGCGACGCCGCTGCTCATCGAAGAGCTGGGGAAAAATGGCATCAGCCATGCGGATGCCATCATTCGCATGGGAGAAATTACCTCCCTGGGAGTGCTGGCTTACGCCGTCGGCAAGCTCTTCTTGACGGGACTGGGCGATTTTTGGGGCGGCCGCATCAGCTTTCTCATCGGCCTGGCCGGCGCCACCTTCTTTACACTGATGTTCACTTCCGGGCTAAGCCTGCCGCTATTCACCGCGGCCTGGATCGGCAATCGACTGACGCAGTCCGTTGCGTGGGCGGGACTGGTCAAGGTCTCTTCCAAGTGGTTCGACTTCTCCTCCTATGGAATGATCATCGGCATCCTGAGCATCAGTTACCTGGTGGGGGACGCGGCGGCACGCCAGTGGATGGGCATGCTGATCGACCACGGCTACGGTTGGCGCGCACTGTTCTACTTCGCGGCTGCCGTCGCGGGCTTGTTTCTGATCATCAACTTCTTCTTATTGCGAGAATCGCGCGTCGATTCCGGCTTCACCGAGGCCAAGGCCAATCCGCTCAACCTGTTTGCCGGCGCGGAATCTCGGCCCAATAGCGTGGCTCAACTGCTGCTGCCACTGCTGCGCAGCCGGGCGTTCCTGCTGGTTTGCCTCCTCTCCTTGGGTTGCACCATAATTCGCGAAACCTTCAACGCCTGGACACCGGTGTATTTGCGCGACTATCTGGGATACAGCAACGGCGATGCCGCGCGCATGAGCGGCATTTTCCCAGGCGTCGGCGCTGTGTCTGTGCTGGTGACGGGCTGGCTCAGCGACCGTCTCGGTGTGAACGGCCGCGCCCTCATCATGTTCGTGGGCTTGAGCGCCGCCGCCTGCGCATTGCTGGTCCTGATGACCATGCGCTCCAGCACCAATGGCTCATTGCTGCCGCTCGTCGCCATTGGCACCATCGCCTTCTGCTTGTTGGGACCTTATTCATATCTGGGCGGCGCCTTTGCTCTCGATTTCGGCGGCAAACAGGCGGGCGCCGCGTCATCCGGCATCATCGACGGCATCGGCTATCTGGGCGGCGCGGCCGCGGGTTACATCGTCGCTCGAATCGCCGTGTCCTTCGGCTGGCAAGGCGTATTTGTGTCTCTCGCCGTGGTCAGCGCCCTGTCGGCCCTCGGCGCGGGATGCCTTTACCTATTGAACGCAAGAGCTGCCGCCAGAGGAACACCCGCACCGTGAATGCCGACGCGACCATGAAGCGCCTTTGGTCCTCCCCCGATAGGTTGCACATAGAATGGACTGACGGCACCTTGAGCGAATTCGCCAGCCTGTGGCTGCGGGACAATCTGCGCGAAGACCGCGACGCGCACAGCGGGCAACGTCTCATCGACATCGCCGATTTACCCGAGGACCCGCGGATTCGCGCGGCAACGGCCCACCACGGCGCGATCACGGTTGAATGGGAAAACGAGCCGCGCACCGGCTCGTTTTCCCTCCCTTGGCTGCAGGCACAGGCGGCGAACCTCGACGACCCGCGCCCAGAGTTCACCCCCAAACCCTGGCTCGAGGGCGCGCGCCTCGATGCGGCCCGCGACTTCGCCTGGGCGGGATTTTCCGAGGCGCTAGGCAACCAGCCGCTGCGCACTCAGTGGCTGACGCGGCTGTTGCAGGATGGCATCGCATTCTTCAGCGCTGTGCCGGCGACGGACGCCGCCATCCTCGAGGCCGCGGCGCTGGCGGGACGAGTCCTGGAAACCAACTACGGGCAGGTATTCGACGTGCGCTCAGTGCCGCAACCCGAAAATCTGGCGTATTCCGACTTAGGTTTGGGATTGCATACCGACAATCCCTATCGCGAGCCGGTGCCGGGTTTTCAGGTACTGCATGTATTGATCGCCTCTCCAGACGGCGGCGACAGCCTCTTCGGTGACGGCTTCGCCATCGCCGAGCACATGCGCGCCACCTTTCCCGATGCCTTCGCCGTCCTGACGCAAACCGCGGTGCCTTTCCTGTACCGCTCCGACAATGCCGAACTGTACGCCGAAAGACCCTTAATCCAATTGACCTGCAGCGGCGCGGTCAGCGCCGTGCATTACAACAGCCGTTCGATTGCGCCGCTGCGTCTGGCGGCCCGCGACGCCCGCGCCTTTTACTCCGCGTACCGCTGCTTCGCCGCACTGCTGCGCGACGCGCGCTTTCATTTGCAGATCCGGATGCGGGACGGCGATCTCGTGGTGTTCGACAATCGACGTACCCTGCACGGCCGCACGGCATTTTCCTCGGCACGGCATCCGCGCCACTTGCGCGGCTGCTATTTGAGCCGCGACAGCGTGTACAGCGAGGCCTCATTGCTGCGGCGTCAATTCCAGACGGAGCTGAACTCATGAGCATTACCGACGAAATTCTCACCATATTCAACCGGCGCGGCTCAGGCGCCTATTTCGGTGAAGATGTCTCCATGACGGAGCATGCCCTGCAGGCCGCGCATTTTGCGCAAGCTGCCGCTGCCCCGCCGCCGCTGGTCATTGCCGCGCTGCTGCATGACATCGGACACTTAGTTGAGGATGTGCCTGACGACCTCGCCGACTGGACCTCGGATGCCCATCACGAGCAAATCGGCGGAACCTGGCTGGCTAAGCACTTTCGCCCTGAAGTGTCCGAGCCCGTTCGCCTGCACGTTCCCGCCAAGCGCTTTCTCCTCGCCACCGACCAGAAGTATTTCGCCAAGCTCAGCCCCGCCTCGGTAGTGACTCTCAAGCTGCAGGGCGGCCCCATGTCGACGCTCGAAGTGGCCCAGTTCGAGACCGAACGCTACGGCAAGGATGCCGTGCTCATTCGGCGCTGCGACGATCAAGGCAAGGTGGCGGGATTGAAGACCCCCGGGCTCGCCGACTACCGCTCCATGATCGAGGCGCTGGCGATTTAGCCGCCGCTACTTCACCACGTCGATCCGCTGCAAGGCCTGCAAGTACTCGAACACCAATGCCGGCGGCACCGGGCCGTACTCTGCCG
This sequence comes from Steroidobacterales bacterium, assembly GCA_038226325.1. GTDB lineage: Bacteria > Pseudomonadota > Gammaproteobacteria > Steroidobacterales > Steroidobacteraceae > Bog-1198. The sequence continues at coordinate 87,494 of JBBRQO010000005.1, read as the reverse complement.
TCAGTTCATCCGCAATCTGCTGCGCAGTGTGCCTGCCGTCGGCGAAATTCAACGCCTCATAGGCGTACTCCTCCCCGCCTCCCCAAGACCCCTCATAACTCAACAGCTGCGGCGTTAGCACCCCGGCCGCCTTGGCGTGCTCGGTAAAATAATCGTACCCGAACACCGCCATGGGGCCGCGTGGCTGTCCTTGCCTGCTATGAATGACCGCGCCTGGTCCCTTTGCGCCCGCTCCCGACGCAGATGACTGAGGTGCCGGCAACTTGGCCGGTACACCGCGGCTGAAGGCGTCGAGTGAGTTGAGTACGCCCTGCTCATAGTCGTCGACCGGTCCTTGGGCCGTCTGCCGCTCCAGCGCCGTTACGGCGCGGAGCAGTTTCCCGGTGGCGATGGCCCGACCCGCTGCAGGAATATCCCGCGTGGCAAGGTTCGCCAAAAAATAGCCGCTGGCCGCTCCGATCAGCGCCGCACGCTTAAGCTTGGTGGCATCGATGTTGGCCGCCGTATCCCCGTTGGTATGAATGTAGCGATCCGGCCAATCATTCATGTAAATGGCCGGAATGCCGAAAGAGGAATCCTGGTACACATCGTGATCGCTGCCCATGGAATACGGCGAATACATGGCGCGCAGCGGTTCGCGCCCGCCCTCGGGCTCGATCAGCGGGTAGGCCGCGGCGCCGCCGGCCGCGAATTGATACGACTCCCGGTTTACCCAGTCCGCGAAGGCCCAGGCCACATCGTGAACGAATGACGGCAGGCTCATCGGCCCGCGGGTCACATGGAACACTGCCTTAGTTTCAGGGCCGCCACCCACCATGTCCATATGCACAACGGCTTTAATCCGCCGTGCAAACTCGGGTCTGGCATTGAGCAAGGTGACCGTGCCCTCGACCTCCGGGGGCCAGATGAAACGGAGCGTTCGCACGGGGCGCACCAGTTTGCCTTCACCGATCAAGGTCTGCAGCGTTCGCGCCACTTCGAGAATAGCGACGCAGCCACTGGCATTGTCATTGGCACCCGGCCGCTGATGATCCAGGTGGCAGGAGAACGCGATTTCCTGATCCTTTAGCCGCGGATCCGCCCCTGGAATGACGGCGGTGACCACCTCGTAGAATGCCGGGTGCTGCCCCGCCACCACCACCGCGTGCAATCGAATCGACTCCTGGGCGTTCAGCCGTTGCTGCAGGCCGCGAGCGGTCTTGAGCGACACCATGAAGGCAAATGTCCAGATGCCCCCAACGAATTAAATTGTCATTCTCCCCCGCCCAGGCTGTCTTCTGATTCTGCGCATAGCTCAAAATCCCGGCCGCACCAAATTTTGCCACCGCTACATCCTGTACGGCGCCGGGTTGCGCCGCCGCGAGCACTATTTTTCCCTTGACGTCCTTGCCGGCGTAATCGGCTTCCCGAGACCCATCGCCCACGTCGATCAGGTCTGCGGTCACAGCAGCGCTCTCGCTATCCTCCGCCAGCACAATGGGCTGCGCCGCGTAGCTGGCGAGCTTGACGCCGTTCTCGCCGCTGATCTTCGAAATCTCGCCCTTGACCTCCGACAGTTCGCCTACGCTCGCGTCCCAGGCCTGCCGTGCGCGCTGCGTTCCGTAAAATATTTTTCCATCCGCAGGAAACTGCAGTATTTGCACGTCGCTGAGACCATAGACCCGCGCCCTCTCGGCTACCAACTCCGCAGCGGCATGAAAGCCCTGCGAACCGCGCTGGCGATGCAATCGCGCCAATCCCTCCAAGTTTCTCTTGGCGGTCTCTCCGCTCAACTCGTTCGCAAGCGCCGCCACATCCGCCTCGGGGAGCAGCGGCGGCGGCTGCGCAGCCGCCAACGACGCGAATGTGCCCAGCCACATACCGATCAACATCCCGTATCGCATAAGAATCCTTGAACCCCGCCGCAGCGCGCGACTTCGCCTGCGAAAGGTAACATTTCGCTATCCGTCCGCGATATTCTTTGTGCTCGCGGCCGACAATTACACAGAGCGCCATGACATCCACCGCAGGCAGCATTCGCCTCTACGAACTCGTCCTCGACAATGGCTGTTCGGCCAGTCCCTATGTGTGGCGCGTCCGCTATGCCCTCGCGCACAAGGGTCTTGCCTGCGAACCCATCCCGGTGGGTTTTACCGAAATTCCTAAAATCTTCGGCGGACGATACAAGACCGTCCCCATCATTGAGTATGGTGCCACGGTGATGTCCGAGAGCTGGGACATCGTCGAGTACCTGGAGCGGGGATTTCCCGATGCACCCGCACTGTTTTCCAGCCCCGCCGAACTTGCCATGGTTCGTCTCACCGATGCCTGGTTTACCTCCGAGATCATGCGCAAGATGTTCGGCATCTACGTCCTAGATATTCACAACGCGGCGCGCCCCGAAGATCGACCGTACTTTCGACGAACGCGCGAGCTGCGACTGAAGGGCGCGACGTTGGAGGATTTCACCGCGGATCGGGCGGCACGACTGCCCGCGCTCCGCGATGCGCTGATGCCGCTGCGCGCCTATCTCGAACGCTCCCCCTTCGTCGGGGGCAGCGCACCTAATTATGCCGACTACATCATTCTCGGCACCTTCCGCTGGGTGGCGAGTGTCAGCACACTGCCCCTGCTCACGCACGATGACACCCTGCGCGCCTGGATCGACCGGGTGTTCGACCTCTATGGCGGACTGCGGCGCGACGCACGCATGAAGGCGCTATTCGAATAGGTCAAGGTAGTCGTCGCCGACTAGAGCCGCTCATCTTATTCGAGCCTGGTGCGCGTCGCTGAGATCCATCCATTAGAGAGCTTTAACTCTGCATCTTAGAGTACTTGACGCGGCACAGTTGAGTCCCTTAAGCTTATTTCATGGCAAGGCCAAGTTCAGTCGTTCCCATTCACACCGAAGCTCGGGCGGCCATCGAGAACGGCGCACTCGGCACGCTGGCTTATATCCGCGCCACCATCGAATCCTCGAGTTCCATGGACGTGCCCGGAATGGCCGGTATCGTCATGGGCATGGTCGGAGTACTCGCCACCGTCGTCGTATCACTACCGCACTGGGCTCCTCACTGGCTCGGCATCTGGCTCGGCGCAGCGGCCATTGCGCTGCTATTCGGCGGCGCATTGGTGGCGCGCCAAATCGGAATTCGCGGCCAGGCCAGATACTGGGGTCCGGCCAGAAAATTTCTGCTCTGCCTATGCCCGGCACTGCTAGCCGGCGCAGTGCTGACCTGGGTGCTGTATGCCGCCGACGCCGCGGCGGTCATTCCGGGGATGTGGCTGCTGCTCTACGGCTGCGCGGTGCTCTCGGCGAGCACGGTAACCAACGCCGGGATTACCCGGCTCGTCGGCATCATGGGAGCGCTGTTCGTCGGTTTGGGAGCGATGACCTTTGCCCTGCCCGTGGCGGCGCATACCGCCATGCTCGGCCTTGGATTCGGCGCATTGCACATTATTTTCGGACTCTTGATCGGACGCACCGCCGATGCCCCTTAAGTCCAGTGCCGTCAAACGCGGCGAAGCGGCCGTGCCGCCCCAGGCTAAGGCGCTACGACCTATAACGGTGAAGCCCGTGACGGTGCCGCGTTCGGTCCATGGCAATGACGATGCGCGGTTCGATCGACTGATTTACGAAAGGGTGCGGCTTGGCATCATGAGCGCGCTCGCCATGAACGAACAACTCACTTTCAACGAACTCAAGTCCCTGTTCGACGTCAGCGACGGCAACTTGAGTGCGCATGCGCGCAAGCTCGAGGAAGCAAGCTACGTCGTATGCACTAAATCCTTCGAGGCCCGCAGGCCCAAGTCCATATACCGGATTACGCAGGTTGGAAAAAAAGCGCTGCTGCGCTATCTCGAGCACATCGAGGCTGTGATCAAGGCCACCCGGCGCGCCTAGCCATGCACGTCGCCATCATCATGGACGGCAACGGGCGCTGGGCCACGCAGCGCGGTCTGCCGCGCTCTTCGGGCCACATCGAAGGCGCCAAGGCCGTGCGCACCACCGTCGAAGCCGCGGCACGAACCAACGTGAAGACTCTCACCCTGTATGCCTTTTCGTCCGCTAATTGGTCGCGCCCTCCTGCGGAAATCGCGGCGCTGATGCACTTGTTCGGCCAGTACTTGTTTACGGAAACCCGCCGCTGCGTCGAGCAATCGATTCGCATCAACGTCATCGGGCGGCGCGATCGGCTGAGCGAGAACCTGCTGCGATCCATAGAGCAAAGCGAACGCTCGAGCGCGGCAGGTTCCGGAATGTTGTTGCGCATTGCCGTCGATTACTCGGCGCAGCACAGCATCGTCCAGGCAGCACAGCGCGCCGGCCGCAACGCCGAATCGCCCGGCACGGAATTGACCGGAGCGGAGTTTCATCGCCTGCTGCACGAAGTCGACCATTGCACCCACGCGGCAGGCGAAGTCGACTTGCTGATTCGCACCGGCAACGAGCGGCGCCTCAGTGATTTCCTGCTCTGGGAATCCGCGTTTGCCGAACTGCACTTCAGCGAATGCCTTTGGCCTGACTTCGACGAAGGACGCTTGCACAGTGCGCTCGAGGACTATAGCGGCCGTCAAAGGCGTTTCGGCGGACTGGGCGCGAATACGCTCTAAGGTGGCATTCCGGCGCCGTTTCGACCAAAGTAATGGCCATTTTAGAATAGTCTTGACCAATCTAAAATAACCATTAGAATGGTCGGATGCGGTATCTCGCTGCGCAACTGCAAAAAGACCTCCGAAAGAAGATGGTCCTGCTCGCAGGCCCCCGTCAATGCGGCAAGACCACGCTCGCCAAGTCACTCCTTGACAAGCACGGCCAGTACTTGAACTGGGACATCGCCACGGATCGCAAGGTTATTCGCGAAATAGCTTGGCCGAAGGACGCCTCACTAGTCGTTCTCGACGAATTTCACAAAGCGCCAAAATGGAAAAACCTCCTCAAAGACGTGGCTGATCAGTTCGAGAACAAACCTCCCATACTGGTCACAGGCAGCGCTCGCCTCGACGCATTTCGTAAGACAGGTGACGCATTGACTGGCCGGCAGTACTTCTACCGGATCCATCCTATCGATGTCGCGGAGTCGAAGACATTCTCGCCCCAGCTAGCGCTCGATGATCGCGTGCGGCGACTTCTGCGGACCGGCGGCTTCCCGGAGGCGTATCTCAATGCCGATGAAGCCGCGCGCTTGCGCAACGATCGTATGGAGCTGGCCACTCGAGAGGACCTGCGCGACCTCTCGCGTATCAGCTCCTGGCGCAGCGCCGCCGATCTCATAGAAATGTTGCGCGAACGCGTCGGCAAGCCGGTCAACTACGACAATCTCGCGCAGGATTTAGGTATTGCGGCCCCCACCGCGCGAACCTGGATCACGCTGCTCGAAAACCTATACATCGTCTTCCTCCTGCGCCCATATTCCAGCCGCATAGCCCGCAGTATTCGTAAAGAACGACGCGTTTTCTTCTACGACTGCGCATCGGCGTACGACGAATCGGGTGGTGCGCAACTGGAAAATATGGTGGCGTGCAGCCTCCTAAAATTCACTCAATATCGTAAGGATGCGGCCGGCGAGAACTGGGACGTTTTTTACTTGCGCGACAAGGAAAAGCGCGAGGTGGACTTTGTCGTCACGCTAAACCGCCAAGTGCACTGGCTCATCGAAGTCAAGAAGTCGGATACTGAACTCAGCAACAGCCTTCGCTACTACACTGAAAAGCTGCATCCCAAAGAATCTATGCAACTCGTGTTGGAGCTCGATCGGCCTCGGGAGCGCGCCGGAGTGAAAATCATCTCGCTAGGAAAATGGCTCGCTGAACTTCCATTCGCCACAGACACAGCCCGATAATGGGTATTCTTGCGAGCTTTCCCGCCGTGTAGAGTTCGAATGATGGATGCCTCAAATCTGCAGCAATTGATCGGCGGTCACCGGCAAGGTCACGCCCTGGCGCGTGATTTCTACACCGATCCCGCCATTTTCGAGCACGACATGCAGTGCATGCTGCTGCGGCATTGGTTCTGCGCGGGACATATCAGCAGCATTCCGCACGCCGGCGATTACCTGGTGGTGGATTTAGGATTCGAATCCCTCATCTTGGTGCGAACTACCGCCGGCGAGGTGCGTGCCTTACTCAATGTGTGCCGGCACCGCGGTTCGCGGCTGGTGAGCGCGCGCTCGGGCAAAGCTCAATCGGCGCGTCTGACCTGTCCCTATCATGCCTGGAGCTACGACCTGGACGGCAATCTGACTGTGGCCCGGCAGATGCCGGCATCCTTCAACCGCAGCGATGTAGCCCTCAAGTCATTCCCCGTTCGCATCATGGAAGGCTTGATATTTACGACCTTTGCACAGGAACCCCTGGATCTCGGCCCCGCCACGGATGCATTGGCCCGCTCGGCCGGGGTGCACGGCTGGGCAACCGCCAAAGTCGCCCATCGAGAGCTGTATTCCATCAAGGCAAATTGGAAACTCGCGGTGGAAAACTATATGGAGTGCTATCACTGCACGCCCGCGCATCCGGAGTTCGCCAAACGCCATGTCTATGCGCGACCGGCCGAGCAGGCCGCGGATCTGGAGCGCGCCGGGCGCACACGAGCTGAGGCGCTCGGCATCGTGGTGCCAGACATCGATCAATATGGATGCGCCGCGGGCGCAGGCCGGGAATCCGTGGCGGTCATGCGCAGCGCACTGCACGATGGCCTGGCGAGCGCCACGGACGATGGCCGCGCAGTAGCGCGCCTCATGGGCGCCTTCTCGGCCTCAGACGGCAACTCCACCTACTTCGATATCGGGCCCCTCAGCGACTTCCTCGCCTATCCCGATCACGGCGTCATCTACCGCTTCATCCCACGCACTGTCGACCATACGGAAATGGAAGTACTGTGGCTGGTGCATCGAGACGCGGTGGAAGGCATTGACTACGATGTCGGGCGGCTCACTTGGCTGTGGAAAACCACCAGCGCCGAGGATAAGAAAATCGTCGAAATGAATCAGGCCGGTGTTAACTCCCGGTATTTCGTGCCGGGTCCGTATTCACTGCAGGAAGCCTATGCGGCGCGTTTCGTCGATTGGTACCTCACGGATCTGAACGAGCATGCCTGAGCCGCGGCATGCGCGGGACGCTCCCGGGTGACGATCCCACTACCTCCACCTACCCAGCCCATCCTTCAATTTGACGAATTCGTAGAGCCGACCACCCGCCCAGCACTGTGGAATCGCCAGGACAGTGAGAGGCGATCGGGCGCCACTATGGTTCGTACTAACCCAGAGGCCGGCAACCCCCGAAAATCCGCAGCGTGACGGACGATACCCTTCGCGATGCTACTGCTTGCTCATCGCCGTGTTGATTACCTGCCAAAGCGGCTTCGTTTGAGGCACCATGTCGAGAGAAAACTCCCAGTAAAAATACCCATCAACATAGGACGGTACGTTGATTGGCAAGCTCTTGCGTAACCCGTAGAAGTGATTGATGAGAGCACTCCTTTTCTGAATGCTGGGCGCTTTTCGTGTCGACCAGCCGACTTCACCAAAACCCACTTTGGAGTTCGGGAACATTGCGGCGAGTTTTGCAAACAGAGTCTGCCAGTTGGGCTCGGGCTTCGAAGGGGAGCAGGAATCGTTGTAGTAACTCACCATGACATAGTCGACCCCCTGTTTCATACGGGTTGGCACATTAGCCTGTGCCCAAGTCAGCATGTCGTAGGAAGGACTTGAGACACAGGATGAGCTCAACGTCGGGAATTGGTACAGCGTCAATACTGTGCGGCCGCCACTGCCGTTCACGTAGTCGTAGGCTTCCGACATTTTAGACACTACGTCGGAGGTGCTTCCCAGCCAATCTCCGTTGCACTCGTTGCATATTTCCCAAAGATCTACGTAACTGCCCAATGTAGTCACGTAGTCTTGAAAGCGGCTCAAGTAGTTCGTCACGGAAATCCCCGACACCGAGGACGAGTCGACCGGCAATCCCATGATGTAGCTGACGCTGCTGATTCTGGATGCGGCGGCAAGGAAGTCGCTGGCCGGTCGCGGTGGGGTAAAAACGATGCGAGTCGTGGGTCCCACCGACAGATTACCGAGGGACGCAATTACCTGAGTCTGGAACGGTTCAGTCGTAACGTCGTTAGTGTCCTCCACCGTAACTCCGTGGATCGGAGCAGGCATTTGCGCTGCAACTGTACCAATCCACAACAGCCCAATTGCTGTTGCGCAAACGCTTCTGGTCATCATCGGTTTCTCCTCCACTGATGGTTGTTGTCATACACCCGGGCTAAAGCGGTAGGCACGGTACTTCGACCGCCACGTTCAGTGACGCACTTCGAATTCGTCGATGAAGCTCCAATTCACCGAAGACGCCGTCACCCGGACGTAGCGGCCGGTCACCCCGGTAAGCGCCGTGGCAACGTATCGCTTCGACTGGTCCGCCGCAGAGACGGCCAGCCGCGCGATCGTCGCCAGCGCCGTCCAAGCCGTTCCGTCCTCCGATGTCGCGTAGGTCAACTCGGACGGTAGGTTGATCGCGGCGGACAGGACCTGTAACCACGTCGTCACGATCTCACCGATGGGCCGCACCGAACCAAGATCGAGCGTGATGGAGTACGGGACGTTGACCAGACGGCCCTGCCATGCGGGATCCGTGAAAGCCGTTGTCCCGTGTACCCCGTCGGTCAACTCGGTCCCGCCGTCGGGGTATGCGAGGTCCGCCGAGACATCGACCGTGTACGGGCGCCCGAGGGCCAGGTTCGTCGGGTAGACCGGCGTCGGGGCGACCGTCGCGCTAGCCAGACCGCTCTGAGGAGAGGTGTTGCCTGCGGCATCGTAGGCGGTGAACGTGTAGCTGTGGGTTGTGCCGGGATCGAGTTGGCTATCGGTGAATACAGTCGCCCCACCGACGGTGCCTCCGACCGAGATCCCATCGCGATTGAGCCGGTAGCCGACCACGCCGATATCATCAGTCGCTACCCCCCAGGCCAGGTTGATCGCCAGGGGACCTCCGGGGCTGGCTACCAGACCGGAGCCGGGAGCGGGAGCACTCATGTCACGGCGCCCGGCGCGGGCCCACAGTAGGTACGTGCGGTCGTATAGAGGATCCACCTGTTGAGGGCTGATGTAGTGGTTGAAGCTGAAGCTCAGGGACTTAGACACGTACGGACGCACCGCGCGCAGATCATTGATGATCCCGTTTATCGCCATGGTGCGGTCATTGTCGAGCGTGAAGGTCTCCGTGTCGGACCACAGCCGAGTAGACGGCCGCGACTCCGAGATCGCGTGGCGCATCGCCCGGAACCAGGGCGCCAGTCGATCGACGGTCGTATGACCAACTCCGATGCCATCTTGCATGGCCACTATGTCGACCGGCGTCTGGCGCAGGATCGTTTCCCACGTGCCCCCAAAGTCAACCGGCCCCAGACCATCCTGATCGCTGAAGAACGGCGCTACGATGATCGGCAGATGGGTCGTCCCGTGGGCGTGGTCGGCTACCGACTTGAAGCCATCGATGAGATTCTTCAAGGCCGAGGCATCAAGCGCCTCATTCCAAGGCTCGAACGCGACGTACCAGCCGCGGAGCGAGCGATGATGGCCGTACTTGGCCCACAGCTCGTCCATGATCACGTTGCCGGTTCGCATCTCGCCCCGGAACCAGGCGCGATCATGGACGCTGACATTCCACCAGGCGTCGTTCACATTGAGGCCCAGGTAGACACCGATGCCCGTGCGATCCCCGTTCGTCAACGCACGTTCGACAATGTCGATGCTCGTGCTCCGTGTGTACCCGCGCAAGGCACTCGGATAGACCGTCGTGCGGTTCCCAGTATCGACGGTCCATTGGAGCACCAACGTGTCCAGGCCGGCGCAACGCATGAGCCCAAACTCGCGCCGCCATAGGCGGGGCGACCAGGAATCGGCCAGATAGGGCTGGACGAAACTTCCGCCGATCCGTGCTACTCCGGCCAACTCACCGGCGTCCGGCTCATCGACGTCCGGCTCATCCGCAGCCAACTCATCGAGAGCTGATTCATCCGCAGCCAGCTCATCGGCGGCCAACACGGCCGGGGCCGTCAGCGCGATCGACGCGATGAATGCGATCAGAAAGGCACGAGCAAATGCAGTTTCGTTCGTGATCGTCGCACTAGCGGTTCCATTCATCATCCAGCTTCTCCTTCACCGATGTTGGATGCAAGCCATCGTTATAGGCGAAGGCTTCTCGCCGACTCTGAGTCACAGTCTCCCGCGAATGCCCAAGGTATACCGGGACTCAAACCGGCCCGTATGCAACTTCTGGTCCGGCCAGACGAGGTAGTAGTGTTCCTCTTCACCGGTGAGGTTGGTGCCCTGGACATACAACTGTACGTTGCGCAGGACCTGGTAACTGGCAGAGGCGTCCAAGTAGAACGTCGATGCTTGGTACTCCTCGAATCCTTTTATCCCGCCGTAATCCTGCGATACGGCCCGCTTCGAGCGGTAGTTGCCCGCGACGCGCGCCTGGAACAGCTTGCTCTGGTACCAGAGAACCGCATTCGCCTGTTCTCGCGAATTGTCCTGAAACGGGATCGTATTTCCCGCCACATCCGTCCCCACGTTACTGGGCGAGAAGGTGAAGTTTGCGTCGACGCCGAAATTGCTGAGAATGCCGGGTAGAAAGTCGAATGCCTGCTTGGCAGCCACCTCCATTCCGCGCAGCGATTTGCCAGATCCCTGAGTCGGGCCGGCGATTGCCACGCATCGGTGGCGCACCACGCCATCTTCATCAGGCAGGTCGCAACGCAGCGTGGTACCGCTGCTGATGAAACTGGCGACGTCCACGTAGAACACTGCGGCGCTGACTAAACTGGACCTTCCGATGTAGTACTCCAACGATAGGTCGTAGTTTGACGAGCGCCAAGGATTGAGATTTGGATTGCCGCCCTGCGAGCCATTCAGCACGGCAAAGATCGGCGGCGAAGATCCGGCGACGATGCCATATTGCAGAACCAGGCCGCCGCCCCATTGATCCAGATCCAGGAGTTGCATGTTTTTCGCGTAGGCAAGCCGCAGCTTTAAGTCGTCCCGCAGTTCGAAGGCGATATTTGCGGCCGGCAGCACGTCGGTAAAACTTCGTTCCGTATGCAGGATGCCGGCGTCCGCGGGGTTCAAGAAGTAGGCGGGCTGATTGCCTACCCTGTGTTGATCGACCTCTAGCTGGGTCCTGATCATTTTTGCACCCACGTTGCCGCTGAACGGCACGAGCGCAGTGCCCGCAAAATTGCCCTGCAAGTAGCCGGTGCTTTGTTCGACGTTGACATTCCAGGTGCTGCCCGGATCGATACTGCGCACTTCTCCCGGATACAGCGCATTCTGAAACGCCAAAATGTTGTCCATGACCTTCGGATTGAGATTGTAGATGCCGACTCCGTTGACATCGGCGAGCCTGCTGTAGTAACCGACGTTGTTGGCGATGAAGGGTGGTAGTTGGCTGGGAGACTGGGCGGAGAGCGACCCGGCACGATAAAATCCTGTGTTGGGATCGCCGGCTTTGCACCCTCCCGCAACGCCGCCGCCGTCGAGGACGACATCAACCGCTTTGTAGCGTGTGTAGCAACCCGTGCTGTTGGGGATGCTGATGGCGGTATTCTCCGCGCCGCTGACAGGATCTACGGGGTTGTTGTAGGCGCCATTGCCGCCGTACACCGGAGCCACTAAAGCGAAGCTCTCATTGGAGGCGTTGCGCTTCCCCTCGCGGACGCCAAAATCGAGGTGCATCCCGGAGTGGCCGAATTTGTAGTGGCCGTCGGCGCGCAGGACGCGCATCGTGGCGCTGCGCTCGAAGTCGTTCTCCGAAGCGACCGTCTTCAGAGAGTAAGCGTTCTTGTTGGCTAATAGACTTTGCAGCGACGCGGGCAGCGTGATCGCCATGTGATCACCGGTCATATCGATGAGCGCCGCTTGCGTATTTGCCGGGAACACGCCCAGTGCGGGCGGATCGAACACTCGGTTGCCGCCGGGATAAACAATGGAACCGTAGGGGGCGGCGCCCCTAGGCTCGTTGGGCCAGAGTCCCCCGTCGGAAATTGCGAACTGCACATAGCTTTCGAGGTGCAGTTCGTGCGCGTTCGCGTCGATAGCGCGAACGTCTGCAGTGAAATTGCCGCCGTTGTCGTAGTGCAACTGCAGGTTATAGTTGCGAGAGATCGAGTCGGTGGTGTGAACCTGCGAGAAGGTCTCGATGTCTCCCAAATAGTCTTGGTAGCGCTGCGTAGTGTAGAGTTCGTTCAACGACGCTCCGCTTGTACCATCATTGTATCCGTTGTAGACCTTGACGCCCGTGTCGCGCGCGGTGGCCGGAAGAAAGGTGGCGCCGCTGAAGGTCGCATTGTTGAACTGATAGCCGATCGTTCGGTCGAAGCGGTTTGCGTCAGTGTAAAAAACGTCGCCCACGAGACTAAAGCCGGACCCCAGGTCAGCTTGACCCGAGAGATTGACGCCCAAGCGGCGCCGCTCCAATTTTTGGTCCAGCGCAGTGAAATCCGGCGAACCATAGAACGCGGCGGTTGCCTTGCCATCGCCGTTAACATCGACGTCGCAACCCTTTGGCGTCGTTGGCGTGTAGGTTCCCGCGTTGTTGGTGCAGGAACCCGGAGTGAGCAGTTTCAAGCCCGGCGGAAGCGGCGCCCCAAGATAGGAGTTGAGAAATCCCGTCGGGCCGGCTGCGCTGTCGCTGGTTTCGCCAAACAGGGAACCGCTGAATTGGTCCAGGCCGTCCTGCGAGTTCTCCAAGGTCACATCGGAATAGGCCACCGAAGCAAGCACTCCCCAGCGCTCGGCGTGATATCCCACCAAGCCATCGACCAGCGGTTGATATTTGTCCGAGACCCGGCCGTGGGCGCCCTCTGCCGATCCAGCAAATGTCCAACCGCTCGCCAGGTCGAACGGACGGCGCGTGCGCAGATCGATCGTGCCCGTGATTCCGCCGTTAAGAAGACTCGCCGTCGATGACTTCAGCACATCTGCACCGGCAAACAGCTGGGACGGCACGTCGCCGAAATCGGGCTGTACGCTGACGATGGTCTGGGCGGTCAAAAACCCTTCGCCATTGAGCAGGGTGCCCACTTGCGGCAACCCGCGGATGTTGACCGACGTACCCTCGCCGCCATCGCGGTCGATTTGCACTCCGGTGATACGTTGCAGTGAATCCGAGATGGTGGTGTCGGGAAGTTTCCCGATGTCCTCGGCGCTGATGCTGTCCTGAATCAAAGCCGAGTCGCGTTTAAGCTGTACTGATTTTTGCTCCGATGCGCGTACGCCGGTAACGACGATTTCCTGCAGGTCCGTGTTGCCCGTCGATGCAGCAAGCGCCACCTCGATCGTTGCCAGCGAAATGGAAACGAGCACCATCCCGCAGAAACTATATGCCTTGGCCGTCATCTGTATTCCCCCTCGTGATCTTGTTCTGTTTTCGAATGACGCTACTGGGGCAATGGAGCAGCCACAAGCTCCATCTGCCATCTGTTGGTCTCATGGTTGAAGCGACATTGGTATCCGTAGAACTTGCCGGCGAATTCATGCTGAAACAGGCAGGCCCGTTCACCGCTCTCGACCGGGTTGTTGTCTACGGGCTCAAAGCTCCCGTCTGCCCGGTCGGCATAGAAAACTTTTACCTGCCAATCGCCTTTCTTAGCTTCGTTGTACCGTTGCGGGTAGATCTCGGTTGCCAAGAAGTAAATGTTTTTGCCCTGCGGACCTCCGGTCGGCAGGTACATGAGCGTCGGGGCGGCGACTGTCTCGGTGCCATGTATCAGCAGTTTCTCCCTGGCCGCATCCAGCTGCAGGAGCGAATCAGCATTCTTGCTGACGATGTCGAAGTAGTTCTCGTCGTTACCGCGGTAAAACGTCAGGAAAAAGCGCTTGGTCACCGGGTCGAGAAAAAGATTCGGATTTTGATTGCGCTCCTGCATTACCGGCGCCACCAAATTCTTGATTTCCGTCAAATGAACGCCGTCGTCGGACGAGGCAAGCACGATCCGGCTGCTGGTCGTGTCGTAGTCGCGTGTTACGGCGAAATACAACCTGTCAGGATGCCTGGGATCCGCGCCTTTCAAAGCCGAGGGCCAGCGTGCGTTGAACCACAAGGGATTGTGTTCGAACTTGGTCCAATGAATCAGATCGTTGCTGCGCACCAGACCGACGCCGCGGCCGTTGTTAAGTCCGTACCAACCCCAATACTTGAAACCGTCACGGTTCATCTCCAGCACTGAAAGAGTGTGCGGTTGCTGATCGCCTTCCCAATCCTGCGGCGGCAGCGACAGCAGTTGCGGTTCGGATAGTTTCAGATAGGAAACGGGTGACGCCGTAAATGCAGGTTCGGCCAGGGCGCCGCAAAGCGACGTCGCCAGTAACGACACGGCGAATCGTTTGCGAAATTTACTACGTGATTGATTCATATTCGTTCTCCATAGGTTCCTGGCAGCGATACGCGGCTATGCTCCCGTGGCGATCGTCGCGGCATTCCAGCTCGCGCGCGCGTTGCTGATCAAGGGCTTGGCCCAGAAGCCAACGCTGAGCACACAGCCGAAGGTCAAATAGAGGAGCAGCATGCCGAAGCGCAAACCGTAGAGATCGCCAAGCCGCCCGATCAGCAGCGGGATCACTGCGCCGCCCATGATTCCCGTACATAGAATTCCGGTAAAGGGCCCGTGATTCGAGGCCACGGAATTGAGAGCGAGCGACACTAGGGTTGGCCACATGATCGACGCGAACAGACCAATGCACGGGAAGGCTATCAGCGACACACTGGCGGGCCCGAACAGAGCCAACGACAGCATCAGCAGCGCTCCTGCGGAAAACCCGATTAGCACGCGACGACTGTCGAAGAACTTGAGAAGCACCATGCCCACGAAGCATCCCGCCGTGAGCAATCCCCAGAAGTGCGCGACCGCGTTCGCTCCGGTTACGTGCGGATCAAACCCGTGATAGCGCTGCAGAAACTGAGACATCCAATCGGCGGTGCCTTGTTCGCAGCCCACATAGGCTACGACGGAAAGGAAGTAGAGCCACGTGATCGGATTCCGCAGCAGCACAGCGTACATGGCGAATGTACCCGCGGATTCTTCCGACTTGCGGTCGACCACCGGCAGGCGAAGCACCGAGACCACAATGACCATTGCCGCCGTGGCGAGCGCGAACAGCCAGTAGATGGAAATCCACGGCAACTCGGCTGGGGTCATCCTCGCGAGCGTTTGGAACAGCCGACCGCGATCAACGCCCGCGGCGCCAAGATGGGTCACCAGGTAGGAATAGACAAGAGGACTCAAGAACGAGGCCGCGCCGAACACGAGCTGTGCAAACGCCGAGTTGTACGCGAAATGGGCCTCACCGCCGGCCACGCGAAGCAGGGGGTTGATTGCCACTTGCAACGCAGCCATCCCCGCACCCATGACGAACAGTGAGGCGATGGCAATGCGGTACGAGGGCCACAGAGCGAAACTGGCCGCACCCAGCGTGCCTGCGAGAAAAGAGGCTATCATCAGCGCCCTCTCGCCCCACCGCTGGACCAAAAATCCGGCGGGAATAGACATCACGCCGTAGGCGATAAAAAAGGAAAACGGCAGTACTGCCGCCATCGTCAGAGATACGTGAAAGCCGCTGATGATGTCCGGCACCAAGGGTCCCAGAATATTCGTGAGAAATGAAATCACGAAGAAGATCAAGAACACCAGACCGACGAGGAAGCGACTTCGTCCCGCAGTAGCAGCGCCAATAGGGGTTCCCATATTGGCTACTCCGTGTCGGTGATCTTGCTGGCCCGTTCGAAAAACCCCGCTTCCCGACCTGCTAGTCCGGCCAACGCCAGGGTCATCATCTGCACGGGCAGTATTTCGAGAATAGGCAGTAGCACCGGGTTGTCTTGCGACAGCCGAAGCGGCTGCACCGCTGCGTCGACTCCGATCTCTTCGCAATGCCCACCCATCGCCATCAGTTCCGCGGCAAGACGACGATTGAGCTCGTAGGTAGGGGAGGACCCGCCGAATACCAGGACCATCATGTCCTTTTGCAGCATTTCCATGGGCCCGTGGCGAAAGGCCGCACTGCTCATTCCTTCGGCATGTACGCGGGTCGATTCCTTGATGATCAGCGCACCCGTGCCCACGGCGGCGAGTGAGGCGCCGCGTCCCGTCAGAAAGAGGTGTCGAATTCCACGCAACCTAGCGGCGAGAATCTCCGTGGACGTATGCCAGCTCTGCAGATATCGCTCGACCAGACCTGCGGCAGGCTCGAGTTGCAATCGCGTCTTCGCCTCATCGCCTCCCGTGAAAGCCGCAGCCAACCATTGAAGAGCAAGCAGACCTGCAACGTAAGTTTTGCAGGACACGGAAAACTCTGGCCCTGCCTGAGTGAGCAATGCAAGGTCGGCACGCCGCGCCAGCGGACTGTCGGCGGTGTTCGTGACCGCCAACAAGGTGGAATGTTTATTGAGATCTAACAAGCGGACGGTTTCTGCGCTGCCGCCGGACTGCGAGACCGCGACGATTATCGTTCGGGCGTCGCACAAGGGCATGCCGTAGTGAATTAGCTCGGACGTTTCCATCATCACCGGATTCAAACCGGCGTCTATCAATGCCAAATTGAGAGGGTGCAGGGTATGAAACGAGGACCCCATTCCGGTCAGGACGATCCGCGCCCAATTTTGCGTGCTGACCAATTTACGTGCGGCGTCCCATCGGCCGTTCGAGCCCAACCAAGCGTGGGTGGCTTGCAAGGCATGCGGCTGAGCCATCAAGTCAATGAAATACTGGCCTTCGATCACTTGCGGTGCAGAATTCAGCATGGACTTGCGACCCTCTCGAAACGATGCCGCCAGACGACACCGGCACCGATGAGCGGAGCATCGCCACCCAGGGCCGACGGCAATACTTCGACGTCCGCTGCCGGCACCAGTCCGCAATTGCGCCGAACTACCTCGTGTATGGTCGGAAGGAATAAATCTGCGCTTTTCATGACGCTGCCGGTCAGCACGACAACCTCGGGCGCGTACAGCGTGATGAGATTGGCGATACCGACTCCGAGATAGTGACCTTCGCGCGCGATTTCGCGGAGCGCGGTGGAATCGCCGACGCGTGCCAATTCGCAGACCAATGAAGCCGTCAGGTGTTCGCGATGCGGATAGTCGGCCGGTGCATCGCGCAGCACGCGACTCGCGATCGCCGGGCCGCTGGCTAGGCTTTCCCAGCAGCCGCGGGCGCCACAAAAGCACTGCGGCCCAGATTCCTCGATGACGTGGTGTCCAATTTCAGGATGCGCACCCCCGACACCGCGATACAGCGCGCCATTCAGCACGATCCCGCCACCGATGCCGGTGCCCACGGTCAGGCAGATCAAGCTCTGTCGGCCGCGGCCCGCACCCCATTGAAACTCGCCCAATGCGGCGGCGTCGGCGTCGTTTTCCATGGCCACGGTGAGACCTGAGTGAGCGGCGAGATGGGCGACCGGATTGCAACCCTGCCATCCGGGAAGAAAGTCCACATCGCCGATCGCTCCGGTCCGCGGATCGATGGGACCCGTGCATCCGATTCCGATGCCGCTCAGAGCGGCTCGCGCATCGCCACGGACCGACTCGAGCATCGCAGTCACTCGCCCCATCGCGGCATCGAAGCCTTCATGCGCTCGGGTTGAGGATTCCCGCTTGGCCAGCACTCTTCCCGATGCGTCGATGGCGCCGACCGCGATCGTAGTGCCGCCGATATCCACCGCACCGGTCACTGTATTGATGGCAGGCATGGCTATTTCTGCCGCCATTCGAGAATGGCGCCTCCGTAAGGGGGGAGATCGATGCTCCACCCATCGCCGTCACGCAGCACGTCGACGCTGCTGGCATCTGTCAATTGCCTGAGACCTTGCACAAGCAGAGTCGTCGACAGCCTTGTCTTGTGCTGCTCCCCGCTGTGATTGGCCAGGATGAAGTACCCATGCCCTCTCCCGTTCAGGGCCGAAGCCTCTACGGACGGTTGATCCGTGCTGACACTGGGACGCACGCCGCTCCATTCGCGCAATGCCCGGTACAACCGATACACCGTCTCACGGTTCTCAAACGACAGCGGCTGGTTGCCGAGCCAGGCCTCGAGCGGATATGCGGACAGCAAGGTCTTGCCTTTGCCGAGAGAATTTGCCACCAATGCCGGGCGCTCGTTCTGATCAACGGCGATTACCTCACCGCTTCCAACATCAAGGCCAGTTCCCCAGTACTTGGCTAATGCCGCGGGCACCGCGAAATGGAATGTTTCGCCGGCGCGCAGATCCCCCAGCGGCTTGACAATCTTCAAGGTGAGTTCCGTCAAGACCACGGTGTCGGTCATGCGCGCTCCAAACAGCGATTCCATGTCTGGGATTGCCGCATCGGCGGCTACAGAGGCATAGAGGACCCCGCCGTCCTTTACGTAAGAACGGGCTTGCTCCCAGTAATTCGTGTGCACATGAATGAAAATCGAGCCCGTTGCAGTCAGCGGCGACGGCAGCAACACCAGGGGGTACTGCTTCCAATCGGCCGACTCTCGCGGGAATGCCGGCTTCATTCCCGCGCGGTGAGCAAGAATGAATGTCGAAAGCACTGAGCTCATCAGCCACTGATTTCCGTCATAAGGAGAGGCCGGTTGGCCATTGATGGCCCCACCCTCGCTGACCGAAACATAGGGTATTGATGCCGGCCCCGTCAGCCCGAACCGCGAGAAATCTTCCCGCGTGCGGGCCCATTCCTCGGGAATCACGATCCCTGCATCGGCCACGGGTATCGCGAGGTCGTCGAAGTTCATGTGCTGAACGGTTTTCTCGAAAGTTTCGAAGGCGAGGCCCTGTGGTCGCAACTTTCGATCCCAGGTCGTCAAGCCGAATTGAGTTTCGTGGGGCGAGCGCAGGTACGGAACCTTGTGATACTGCGCAGGCGCCGCATCGGTGTAACACCACAGCAGGAATCCATTCGCACCGGCTCCGAGCGACGAATACAAGCTGACGCGATCGAAATCCGTGATCTTCTCCGGCGAGTATTGTGCCGTTGACGCTCCCATCTCCTGCACCATGACAGGCCGGCCTGCGTCGCGGCTCAAAGTAGTTTCGAATGCCGCCCCGTAGGTGCTGCGTTCCGACACCATCGGATCGGGAAACAGATCGGGGGTATAGATTGTGTAGGGGTGGACACTCAGAAAATCGACATCCGCTGCAATGGTGTCGGGCCGGAATGGTCCGTGCTCCATGTCTTGGGTGCTCACACCGACCACGATCGGGTGCATCTTGTCGTACTTGCGCAATCCCCCGGCAATCAGTCGCGTCCAATTGATTGCGGCGGCGTCGCTTGTACCGGTGGCGATCCAGAACGGCGGCTCATCCGTGAGATCCCACGCGAGAATGGCTGTCTCGTGAGCATAGCGGCGACCGAACTCTCGAGCATGGTTGGTCTCCAGTTGCAGCATCTCGGGATCCGATTGCGGATTGCGGCCGTTGCGCCATGGGACATCCCAGTACGCCTCGCCTACTTCACCGCCCACGAAGAGCGTGGGATGCAGGTAGATGTGATACTTGTGAGCCAGTGATACCAGGTAATCGAACTGGGTAAACGCCTGTGGGTTGAAGTCTCCCGGGCGAGGCTCGAACCATGCCCACATCAAGTCTAGGCGCACGGTGTTGAAGCCCATCTGCGCCATTTGCGCAAAATCGGCCTCGATATCCTTTGGATCCCACTCCAGGGGCCATTGCATAGCGGCCTTCGCGGGCACCCAGTGCGCTCCCACTACCAGGAAGCGGTGCCCCTCGCGAATGAAATAGTTCCCATCGAGTCGCACTTCGGGCAGGCGTGGCGCGCGCGTACCTGCGGCGCTGGACTCACTGTGCGTCGCTCCCGCCGCCATTCCCATAAGTAAACACCAAGACAATGCCAGCGCGACGCGCACGCGCCACCCGACCATCGACGTCTTCAATTTGTTTTTGTCACGAGCTCGCACGTCATATCTCCTTCATAGCATCCTAGTATCATATGTATATCCGGTCAATAGCTGCTGTACGCTCTGATCCTTTCCAACGGTAATCAATCGGTTAGCAAGATATAATCGTATGTGTATGTGATCGACGGAGTTCCTTCGAGGATTCATGCCCATGCAAAGGACGAATATCGTCAAGCTAGAACGTAGCCAGCCACCTGATCTGCAAGTCGATACCAACAGCTTCGTCCCCTACTACCAGCAAATCGTCGATCAAGTCAGAGCGCTCATCAAATCCGGCACCCTGCGCGAAGGCGAGGTGTTCCATTCCGAAGGTGAAATTGCGAGCGCCGTCGGTATCAGCAAGATGCCGGTCCGAACCGCATTTCTGAAGCTGCGCTCCGAGGGATTACTCGTTATAGAGAAGGGCAAACGGCCCGTCATAGGGTCGAGCCAAGTACCTTGGGACTTTCAGCAGCTGCGCGGATTCAGCGAAGAGATGCGACGGCGCGGACTAGTTCCGTCAGCCAAGGTGTTGAGCCTGAAACGGGCAACGGCCAACGCGGACATCGCTCAGACGCTGCATCTGAATGCCGACGAATCGGTATTTCTGCTGCGCCGCCTGCGCTATGTCAACGACGAACCTGTGGCGCTGGTCACTAGCTACCTCCCTACCGCAATCTTTCCTGATCTGGAGAATCAGGACCTGGAAAAATCTTCGCTGTATGTTCTCTTCGAAAAAGTATATCGCCGAAAATTGAAGTGGGCTGAAGAAGAAATCGGCGCCACCATAGCTACTAGAGACGTTGCTCGAATTCTTGAGACTACGCCGGGCAAGCCACTCCTCAGCGTTCGCGAGACCACATTCGACGTGCGGGGTACCGCCATAGAGCATAGCCATTCCTTGTTGCGCGCGGATCGCTACAAGGCGACGGTGGTGTCCGTTCGCAAACGGTAGAGTAGACGCGAAGGTCTCATCGGGGGGCGGCAACAAAGCGCGATGCGTCGATCCAGTCCGCCCTGCGTCCTGGTAGTAATCAAACTACCCCTCTGTCTGCAAGGGAGCCGCTGCGCTCCCTTGCAGATGCGATCAGTACGATAGATGGCCAGTCGATAATTTGGCCGCCTCCTCATTCTGACTAGTGCTCGTACGCCCCTATGTCGATGCTGCCTTGCACGCGTGGGTTGCCCGCGTAGTCCACTGTTCCTACCACCGCGCCGCCCAGGTTAGTTCCCGCTCCTTTCGCTGGAGAGGTGCGCTGGGTATCCAGGTTGGCAGGCGTTGCCGTGGGATTTACTAGCTGCGGATTCGTGTTCAGCGAATGGGCTTCCGAGAACGGCGACACCCCTCCAAAGTACAGGTTGTAGTCGAAGCTCAATCCGGACGTG
Organism: Steroidobacterales bacterium; assembly: GCA_038226325.1. GTDB lineage: Bacteria > Pseudomonadota > Gammaproteobacteria > Steroidobacterales > Steroidobacteraceae > Bog-1198. Next base: position 66,193 of record JBBRQO010000005.1, on the reverse strand, counting down.
CTCGTTTGCCCGGTGACCGTCTGCCCGCTTGAGCTCGTGTAGACGATATTGTTCTTGAACGTCACGTAGCCGGATATGCTGGCCCCGACCGACAGCGTCCCGTTCCCGGCGCTTGAGGTGTCGTTGTTGTAAAAGGTGTTGTTAACCACGGTGATGTTCGCCGCACCGCCCGGATTGCCTTGTCCGCCGATGCCAATACCCGCCGATTTGTTCGAATGGAACAGGTTACTGCGGAGCGTGATATTCGTCGTATTCTGGCCCGCTTTCTCGCCCGTCGTCTCCGTTCCCCAATCCACGTGGTGTACCAGATTGCGCTCGACGACGATCGAATCGCTGCCGTCCAGATAGATGCCATCGGCGCAATCGCAAGCCGAGCCGTAGACATCCCAGGCGTGTCCACCTTGTGAACTGGAGTAGATGTTATACACCGTGTTACCTCGAATCGTGCCGTTGCCGGCATAGTCGTGAGACGGAGCAACTCCTTCACCACCCAGGGCGGCGATGCCGATGTTGCTGTTATCGTGCACTACGTTGTTCTCGATGATAAAGCTCTGCGTATTGCCATTGACGGTCATCGACTCGCTGCAACCGGTGATCAGGTTGTCGAGTTCGTTGCCCCTTATTGTGAAGTTGTTGATCGAGGCGGTGCCGCTGGTGCCGGCAAAGACCAGGCCAAAGGCGTTGGGCGGGGATTTGAGGCACGAGCCGTCCCTCTTTCCCGAGTAGGTGGCCTTGTTCTGGATCAAATGGATATGGTTATTCAGAATCTGAATGTTTGACCCGCTCCCCTCCATGTGGATACCGGCCGGCACGAAACTCGCCGAGGTGGCGATAAAGTTACGGATCTCGAGGCCGCTGACGGTTACATTGCTCAGTCCGCTGGCGATATCCACCAAGCCGTAAGCATAAGGCCCGCTGACCATCGGGACGCTCGTCCCGTCCACCGTAGCTAGCTCTCCTGGATAGCTCTGCAGCGTGAGCGCCTTGTTGATGGCAACACGTTCGTTGTAGACCCCGCCACGTGCGACGACGGTACTTCCGGGGCTGACTTGACCAATGGCATGCGTGATCGTCCGCCACGGCAGCGCCAAGGTGCCGGTGTTTGCATCATTGCCCGCGGGTGAGACGTAAAAGGCGGTTGAGGAAACGAAGGTAATAGTTACGTTCGCCGACGCGGATTTGGTGGGATCAGCCTGCGAGACGGCTTTAACCGTGACGCTGGCCGGATTCGGTACATTCGAGGGTGCGGTGTACAAACCGTTTGCCGAGATCGTGCCCACCGTCGAGTTGCCGCCCGTTGTCCCATTGACCTGCCAGGTTACAACCGTGTTGGGGGAGCCGGTTACTGTTGCAGTGAATTGCTGGGTCTGACTCACCTGGTCGGATGCCGATATCGGGGCAACAGACACCGAAATCGGCGGGGGTGGACCGCCCGCTGAGAACGCCGCCAGCTGCATTATCCAGCTGGCGGCCGTAACCGATGCCGTAGCGCTATACGTGCCAGTTGAAGAAACTACGCCGTCTTCCACGATGTCGCCGTTGTTCGTAATTACTCGCGACGTATACCCAGATCCGGGACCATTGGTGTTTCCAAAGGTGTAGTTCGAACCAACTAGCAGCTCCTTGCCTACTGTGGTGGTGATAGTGCCGCTATTCGCGGTGGTGGATGTCCCTTCTCCCGACGCGGTCTTGTCCAGTGCGCTCACGCCGCTGTACTCGACGATCCGCAGGTCGGGGTAGCTAGTGCTCGCGCTAAGCATCACCGTGACGCTGTTCGCCCCCGCGGACGCCGCCACGACGTTGCTGGCGTAGTATATCGATTGTGTCATGCCCAATGATGGCGACGCATGGCTGACTGCGAGCTGGTAGTTGTTTCCCTTGCTGTCCGAGACCGACGTTACCGTGGTTGTCGCGTCGCTCCAGGCTATGAACACGACGTTCAGGTTCCCGGCTGCCTGCGCTGATCTGAAGTTGGCAGAAAGGGAACTGGCCGATGCAGGCGCGGACGAACTGACTTGAGCGAACCCTATGGTCTGCGCTGCCGCCATGCGCGAGACCGTGCTCGCAAAAATGGCGACCGCCATGAGAAATAACAGCTTCTTAGCATTCTTCATGATAACTCCCTCTCGTTTATGCCGCTTTGCATCGACTCTTTATCGGAACCTCACACCGTCCCCCGCTGTGAGAAGTATTTGTCCGCTATGGCTGCTGGCCGATGTGTATCGGCGGCTGGGCATTTAGTATCGGTAGCTCGCGCCGAGGGTGAAGCTGCGTCCGTAGGCGCTGTAACCCGCACCTACGCCGCTCGTGCTTTCTCCGACCAACTGACCTGGGCCCCACGGCAGCAGCGGATTGCCATTAAGGTAGGTTCGCGCGATGGTATTCGTCAGGTTTTTGCCTTCGACGTACACTTCGAATCCTTTCGCGAATTTGTAGTGCGCGCTGGCAGTGAGCCAGGTGAAGGAGTCGGCAATGGCCGGCCATCCGGGAACGTCTGTGCACTGCGAGCAGTACTGGGTATAGCCCGCAGCGTAATCCCAATTAATGTCGGCGCTGAACGGACCCTTGTCGTAAATCAGGCTAATCGACACGGTGGTCGGAGGTACGTCGTTGACCGCCGCGATCGAGTTGCCGAACTGATCGAACCCCTTGGTCTGCGTGTGCGTGTACTGCACGTGAGTTCCAAGTCCGTTCTCCAAGAAGTGCTGCCAGGTCAACTCGACGCCGGTAAAAATGCTTTTCACGCCGTTGGCGGGCGCGGTGATAGTCCACAAGAAGGGCGTGGCCGACACTCCCGGTGTGCCGGGCGGACCTCCCACGTACTGCTTGGTGCCGAGATCAACGTTGCTCTGCGATCCATTGTAAATGTCATCCAGGATCTTCTTGCGGAACAGCGCAACGGTCAGCGCCGAATGCGGCTGGTAGTACCACTCGATCGACAGATCCGCCTGCTGTGCCTTGATGGGCTTGAGTCCCGCAGCCCCACTATAGTTGAGCTGCGGTGTACCGTTGATCGCGTTGTTCGTCGACGTGGGCGCCAGCTGATTGAGATTGGGGCGCGACATGCTTTCGGCCAATGCCGCGCGAACCTGTAACTGCGCCGGCACGACCCAATAGCTGAAATTGGCAGAAGGCAGCGCCAGAGTGTATTGCCCGCGATCGGAGAAGGCTTGCGACGTACTGTAAATCACGTTAAAGGTCTGGGACGAATTTGCGACGGTCGGAGTCCACACCGCCGTTGGCACCGTCAGCGCGGTCGAGGCTTCAGTGATCGTATGCACCACTCGCACACCTAAGTTTCCGGACCAGGCGTCGCCGGCGAAGTCGGCTTCAACGAAGAATGAGGTTGTCCGTTCCGCCACCTCGTAGGAATTGAAGGGATTGGCCTGCGGTAAGGTGCTGGCAAAGCTGAATGGCGTAAAGGGCGCTTGGCATACCGTCGGATAGTTCTGGCAATAAAACGGGTTTGGCTTGCCGTCCAGGCTCTTCAAGAAAGCCAAGAGTGCTTGCGCATCCAACCGCGGCAGATTGCTCGGATATGACCCGCCGGCGCCCTGCATGAAATTGGGGGGGTTTACCATGGAGATGATGTTGGACCCCTGGCTCGCGAACGAGTATGGATCGCACTGAATGGGGCAACCCGCCGTTTGGTACAGCGTGCCGTACTGGCCGGAGCCGTTGGTCCAGTCGTTGCTGTTGTCGGTGCGTCGCTTATCGCGACGGCTGTAGGCGGCACCGAATTGAAGTTTGTCGAAAAATCCCAGCTCGGCTTTATAGGAGCCATTCAAGGTGAAACCGGTGACTTGGTCATGTACCGAGAAGCCGTTGAGGCCCACATAATGCGTTGACCAGTATTTGTTGTTGTTGAGAAATCCCGAGTTCATGAGTGCCGTATAGGAACACGAGCCCGGATTGGTCAAACTTGCGGTCCCGCGCGGGCAGGCAGTGAGCCCGAGCTGGGACGGCGGCACCAGCACATTGAGGTTCGGAAGACTGTGCGGCACATCCTCCATGATGAGCGTGTCCTGAGCGTACGGAGTGGCAGAAACGAGGCCCGCCGTGACGAAAGTATCCGTGCCGCCTTCGGGCCGGTTGGCCGTGGAGCGATACACATCTACGTCCACGCTCAGCTTGTCCGTCGGCGTCCAGCTACCGTTCAGACCAAAGAGGGAGGTATCGACATGCCGGTTGATAGTGTTGTTGACTACCTCAGGCTGGAAGTCGTTCACGGTGACCGCCGTGACCAATCCGTTTTTAATGGTCGGTTTAACCCACGATGGATTACCGTTCTGATCCGTGGTGTACGGGAAATAGTACGCTTCGTTGTAGCCCACCTGTGGGTCGTTCAAGCGGGTCCAAAGACCGTCGGCCTTCAGCTTGAAAGAGGAACTTGGGCGCCATTCGATACTTCCGGAAAGCGCGTCGCGCTTCTTTTCGTCGAAGATAGACCCGAAGGTGACGCAGCACGGTGTCACCGCGACCGGCACGCTCGGTGATGAACCGTCGAAGGGGTAACTGGTAGGCCCGTAGATATTCTGGTTGTAGGCGTTCAGCGAATCGGTGCGAAGGTGGTTGTCCGAATGCACGGCACCTAAGAGGAAACCCATGGTTTGATCTGCATTGGTGTCCGAGCCGAAAGCCGAGAACTTGGTGCCACGAAGTCTGGTCATCGTGTTGTAGTCGCCTTCGGCGTGAGCTCCGACATGAAACCCCGGATTATCGAAGGGGCTCGCCGTGCGCAGGTTCACCGTTCCGCCGATGCCGCCTTCCAACGCCGAGGCCTGCGCCGACTTCAGCACGTCGGCACCTGCGATGACTTCCGAGGGCAGTACGTCGAATGCGATGTCGCGACTGTCGTCGTCGGTGGCAAGGATTCGGTTGTTGAGAGTAATGATGTTGTATTGGGAACTCAGACCGCGAATGTTGACCTTCTGTCCCTCACCGCCCGTCGTGCGTGTAAGTGTGATGCCGGGCAAGTGACCCAGAGAGTCAGCCACATCAGCGTCCGGAAAACGGCCGAGCTCAGTGGCGTTGATGGAATCGAGCACGACCGACGCGTCTCTCTTGATCTCGAGCGACTTCTCGAGACTGGCCCGGATGCCCGTCACCACGATTTCCTCCAGCGGCAACGCGTCTCGATTTTCCCCGGCCCTCGACGGCGCGCTTGCGAGATCGGCGGCTCCGGCTGGTGCGAACATAGAAAAGGCGAGAGCCAGGCCGACTACGCTCAATTTCCGACCATCGATGTGCATCGCTCGTCTCCCCAATCTGGCTCTATTCGGCGACTATTTCCGTTTGGAAAGAAATAGACCTAATTTTTGATCACAAACAAACGTTTTTATATACTTTTCTTGTCGTTTCTCGTTCGTTTGCATTTCTTGTGGTAGGATATTATTGTCACTTTGGACAAAGTCAAGCAGTTTCTTCGTATGAATAATGTCGCGTATTCCCTATGACGGCCCGAGGTTACCTAGTTCAATCCTCTTGCAGGTTTCGTGGAATCGCGCTTGCCCTAACGATTTTTGGGGGGTGGTTCTCGGGGCTCGCCCGAGCAGAGATCACCACGCTGAGTGATACCGGATTAGAGGTTACGATTGACGCTACCAGAGGCACTTATTCGATTGCGAACGCCGGCGCGCACTCCTACGTTGTTCGGGCCTTGGTCGGCGCCCAGATCGATCACCACTGGCTGCGTTCATCCGACTATCCACACCACGAACTGACCACTACGCGCTTTGACGATGTCTTGGGCAAGGGCCGCCAGGCCACCGTCACCTCGAGCGGACTACCGGCCGAGCCCGATCTCCTCTTTTCGATTCGCGTCTACGATCACCAGGCGTTCGGCGACATTCAGGTACAACTGCGCAATCAATCCGGCAAAACGCTCAGCGTCCAGAGCGTGCGTAGCCTGCAGTCCGTCGGCGCGCGCGTTCTCGATCTTGGCGCAGAAACAAAGTTGGACCGTGTTTTGTCGGACAGCTTCAGCGAAGACTGGCCGCCTCTGCAGATCTACGATCTCGGCAAGTCGCCGCATGGCATGCACCGCGCCGTGGGTAGCCAGCTCATCTATAATCGAAAGAGTAAGCAGAGCGTGTTCTTCGGCGCTTTGACTTCGGATCGCCTGCTGACGATCTTGCATTTGGGAACGCGAACCGGTTCCACCGGACCTACTGTTACCGAGTTCACTATTGATTCCACCGGCACCACGGAAATTCAGGCCACCGACGAAGAGTCTGGGCTGCGCGAAGGGCCGCGCGCAAACCTCATCGAGCTTTCCCTACCTCTTCCCAACGGCGCCACCCTCTCGTCGGAGCGACTCATGTTCGCTCTGGGATCGGACTATCACGCTCAACTGGAGGCCTACGGAGCGGCCATCCGCAAGTTGCACGCAAGTCGGATTCCCGAAGGCAATATGCTGGGCTGGTGGAGTTGGACGGCGTTTTACACCAAGATTACAGAGGGCAGCGCGTACACTAACGCTCTGTGGCTGGCACGGCATTTGGAACCCTCCGGCTACGACTATTTTCATTTCGACTTAGGTTACGGTTTCTCCCGCGGTGAATACACCACGCCGAACCGGGAGCAGTTTCCTCACGGCATGCCACCTTTGCTGGAGCGCATCTCCCGCCTAGGACTGAAGTCGGGTGTCTGGACCGCGCCATTCGAAATCGCCGCACGCAGCCCGGTCTACCAACATCATAAGGATTGGCTGGTTCACAACGCGCGCGGCGAGCCCATTCAGGTCACCACCGCGGAGGAGAATCCAGGCGAGCCGATCTACGTGCTCGACACCACCCACCCAGACGCGCAGGCGTTTCTACGCCAGACCTACACCACGCTCGCCCATCAGTGGCAGGTGAAGTACATCAAGCTGGACTTCATGGATAACACGGCCATCGAGGGCTACTATTTCCGCCCGAACACTACGGCACTCGAAGCCCAGCGCATCGGCCTGACCCTCATTCGCGAATCCGTCGGCAACGATGTGCTCCTGGACAAGGACGGCAGTCCCATGCTCAATCCCGTCGGCCTGGTGGACGACGGGCGCGTATCCCAGGACACGGGGCACACTTTTGAGCGCAGCAAAGAGGCGGCGACCGGCATTGCCGCGCGCTACTATATGCACCGGAATTTTTTCATCAATGATCCTGATGCGTTCACGGTTTCCCGGCAGGTGTTGGAGGAAAGGACCATTCGCGCGCCCCTGACGCAGGACGAGGCCGAGGTGTCAATCGCTCTGTCCGTCGTATCGGGAGGACTGTTCGAAATCGGCGATGACCTGCCGACGCTGGGCATGGACGAAGCGAGGACTTCGCTGCTCACGAATCCGGATCTGCTGCGAATAGCCAAGCTCGGGCGCGTGTCCGTTCCGCTCGATCTTCTTAGCTATCGACCGGACGACAAGCAACCCAGCATTTTTCTATTGCATGCTAGCGATCGCCAATCGATGCTGACCGTTTTTAACTGGACCGACGCTCCCAAGACTCACCATCTTGCCTTCTCCGATGTGGGGCTGGCCAACGATAGGCCGTACGAGTTCAAAAACGTGCTCGCACCGGAACTGGAGGTGGCCACCGCCGCAAGTACTATCAGCGTACAACTGCCGGCGCATTCGGTGCGATTGATCAAAATCATCGACACCGCGATTTCCACGAAGGGCCCTTCCGCCGATCTTCATGTTGCGGATCACGCCAAAGTGGCGCAAGAGATAGCCATGGACTGCGGCATCGCCGGTGAGGATACTCCTGCCCTCGACTATCACTGGGACTTCGGCGACGGCACGAATGAAAGCGGCCGTCAGGTGCGGCACACCTACACCCGCACAGGCGACTATCGGGTGCGGCTGACGATCGACGGCGTCGATGGTGTTTCGACGCAACGTGAAATGCGGATTAAAGTGGCAGACGACCAAGTCCCGCCGCTGACCGCTGCACCTCGAGAATAAGCGACGTATCAGGTTCGTCGAACGCGCAGCGCCCGATTGCCGGCGCTGCGCGCGTCGTTATAAGCGCGTGCAAACCGACTTCGATTCGGTGTATAGATCCAGCACGGCTCTGCCCATCTCACGGCCCCAGCCCGATTGCTTGTAACCCCCGAAGGGCATGGCGGCATCGAACACGTTGTAGCAGTTGATCCACACTGTGCCTGCGCGAAGTTTCGACGCTAAGATGTGCGCTTTACTAATATCGCGCGTCCAGATCGCGGCCGCCAGGCCATACATCGAGTCGTTGGCCGAAGACAATACGTCTTCCAGTGAATCGAACGGAATGGCCGTGACCACCGGTCCGAATATCTCCTCGCGCACCACCCTCATGCCCGGATTCACATCGACGAGCACCGTCGGCTCGATGAAATATCCCGGCCCGTCTAGCTTTCGGCCTCCAGCCACAGCTGTGGCGCCCTCGCGAGTACCCACGTCCAGAAAGCCGCAGACCCGATCCAGCTGCTCCTGCGAGACCAGAGGCCCCATGTGAGTGTTGGGATCGAGCCCGGGACCGACTTTTATTTTCCGCGCGCCATTGGCAACACCTTCGACCACTTTGTCGAACAGGCTCTTGTGGACGAACAAGCGCGAACCCGCCGTACAACACTGGCCGTGGTTGAAGAAGATGGCATTGGTGCTGCCCAAGATGGCATTTTCGAGGTCGGCATCCGCGCAAACAATGTTGGGAGACTTGCCGCCAAGTTCTAACGACACTTTCTTTAGATTGCCCGCCGACGCCTGGACAATCAGTTTTCCGACCTCGGTGGATCCGGTGAAGGCGATCTTGTCTACATCTGGATGCGCGGCTAGAGCCGCGCCCGCGGTCTCGCCGAAACCCGGCACAATGTTGACCACACCCGGAGGAAAACCTGCTTCCATGATCAATTCGCCCAGGCGCAAGGCGGTCAGCGGGGTCTGTTCCGCCGGCTTCATCACGACAGTGCACCCTGTGGCGAGCGCCGGAGCCAGCTTCCAAGCCGCCATGAGCAGAGGAAAATTCCATGGAATGATCTGGCCGACAACACCCACCGGTTCGCGAAGTGTGTAAGCCAGGTAATGGCTGTCCGCCACGGACAGCGGGATGGTGCTGCCCTCGATTTTGGTGGCCCATCCCGCCATATAGCGGAACATATCGACAGACAAGGGCACATCGGCAACGCGCGCCACGGAATACGGCTTACCGTTGTCCAAGCTCTCCAGTTCAGCGAATTCGTCCAAATGCTGTTCGAGTAGATCCGCTAACTTCCAGAGCAGCCGGCCGCGTTCGGAGGGCGACATCTTAGGCCAGGGACCGTCCTGGAAAGCTCGGCGGGCCGCGCCGACAGCACGTTCAATATCCAGGCGGTCGCCTTCAGCGACCTGTGCCAAGGGTTGGCCCGTCGATGGATCAAGGGTGACGAAATGCTTTCCCGAAGCGCTCGCCACCCATTGACCGCCGATGAGCATATTCAAGGGCTTGCCCAAGAATCCCTGCGCCTTGTGGCTGGGTTTAATTTGTGTGAGTGTCGTTGACATGTTGCACCGTGTTGTTCGTATGTTTTGACGCCTAGGGCAGGACCGCTTTGATGCCTGTAAGCGCACAGAAATCGATCAGCGCTGGGTACAGGTCAGCACCATATCCCAGACAGGCATATTCGTTCGTCCAGCTCTGCAGCAGCGCGTCGATGTCGCAATGGACCGTGACGAAACCGTGAGGCCAAAAGGGAATGCCGCACTCCTTCAAGCGCTGATCGAGCTGATCTCGAGGCGGCTCAAACACGGTGGCACGAACGATCACCATCTGAAACTCCCCGTTCACGCGCCCGAGTCGGGCGAGTACGCCTTCGCCGACCTTGCAGACCAGTTTCACGGAGAGTCCGCCCGCATCCCCTTCGGTCGGGATGCCATGTTCGGAAAATCCCGCTGGACCTAATTTGCCGGCCAGCGAGGGCGGGCATGCGCCATCGCCGATGATTTTAATTTCTTTCTTTTTGTGGTCGATGTGCTGCAAATCACCGTAGTACACCGGCTCCCTGCTGAGCTTTGTCAGCAGCAGCACGGTGAGGGCGGTGTTGAAATCCCCCAGAGTGGCGGTTCCATAGCCGTCCTCCAGCATCATGCTCTGGGCAAAGCACGAGGCCGCATAGTCATTGCCAAGGCCCGGGAAGGATTGAATACTGTAGAAATCGAACTTCTCGCGCTCAACGACTTTCTTCAGCGCCAGATACAGACGGATCGAGCGCTCGTTGACTTGGTTCGCCGCCGGCGTCGCACCGAAGAGCTTGCGCAGGCGAGGCTGTAGCTCGGCGATTTCGCCAGCCGAAATATTCTCCGCCATCTTGATCAGATCGGTCGTGTCGCGCGAGTCGATATCGACACCGAAGACCCGCATCCACTGTGATGGATCTGCAACTCCGCAGGTCTGCCCCATGCCGCGGCCCCCGAAAGTGCCGAGTGTCGACATATTGAGGAAGCTCTTCATGTGGGCGGCGCGCGCATAGCTTACGATCTTGACGATGGTGCTCTCGTCGTCCGATTCGCCGTAAACGAATTTATGTTCAACACCAATCTCCAGCAGGCCGCCGTGCAGCACTAGGCCTCCCACCGGGCGCCAGCCTTGTGAGCCGGGATGAGTCCAGAGGAGCACCGCCTTGCCGGCCGCAGCGAAATCGCGGATGGCCGCGACCAGGTGGGCCGCCCACACCCACGTGCCGGAAAAGAGCACGACCATGTCGATCTGCTCGTCGGTCTTCATCTTCCTCAGAGCAGTGCGCGCCTCGTCCTTCGAGGCGATGACGGTATCGTGTTCCACTACTCTTAAGCCGGCCCCAGACAAAGCATCCTTGGAATGCTTCACAATGGCATCGTCAATGAAGGGTGCTCCCAGCGGATCTTTCAGGCCATCCTTGTGGACGCCGTACACGATGAAACCAATAGTGGGTTGAATCAAATTTCCTCCTACGCCTCATGTAAACAATTGTTCATCGCCGCCCGACCATCAGGGCTCGGAGCTGGCGGTAGCGTTTCATTTGAGCTTTATAGGCCTGCGCCATACGCTCATCCGGAGCAACCACGGCACTTTCGCCGACCACTGCCGCGATGGCCTCTCCAGCATCGGCATATTCGCCGACGGCAATACCCGCCAGCATCGCTGTTCCAAGACAGGTGGCTTCCTGCTGTTTCATGACATGCAGTCGGCATCCCGTCAGCGCTGCACGCAACTGCAAGCCGAGCGAGGATCGGGCGCCGCCGCCCGTGACGTAAAGATCCGCGATGTCGCCTACCGCGGTGCCCATCAATTCCGTGAGAATGCATAACTCGCAGGCCAATCCTTCCAGAATACCCTTGTGGATATGCGCGCGATCGGTTCCCGGGGTCAGGCCGGCAATGAACCCTCGAGCCTCCGGATCAAACTGCGGATTACAGGTCCCGACCAGATGCGGCGCGATGCACAGACCCGTGGGACCCTCGGGAACATGCGCGTCGAGAGCAGCATACTGATCCCGCTGGTCTGTGAGCAGCAGATCGTGAAACCACTTCACCATCAGCCCGGAAGGGAAGTAAGCCAGAGTCACGTATTTGTTGGGCACGACATGACAGTACGAATTGAGGCCCGCCACGTATGCGGCATGGCTCAGCATCGGTTTGTCGCCGGCTGCCAGCAGGCATTCATAGGTGCCGATGGAATGCGCAATACGTCCCGCACCGATGACGCCGGATCCTAAAGCGCTGCAAGGTTGGTCGTGTCCTCCAAGGACTATGGGAGTTCCGGCCGCAACACCGAGTTGCCGGGCGACATCCGGCGTCAGCTTTCCCACCGTAGTGCCGGCGGCCAGCGGAATGGGCAAACGAGATTCGGGGATTTCCGCTGCGCCGAGAATCTCATCGGACCATGTTCTTTTGCTCACGTCGAAGGCCAGGTACCGTGAGGCCAGCGAGTGGTCCACGTAGGGCGCGAGCTCCATCTTCTGCAATAGATAGCCGATTAGTGTTAAAAACCGGTCGGCCGCGGCAAAGACTTCGGGCCGATGCTGGCGCAGCCACATGATCTTGGGCAGCGGAAACACCGCGTGCGCACCCAGGCCGGTGATCTGGAACAGTCGCTCACGTCCGATGAGTTCCTCGCACCGCGCCGACTCGAGAACGGCTCGATTGTCCTGGTTAAGAATAGCGTTCATGAGCGGGCGGCCGCGCGCATCGACTGGGACGAAGCTCTCCCCATGCGAACTTAGGCAGAGCGCTTGTATGGCGTCGTTCAACCCTCGAGTGACGGCGTGGCACGAGGCGCGCGCGGCGTTCCAAACCTTCTCTGGATTGATCTCCGCAAACGAATCACCTGGGTACTCGGGCGTATAGCCGATGGAATGCTGCGCCAAGCTTATTCCAGCGCTCGAAAACACCACCGTCTTGCAGGCGCTCGAACCTATATCGATGGCCAGCAAACTCATACGCGCGCTGCCGATCCTGTACGTTGATGAGTGTGCGCCGCTCGCGGATTATGCAGGAAGGACTTCACCGGCAGGCGAAGGCGGCGGCCGTGTTCACCTGCTTCGCGCACCACGGCCCGCCCGCGGTCGATATCGAAGCGACTCACCCCGCGGAAATCTCTCGGGATCTTCCACAGCAGTATCATGAACCGCACGGTCAGGGTGGATTTGGCGGGCAGCCAGCGATACGTCGTTTCACCGAACACGCGACCCTGATCGATGGTTTCACGCCGAGGAGTCGCAAACGGTGTAGTGCTAAACTCCATGCCGCGGCACATGGTGCGTCCTGACCATGGCGCCGCCTCGCGATTATTACGCTCTTCCCAATTCCCGACCCACGCGAAATCGGCCCTTGAAAACGCATACACCACGAGCAATCCTTGCGCCGGATTGCAGGCGCTGATGAATGCGAGATCAAGCGACGGATCGAGAAGCTGCGCCGTGTAGTGCCCGAATCGTCCGTCGGGCGCCAATCGCAGGTCGCTGTATCCACCGCCCCTGCGCGGCGCATGAGGCCAGATGAAGTCGGCATCTGGTTCAAGTAAATTCCGCTCGCTATAACTTGCGGCGCATACGCGTGCTCGGGTAGCCGGCATGTCGAACAGAGTAGTTCCCGGCTCCAGGAACGGCGGACCGAAGGTCACGTGCTCGTTCCAGGAGATGGGGCGGTCGTATGAACTTAGATTATGTGCCCGCTCTTCGCAGTATACGACGGGGTGATCAGCATCGATCGACAGCGTTCGGTCGAAGTCAATCTGCGCCTTCGGCAATGTACAGCCATAGCGCAGATCAACCGCATTCTGCGACTTCGACCGTGTCCATCGGGTGCAAGGCGCCTCACCGTGCGTGGTCAGACCGGCCAGAATTTCCTCTGGTGATGGGGGACCAAAGTGGTCGAAGCTTATGCTGTGTCCCGCGATGCCCGCGAGCAGTTTGCCGTCAGGCGTAGGCCCGTACTTGCGAAGGTGCTTACGCGCCGAATATAGCTGCGGGTCCATCGTGGTCCACTGTGGCTTCCACAGCGGATTCGCGCCTGGAACGCTATTGAGCGCGAGTTCGCAAATGTGCCCACCGCCCTCTAGAACCGCTACGTGCCCCCAATCGGCGTGGACGCGGTATCCGGCCCGCTTATCCAGAACGTCTGCCGAGCGCTGTATTCGAATCTGCTTGCGTGCCGACATGATGCTTCTCATTCGAGGGCGATGTTCCGTCCAAAATCGCGCGGGCCTGGTCGAGAAACGACAACATGTCCCGAGCTTGGAATACGTTACGGCCGAAAAACACACCGGCCGCGCCCGCGAGCGCGACTTCTCGCACCATTTGCAAGGATTCTTCGTCCGAACCCTGCTTACTCCCGCCGAGCACGAGGATGGGGACGGTACATTCGCTGACGACGGCCTTCATTGACTTCGGATCGCCGGTGTAATCGGTCTTGACCGCATCGGCCCCGAGTTCGGTGGCCATGCGGGTATGCAGGTTCAGCCATTTAGGATCACCGGGATTCTGGATATCCTTGCCTCGCGCAAGCGTCTCGACGATCAAGGGTATGCCTACTCGCTCGCACTCTCGTGCGGCTTCGGCATTGCGAGCGATTTCCTTGCTTTCGAATGCCGCGTCACCCGTGCCCACCACCATATAGGTCAGTACCGCATCGGCACCCTGGCGCAATGCGTCTTCCGGACGCGCCAACATGACGCTCTGCAATTCGCTGCCCCCATGGATGGCATTCGGCGACCAGATGGTGGTCCAGTCGATGCGCGCGATAATCCCAGGTAGTAGGCCTACCGGCGATGACTTCAACAACTGGCGAATTAAGCCGAGGTTGAGAAGGATGGAGTCCACCTTAGCAGCAGCGAAACGCTGAATTTGCCCCATCGGGTCCTGTGTTCCCGCAATCGGCCCCAGGACCAGCGCATGATCAAAGGCCACGACCAACGCCTGATGTCCCAAGCCGCCCAGCACCCGATTCAGCCTGACCTTCTTTCCACAATCGCCCAAGGGTCGCCCCCCTCATGTTGCTACTTAGGACGCAGCCTAGTCCGCATATGAGCAATTCGTCAACCTTTTTTGTTCGTCTTTGTTCGAATTTTTACTTTATTGACGGAAGTATCCGCTCCCGCGACATTTACTTGAACTCCGAAATCCCGAAGTTCATTGACGAATTTTGAGTCCGTTTTGGAGTCCGTGACCAGAATATTGATGTCCGCGACAGGGCAGACATAGGCGAAGGACTGTTTGCCGAATTTACCGTTGTCCGCCAGTGCAATCCGGGTCTTGGCCGCCTTGATGACCATTTTCTTAATCTGGGCCTCGGCGTGGCTGGCGGTGGAAATGCCGTACTGCGGGTCGATAGCGCTAACGCCCAGTATGGCCTTGTCTAGGCGTATTTCCGACAAGGCGCGCTGGGTCCACTCTCCTGAAAGATAAAAAGTATCCTTCAAAAGGTCACCGCCCGTACACATTACAACTACCCCAGGGCTGCGTTGGAGTTCGCAAACGATGGTCGGAGAATTGGTCACGACGGTGAGGCGTTGACGCTGAGCCAAACGCCGAGCCAATTCGAATACGGTGGTACTGCCTTCCAGGAAGATTGTGTCACCATCAAGCACCAATTGCTCCGCCGCGCGTGCGATGTCGATTTTCTCCTGGGTATTACTTCGCAACAACGCGTTGTAAGACGGCTGGAAATTGGTGCTCGACATACGAGACACCGCCCCGCCGTGTGATCGAACCAATACACCTTCATGTTCGAGGGCTGCCAAGTCCCGACGGATAGTGACGGTCGTAACATTCAACCTCTCGCACAGTTCTTTGGCAGTAACCGTGCGTTGCGCAGCCAGAATCTCTTGTATCTGAAAACGACGTTCTTCTACGAGCATAGATAGTGCCGCTAAAAAGAACTGGATTGTAGCGTAAGGGGATCGTCAAAGGAGTCGTAATGAACAATCAAAATCAAGACAAACGCTGATTTTCGCCATCAAAGGGTTGGCATACGATCAGAAAATGAATACAGTCGCGCAGCATTGAGTGTTTTGACCACGGCATCGTCACGGAGAATCCCATGAGTAATTCGGCAGTTGCCGGCGGCGATGCCAGGCCGAAACTGCGCCGGGTGCTGAGCTTATGGGATTTGATTCTATACGGGATCGTGGTTATCCAGCCCACGGCTCCAATGCCAGTATTCGGCGTCGTCAGCGAGCGAGCCCACGGTCACGTCGTTACCGCCGTACTCATCGCCATGGTGGCGATGCTCTTCACGGCGATCAGCTACGGACGAATGGCGAAGGTATATCCCAGCGCGGGATCTGCATTCAGCTATGTCGGGCAGGAGATTCACCCCGCCCTTGGCTATCTGACCGGTTGGGGTATGGTCATGGATTACCTCCTGAATCCATTGATCTGCACCATATTGTGCGCGCAGCTGGCCGCGAATTTTTCACCCGGCGTGCCTTATATGGCCTGGGCAGTATTTTTTGCCGGGCTGTTCACATCCGTGAATCTGTTTGGCATTCAGATAGCCGCCCGCGTCAACGCCGTTCTCGCGGTCGGGATGGGGATCGTGATTGTCATCTTCTTCGTCGCAGCCTCCCATTACCTGTTTCGACAGGCGCCTTTTGGCGCAGGATTCTTCTCGCGACCGTTTTACGACCCGCACACCTTCGATCCGACATCCATTCTCGGCGGCACGTCGCTCGCGGTACTCACCTACATCGGATTCGACGGAATTTCCACACTCTCAGAAGAAGCCAAGAATCCACAGCGTAATATTCTTCTCGCCACTGTGCTCGTATGTCTGATCACAGGTTTATTGGCAGGATGCGAGGTGTACGCCGCGCAGCTGATCTGGCCGGCCTCGAAACCCTTTCCGGATGTCACCACGGCATTCGTGCATGTGGCAGGGCTGGCGGGCGGACCCTGGCTGCTGCTGCTGGTCAACGGCACGCTATTGGTGGCAACGGTAGGCTCAGGAGTGGGTTCGCAGTTGGGCGCCGCCCGCCTGCTATTCGCCATGGGCCGCAGCAACGCCGTCCCCCGGTCGTTTTTCGGGGTACTGGATCCCGTGCGGCACATTCCCCGCAACAATGTCCTGCTTTCAGGAGGATTGGCGCTCATCGGTGCACTGACGATCAACTTTGAGCAAGGAGTCGAATTGCTCAACTTCGGAGCGCTCGTCGCATTTATGGGCGTCAATGCCTCTTCGCTGGTTCACTACTATCTGCGCGCACGGCATCGCAGACTCAGCGATCTACTCATCCCAGGCTGCGGATTTCTTGTCTGCCTTTCGCTTTGGTGCAGTCTCGACCGGTATGCGAAAATCGCCGGCGGGATCTGGATGGTGATTGGGATTGCTTACGGCGCTTTGCGAACGCGCGGCTTTCGGGATGATCTAATCGACTTCAGTGTCCCTCAGGACCGGCCGCGATAGCTCACTTCGCTGCGATTTCCGCAGCGAGTCGACGTGCATTCAGCTTAATGTCCAGCGAGCATGGTAGTTCAACAGAGCTTCGTACGCCGCCTCATGGTGGCAAAGCCCGCCGCCGCCGCGACACCGCCACGGCCAGCAATAGCGCAGCGCCGATCACGACGGGGAAATTACCGAGGCGCGCATAGGGAGTAAGCCCTGTCATGGGTTGCACGTCGGCGCGCAGCACGCCTTTTTGGAACTGCGGCAGACGGGCGACAATTTCCCCCTGCGGTCCGATAGCGGCGGTAATGCCGTCGTTCGCAGCAACCACCAGGGTGCGTCCGGCCTCCAACGCGCGCATGCGCGCAATCTGCAAATGCTGGTGCGTCGCCGAGGAATCCCCGAACCAAGCATTGTTGGTGACATTGACCAACAAGGTCGCCTCGCGCAGCACCCGCAGCTGCTGGTTGCCGAAGGCATCTTCATAGCAAATCGTCAGGCCGAGCTTCTGCCCCGCGGCGCTCAAGGTGGGCTGACGCTCGGCTCCGGCAGTGATATCGGTATACGGCAAACTCATCAACCGCATCCAGGATCGCACGAACGCTGGAACCGGAAAATACTCGCCGAACGGCACCAAGTGCCGCTTGTAGTACCAACCGCCGCCGGAATCGCTCAGCACCAACAGCCCGTTGTAATATTTCTTGGTCGAGGGCTCATAGTTCACCAGCCCAATGGCAAAGTCGGAGCCGTGAGCGCGCCCTAGCTCCTGCAGTCGCCGCAAATAGTCGGGAATCTCGCTGGCGAGCACCGGCAGCGCGGCCTCCGGCCAGACGATGAGCTGCGCGCCCCACGCATCCGCCGTGAGCTGCGAATACCGCTCCACGGTTTCATCCTGGTTCTTGGCCAACCATTTCTGATCCTGCGGCACGGCGCCTTGGACGGCGGCAATCGACACTGGGGCTCCGGCGCTGCGGGTCCATGCATGACGGCCGAGCAACGCTCCGCCGCCGCATAGCAAGACCACGGCCGCGAGCGCCGCCAGACGCCGCGCAATAGCGACAGCGGGCATGAATATCACATTGGCGGCAACCGCGATTATGGCGACGGCCCAAGTCACACCGTAGACGCCGAACAATGGGGCCCATCCCTTGAGCGGCGAATCGGTCATCGCGTAACCCAGTGACAGCCAAGGAAAGCCGCTCAAAGCCCA
The DNA here is from genome assembly GCA_038226325.1 of Steroidobacterales bacterium. GTDB lineage: Bacteria > Pseudomonadota > Gammaproteobacteria > Steroidobacterales > Steroidobacteraceae > Bog-1198. The sequence goes on along the minus strand of JBBRQO010000005.1, from coordinate 48,128 downwards.
GCCACGCAGCCATTCGAGCAGCACCCAGAGAGCGGGCAGAACCAACCAGGCGCGGGTCGCGCCGACTTTCAGCCAGTAACGGTTCGCCAGGTAGCACAGTGCCGCCGAATAGGACGCCATCAACGCGACCAAGGCGGCCTGCAATATCATAGTCAGCCAAATAGGCACCAAGCCGATGATATGCAGACAGGTGTACAGCCAGTAAGTGCCGAAGGCGAACAGTCCGACGCCGAACGCGGCGCCGGTCCAACCCGCGCGACGCGGCGGCAGGCCGCGAATCAAGGCGATCAGCAGTGCCGGCGCCAGTATGGCGATGGGCCACCAGCCGTACGGGGCGAACGCCAGATTGAGCGCAGCGCCGACGGCGAATGCTCCCGCCAGCCGCCATACGGCCTGCCACCGCTGCGCGGCGGAAGCGCCGCGCGTATTGAGGATCAAGGCGTGAACTCGTCGGGGGCGGGAGGCTCAATCTCGGTGGGCGTGATGACGCGCAGCAAATCGATGCGGCGGCGATCGGCGCGCAATACTCTGAACTCCAACTCACCGACTTGAATGGTCTCGCCGCGACGCGGCAATCGTCCGAATTCCTGCATCAGCAAGCCACCGATGGTGTCGTATTCCTCGTCAGAGAACGCGGTCCCGAAATACTCATTGAAGTCGGCGATGGGCGTGAGCGCGCGCACCGTGAATTCCTTGGCGCCCTCCTTGCGGATGGTCTGATCGTCCTCCACGTCATGCTCATCATCGATCTCGCCGACGATTTGCTCGATCACGTCCTCGATCGTGACCAGTCCGCACACACCGCCATATTCATCCACCACCATGGCGATGTGATTGTGGCTGCGGCGAAATTCCTTGAGCAGCACGTTGAGCCGCTTGCTCTCCGGGACGAACGCCACCGGACGCATGTACTCGCGAATCTCGAAACTCTCGTCACCCGCGGCTTGCAGCCGCAGCAGATCTTTCGCCAGTAGTATGCCGAGAATTTGATCGCGATCTTCTCCGATCACCGGAAAACGCGAATGTCCCGATTCGACCACCAATTCGACCAGCTTCTCGGGGGACTCGTCGCGTTCGACGAACACCATTTGCGAGCGCGGCACCATGATGTCGCGAACCTGCATGTCCGCCACCGCCAGCACCCCCTCGAGCATGACCAGCGCGTCGCCGTCGAACAGACCGCGCTCACTGGCTTCGCGCAAATCCTCGATAAGTTCGGCAAGATCGCGCGGCTCACCCGACATGGACTGGGTAATGCGTTTTAACCAGCGGCCTGTGCTGCCGCCTTGGGGTTGTTCTGACATCGGTGCTTAAGGATACTCGATCAGCGATACGGGTCCGAAAAGCCAAGCCGATCAAGGATTTGAGTCTCTCTCGCCTCCATTTTGACGGCCTCTCGACGGCGCTCGTGGTCCAATCCCAGCAGGTGCAGGACGCCGTGCACGGTCATATGCGCCCAGTGCGCCTCGATGGTTTTCCCTTGGGTCAGCGCCTCCCGCGCCACCACGGGCGCGCAAATCACGAGCTCACCGAGAAAGTATCGGCCGTCAGGCGCCGCACCGGCGCCATTGAAGGACAGCACATTGGTGGGCTTGTCTTGCCGTCGGTAATGCCTGTTCAAGCTGCGGCTGCGCGCTGATCCCACCACCCGGATCGAGAGCGCTAGCGATTGTCGGCTGCGCGTGGCTGGCTGGCGGCCACGCGCCGGCGCCATGGCCGGCGTGCCCGGAGCGAGGGCTGCGCCGGCCCATTTCGCCAGCTGCCGCGCGCTCGGCACCCAGGGGCTTCGCGCCGCATAGCTCACGTCGAATTCATGCCGCCGCGCCATCTTATTCAAGGCGCGTCGTCGGGAGTGCTCGCCTCATAGGCTTGAACGATTCTCTGCACCAGCGGATGGCGCACCACATCGCGCGAGCTGAACATGGTGAACGCAATGCCGCGCACGCCGCGCAAAATATTGATCACTGTGCGCAGGCCCGACTGTTTGGAATTCGGCAAATCGACTTGCGTAATGTCCCCGGTGACCACCGCCTTGGAGCCGAAGCCGATGCGCGTCAGGAACATTTTCATCTGCTCGTTGGTGGTGTTTTGCGCTTCATCTAAGATCACGAATGAGTCGTTCAGCGAACGGCCGCGCATGAAGGCCAGCGGTGCCACTTCGATGACATTGCGCTCGATCAGCTTCGCCACCCGTTCGAAGCCCATCATCTCGTACAGCGCGTCGTACATGGGACGCAGGTAGGGATCGACTTTCTGCGACAGATCGCCCGGCAAAAAACCCAGGCGCTCGCCCGCTTCCACGGCCGGGCGCACCAGCACGATGCGCCTGACTTTCTCGGACTGCAGCGCCTCCACTGCACAGGCCACCGCAAGGTAGGTCTTGCCCGTGCCCGCCGGGCCGATGCCGAAAGTCAGGTCATGGCTGCGTACATTGTTGAGGTATTCGGTCTGGTTGGCGCCGCGCGCGCGCACCGAGCCGCGCGATGTATGCACCTTGAGCTCATCCGACTCCGTCTTGGCATCCGTATCGTTATTGCTGTCCATATCCAGTTCTTGCAGCGCCATGTGCACTCGTTCGGAATCCACGGGCTCGCGCTGCGCCCGCGAGTAGAGCCCCAGCAGCACCGTCTCGGCGCGCTTGATCGCAGCCGGCAGGCCGATAATTTGGAATCGATTGCCGCGCCGCCTTACTTCCACTCCGAGTCTAGCCTCGATCTGATGCAGGTGCCCGTCAAGGGGGCCGCACAGTTCCACCAATCGGACATTGTCCGCCGGGGCCAGCAGCACGTCGCGGGTCATCGGCGCCGAGCTCACAGCACCCCGTGGGCGGCCAATCGCCCGCGCAGAGAGTTAGGCATGGCTTCGGTAATGATGACATCCGCAAAATGATCGATAAGCGACATCGGCCGCTCCGCAGGACCATCGAAATTCACCCAGCGATTATTGTCCGTGCGGCCCGCCAGCTGTTGGGGGTTGCGCTTGGCCGGGCGCTCGACCAACACCCGTTGCCGGCTGCCGACCATGGTCTGGGAAATCGCCCGCGCCTGGCCGTTCAAGCGTTGTTGCAGCAGTTCGAGACGCTGCTGCTTGATCTCGTGCGGCACCTCGTCCGGCAGCGCCGCAGCGGGAGTCCCCGGCCGGCGGCTATAGATAAAGCTGAAAGACTGGTCAAACCCCACCTCCGCCACCAGATTCATGGTGGCAACGAAATCGTCCTCGGTCTCACCCGGAAAACCGATGATGAGATCGGTCGAAATACAAATGTCAGGGCGCACCGCTCGAAGCTTGCGCAACTTCTGTTTGTATTCGAGGACAGTGTGGCCGCGTTTCATTGCAGCCAGAATACGATCCGAGCCGCTCTGCACCGGCAGGTGCAAGAAATTATTCAGCTGCGGCACATTGGCATACGCCTCGATCAGACTGTCGTTGAAATCCAGCGGGTGCGAAGTCGTAAAACGAATACGCTCCACGCCGTCGACCCCGGCCACAAAATGAATCAGCGTGGCCAGATCCGCAAGCGTGCCGTCGGCCATCGGCCCTGCATAGGCATTCACGTTTTGACCGAGCAACGTTATTTCGCGCACGCCGCGCGCCGCCAGGTGCTGCACTTCCTCGAGCACCTGCTCGAAGGGGCGGCTGATTTCCTCGCCCCGCGTATAGGGGACCACACAGAAGGTGCAGTACTTGCTACAGCCCTCCATGATGGAAACGAAGGCGGTGGCGCCGCCGGCACGGGCCTGCGGCAGGTGGTCGAATTTTTCAATCTCCGGAAAGCTCACATCGATTTGCGAGCGGCCGGAGTCTTTCAATCCCTGAATCATCGCCGGCAAGCGATGCAAGGTTTGCGGACCGAACACCAGGTCCACGAACGGGGCTCGTGCCGTGATGCCCTCGCCCTCCTGGCTCGCGACACAGCCGCCGACGCCGATCACCACATGCGGACGCCGTTGTTTAAACAGCCGCCATTCGCCCAGCAGTGAAAATACTTTTTCTTGCGCCTTTTCACGCACCGAGCAGGTATTGACCAGCAATACATCCGCCTCCGTGGGGTCATCGGTACGGGTCATGCCATGCGCCGTCTCGAGCACATCCCGCATCTTGCCGGAATCGTACTCATTCATCTGACAGCCGAAGGTTTTTATGTATAAAAGACCGGGCATGCGCTCGTCGTAGGCTCCCTGGGAAAAGGCCGTTAAGATACTAGGAACTATGGCAATACGCGAAGTTCTCAAAATGGGCGATCCGCGCCTCCTGGCGCTAGCCGCGCCGGTGAGCGGATTTGGCACTCCCGAGCTTGATAGCCTGCTCACCGATATGCGGGACACCATGCGCGATCTCAATGGCGCGGGGCTCGCTGCACCGCAAATTGGGGAGGGGCTGCGGGTGGTCATATTCGGCTTTGAAAGCAATCCACGCTACCCGGAGGCCGATTCCGTACCTTTTACCGTCCTGATCAACCCCGTTCTCACCCCGCTGGGCGACGAACAGGACGAGGGCTGGGAGGGCTGTCTATCGGTGCCCGGCATGCGCGGATTGGTGCCCCGCTATCGCCACTTGCGCTACACCGGCCAGGATGCCGCAGGGCTGCCCATCGACCGCACCGTCAGCGACTTTCATGCGCGCGTAGTGCAGCACGAGGTCGATCACCTCGATGGCATTCTGTACCCGCGCCGCATTCGCGATCTGACCCAGTTCGGCTTCAACGACGCGCTGTTTCCGGGCGAAGAACTCGCCGACGATTGACGCTACTGCCTAGCCGGCCACGACGCTGACATCGGCAAACCACACGTCCTGCCAGCGCTGCATTTTTTCAGCACCCGACAAAGTCTTGGGCGAGACCGCCCTCTGCTCTGCGAAGTCCGCGCGCTCCTTGATGGCGTTCGCATTGACCGCGGCGTAGAGACGCCCGTTGTTTTCGTACAAGGCGGCGATCAGCACTGCGCAATTCCTGCAATATAGAAATTCGGCCAATTCATTTCCCTGCCGATACTTGCCGCTGCTGTGCTCGTCCTTGATGTGTATGCGCACCGAGCCGCCTGGATCGGACAGATAGGCGGCGCCGTGCTTCTTGCAGAAATCGCAATCACAAGCGCGCGGGTGGTATTCACTGGGCCTACGCGACATGTGGATTTCCATGTGGATATTGCCGCAGTGACAGCCTCCCTTGAGATCAAACACGGGCGAGGTCCGCGCCCGATAGGCGCATGCGCATGGCGCGCCCGCCGGCAAAGTCGGAAAACCCTACCCATTCTGGGCTTGCCGGCTCGTCTCGCAGATAGAATCGTCCGTCCGCGGCCGGTTCGAGCGGCACCACTCCGTTCAACCACAGCTTGCCCTTGCGCACCACGATGCGATTGCTGCCAACCCAGGGATCCTCATTGCGATAGTGGCCCACATAGCGCTGCCATTCGGCCGGCACTTTGAATTCGCGTGGGCCGCCGTAGCCGGGCGCTGCATACCAATCCTCGCCCCAGCCGGCCTCTACCACCGCCCCCTTACCATCATTGCCCGCGCGGCCGAACATTAACGCATAGTGGGCGAACTCAGGATGCGGCACGATGAAAGCATCGTCCGGTTCCTGTGCCGGCTCGAGCGGCAGCCGTGAGCCTTGATGCACCAGGAACAAGCGGTCGCCCTCGGCAACGACGGTAAGGCTACGACCGCCCGCTCCTGCATAGCGGTTGGCGTAGTCTGCCGCAGCGGCGACGCGCCACCAGGGATTGCGCGCCGGCATGTCGGACAAGGCAGCACCCTCGCGACAGGCGCGCATCAACCGCAGCGCATATTCAGCGACCGGACGCGGCCGGTAGTCCTGCATGGCGTTGATGGAGGCGAACACGCCCACCCCCGAATCCAGATCTACCTCGAGTGCGGAAGCGAAGGACACCATGCCGCCGGTGTGCCGCAGCCGCCGGTGGCCATCGATGCGGTCAACCGCAATTCCATAGCCGTACGCTGCGCCCGGTCCGAAATGTTCCGCTGCCATGTGCCCTTGCGCGAATAATTCGAAGCCGGCCTCCGAGACCACCCGGCCCGCAGGGGTCGCGCCACGGTTGATCAGCAGGGTCAGGTAGGCCCCCATGTCGCGCGCCGTCGAGGCGATGCAACCGGATCCTGCCGACATCGCCATGGGCAAACTTTGCGCCAATCGCCCCAGCCGCGGAAACGGCCGCTCACTGTAAGTAGCCTGGTAACTCGAGGCGATGCGCTCGAAGGCATCGATGGTAATCACGGGTTCGGTGGCCGTCATTCCCAGGGGCCCCAGCAAACGTACGCGAAACGACTCCGCCAGAGTACGGCCGTCCAACTCGCAGAGCAGATGCCCCAGCGCCTCGTAACCCATATTGCAGTAGTGGAAGTAGGTGCCCGGCGCGGCGTTTGCGCGATGCCTAAAGGCAGGGTCCGTGGGAAAAAGCGGTCCGTCCGGCAGCGCCGCCGAGTGGGTGAGAAGATCATGCGCCGTGAGTGGCCTAGTCGCGGCGTCGAAGCGCAACCACGGCAGGTATTGTCGAATGGGGCGGTGCAAATCGAGCTTGCCTTCATCGCGTAGTTGCAGCAGGCATAGACCCAAAAATGACTTCGTGATCGAGCCGATGTGAAACAGCTCATCCGTATTGAGCGGCGCGCGCCGCTCAATGTCGCCGAGGCCATACATACATACACGCTGCACACCGCCGGCATCGGCCAGCGACAGCGTCAACCCGGGCGCATTCATGTCCGTTAGATACTGCTCGATATAGCGGTCGAGCAATTCGAACGCCGCCGCGTAGCGACTCGGCATTTCCGCACGCGCCTCGCTCACCATGAATGCGCCGGCCGTTGCGCTCGCTGCAACAGTGATCCCCATCTCCAACAACTCGCGTCTATTCACTACGACTCCTGTTAGTTGTGACCCCGTGCGATATTGTAGAATGAATCGCCTGCCAATCCGGCCCAGGCGGAGTCACCATGACCACATCGTTCGTCCTCAACGGCAATCCCACCACTTTGGATGCCGATCCCACCATGCCCCTGCTGTGGGCGATCCGCGAAGTGGCCGGCCTGCCCGGAACCAAATTCGGCTGTGGCATGGCGCTGTGCGGCGCTTGCACCGTGCATCTGGACGGCAAAGCCATCCGCTCCTGCGTTACCCCGCTGACCACCGTCGCCGGCCGCAACGTCACGACCATCGAGGGCCTTGCCACAACGCCTGCGAAAGCCGTACAAGCGGCCTGGGTCAAGCTCCAGGTACCGCAATGCGGCTACTGTCAATCAGGGCAGATCATGTCCGCGACCGCGCTGCTAGAAACGAACCCCGCGCCCAGCGACGCCGACATCGACAGCGCCATGAGCGGCAACATCTGCCGCTGTGCCACGTACACCCGCATTCGCGCCGCCATCCACGCGGCCGCCGCCTCCATCAAGGTATAAGCCATGACTACCAACCCTCTCACCGCATTGCCGACTCGCCGCGAATTCCTGAAGAACGCGGCAACCGTCGGCGCAGTCGCACTCACCATCGGATTCGAATGGGCGGGCTCCGCGCGCCGCGCGCTGGCCGCTCCGGTTGCTCCCGGCGCCGGTGCCACGTTCACCCCCAATGCCTTCTTGCGCATCGGTGCGGATAACAGCGTCACCGTGATCGCCAAGCATGTCGAGATGGGCCAGGGCGCCTACACCGGCATCGCCACGGTGGTAGCCGAAGAATTGGATGCCGACTGGGCGCTGGTGCGAGTCGAAAGCGCGCCCGCCGATGCAAAGCGTTACGCGAATCTCGCATTCGGCACCATTCAGGGAACCGGCGGCAGCTCCGCAATGGCTAACTCCTGGACTCAGCTGCGCGAGGCAGGCGGCAAGGCGCGCGCCATGCTGCTCGCGGCGGCAGCCAAGGAATGGAAAGTGCCCGTCGCCGAATTGACGGTGGAGAAGGGAGTCGTGTCCCACGCGGGCAAGAAGCGTCAAGCCACTTTCGGCGCCCTGGTCGCGACCGCGTCCACGCTTCCCGTGCCTGACACAGTGCAGCTCAAGGACCCGAAAGATTTTAAGTTGATCGGCGGCCGCGCGCCGCGGGTCGACGCGGCGGCAAAGTCCAACGGCACCGCGCAATTCACCATTGACGTTGCGCTGCCGGGCATGTTGGTTGCGCTGTTGCAACGCCCGCCGCTATTCGGCGCCACGGTAAAGACCTTCGATGCAGCGCCTGCCACTGCGGTGCCGGGCGTGGTCAAAGTAGTTCAGGTGCCGGGCGGCGTCGCAGTGGTCGCGAAAAGTTTCTGGGCGGCCAAGCAGGGGCGCGATGCCCTCATTGTGCAATGGGATGACTCCAAAGCCGAGAAACGCAGCAGCGGCGATTTATTGGAAGAATATCGGCGCCTCGCCGATCAGCCCGCCGCATCTGCGCGCAAGGATGGCGATGCGGCTCAGGCCATCAAAGACGCCGCGCGAAAGGTCTCCGCCACTTACCAGTTCCCCTATCTCGCGCACGCGCCCATGGAGCCGCTCGATGCGGTGGTCAAGCTCACCGCCGACAGCTGCGAAATCTGGGCGGGAGATCAATTCCAAACCATCGACCAAGCCAATGCCGCGCACACGGCGGGCTTGGATCCGCAGCGGGTGAGCATCCACACCTTGTATGCCGGTGGCAGCTTCGGCCGGCGCGCCAACGTCGCTTCCGATTACATTGTCGAGGCCGTTTCGATCGCCAAGGCCTGCGGCGCCGACGGCACGCCGATCAAGTTGCAGTGGACGCGCGAGGACGATATTCGTGGTGGCTTGTACCGGCCCATGTACTTCCACAAACTGGAAGCCGGCCTGGACGACAAGGGGCAGCTCAAGGGCTGGCGTCATGTCATCGTCGGTCAATCCATCATGGCTGGCGGAGCATTTGCGGGGATGATCAAGGGCGGCATCGATCCCACCTCCGTGGAAGGCGCGTCGACCATCGCTTACGCCATACCCAATGTCTCAGTCGATCTCTCCACCACCAAGACAGGTGTGCCGGTACTGTGGTGGCGTGTGGTCGGCAGTTCACACACCACCTATGCCGTTGAAGCCTTTATCGACGAGGTGGCGCATGCGGCCGGGCAGGACGGCTTCACGTTCCGGCGCAAACTGCTCGAGCACCAGCCGCGTATGAAGGCCGTCTTAGAACTCGCGGCCGACAAGGCCGGCTGGGGCACGCCGCTGCCGCCGGGCACGGGTCGCGGCATCGCGGTGGCCGAAGCATTCAAGACCTTCGTCGCCCAAGTCGCCGAAGTCAGCGTCGATAAGGACGGCCAAGTCAAAGTCGACCGCGTCGTCTGTGCGGTCGATTGCGGCACGCCCATCAATCCCGACATCATTGCGGCCCAGATGGAGGGCGGCATCGGCTTCGGCTTGGGCGCGGCTCTCTACGGCGCTATCACCTTGAAGGATGGCCGCATCGAGCAGGACAATTTCAACAACTACCGGGTGCTGCGCATGAACGAAATGCCCAAGGTAGAAGTGCACATCCTGCCGTCGGCGCAGCCGCCCACCGGCGTCGGCGAGCCCGGCGTTGCGCCCTTGGGCCCCGCGGTCGCAAACGCGATATTCGCCGCCACGGGCAAGCGCAACTATGTGCTGCCGTTCTCCAAGGCCGGCGCCTAGCAAGGCCTAAGCGCGGAAAATAATCACGCCCCGGCCCTCGCGACCCGCGGCAATGTCGGCGAAGGCCTGCGGCGCCTCGTCGATCGAGTACGTACGGGTGATCAATTCGTCGAGCTTCAATCGGCCGCTGCGGTATAGGCCTATCAGGCGCGGAAAATCCTGCGCGGGTCGAGCCGATCCATAGTAACTCCCGGTCAATGTCTTCTCGCTGAGCGCCACCTGCTGTGCATTCAGGGTGATTTGATCCTTGGGCCCCGCGATGCCCACGATCACGGCCGTACCGCCGCGCCGTAACACTCCCCAGGCCTGTTCGGAGATCTTGCCCAAGCCCACGCAGTCGAAAGCATAGTCCGCGCCGCCGCCGGTCAGCTTGTACAGCGCCTTGCCGACATTCTCTTGGCCGGTGACATTGAAGGTATGGGTCGCGCCGAATTTCTTCGCCAGCTCCAGAGTGGCCGCGCTGGTATCGACCGCGACTATCATACCGGCGCCGGCGACGGCGCAACCCTGGATGGCGTTGAGCCCGACACCACCGCAGCCGAACACCACGGCCACCGACCCCGCTTCGACCCGCGCGGTATTGATCGCCGCGCCCACTCCCGTCATGACTCCGCAGCCGATTAAAGCCGCGCGATCCAACGGCATCTGCTTGTCGATCTTCACCACATTGTCGCCGTGCACGGTGGCAAATTCGGCCATAACGCCGCAACCGCAGAACACACTGAGCGCTCGGCCGGCGCAATCTCGAGTGCGCACCGTACCGTCGGGCAGCGTGTACAGCGCCTGCAGCGACTGCACGCATAGCTGCGGTCGGCCGGTCTGGCAGTAGTGGCAACGGCCGCACATGCTGACAAAGGAACTGAGCACATGGTCGCCAACCGCATAGCGGCTGACACCCTCGCCGACCGCCGTGATCACCCCCGCGCCCTCGTGCCCGAGCACCAGCGGCAGGGGATAGGGAATCGTCCCGTTAGTCGCCGACAGATCGCTATGACACACGCCGCAGGCCGCCAGCCGAAGGGTCACTTCACCGTGGCGCGGCGCCTCCACTTCGATCTGCTCAACCACCGGTGGCTTGCCGATCTCGCGCGCGACCACCGCTTTGGCTCGCTGGCTCACACGCGACTTAGCGCGGCAAACCGCTGCAAATGACTGTCACTGTCGCCGAACATCACTTGGGCGGCGGTGAGTCGTTTGAATAAATGACTGACCTTCAAGTCGTCGGTCATGCCCATGCCGCCGTGTAGCTGCACGGCCTGCTGCCCTACGAAGCGGCCGGCCTGGCCGATCACCGCCTTGGCCGCCGATAGCGCACGCCGGCGCTCGCCCACATCCGCAGCCATGCAGCGCAGCGCCGCGAGATAGCTCATCGAGCGCGCCGCTTCGAGATGAACCAGCATGTCGGCGATGCGATGCTGCAAGGCCTGAAACCTGCCGATGGGTTGGCCGAATTGCTGGCGTTCGCGCACGTAGTCGACGGTGGCGTCTAAAAGTGCCTGCATGACCCCCACCGCATCCGCGCACAAGGCCGCGAGACCGATGTCGAGCGCTGCCTCGATCGCAAGCAAAGCAGCGCCTTCAGGCCCTAACCGGCTGTCGACGGGCACCTGCACGCCTTGGAAATACACATCGGCGGCGCGCTGGCCGTCCACTATGGGATACACATCCAACACCACACCCGGCGCGGTGCGCGGCACGAGAAATAACGACACCCCATGCGCATCGGCCGCCTCGCCTGCGGTGCGCGCCGAAACCAGAAAAATATCGGCCGCAGCGGCATGCATCACTACTCCTTTGTGCCCGTCCAGCCGATAAGTCTCACCACTACGCCGCGCACGCGTGGTCACCCACTGGCTCGCATAGCGCGCGTCGCTTTCGAAGTGTGCGAGCACGGCAATTTTCTCACCGGCCGCCATGCCGCTCATGAGCTGTCCGGCCGATGGTTCGGCGGCGAATGCGCGTAACACGGCGGTGGCAATGATGGCGCTGCTCAACACCGGCTCGAGCAGCAGACTGCGGCCGCAGTCGCCCATCATGGCTAATGTTTCCAAGGGCCCAAATCCCAGCCCGCCATGCTCTGTCGGCACAGTGATGCCAAGCACTCCTAGGTCCGCCAAGGCACGCCACACGGAAGGATCCCATCCCGCGTCCGAACGGTTGATCGATCGATATCGATCGAAGCCGTACTGCTCGCTTAAGTAGCGTTCCACCGCCTCGTGCAACTGCCGCTGTTCGTCGCTGAATTCGAAGTTCAAGACTATCTCCTAGAGTCCCATCATCTTAGAGATGATGTTCTTCTGAATTTCGTTAGTGCCGCCGAATATGGATAGCTTGCGCTGATTGAAGTACGCAGCCGCCAGTGTCGCGGCATAGCGCGGTCCCGGCGACTCTCGTGTCGGATCGAATTGCCAGCCTGCTTCCATGGCCTCGCGGCGAAACGGCAGCGCGTACGGCCCCACGGCGCGCAGCAGCAGTTCGGAAATACTCTGATGAATCTCCGTGCCCCTGATCTTGAGAATCGAGGCCTCGGGACCCGCCGCGGGAGAACGGCGCTCGGCAGACAGCACGCGCAGGTTGGTAATTTCCAATGCCCACAAATCGATTTCCACCTGTGCAATCTGGGCGGCGAACAACGGATCCGCGATCAGCGGCCGGCCGTGCTGCATCTCGCGCGTGGCAATGCGCTTGAGCCGGGCGAGTTCACGCTTGGCGATGCCGATGCCGGCTATATTGGTGCGCTCGTGGCCGAGCAGAAATTTCGCATAAGTCCAGCCGCGGTTTTCTTCACCGATGCGGTTCTCGACCGGTACACGCACGTTCTCGAACCACACCTCGTTGACTTCATGGCCACCATCCATCAGCACAATGGGACGCACGGTGATGCCGGGGCTCTTCATGTCGATCAGCAGGAAGGTTATGCCGGACTGTTGCTTGGCGCTGGCATCGGTGCGCACCAGACAAAAGATCCAGTCCGCATACTGGCCGAGCGTGTTCCAGGTCTTCTGACCGTCGACGATATAGTAATTCCCGTCGCGCACGGCGCGGGTTTTCAGCGATGCCAAGTCCGAGCCCGCGCCGGGCTCGGAATAGCCTTGGCACCACCACTGCGCCCCGGAGCTGATGTCCGGCAGAAATCTCTGCTGTTGGGCTGCGGTGCCGAACGCCATTATTACCGGCGCCACCATCTTGGTGCCGAACGGAATGAGGCGCGGGGCACCGGCCAACGCCGACTCCTCCTCAAAGATATACTGCTGCACGGAGTTCCACCCGGTTCCGCCGAATTCCACGGGCCAACCCATACCGCCCCAGCCCCGCTCGTGCAGGCGCCGCTGCCACAGCAAGTAGTCCTCGCGGCCAAGCTCGTAGCCGTTGAGCACCTTCTCACTGATGTCGGGGGACAGCTGAGTGCGCAGGAAATCCCGCACTTCTTCCCTGAATGCCTGTTCTTCGTCGGTAAATTCAAGCCGCATGGGCCCGCCTTGGGATATCCCCTAAGTATAGTGTTCTGCACTACGGAATTTAATTCCAAAATAGTGCAAAATTATGCGGACGCCTCTCAGAGCTTGTCAATGAAAAACCTGCGCCCAGCCCCGCCGGCCAAACGGGTGAAGCTCCCGCCCAATGCGGCGATTGCCAAATCGGCCGCCAAGGCGGACCGCCACTTCGTGACCGCACTGGCGCGGGGACTCGAAGTGCTCGCCTGCTACCGTCACGGCGAGCGCGTGCTCGGCAATCAAGAGCTGGCAAGGCGCTGCGGCCTGGCCAAGTCCACGGTGTCCAGACTCACTTACACGCTCACCAAGCTCGGCTACTTGATCTACGTCGAGGACAGCGCCAAGTACGGTCTCGGCACAGCCACTTTAAGCTTGGGAAGCGCGATGCTGGCGCGGCTGCAAATCCGCAAGCTCGCGCATCCGCTGATGCAGCAACTCGCGGAGTTCGGCCAGTGCATGGTGAGTCTCGGCAGCCGCGATCGGCTGTCGATGATTTACATCGATGCTGTGCGTGGTTCCTCCGCGGTTACCCTGAGCCTGGACAGCGGCGCGCGCATTCAGATCGCCACCTCGGCCATGGGCCGCGCCTACCTGACCGCGGTGCCGGAAGCAGAGCGCAATGACATCATGGAGCGGGTCCGGGAGCTCGCCGACGTCGACCGCTGGCCCGAACTGCAGCGCGGCATCTCACAGGCGCTGCGCGATATTCACGAACTGGGCGTGTGCTGTTCTTTCGGCGAATGGCAGAAAGACGTCAACGCCATCGCCGTGGCCGTGCGGCCTGGCGACGGCCTGCCGCCCATGGCCATTAATTGCGGCGCACCCGCCTACATGGTGTCAAAAGATTTTCTGCTGGAGAAAGTGCGGCCGCGCCTCATTGCGCTCGTCAGTGAGCTGGAAGCTTCCCTGGGCACCGCGGACTGATCAATCAGACAAGAAAAAAGGCCTGGAGCAACGGTGCTTCAGACCTTTTCAATACCAACTATTGAAGGTCAATTCTAGAACGGAATATCGTCGTCGAAATCCTCTTTGCCGCCCGCCGGCGCCGGGGCGGAAGACTGGTCATAGTCGTGCGGCGGCGGCGCGCTACCGCCCGCTCCTCGGTCTGCACCACCACCACCACTACCTCCACCGCCTGCTCCGCCGGCGCGGCCACCGAGCATTTGCATATTGTCGGCGATGATTTCTGTGGTGAACCGATCGTTGCCGGTCTTATCTTGCCATTTGCGGGTACGCAATTTACCTTCGACGAATACCTGCGAGCCCTTGCGTAGGTATTCCGCGGCAATCTCCCCCAAACGGCCGAACAGCGCGATGCTGTGCCATTCGGTGCGCTCCTGTTGCGCGCCGGATGACTTGTCTTTCCAGGACTCGCTGGTGGCAATCCTGATGTTCGTCACCGTCATACCGCTCGGCATGGAGCGGGTTTCTGGGTCGGCGCCAAGATTTCCCACCAAAATGACCTTATTTACACCGCGCGCCATATCACACCCCCGCAAACCATTGGATGACGGCATTGTACACGGAGGAAAGCGCCCCAATACGGGCCTTGACCTCTGGGTTTGGCTCGAAATCCGCGCCCCGAGCGCCCCAATACGGGCGGTTCCGGGCGCACTCCAAGCTCCAGCCCGGGGGGTCCATTCACCCGCCCTTGACGCCACAGGTATAGTAGTTGGTTACATGCAAAATATCCGAATCCGGGGCGCCCGTACCCACAACCTGAAGAATATCGATCTGGACCTGCCGCGGGATCGATTGATCGTATTCACCGGTCTATCGGGTTCGGGTAAATCCTCGCTTGCCTTCGACACTATCTATGCCGAGGGGCAGCGCCGCTACGTGGAATCCCTGTCCACTTATGCCCGGCAGTTTTTGTCGATGATGGAAAAGCCGGACATCGATACCATCGAAGGTCTGTCGCCGGCGATTTCAATCGAGCAGAAGTCCACCTCGCATAACCCGCGCTCCACGGTGGGCACAGTGACCGAGATTTACGACTATCTTAGATTGTTGTATGCGCGTGCCGGCACGCCGCGCTGCCCGGATCACCATATCGATCTCGCTGCCCAGACCGTCAGCCAGATGGTGGACACCGTGCTGCTGCAGCCGGAAGGCACTGCGTTGATGTTGCTCGCGCCCGCCATCGCCGAGCGCAAGGGTGAACACGCCGAACTCATCGAGGAGCTGCAGGCGGGCGGCTTCGTTCGCGCGCGTATAGACGGCAGGGTCGTCGAACTGGATCAGGCGCCCCGGCTCGACGTGCGCCGCAAGCACACCGTCGAAGCCATCGTCGACCGTTTCAAAGTGCGCCCGGATTTGAGTCAGCGCCTGGCGGAGTCTTTTGAAACCGCGCTGCGCTTGGGACAGGGCGTGGCGCGCGTCGCCTACATGGATGAACCGGAGCGCGCGGAACTCGTGTTCTCCAATAAATTCGCCTGCCCCATCTGCAACTATTCGTTGAGCGAACTGGAACCGCGGTTGTTTTCCTTCAACAGCCCCATCGGCGCCTGCCCCGCCTGCGACGGTCTCGGCACCCAGGATTTCTTCGACCCCGAGAAAATCGTCGCCAATCCGCATCTATCGCTGGCGGGCGGCGCCGTGCGTGGCTGGGATCGTCGCAATGCCTATTATTTCCAGCTGATCCAATCGCTGGCGCGGCATACCAAGTTCGACATCGAGGCGCCGTTCGAAAGCCTGCCGCAAAAGATCAAGGATTTGGTGCTTTTCGGCAGCGACGACGTGGAAATCGAGTTCAAATACCTCGATGGCAAGGGCGGCACGGTCAAGCGCAAACACACCTTCGAAGGCATCGTGAGGAATCTGGAACGGCGCTACAAAGAGACCGAGTCCGCGACCGTGCGCGAGGAACTGGCCAAGTATCGTTCCTCCCGTCCCTGCCCCGAGTGTAGGGGAACCCGGCTCAATCAAGCGGCGAGAAACGTTTTCGTCGATGGCAAGAGCATCGCCGAAGTGTCTTCCCTGTCAGTGGAGCGAGCCTTGGAGTTCTTCGCCCAGCTGAAGCTCAAGGGCTGGCGCGGCGAAATTGCCGTCAAAATCGTCAAGGAAATCGGCGACCGGCTTGGCTTTCTCGGCAATGTCGGTCTGGGATATCTCACTCTGAACCGCAGCGCCGACACTCTGTCCGGCGGTGAAGCGCAACGCATCCGCCTCGCGAGCCAAATCGGCTCGGGCCTGGTCGGCGTCATGTACATTCTGGACGAACCCTCGATCGGTCTGCACCAACGCGACAATCAGCGTTTGCTCGACACGCTGGTCAGTCTGCGCGATCTCGGTAATACCGTCATCGTGGTGGAACACGATGAGGACGCCATCCGCCAAGCCGATCATGTCGTGGACCTCGGTCCGGGCGCGGGTGTGCATGGCGGCAGCATCGTGGCGCAGGGCACCGCCGTCGAAGTGGCCGCGCATCCCGATTCGATTACCGGCCAGTACTTGAGCGGCCGGCGCCGTATCGAGATTCCTGCGAAGCGCCATGCACCCGATCCGAAACGCATGCTGCGCGTCATCGGGGCCACGGCCAATAATTTGAAAAAAGTCACCGCCGAATTTCCGTTGGGACTGATGACCTGCGTCACGGGGGTGTCGGGTTCCGGCAAATCCACTCTGGTCAACGACACCCTGTTTCGCGCCGTCGCCACTCAAATGAATCATGCCGCGGCGGGCACGGCGCACTTCGATCGCATCGAAGGCCTGGACTATATCGACCGGGTCATCGAGATCGACCAAAGCCCGATCGGCCGCACACCGCGATCCAATCCGGCCACCTACACCGGACTGTTCGCACCGATTCGCGAAATCTTCGCCGCCGTCCCGGAGTCGCGGGCACGGGGTTACGAAGCGGGACGATTCAGCTTCAATGTGAAGGGCGGCCGCTGCGAGGCCTGTCAGGGCGACGGCGTCATCAAAGTAGAAATGCACTTCCTGGCGGATGTCTACGTACCCTGCGATGTGTGCAAAAGCAAGCGCTACAACCGCGAGACCTTGGAAATCCGCTTCAAGGGCAAAAACATCCAGGAAATTCTCGACATGACGGTGGAGGACGCGCTGCCGTTCTTTTCAGCGGTACCTACGGTCCAGCCGAAACTTCAGACTCTGCTCGACGTGGGGCTGTCCTATGTCCGGCTGGGACAAAGCGCCACCACGCTGTCGGGCGGCGAAGCGCAGCGCGTCAAGCTCGCCAAGGAACTATCGAAACGCGCGACGGGCCGCACGCTGTACATTCTCGATGAACCGACTACCGGACTGCATTTCGCCGACATCGCGCAGCTGCTGGTTGTGTTGCAGCGTCTGCGTGATGAAGGCAACACCGTCATCGTGATCGAGCACAATCTCGACGTGATCAAGACAGCGGATTGGGTGGTGGACCTCGGTCCCGAGGGCGGTGATGGCGGAGGACGCATCATTGCGGTCGGCACTCCGGAACAAATCGCAGCCAACAAGGCGTCCTATACCGGGCATTATTTAAAATCCACTTTGGCCCTCAGATCCACTTTAGCTACTCCCGCCGTGCGCAAGCGCGCATGAACGCGCGGCGGCGCCTCCTGATCGTGGCGCCGCGATTCGCGCCTCTGTGGGGCGTGGCGATCGGTGCTCTGGGTGGCGCGGTCTACTGGACCGGCGCCCAACTCTGGCCCACCAGCATGGCCGTGATCTTGTCGATGCTGGCGACCCATCTCGCCTGCGCGCGTATCGACGCCGTCCCTGCAGCCGACATCAGCGTCGTAACCCCCGCCCATGAGTTGCTGGGCATGGTGTTTGCCGTCCTAGTCAAATACAACGCGCTCATGGCCCTGTCGGCTGCCAGCCTGCCGTTCACATTTCCGTCTAATCTTGCTCTGGGGCTGATCATGATTGCCGGCCATGCAGCGAGCCGTGCCCTACTGGTCTCGGTGTTGGCATCGCAGGTCCAGCGTACGTCTGCTCTGCACCACGCCAGTCCCGCATCTCATGGCGATCTTGGCATTGCACTGGCCATTGGCTTTGCGCCGGCAGTGTTGCTCGGCATCCCCGGCCTGATCGGATTGGTCGCGGCCATCGCCGGGCGCTTCGTGGTCATCGCCTACCTGCGGCGCAACCGCCCGTCCATCGACCGGCCTGCACTCGACATGACCCGGCAAGTGACCGAGATATGCTTTTACCTGGGCGCGCTTGCCGTTTGGGCATACGCGTAGCGCTGCTTGCGTCGCGACGCCCGTCGGGTGTTCACAGAGTTCGGGACCGCGCGTCGTCGCTTGTCGCTTATAATGCCCACCGACTGATCACAAACAAAAACGAGAGTTCCCCATGAAAACGTCCACCGTATACACCTTTGCACTGCTGCTCTTTGCACTGCCTGCGCTCGCCAACGCAGGCGCCAAAGCCGACCTTCACCGGCTCGAAACGGACTTCAATGCCGCCTACGCTGCCAATGATCTGGACAAGTATTTCGGCTTCTATGCCGACGACGCCGTCCTATGGTTTCCGGAAGGCCGAACCGATATCCCGAGCTATCGGAAGGAATGGGCCGAATACCTCAAGACCGGAGCGCAGATTCAGGCCGCCACGGTATCGGACTTGCTGATCCGATTCAGTCCGCAAGGCGATACCGCCATCGCCAGCTACCTTCTGCATCTCAAGACCCAGGAAGCGGACAAGAAGGTGAAAAACGAGATCTTTCAGGAAACCGATGTTTGGTTCAAAGCAGCGGGTGCGTGGAAGATTACGCATGTGCACTATGCTCCGGCGCCGGCACCTAAATAGCTCCTCCAGCGCCGTAAAATCGGGGATTCGGCTTTGCAGCAAGTACTGGTTTATTCGGACTCTCTGACGTGGGGCATAGTCCCGACCACGCGCAGGCGCCTGCCCTTCGAGGCGCGCTGGCCGGGCGTCATGGAAATTGCGTTGACGCAGCAACGCTTCTCCGTCCGAGTCATCGAGGACTGTCTGAATGGCCGGCGCACCGTCTGGGAAGATCCCTTTAAACCGGGACGCAACGGGCTCACCGGCCTCGCCCAACGCATCGAGATCCATTCGCCTTTAAGCCTGGTGATGCTGATGCTGGGCACCAACGATTTTCAATCCATGCATCCGCACACCGCGTGGCATGCCGCTCAGGGAATCGCCACCCTGGTATCTGCCATCCGCCACGCTCCCATCGAGCCTGGGATGCCGATACCCCCGATACTGCTGATTGCGCCGCCGCCCATCGGCATTCCACGCGGACCAATTGCGACCAAGTTCACCGGCGCCGCGGACAAGTCCGCCGGACTGGCCGAGGTCTACCGCGGCGTCGCCGCTGAACTCGGCTGTCATTTTTTCGACTCGGGTAGCGTGACCAGCGCCAGCGCCGTCGATGGCATTCACCTTGACGCTGATCAGCATCAGACGCTGGGCAAGACATTGACAGCTGTCGTAGCGGCATTGCCCGGCGTGTTGTCCCCTGCCGCTGCATGAGCGCCCGCGCAATATCGGCCATCGCAGGCGCCGCTCTGCCCATTCTCAGGCGCCTCGATCCGGAGTTTGCCCATGACCTTGGGCTGGCGGTCCTAAGACGACTGCGGCCATTGTTGCCGACCCGCGAATTTGCGGCCAGCTTGGCGGTGCGCTGTTGCGGGATCAACTTCGCACATCCGGTCGGACTGGCAGCGGGCTTCGACAAGAACGGCGATTGCCTGGATGGCCTGGGCGCGCTGGGATTCAGTCATGTTGAGCTGGGGACCGTGACCCCGCGCCCGCAACCGGGAAACCCGAAGCCGCGCATGTTCAGAATTGCGCAAGATCACGCGCTCATCAATCGGATGGGATTCAACAACAAGGGCGTCGATCACTTGATCGCGCAGATTTCCGGCAACCGCTATCCAGGGGTGCGCGGCATCAGCATCGGCAAAAATTTTGACACGCCGCTCGAGCATGCTAAGGACGACTATGTAGCCTGCCTGCGCAAGGTGTATGTCGCCGCCGACTACGTCGCCGTGAACATTTCCTCGCCCAATACGCTGCGTTTGCGCGAATTACAGTCGAGCGACGGTCTGGGTCGAATCCTCGGCGCGCTGCTCGAAGAGCGTGCCAGGCTGCAGGACCGCTATGGTAAGCGCGTACCGCTGCTGATCAAGGTCGCGCCGGATCTGAGCGCCGAACAGGTATCCGCGTTGTCGCTGGATTTGCGCTCGCTGCAAATCGACGGCGTGATTGCCACCAATACCTCGACCGACCACAGCGCGTTGGGCGATTCGCCGGCCGCCCGGGAGCAGGGTGGCTTGAGCGGCGCGCCGCTGCATCCGCGATCGCTGCGGGTGATCTCGCAGCTGCGTGCTGAATTGGGCGCTAACTTCCCCATCATCGGGGTTGGCGGTATCGTAAGCGCTGACCACGCCCTGGCGACATTGCGTGCCGGCGCCAACCTCATCCAGATCTACACGGGTTTCGCCTACCGAGGGCCGGCGCTGCTTGAAGACATCCTCGAGGCAATTCCATGATTGACGCCGACACGGTCGAACGCTTTCAGCGCGACGGCGCGGTGTGCATCCGGCAGTTGTTTCGGCCCGAGGAAATGGCGGTGCTGCGAGCCGGCATCGATGAAAATCTCGCGCACCTGAGCCCCCGCGCCAAAGTGGCCAGCAGCGCGGATGACCCGGGACGGTTTGTCGAGGATTTCTGCAATTGGCAGGAGAATGCGGACTATCGGCGTTTCATCTTCGATTCGGCCTTGCCCGAAACCGCAGGCCGGCTTATGCAGAGCCGCACTGCCAGGCTGTATCACGACCACATGCTCACCAAGGAGCCGGGCACACGCGCCGCGACGCCCTGGCACCAAGATCAACCGTATTACAATATAGAAGGACGCCAAAACGTCAGCTTCTGGATTCCAGGCGATCCGGTGAGTCGCGACTCCACATTGGAGTTCGTCGCCGGCTCGCACTTGGGTCCCTGGCTGATGCCGCGCTCCTTCATGGATGCGCAAGCCAAGTGGTTCCCCGAGGGCACGCTGGCGGATTTGCCGAACATCGAAGCGGCACGTGCGACCTTCCCCATCCTTGGCTGGGAATTGCAACCGGGTGACGCGGTGTGCTTTCACATGCTGACGCTGCACGCGACGGGCGGCGTCACCGGCCCGCACCGGCGCCGCGTATTTTCCGTGCGCTTTCTCGGCGACGACATCACGCATGCGCCGCGCCGCTGGCGGACATCGCCGGAATTTCCCGGTTTGCGCGACGAACTGGACGCCGGGGTTCCGATGCATCACCCGCTGTTCCCGGTGCTGTGGCGGGCTACGTGAATTCCGCGCCTGTCCGCTACCCGCACCGGTTGACATGGTCGGTCTTCGTTCTACTCCTGCTATTCGCAATATTCTTTGTGACCGGCACCGCGTCGCAATTGCCGCCGCAAGTAGCTTCGCACTTCGACGCGTTTGGGCAACCAAACGCCTTCATGTCCCGCAGCGGCTACCTTCGCTTCGTTCTGTGCCTTGCCCTAGCACTGCCCTGCATCGTGGTATTCACGCTTACCATGATCTATTCACGGGCCGCGGACTTGAAACTGCCCAATCGGGATTACTGGCTGGCGCCGCAGCGGCTCGATCGCACTCGCGCATTTCTGATCGCGCATGGAGTATGGTTCGGGTGCTTGCTGGTGGCTCTGGTGTGCATGGTTCATTGGCTGGAATTGAGTGCGAACCGCCAACAACCGCCGCATCTGTCCAGCCAGACTTTCGTCGCGGTTATGATCGCCTTTCTCATCGCCACTGGCGCGTGGGTGACCGCGCTCATGATCGCCTTGCGTCGGCCGCCCTAGCTGCGCAGCATCGCCGTCAAGCCAATCTCCGGAACGCTGGCCAATGCCTTGGACAGCGGACAATTCTGTTTCGCGCCGGCGGCGAGCTTTTGGAACGTGGCCTCGTCGATTCCCGGTACGATGGCTTCCAGCCGCAAGGTAATGCGGTCGATGAGAAACCCGCCATCCTTCATGACTAGTCGCACTGCCGCCTGCGTATCAACCGCGCTGGTGGCAAATCCCGCCGCATCGCAGGCAAAAGAAAAGGCCATGGTGAAACAAGCGGCATGGGCCGCCGCCAATAATTCCTCGGGATTGGTGCCGCGGCGATCATCTTCAAAGCGGCTGCCAAACCCGTACGGGTAGGCTTTCAAGGCATCGGTTTGCGTACTGATCTTGCCGACGCCCTGCTTGCCCCGGCCGTCCCAGTGAACACTCGCGGTCTTATCGGTCATGTGGCTTCTCCAAGTTAGTAGTTCGGTAGCGGCATGCGTTCGGTTTCCTCGGGCACCGCTGGAAACTGCCGTTGTTCCCAACGATTTTTGGCGCGCTCGATACGTTCAGGTGACGAAGCGACGAAATTCCACCAAATATGCCTGGGCGTGGGAAACCTTTGGCCGCCCAGCAGCATCGTTCGAGCGCCGCCGAGCGCGCGCAGCTCAACTTTCTGGCCCGGCTCGAGCAGCGCGAGTTGTCCGGCAACGACACGCACATCGCCCACCGCAAGCTCGCCCTCCACCACGTATACCGCGAGATCGACACGGTCGGGCGCTATCCCGAGCGTGGCGCCATCTGCAAATTGAATATGCACATAGACTGTCGGCCATAGCGTAAGCACCGGAGAGCGCAGGCCGAAGGCTTCGCCGGCAATGACTGTCAACGCAACGCCATCGGCAACCCGTGTCGGCAGAGTAGATGCCGGGTAATGCACGAAGCTCGGCTCGCCATCTTCATGTCCGTCCGGCAAAGCCACCCAACTTTGAATGCCATGTACATACTCGCCCGCTACGCGCGCCGCCTGCGGAGTTCGCTCCGAATGCGCAATGCCGCTGCCGGCCGACATCCAATTCACATCGCCGGGGTGAATTTCCCGCACCGTTCCCAAGCTGTCGCGGTGCTCCAACGACCCGTTGAACAAATAGGTTACGGTGGCCAGCGCAATATGCGGGTGCGGCCGCACATCCACCCCGGTTCCGGGCGAGAATTTTGTCGGCCCCAAATGATCGAAGAAGATGAACGGCCCGACCATCTGCCGGGTCGCGGCAGGCAGCACGCGCCGCACGACAAATCCGCCGAGGTCGCGCTGGTGTGAATCAAGCACTTGTGGGTTTGTCATGGGGCCACATGCAGCACTAATGCCGCGCCATTATCGCACTCGAGTCGTCAATGCCTTGAGGAACATGTAGTAGAACTCGACACCCTTATAGTACGAGTCGGCTTTGAGACGTTCGTCCCTGCCGTGCATGCGCACGTCGTCCCGATCGATGGCGATACCGCTGATCCCATAACTGGGGATGCCGGCATACATGGTGTAAATGCTGTCCGACGATCCGGTGACCATGGTCGGGATCACCGGCGCTCCGGGCCATAATTTCGCCGCAACCGCGCGCATCGAGTCCATGACGTCGGCGCGTAAGGGCGGCGGCACCATGGCCTTACGATCCGAGCCGTGTTCCGCCACTACGCCGGCATCGTTGCGGTAGCTCACGGTGAGCGCCGGATCGTTGAACAACCGGATCAGCTCGAGGCGAATCTCCTCCTGCGAATGGCCGGGGAAGATGCGGCAGTTGACGTTGGCTTCAGCGCGCTGCGGCAGGGCGTTCGGCGCATGTCCGCCGCTCAACATGGTCGCCACGCAGGTCGTGCGCAAGGTGGAATTGTAGCGCGCATCCTTGGACAGCCGCAGTGCGGCGGCCATGTCGGGCGGAGTTGCCAGAATTGCGCGCATATCCGCCGCGACCTGACCCGTCTCAATCTTGGCCATTTGCGTGAAAAACTCGCGCGTGACTGAGTTCAATTCGACAGGGAACGGCGATTTCTCGAGCACGCCCAAGGCATCGGCGACATGATAGATCGCATTGTCCGGCTTCGGCAGGGAGCTATGGCCGCCGGGGTTGGTCGCGAACACCTGGTAGTCGGCATACAGCTTTTCGGTAGCCTCGAATTCAACCGCCTGCGGCTTACCGTGATCGGTGCTGACGCCGCCCGAATCCGGATTCAGCACGAACTCAGCGTCGATCAGAGCGCGATGGTTCTGCAGCAGCCAATCGACGCCGTTCGATTTCCCGCCCTCCTCGTCGGCGGTGAGCGCGAGGATGATGTCGCGGTTCGGGACAAACCCCTCCTTCTTCAAGCGAATGAAATTAGTGACGGCGATGGCGTCGGCTCCCTTCATGTCCTGGGTGCCCCGACCATAGTAATATCCGTCCTGCTCGACGAATTTGAACGGATCGGTGCTCCAATCCTCACGCCGCGCTTCCACTACATCCAGATGTCCGATGATCAGAACCGGACGCAATTTCGAGCCCGCCCTGCCCCGATAGCGCGCAACCATGTTGCCCTTGCGCTCATTGGGTCCGATGACGACCACATCGGTCGCAGCAAATCCGGCGTCGAGCAGGCGCTTCGCCATCGCCTGCGCGGCCACGGTGGTACTTCCGATAGAATCGGTGGTGTTGATTTCGATCAATTCCTTGAAGATGTCATGGGCAGTCTCGCGGGTGACTGCATCGCTCTGCGGGCTGGCGGCCCCGGCGGCGTGAGCGCCCAGGGCGCAGACGAGGGCAATGGTCGAATTCAGGCGGACGCGATATTTCAAGTCTTAGGCTCCTTGGAAAAAACACGAATCAGGATGTAGTTTATGCCAATTCAAGTCAAACCCGGCGCGCCCCTGCGCTGCGCAGTTTTGCTCCTCGCCGGCTTGATCGGAGGGCTCACCGGCACCGCTTGGGCAGAACCACTGCCCGCGCAGCTGATCCTGTTCCATGGCCACATACTGACGGTGGATTCGCGCGACTCCATTGCACAGGCATTGGCGATTCGCGACGGCAAGATCATCGCCGTCGGCAGCGATCAGGAAATTCTGCGCTTGGCCGGCGCCGCCACCCAGCGAATCGATCTTATGGGCCGAACGGCCACTCCGGGGCTCATCGACAGTCACGCCCACATCGCGGAGGCCGGAGTGGACGAGCTGTATCACGTTCAGCTCAGCGATGTCTCAAAGGTGGCTGAGGTGGAGCAGCGCGTGCAGGCGGGAATTGATCTTTTAAAGCCCGGCGAATGGCTGCAGGGGGCCGGTTGGGACGAGGGCAAGCTCGATGAACGCCGCTATATCACGGCTGCCGATCTGGATCGAGTTTCGCCCCACAATCCAGTGTGGTTGTCGCACACCACCGGACACTACGGTGTCGCCAATTCTGTGGCACTGCGCCTGGCAAAGATCACGGCCGCGTCGAAGAATCCGCTCGCCGGCACCATCGATCGCGACGCCAATGGCGTGCCGACGGGCGTCTTAAAGGAATCAGCCATGGACGCGGTTCTCGCTCTCATACCGCCACCTACGCCGCAGCAGCAGCGCGAGGGCATACTGAAAAGCATCGACGACCTGCATCGCGAAGGGATGACGGCGGTGAAGGATCCGGCGATCGGGAGGCCCGTCTGGGACGCGTACCGAGAACTGCTGCGCCAAGATAAATTGGCGGAACATGTCTGTGTGCTGTGGTCCGCGGGCACCACCCTGGCCACGGCCCGAACCGCGCTTGCGGCGATCCAGGCACAACCAAAACCACCGCAATCCCTCGGCGACGGACGTCTCCTGTCCTGCGGCGCCAAGATATTTTTGGACGGCAGCGGCGGCGCTCGCACCGCCTGGATGACTGAGGAATGGCACCGGAACTCCACCGACATCGACCACGGCAACTTTGGCTACCCGTCGACGGAGCCCGAGGTCTATCGCCAGATGGTCCGCCTGTTTCATCAGGCCGGGGTGCACATCGGCACTCACGCGATCGGCGACCGGGCCATCGACTGGGTGGTGGACACCTACGCGCAGGTGCTCGGCGAAACACCCACCATGGGACTTAGACACAGCATCATCCACGCGAATATCCCGCGCGACCATGCCATTTCCACCATGGCAGCACTGCAAAAGCGTTACGACGCTGCTTACCCTGAAATCCAGGCTCCCTTCACCTGGTGGATCGGCGACACCTATGCCGGGAATTTCGGGCCGGCGCGCGCGCAGCGGCTGGTGCCGCTCAACACCTTCTTGAAAAGCGGCGTGCGCTGGGGCGGCGGCTCCGATTACCCGGTCACTCCGATTGCCGCGCGCTATGGATTGTGGGCTTCGGTCGAGCGTGAAACGCTCAAGGGCACCTATGGGCCCCATCCGTTCGGCACTGCCGAGTCGGTCGACATCCATACCGCCCTGCGCTCATACACCGCGTGGAACGCGCGACAGTTGTTTCTCGAGGACCGCATCGGCTCGCTCGAAGTCGGCAAAGATGCCGATATCGCCGTTTGGGACCAGGATCTATACACCATGCCGGCGCAGCAGCTGCGCAATCTGAAATGCACCATGACTTTGCTACACGGCCAGATCGTGTTCGACCGGGTCGCGCTAGACCGGGTCGCGCTAGACCGGGTCGCGCACGACTCGAACCGCCGCTAACGATGCTATTCTGAGCTTGTCGCGGATTGTTCCCTGGGGAGATTGGTGATGGCCAAGCGGAAGATCAGCAAGGTGACTCGCAGCGATGCCGAGTCCGCCGTCAGGACCTTGCTGCGATGGGCCGGCGAGGACCCGACGCGCGAAGGCCTGCAAGACACACCGAAGCGGGTGGTCAACGCCTATGGGGATTGGTTCTCGGGATACGCCATCGATCCGGGGGCGTACTTACGCCGCACCTTCGAAGAAGTCGAAGGTTACGATGAAATGGTGGTGCTGCGGGATATCGGCTTCGAGTCGTTTTGCGAGCATCACATGGCGCCCATTATCGGCCGGGCGCATGTCGGCTACCTGCCCACCGATAGGGTGGTGGGCATCAGCAAGCTGGCACGAGTGGTCGACGGCTATGCGCGGCGCTTTCAGGTGCAAGAGAAGCTCACCGCACAAATCGCCGGCTGCATCAACGAAGTGCTCAAGCCTCGCGGCGTCGGTGTCGTCATCGATGCCGTCCACCAGTGCATGACGACGCGCGGCGTCCACAAGCGCGGCGTCTCGATGATCACCAGTAAAATGTTAGGCACTTTTCGTGCCGATGCAGCCACTCGCGCTGAGTTCCTGCGCTTCATCGACATCGAGGGCCGCACCCAGCGCTGAGCCCGACCGCGGGCGCCGCTCAGTTTTTCTTGCCGCTGGGGCCGGTGCGCACCGGCATCAAATCCACCGAGAAGCTGTACTTGTGCTGCTCACCGGGCTGCAGGGCACCCACGCCCACCACCTGGCGCGCGATCTTCTCGCCGCGCTCATTGGTGATCGAGACCACCACGCAGTACTCGCAGCTCTCTTCGCGAGCCACATGCCGGATCGAGCCCTCGATGCGCATCGCCGACACCGATTCGGATTGTGGCTCCGCATTGGCAGAGTTGAAGCGCAAATGGTGTTGGCAGCCCGGACAAATATTCGCACTTTGCAAGACCACCGCCTTGCAGTGCGGACATGTACGTGTCGCGCCTACGGTGCCAGCACGACCGACACTCATTTTTAGCTGCCGCCGCCCACCAAGCCCGGCTTGGCCTTAGCCTTCTCGTCTTCCCAGCCGAATTCGACATGCCCGCGCATGCGCGAACCGGCCGCGACCGTAATCGATCCCGCCTTCACGTCGCCGACGATGACGCCGCCTTCCTGCACGTCGACCCGCTTGGCAGATTCGATATTGCCCTGCAGCTCGCCGCCGACGACGACGATCCCGGCCAGAACCTGCCCGGTCAAATGAGCACCGGATTCAATGCTGAAGTTGCCATCGATGCGCACATCGCCCTTGAAGCGGCCCGCCATGCGCACATTGCCGGAACCCTCGATCTTGCCCTCGATGGTCAAGTTGGCGGCAATCACGGATTCGCCCCCTTCCGAGGAAGTCTTAGGGGTGGGGCGGCGCGGCGAAACGGCTAACGCGGGGTCACTCAAATGGCGCTCCGGCGAATTGCGTTCCGGCGGTGTCGCCGTCGGGGGGACAACAACAGGACCCGCCGCCGTGGCGGGCGTAGGTTTTTCGTTCCAAAGCGCCATGTGATAACTCTCCGGCTGAATAGGTAAGCAAAGCCTACACGCTAACCCTGAGGAATGTCATCGGGCCACTGTCTGATATTGGAGACGGGAGCCTCGGGCACTACCCTAAAAGGGCCTCCCGGCCCCGCCTAACGCGTTTCACGGGCCTTATCGAGCAATTCGCAGACCTCGCGCACGCCCTGCAAAATACGCGGCGCCATGCGGCCGGTGAGCGAAGGATCCAAGGTATAGACATGGTGCCCGCGCACGGCACGAAGGTTCGGAAATTGCTGCCATTGGCGCGTCTGCCGCTCGCCCTCGACGCCGGTGGCGGCGATCAGTATCACATCGGGATCGCGCGCCAGCACCGCCTCTTTGTCGATTGCCGGCGCGAGCGCCGACAGCTCGGCGAACGCATTATCCCCACCGCACAGAGACATGACTTCGCTGACCACCTGCCCGCCGGACAAGGTGAACAGGGGCCGGTCCCACACCTGGTAGAAAACCTTGAGCCGCGCACGGCCAGCGTACTGGGAACGCAGCTCTGCCAGTTCGCTCT
Organism: Steroidobacterales bacterium; assembly: GCA_038226325.1. Classification (GTDB taxonomy): domain Bacteria; phylum Pseudomonadota; class Gammaproteobacteria; order Steroidobacterales; family Steroidobacteraceae; genus Bog-1198. The sequence goes on along the minus strand of JBBRQO010000005.1, from coordinate 19,492 downwards.
GATAACGATGCGCCGCGGCCGCGGCCGTGGATTCTGTGCCGGCGAGCCGGCCGAACTCGAGCAGAGTCGTCGCGATGTCGTCCAATCGATGTTCATCGGTGACATACAGCCGCAGGTGCACGCGTTGTAATTCGGCTTTGCGCCCGGCAGGTGTGCCCGAATCCCAGAGCACGAGCAGCGTGGGCTTGAGCCTCAGCAGTGCTTCGACATCGAGCGCGGAAGGCTCGCCGACGCGTGCAATGCCGGCTACCGCCGCAGGATAGTCGCTGGAATCGTCAACTCCGACAATTTGGTCGCCGGCGCCGGCCGCAAATAACAATTCCGTGATATGCGGACTCAAGCTGATGATTCGCAGCGGCGCTGCGGCCGCCTGCGCGTGCGCGACGCGCGCCTCTGCGATGCCGAGCAGCGTCAGCGTCAAACACAAAATGCAAGCGCGCCGGATGGTCATGTGCCCATGGACTATAATGGGATCAATCGTCAGATGGGAATAACTCTTGTTTCAACAAATCAAGCAGCTGAGCCCCGATACCATCCTCGGAGTAATGGCCAAGTTTCGCGCTGACCCCTCGACCTCGAAGGTCGATCTCGGCGTCGGCGTATACCGCGACCTGACCGGCAACACGCCTGTGCTCGCCAGTGTGCGCCGAGCCGAACAGGAGATTCTGGCAACACAAACTACAAAATCCTATGTCGCGGCCGCCGGGCGCGAGGAATTTAACAGTGCCGTGGAAGAATTGGTTCTCGGGCCGGCGCACATTGCCCGCCGCGAGCGGCGCGCGCGGACCATGCAAACCCCCGGCGGCTGCGGCGCGCTGCGCGTGGGCGCGGAGTTGATCCGCGCAGCGGCGCCCGGCGTCACCGTCCATATCAGCGATCCCACCTGGGGCAATCACACGCCCTTGTTGGGCAGTTCGGGCCTGCAGCTGGAACGCTACCCCTACTACGATGCCGCGGCACACCGGCTGCGCTTCGACGCCATGTTGGAGCACTTGGAGCGCGCCCCGGCGGGCGACGTGGTGCTGCTTCACGCTTCTTGTCACAATCCCACCGGCGCCGATCTGGATCCGCAGCAGTGGCGGACATTGGCCCAATTGCTGCAGCGTCGACGCCTGTTGCCGTTCCTGGATATGGCCTATCAGGGCTTCGCGGTGGATCTTCATGCCGATGCCGCCGGCCTGCGCCTGGTCGCCGAGCAAGTTCCGGAGGCGTTGATCGCCACGTCGTATTCCAAGAATTTGGGCCTGTATCGCGAACGCGTGGGCGCGTTGATCGCGATCGGCGAGAACTCCGCCCGCGCCGATGCGGTCATGAGCCACATGCTGCAAATCGCCCGCAGCATTTATTCGATGCCGCCGGACCACGGCGCTGCGATCGCCGCCCGGATATTCGCAAACCCCGCACTCAAGCAGGAATGGATCCTGGAACTGGCGGCCATGCGCACCCGCATTGCCGACATGCGCGGACTGCTGTCACAGCAACTGCATCAGGCAATCGGCGAGCACACATTTGATTTCATAGGCGCCCAGCACGGCATGTTTTCGCTGCTCGGGGTATCACCCCAGGTCGTGGAGCGGCTGCGCGATCAGCACCATATCTATATGACGCCTGACAGCCGCATGAATATCGCCGGCATCATGCCGCATAACGCGGCCTACGTGGCCGCAGCGGTTGCGGCCGAGCTGCACGCTTAGGTGAGTGCCGCGCCTCGGAGCCTAACTGCCGAGTGCGGCGCTCAGCGCATTGACCTCGTCGGCGGATTCGCGCATCACCGCCTGGATTTTTTCCAAATCCAATCCGAGGCGCTTGGCAGCTCCCAATTCGTGCAGGTCCACGCCGAGGCCGGTATCTTCCGTGCCGTGTGAAGCCATGAGAATCGAGATTGCAATGACATCGCTGAGGTCGGCAGGGCCCGCTTCGGGTCGGTCGAAATTTGCCTGCTCGCCGACCGCTCGCGCCATTGCCTCAGAAAAATTCCAGTTCTCCAGAATGGCCCTGCCGATGGACGCATGCCACTCGTCAATGATCTCGTTCAGCGCCTGGTCGTTCGCAAACAGGCCCGGATGATCGACGGCGCGCGTCAGCACATACAACTTGCCGATGCCGTGCATCATGCCCGTCAGCATGGCCTCGTCCGGATTGACCTTGGTGCAATTCCTGGCGAGCACGTAGGCGAGTGCCGCCGCCGAGGTGCTGCTCTGCCACAGTTTGTTAAGGTGGTGTTCCAGGCCTTTGAGCTTATTGCTCTTGCGGATCTGCGCCATGGAGAAGGACATGGAGGCGCTGCGCACCATGTTGTAGCCGATCCGGTTGATCGCCGTGCGCAGGTCGGTTACCGCGCGGCCACTGCGATTGAGTGACGCGGAATTAGCAATACGCAGCAGCCGCGCCGCCAGTGCCGGCTCTGATCCGACCACCCGCACTACCTGGCCGACCGCTGACTTGGGGTCGGCAAGAATCCGCCTGACCCGCACCGCGATCTCGGGAAACGAGGGAAGATCCACATTGCCGCGCGACAACTCCGCCGCCAGGGTACGGACGAAATCGAAGGCGAGGTTAGACTTTGCCTGTAAAGATGTATTCGTCAAATTCGCGCTCACTTGCCACGGTGCCGCGTCCACGCCGAAGCGCCGGCCCGATGCTTGAGTAAGTCGACCGGCTACGGCCAGACTTGAGGGATATCGCCGCTAAAGTTGCGAGATTATGTTGGCGAAACGGTGACTGGGTCACTGGAATAGTGCCCGGCTTAGCGGTTCCGCTTAGCGCGCAGTCGAGTGACCGCTCTTGAAGCGCTGCTGAACTTCGCCGTGCCGTGAACGTTCCGTGTAACGGTCGCCGCTATAGACGGCGACCACTCGGCGCCAAAACGCCACTGCGCCCGGATTACGCAGGTATTCGACGATTTCCCAGTCCCCGGCGAACCGGTCGAATATCAAAGTCGCTGCGTCGCGACCCATACCGACGCGGCGATGCTGCTCGCGCACGAAGAATTCAGACATTCGATAGTCCGCCGCGAGTTCGCCGGCGGCGGGGATGCGCGGACGTGTCACCAGCGCGAAACCCACCGGCTCAGAGCCCTTGAGGATCAGCAGCGGGTGTGAGTGATCGTTGGCAAACCAGTGGGCGAAGATCTCGTCTTCGCGCGGATTATCGGCGCCGAGTACGGAAAATAGTCCCGTATTCAGGTCGGCCAGCGATTCCATGTATTCGCCGTAAACGCTCTGGATCCACTGGCGATCCTTCTTCGAGTGTCTGCAGTCGCGAATACTGACTAGCAATGAATTCGCATCCCCAGCGTGTAAAAAACACAGCCCGGACGAACGCGCCTACCGGCGGCCCGCCCGGGCATGTGGGATCAGCTATCGAACCGAATTACGGCTTCGCAGCGGATGCCGCGCTCGAGGCAGCGTCGGCAGCTGAGCTCGCGGCGGCAGCAGCCGAATCGGCGGCGGACGAGGCGGCAGCATCTGCAGCCGGCGCGGCGGCCGGAGGAGTTTCAACAACAACCGGGGCAGGAGCCTCGGTCTTGCTGCCGCAGGCACTCAGCACGAATGCAGCGACAAAAGCGCTTAAAGCAAGTTTGGTCTTCATCTATCGATACCCCAGAGATATTAAGAATTAAATTTTAAGGCCGAGCCTGTTGTTGGGCTTCCACCCAAATGTCCGCTGCGATTTTAGAGTGTTTCGCCTCAATTTCATATCTCTTTCGCGAGTCCCAGGGTTAACCGCCCCTATGCTGTAATGGCGCTGGGCGCATAATCTGGCCGGGCCAGCAGGGAGCAGTTGTGAGTCAGACGAGTCTCGATCAGCTGTATCAGCCGCATTTGCATGCGCTTATGCAACGAACGGAACAGTCGCTGTCCTTAAGCGGTTTCGACGCATTGGTGATTCACGCCGGCACTCCCCCCACCTGGTTCCTGGACGATCAAGACTACCCCTTCAAGGTAAACCCGCATTTCAAGGCCTGGGTGCCGATTGTGGATAATCCAGGCTGCATTCTGCTGTTCTCGCCCGGCTCGCGCCCCAAGGTGCTGTTTCATCAGCCCAGCGACTATTGGCACAAACCGGCCGCCCTGCCACAGGCGCCGTGGACGGCCGCGGTGGATCTGATCGCCATGGACGACCCGTCAACGGCCGGCCACCTATGGACCAAACTCGGCCGCGTTGCCCACATTGGCCCTTCTGGTTTAGCCGCCGGCACTGATCCAGGCAGCGTCAATCCGCCGGACCTCTTGACCCGTTTGCACTTCGATCGCGCCGTCAAGACGGACTATGAGCTTGAATGCATGCGCCGGGCAAACGAGCTGGGGGCACGTGGCCATCGAGCGGCGCTGGCCGCATTTCGCAACGGAAATTCCGAGTATGAGGCGCACATGCGCTATCTGGAGGCCTGTGGGCAGCGAGAAGAGGAGATGCCCTACAACAATATCGTCGCCTACAACGAGAACTCCGCCGTGCTGCACTACCAGCATCTGGAGCGCTCCTCGCCCAAGCCCCTACGCTCCTTCCTCATCGATGCAGGGGCGCAATACCGCGGCTATGCATCAGATATCACGCGCACCTATGCCTCTGGGCCCGGCCGGTTTGCCGACCTCGTGGAGGCTGTGGATGGGGCACAGCGGCAGCTTTGCAATGAGATAGTCGCCGGCCGCGACTATCGGGATGTGCACCTTACCGCGCACCGTGTACTAGGCGATGTCATGCAGCGCATAGGGCTCACCAAGCTGCCGGGGCAGGCAGCCGTGGAAGCGGGGGTCACCGGCGTGTTCTTCCCGCACGGCATCGGCCACTTGCTGGGACTGCAGGTGCACGATGTCGGCGGCGTATTGGGCGACTCCCAGGGCCATGAACGGCCGCGGCCTGAGGGACATCCCTACCTGCGCCTCACCCGCATGCTCGAGCCAGGAGTGGTCGTCACGGTGGAACCCGGGATCTATCTCATCGATTCCCTGCTGGCGGCAGCCCATGCCGACAAACGGCGCGGCCACATTGATTGGTCAGTGGTCGATGAGCTCAAGCCCTTCGGCGGCGTTCGAATCGAGGATAATGTGCTCACGACGGCATCGCGACCGGAGAATATGACGCGGGATGCGTTTGCCCGGATCGCCTGATGTGAGGGAATGTTGACTAGCCCCGTGATCAGCCGGGCACTCGCCGTCAGTCAAACCCACCGCCCCAAACTGCTACGCCGCTTTAGCCTTGCGACGCTTCGGAGCTGCCGCGGCCGACTCAACGTCGCCGTCTGCAGCCTTCTTGGATTTCTTCGGCGCCTTGCTCACCTTCTTGGCCTTATCGTCGCTCTTTTCGACCGGTACCGCCGCCGCGTCCACCAGTTGCATCAACGCCATATCCGCTGCGTCACCGGGGCGCGGTTCCATCTTGAGGATTCGCGTATAGCCGCCTGCCCGGGCCTTGAAGCGAGGACCTAAGTCCGTGAACAGCTTCTCGACCACGGTCTCGTCACGCAAACGGGCGTACGCCAGACGCCGCTTGGCCAGGGAGTCGATCTTAGCGAGCGTAATCAAGGGTTCCACCACGCGGCGCAATTCCTTGGCCTTCGGCACGGTGGTGCGGATGGTCTCGTGACGCAGCAACGACGTCGCCATATTGCGCAGCATTGCGTGGCGATGGGAGGAGTTGCGCGATAGCTGGCGCCCGCTGTTTCTATGCCGCATGTTCTAGAACCCTTGTCGAAAATACCGAATTCAAATACCGTCGCGCTCGTCGTCGCGCTTCAATCCAGGCGGCGGCCAGTTGTCGATGCGCATACCGAGCGTCAAGCCGTGGCTCTCGAGCACTTCTTTAATCTCAGTCAGCGACTTTTTGCCGAGGTTCGGCGTGCGCAACAATTCGACTTCAGTACGCTGCACCAAGTCGCCGATGTAATGGATGTTCTCGGCCTTCAGGCAATTCGCACTGCGCACTGTGAGTTCCAACTCGTCAACCGGACGCAGCAGAATCGGATCGAACTGCGTTTCGGTGGCCTTGGTGGTCGACTCATCCTGACCCTGCAAATCGACGAACACCGACAGCTGATCCTTGAGGATTCCACCGGCGCGGCGAATCGCCTCTTCCGGATCGATGGTGCCATTGGTTTCGATGTCGAGAATGAGCTTGTCGAGGTCGGTGCGCTGTTCGACGCGCGCGCTTTCGACGTTGTAAGTGACTTTACGCACGGGGCTGAACGAGGCGTCCAGCTGCAAGCGGCCGATGGCGCGGGTCTGTTCTTCAAAAGCCATGCGCTGGGCCGCCGGGCGATAGCCGCGGCCGCGCTCGACCTTCAGGGACATCGACAATTCACCGGCCTTGGTCAGGTTCGCGATCACCAGATCAGGGTTTAGGATCTCTATGTCGTGGTCGCCGGCAATATCGCCGGCCGTCACAGGACCGGGCCCTTTCTTGTGCAGGCGTACTTCGGCCACATCGCGGGTGTGCATGCGGATAGCGACTGCCTTGAGATTGAGCAGGATATCGACCACATCTTCCTGCACGCCTTCAATCGCGGTGTACTCGTGCAGCACGCCTTCGATTTCGATTTCAGTGATGGCCGCCCCGGGAAGCGAGGACAACAACACACGGCGCAACGCATTGCCCAGTGTGTGACCGAAACCGCGTTCGAACGGTTCGATCACGATGCGCGCATGGCGCGGCGACACGGGCTGCACTTTGACGACCCGCGGCTTCAGAAATTCATTGATCGATCCCTGCATGGATATCACCTACGTTAACTAACCGGGGACATCGCAGCCAAAAGGAGCTGCGCTGCGCTATTTGCCAATTCCTATTTGGAATACAACTCGACGACCAGGCTCTCATTGATGTCCGGCAGAATTTCCTGCCGATCGGGAACCGACTTCAGGATCCCGGAGAACTTCTTGTCGTCCACTTCCACCCAATCAGGAAAGCCGACTTGCGCGGCAATCGTCAGGGCGGCGGTAATGCGGGTCTGCTTCTTAGCCTTCTCACGCAAGCTGATCACATCGCCGGCCTTGCACTGGTAAGAGGCAATATTGACCAGCTTTTCGTTCACCGCAACGGCCTTATGGCTCACCAGCTGGCGCGCCTCGGCACGAGTCGAAGCAAAGCCCATCCGGTAGACGACATTGTCCAGCCGGCATTCCAAAAATTGCAGCAAGGTTTCGCCGGTGGCGCCGGGCCGGCCGGCGGCCTTTTGATAATAATTGCGGAATTGGCGCTCGAGTACGCCGTACATGCGGCGCAACTTCTGCTTCTCACGCAGCTGCAGCCCGTATTCAGACAGGCGCTGCTTGCGCTCGCTTTTCACGCCGCCCGGCGGCACGTCGAGCTTGCACTTCGACTCGAGAGGCTTCACACCGCTCTTCAGGAACAAATCGGTTCCCTCGCGACGCGACAGCTTGCACTTAGGACCGGTATATTTTGCCATTACGAACCTTTAAAACCTTTGGACCGACTTAGACGCGACGCTTCTTGGGCGGCCGACAACCGTTATGGGGGATCGGAGTCACGTCTTCAATGTTGGTGATCTTGAGCCCGCAGCCATTCAGCGCCCGGACGGCCGATTCGCGCCCCGGACCCGGTCCCATCACCCGCACTTCGACATTCTTCACGCCATGTTCCTGCGCCGCATTTCCCGCCCGTTCGGCAGCAACCTGAGCTGCGAACGGCGTCGATTTGCGCGAACCACGGAAACCGCAGCCGCCCGAGGTGGCCCAGGAGAGCGTATTGCCCTGCCGGTCGGTGATGGTGATGATGGTGTTGTTGAAGGACGCATGCACGTGCGCAATCGCATCGAGCACGTTCTTGCGAACCTTCTTGCGAACGGGTTTGCCGCTTTGCGCACCACCGCCGCCCTGGCCGGCATTTTGTTTTTGATCAGCCATAGATAGTCTCTGTTAAACCTTGCCCGGCGGCGCGTTCATCTTGACAGCCTGCTTGCGCGGGCCCTTGCGTGTACGGGCATTGGTGCGCGTGCGTTGACCGCGCATCGGCAACCCCTTGCGGTGCCGGATGCCCCGGTAACAGCCCAGATCCATTAGGCGCTTGATGTTCATCGACACTTCGCGCCGCAAATCTCCTTCGACTGCGAATTTCGCCACCTGGGAGCGCAGTGAGGCCACTTCGGCGTCGGTCAAATCCTTGACCTTGACGCTGTACTTCACACCTGCTGCGTCGCAAATGCGTACCGCACGGCTGTTTCCAATGCCGAATATGTGGGTTAGGCCGATGACGACATGCTTGTTCATCGGTATGTTGATGCCGGCGATACGCGCCATCTAGTTCTCCACCCGCGCCGGTAAAAAATGGCGCGCAAGTATATTAGAAAAACCTCTAGAGATCAATTTACTAGCCCTGCCGCTGCTTGTGCCGCGCGTCGGACGAGCAAATGATGTAAACGATGCCGCGCCGCCGCACGACCTTGCAGTTCTTGCAGATCTTCTTCACCGAAGGACGAACTTTCATTTCTTACTCCCGATGCCCCGCAGGCTGGACTTCTTCATCAGCCCCTCATATTGGTGCGACATCACGTGCGATTGCATCTGCGAGACGAAATCCATGACACCGACCACGATAATCAACAAAGAGGTGCCGCCGAACTGGAAAGGCACGCTCGGATTCACCATACGAATAATTTCCGGCAGCAAACACACGGCCATGATGTACAGACCGCCCCACAGAGTCAGCCGCGTCAATACCTTATCCAGGTAATCGCCGGTCTGCTGGCCGGGACGAATCCCGGGGATGAAGGCGCCGGCCTTCTTCAGGTTCTCCGCCGTATCACGCGCGTCATACACCAGCGCCACATAGAAAAACGCGAAGCCGATGATCAGCAGCGCGAACAGCAGGACGTGCAAGGGCTGACCGTAACCCAATACCACGGCGATCTTCTGTAGGGTCCTCTGAATGGCATTGGGAGTCGGGCTGTTGCCGAAGAACTGCGCAATCGTCGCCGGAAACACCAGCAAGCTCGATGCGAAAATCGGCGGAATCACGCCGGCCATGTTGAGCTTGAAGGGCAAATGCGTGCTTTGTCCTTGCATCATGCGCCGCCCCACCTGGCGCTTGGCATAGTTCACCTGGATCTTGCGCTGTGCCCGCTCGACGAACACGCAGAACAGGGTCACCAGAATCACCACCACCAGAATCAGCAGCACGATCAGCGGATTCATCTCGCCGGAGCGCACCATTTCCAAGGTATTACCGATGGCCCGCGGCAGCCCGGCGATGATGCCGGCCACGATGATCATGGTGATGCCATTGCCGATGGCACGCTCGGTCATTTGCTCACCCAGCCACATGACAAACAAACAGCCGGTGGTAATAGACACGGTCGCTACCAACAGAAACTGCGGGCCCGGATTCGGCACCAAATTGCCGCCGGAATTCTGGATCGCCAAGGCGGCGCCGAATCCCTGAAATGCGGCCAGGCCTACCGTGCCGTAGCGCGTGTACTGCATCAGCTTGCGCCGTCCGGATTCGCCGTCCTTGCGGATCTGGTTCCAAGGCGGATACACCATGGACGCCATCTGCACGATGATTGAAGCGGTAATGTAGGGCATGACGTTCAGGGCGAAAATACTGAACCGCTGCAAGGCGCCGCCCGAGAACATGTTGAACATGCCGAGCAGCGTGCCGCCCTGAGTCGAAAAGAACGCCGCAAAGCGCGCCGAATCGATCCCTGGCACCGGGATGAAAGTGCCCACTCGATACACCACCAGCGCACCCAGCAGGAACCACAGACGCTTGCGCATTTCAGCGAAACGCGTCAGGTCTCCGAGAGCGGCGGTTGGGTTGGTGGTGGCCACGTGCTGCTCTTAGGCTTCGAACCGTCCGCCGGCCGACTCGACCGCGGTCTTGGCACCCTTGGTCGCCATGATGTCCTTGTCCTTGACGACGTAGGCCTTGGTGACCGTGCCGGACAGAATGATCTTCACGCGCTTGGTACTCTGCGGAACCAAGTTCGCCTCGATAAGCCCCGCCAACGTGACATCGGCACCCTTGACACGCATCAAATCGGAGAGCGTGAGCTCGGCGCGCGAGGCCTTCATGGCGGAGCGAAAGCCGATCTTAGGCAAGCGCCGCTGCAGCGGCATCTGGCCGCCTTCAAAGCCCACCTTGTGATAGCCGCCCTTACGCGCGCGCTGTCCCTTGACGCCGCGGCCGCAGGTCTTGCCTTGGCCGGCGGAGGCGCCGCGCCCGACGCGCAACCGCGTTCGTTTGGAGCCGGTACTCGGCTTAATCGTATTTAATCTCATGATCTAGACCTTCCCGGAACCCAATGCTGTCTCGACTTTGAGCATGTGGCTGGCCGCGTTGATCATGCCGCGATTCGACGGCGTATCCGCCACCACCACACTGTGCCCGATGCGCCGCAGCCCCAAGCCGCGCGCGGAATTGCGGATGTTGGCCAGTTGCCCAAACATGCTCTTGATCAAAGTGACTTTGATTGACTTGCCGCTCATGACCTTAACCCACGATTTCCGCGACGGTCTTGCCGCGCTTGGCCGCAATGTCGTCCGGGGTGCGCAGCTTGGCGAGCGCATCCATGGTCGCGCGCACCACGTTGATGGGGTTGCGTGAACCATAACTCTTGGCGAGCACGTTGCGCACACCGGCGCACTCGAACACCGCGCGCATGCCGCCGCCGGCGATCACGCCCGTACCGTCGGCGGCCGGCTGCATATATACCCGGGTGGTGCCGTGCCGGCCTTTGACGGCATAGAACAAGGTATCGTTCTTCAGGGACACCGCAACCAGACTCTTGCGTGCCTGCATCATGGCCTTTGAAATCGCGACCGGCACTTCACGTGCCTTGCCGTAGCCGAAGCCGACCCGCCCGGCGCCGTCGCCGACAACGGTGAGCGCAGTGAAGCCGAATTGCTTACCGCCCTTGACCACCTTAGCGACCCGGTTCACCGCGACCAGCTTTTCGAGCAGGTCATCGCCGGACATGGGTTTTTCTACTCTCGCCATATGCCTTCAGACCCTTTGGTTAGAACTCGAGACCCGCTTCGCGAGCGGCCTCTGCCAGCGCTTTGACGCGCCCGTGATACATGAAACCGGAACGGTCGAACGCGACCTTCGCGATGCCCTTCGCCTTGGCACGCTCCGCGATAGCGCGGCCGACGGCCTTGGCAGCCTCGATGTTGCCGGTGGTTTTCAATGCACCGCGCACGTCCTTCTGCAAGGTCGACGCGGCAACCAGAACCTTGTCGCCATCGGCAGCGAAAATCTGCGCATAAATATGCTGCGGCGTGCGGTGCACCGACAGGCGCAGCGCAGCCAGCTCTTTGATCTTTACGCGGCCCCGGCGCGCGCGGCGCAGACGGGTATCTTGTTTGGTCAGTTTCATGTGCTTACTTCTTCTTCGCCTCTTTCAGCGAAATCTTTTCATCGGAGTACTTCACGCCCTTGCCCTTGTAAGGCTCCGGCGGCCGGAAGCCGCGAATATTCGCCGCGGTCTGGCCGACGCGCTGGCGATCGATGCCTTTGATGATGATTTCGGTCTGGGTCGGCGTCTCGATGGTGACCCCGTCCGGAATCGCGAAATTGATCAAGTGCGAGAAACCCAAGGTCAGCGTCAGGCTCTTCGCCTGAACTGCGGCGCGATAGCCGACGCCCACCAGTTCGAGCTTCTTCTCATAACCCTTGGTAACGCCCGTGACCATATTCGCCAAGTGCGCGCGCGTCGCGCCCGCGATGGCGTTCAGGCCTTCCGCATCGCCGCTCGCCTGCACTTCGAGGTGCTTGTCCTGCTGCACGACTGTGATGCCGTTCTTGATCGCCAGAGTCAGAGAGCCCTTGGCGCCCTTCACCGTGACGGCATCGGCACCAATCGTGGCGCTGACACCTTGCGGAAGATCAACCGGCATTTTTGCGACTCGAGACATGATGAACCTTACCTTTAAGCCTATTGGACGACGAACAGCACTTCGCCGCCCGTACCGGCCGCGCGCGCCTGGGCGTCGGACATGATGCCCTTGGGCGTGGAAATAACCGCGACCCCGAGCCCGCCCAGAACCTTCGGCAGCTCGTCCTTGCCGCGATAGATGCGCAGGCCCGGACGGCTGATGCGCTCAATGCGGTCGATGACGGGACGGCCATCGTGGTACTTCAGTTCGATCGACAAGGTGCTCTTCGCGCCGGCGACGTCGACGCCGTACGCCGCGATGTAGCCCTCGTCCTTCAACACCTTGAGGATGGCAAGCTTCAGCTTCGATGCACCCACGCCAACCGTAGGCTTGCCTGCGGATTGTGCGTTGCGGATACGCGTCAGAAGATCGGCAATCGGATCAGTCATGCTCATTGTGCGCGCCTCACCAGCTCGCCTTGGAAAGGCCCGGGATCTCGCCGCGATTCGCGGCTTCACGCAGTTTGGTACGTGCCAGGCCGAACTTGCGGTACACGCCGCGTGAACGTCCGGTAATCGAGCAGCGATTGCGCTGCCTCGACTTGGCCGCGTCGCGCGGCTGCTGCTGCAGCTCTACCTGCGCGGCTTCGCGGCCTTCCGCTCCGGTCTTCGGGTCGCGGATCAGCTCCTTGAGCTCGGCGCGTCGCGTGGCGTATTTCTTCGCCACTTTGAGGCGCTTCTTCTCGCGCATGAGCATATTCGTCTTGGCCATGGGCTATTACCCTACTTACGGAACGGAAAGTTGAAAGCTTCTAACAGCGCGCGCCCGTGCTTGTCATCGTGCGCCGACGTGGAAATGGTGATGTCCATGCCACGGATTTGATCGATCTGGTCGTACTGAATCTCGGGGAAAATGATCTGCTCCTTGACCCCCAAACTGTAATTGCCGCGGCCATCGAAGGAGCGCGTGCTGATGCCGCGGAAGTCCCTGATGCGCGGAATGGCGATGCTGACGAGACGATCCAGGAACTCGTACATGCGGTCGCCGCGCAGGGTCACTTTGCAGCCGATAGCCTGGCCGTCGCGCACTTTGAAAGTCGCGACCGACTTCTTCGCCTTGGTCACGGCCGGCTTCTGCCCGGTGATCTTCGCCATGTCGGCGGTCGCCGCGTCCATGACCTTCTTGTCGGCCACGGCTTCGCCCACGCCCATGTTGACCGTGATCTTGAGGATCCGCGGCACCTGCATCGTGTTCTTCAGCCCAAGCTTGGCCTTGAGCTCCGGCACGAGCTTGTCTTTGTAAATCTGTTTCAGTCTTGCTGCCATGTCATTTACTCGCTAACTGGTCGCACTTACTTGGCGTCGACCATTTCTTTGTTCGACTTGAACACCCGCACCTTGCGGCCGTTCTCGAGCGCCTTGAACCCGACGCGGTCGCCTTTCTGCGTCGCCGGATTGAAGACCAATACGTTGGACACATGCAGCGGCGCTTCGCGCTCGATGATGCCGCCCTGCACGCCCATCTGCGGGTTCGGCCGCTGGTGCTTCTTGGACATGTTGAGTCCTTCGACGCGCACGCGATCATCCCCCATCACCTCAATCACGGCGCCCTTCCGCCCCTTGTCGCGACCGGTGATCAAAATCACCATGTCGCCCTTGCGAATCTTCTTCATCACAGCACCTCGGGTGCGAGCGAGATAATCTTCATGAACTGCACGTTGCGCAGTTCGCGAGTCACCGGCCCGAAGATGCGGGTGCCGATGGGCTCGAGCTTGCTGGTCAGGAGCACGGCCGCGTTGCTGTCGAAGCGGATCAACGAACCATCCGGCCGCCGCACTCCGCTCTTGGTACGCACGACGACGGCGTCGTACACCTCGCCCTTCTTGACCTTACCGCGCGGAATCGCGTCCTTGACACTGACCTTGATGACATCGCCGACGGCCGCGTACCGGCGCTTCGAGCCGCCCAATACTTTGATGCACATACAGCGCTTGGCGCCGCTGTTGTCGGCCACGGTCAATATCGTTCGCATCTGAATCATGTGAGTTCCTTACTTAGGCGCGGGCACGTTCGACAACACGCACCAGCACCCACGATTTACGACGCGACATGGGACGGCAGGGTTTGATCGAAACCGTGTCGCCCTCTTTGCACTCATTGTTCTCATCATGCGCCAGCAACTTCGTCGTGCGGCGAATGTACTTGCCGTACATCGGATGCTTGACTAGCCGCTCGATGGAGACGGCGACCGTCTTATCCATCTTGTTGCTGACGACCTTGCCCGTCAGCAGCCGCTGCCCTGGGATGGGAGCCGCGCCTCGCGCAGCAGCCGGCGCCGCCTGGGTCGCCCCGGTTTCAGTTGATTGTGCTTCGGTCGACATCACGCCTTACCTCCGCTCGCCGTTGATTGGGCAAGCACCGTCTTGACTCGCGCGATATTTTTTCGCACCTTCGCAAATTGATCCGGCTTCGCTGCCTGACCCGTAGCCCGCGCCATGCGCAAATTGAACTGTTCGCGGCGCAGCTTCAAAAGCTCCTCGCCGAGATCCTTTGGCGCCTTGGCGCGCAAATCTTTCGCCTTCATGTACGCACCTTCATGTCCGGACCTGGCGCTTGACGAACGCCGTCGACACCGACAACTTGGCCGACGCCAGGCGGAACGCCTCGCGGGCGATCTCCTCGCTCATGCCTTCGATCTCGAACAACACCTTGCCGGGAAGCACTTTCGCCACCCAATACTCGACGTTGCCCTTGCCCGAGCCCATGCGCACTTCGAGCGGCTTCTGCGTGATGGGCACATCCGGGAACACCCGGATCCAAATACGCCCGCCGCGCTTCACGTGGCGCGAAATCGCACGCCGTGCGGCCTCGATTTCGCGGGCCGTCATACGGCATCGGTCGGTCGCTTTCAGGCCAAATTCGCCGAACGCGACGGAATTGCCGCGCTGCGCACTGCCCGAAATCTTGCCCTTGAACTGTTTGCGGAACTTGGTCCGCTTCGGCTGCATCATGCTGTGTTACCTATCAACCTGCGGCCGGAGCCGGAGCTTCGGCGGTTTTGGCGGCGGTGGCTGCGGCAGCTTCGGCCTCGGCCTCGGCGGCGTCGATTTCCGGCTGATCGAATACTTCGCCCTTGAATATCCAAACCTTGATGCCGATGACTCCGTACGTGGTCTGCGCTTCCGCAGTGCCATAGTCGATGTCGGCGCGGAAGGTGTGCAGCGGCACGCGCCCTTCGCGATTAGTCTCGGTCCGGGCGATCTCGGAACCGTTGAGGCGTCCGGAAATACGCACCTTGATGCCGAGCGCGCCTGAGCGCATGGTGTTGGTCACGGCGCGCTTCATGGCGCGACGGAACATAACGCGCTTTTCCAGCTGCTGCGAGATGCCCTCGGCGACCAGCTTGGCGTCGAGCTCGGGCTTGCGAATCTCGGCGATGTTCAGGCGCACGTCGTTCATGGTCATGCCAAGAATCTTCGCCGTCGCGGTGCGGAGTTTCTCGATGTCCTCGCCCTTCTTGCCGATCACGATTCCCGGACGCGCCGTGTGAATGGTGATGTTGGCACGGCGTGCGGCGCGTTCGATATGAATGCGGCTCACCGAGGCATCGGACAGCTTCTTGTTGAGGTACTTACGCACCAAGAAGTCGGTGTGAATGTTTCCGGCGAAGTTCTTCGAATGCGCATACCACTTCGACGTCCAGTCGCGCGTGATGCCGAGACGAATACCAATCGGATTTACTTTCTGACCCATTAGGCCTCTCGCTTGCCGTCGGACACTTGAACCAGGATGTGACTGTTGCGCTTGGCGATTTGCACTCCACGCCCCTTCGCGCGTGCATGAAATCGCTTGAGCATCGGCGCCGGATCGACTTCGATCCGCGTCACCTTCAGATCATCGACATCGGCATTGAAATTGTTGTAGGCATTGGCAATCGCCGAGTCCAACACCTTGAGGACGATCTTGGCGCCCTTCTTCGGCATGAACTTCAACGTGTTCACCGCCAAGGTCGCCGACTTGCCACGAATCGTGTCCACAACCAGGCGGCATTTCTGCGGAGAAATGCGCGCGTACCGCAATATTGCTTTTGTCTCCATGCCCTACTCCGCCGCCGACACTTTTTTGTCGCCGGAATGCGCTTTGAACGTGCGCGTGGGCGCGAACTCGCCGAGTTTGTGGCCGACCATGTTCTCGGACACCAACACAGGTACATGCAAGCGTCCGTTGTGCACGGCGATGGTCAACCCGACCATATCGGGAATGACCATGGAACGGCGCGACCAGGTCTTGATCGGCCGGCGATCATTCTTCTGGCTGGCCGTTTGCACCTTCTTGGCGAGGTGCAAATCCACAAACGGACCTTTTTTAAGCGAACGAGGCACTGATAATTCTCCAGTCTCTTACAGTCGTTTGTTCTTGCGGCGCTGAACGATCATGCCGTCAGTGCGCTTGTTGTGGCGAGTCTTCTTGCCCTTGGTCTGCAGGCCCCACGGGCTCACAGGATGGGGGTTGCCCTGGCCTGACTTACCCTCTCCGCCACCGTGCGGGTGATCGACCGGGTTCATCACGACACCACGAACCGTCGGGCGCACGCCGAGCCAGCGCACCGCGCCGGCCTTGCCGAACACGCGCAAGTTATGCTCGTCATTGCCCACCTCGCCGATCGTGGCGCGGCAATCGACGTGGATTTTGCGCATTTCACCCGATTTCAGCCGCAGGCTGGCATACACGCCTTCACGTGCCGCGAACTGCGCGGACGCGCCGGCGCTGCGCGCCATCTGGCCGCCCTTGCCGACTTTCAACTCGATGTTATGCACGGTGCTGCCCACCGGAATGTGCCGCAATGGCATGGCATTGCCCGGCTTGATCGGCGCATCCGCGCCGGAGCGGATTTCATCGCCCGCCTTCACGCCCTTGGGAGCGAGAATGTAACGGCGTTCGCCGTCCTTGTAGAGCACCAGCGCCAGGTGTGAAGTGCGGTTCGGATCGTATTCGAGACGCTCGACCACACCCGGAATGCCGTCTTTGTCGCGCTTGAAATCGACCAAGCGGTAGCGCTGTTTGTGACCGCCGCCGATATGGCGCGTGGTCTGCCGACCGGAATGATTGCGCGCCCCGGTGCGATTCTTCTTGGTGGTCAAGGACGCGAGCGGTCCGCCCTTGTGCAGGTGCGAGCGGTCGATCTTGACGACGAAGCGCGCACCCGGAGAGGTCGGCTTCATTTTAATGAGTGCCATGCCTAAAGTCCTTAACTAGCCGAGCCGCCGGTGAAGTCGATCGACTGCCCGGTCTGTAAACGCACATATGCTTTCTTATAGCCGTTGCGCTTGCCGGCCACGTTCTTGAAGCGGCGGGTTTTGCCCGGCTTGTTCAGCAAATTGACGCCCTCGACTTTGACTTCGAACATCAGTTCGACGGCCTGCTTGACCTCCGCCTTCGACGCATCGTCGCGGACGCGGAACACGTACTGATTTGCCTTCTCAGTGACGTTGGCGGCCTTCTCGGACACATGCGGCTGGATCAGCACCGTCATCAAGCGTTCTTTATTCATTCGCGCCTCCCAGACGCTGGTCGAGCAACTTCAAGGCGCCCACCGTGGCGATCACCTTGTCGTGCTTGATCAAGCTCACGGGATCGAGCGAGGCCACCGGAATCACTTCCACATAGGGCACGTTGCGGGCGGCCAAGAACAATTTCTCTTCGTAGGCCTCGACCAGGATGAGTGCACGGGTGAGACCGAACTCCGCCAATTTGCTGATGAGCAGCTTGGTGCGGGGCGCGGTCAATTCCAGGGACTCAACCGCAAACAGGCGCTCCTCGCGCACCAACTGCGACACCATGGACTGCATTGCCGCGCGGTACATTTTGCGATTGACCTTCTGCGAGAAATCGCGCGGCCGAGCGGCGAAGGCGCGGCCGCCACCCACCCAAATAGGGCTGCGGATCGAGCCGGCGCGGGCCTGGCCCGTACCTTTTTGGCTCCATGGCTTCTTGCCGCCGCCGCGCACTTCCGCGCGCGACTTCTGCTTCTTCGTGCCGGCCCGGCCGGCCGCCTGGTAGGCGGTGACGACCTGGTGAATCAGCGCTTCGTTGTAGGCACGGCCGAAAGCCGCATCCGACAATTGGATCTCGCTGGCAGGAGAGGCGTTCTTTAGCTGGAGCTTCATGTTGTTACTTCTTGGCGGCTTTGGCGGCCGGAGCTGCGCCCTTCGCGCCGGGAGCACCCTTGGCTACGGGAGCCTTGTTCGGCATCAATTTCTGACGTCGCGCCTGACCTGCGGCCTTGACCGAGGGCTTGACGATGACACGCCCGCCTTCCGCACCGGGAACCGCGCCGCTGATCAGCAGCAGGTTGCGGGGAATATCAATTTCCACGATTCGCAGGTTTTCAATGGTGCGGTTGCGCACGCCCATGTGGCCCGACATGCGCTTGCCCTTGAATACGCGGCCCGGGGTCTGGCGCTGGCCAATCGAGCCCGGCGCGCGGTGCGACAACGAGTTGCCGTGGGTCTTCATGCCGCCGGCAAAGTTATGGCGCTTCATTGTGCCCTGGAAGCCCTTACCTACCGTGGTGCCGGTGACGTCGACGATCTGGCCGACGCTGAACATGTCCACTTTGAACTCGCCGCCGGCGGCCAAAGCTTCGCCCTCGCCCTTATTCAAGCGGAATTCCTGAGAGGTATAGCCGGCAGCGACATTGGCCTTGGCGAAATGCCCGGCAAGCGCCTTGGGCACCCGCGACGGGCGACGGCCGCCGATAGTGACCTGCACCGCACGGTAGCCGTCGGTTTTGTCACTTTTGACTTGCGAGATGCGATTCGGTAACGCCTCGACAACCGTCACGGGGACGGTCACACCGGCGTCGGTGAATACTCGGGTCATGCCGCACTTACGGCCAACCAGACCAATGGACATTGTCAATCCTCACAGCGGCAGCCCCAAAAGGGGGTTTAGCACCGCATTCGTTGCGATCAGCCGGCGGTTTAGGCGACGGACCCCGCAAACCCCTTAAGGTTTCGGCGTCGCGCCCACGCGCTCCGACCTCTAAAATGGACGCGGGAGTATATGTATCCCTTGCCCTTGATGCAAGTTTCCCGCCCCTTCGGGGCCGGAAAACTCCTCAGTTCAACTTGATTTGAACGTCGACTCCAGCCGGCAATTCCAGCTTCATCAGCGCATCCACGGTTTTGTCCGTGGGGTTCAAAATGTCCATCAGGCGCTTGTGCGTGCGGATTTCGAACTGGTCGCGGGCATCCTTGTCGCCGTGCGGCGCGGTCAACACCGTGAAGCGCTCCATTTTGATGGGCAGCGGCACGGGACCTTTGACGGTAGCACCGGTGCGCTTCGCGGTATCGACGATTTCGCGGGCCGACTTGTCGATCAAACGATGATCGAAAGCCTTCAGGCGGATACGAATATTCTGATTAGCCATATTATTTAACTCTCAACGGGGTCGCGGCGACCCCGTCCACTAAGCGCCCGCTTCGCGGGCGTAAAAAAGGATCCGGATATTACGCTATAACCTTGGCGACCACACCTGCCCCGACGGTTTTCCCACCCTCGCGGATGGCAAAGCGCAGGCCCTGCTCCATCGCGATCGGCGCGATCAGCTCGACCACGATCTTGATGTTGTCCCCAGGCATCACCATCTCCGTGCCCTCC
>JBBRQO010000004.1:0-206750 GCA_038226325.1 Steroidobacterales bacterium | reverse complement strand
GCGGCGACTCGCGCCCTGCGGTAGATAACTGCGCCGCATTGCGGGCATTATCGCGCCCGCACCATTAAGGTCGCCGCGCAAACTCTGCATCGAATAATGCCTCGAGCTTCGGATGCACGCCGCGCATCGGGTCCACCACCTGCTTGGCCCAATCGAAATATTCGCGCTTGCGTTCAATGCCCCATTCCGCGGGCGGCGCGACACTCATGTCGCGAAGATTGCAGATTTTATCCGCGAGTTTCACGAGTTTTGCCTGATTGCTGATGCTGGATGCGTGCAGCACCTGCTGACGCTTGCGCTCGGCCTTTTTCAATTTCTTGTCGTCCGTCACTTGTACGACGATCACAGCGACGTCGGCGCCGAAATGATTCTTGATCTCCTCGGCTGTGGTATCCGTGTCCTCGATGGTGTCGTGGAGCAGCGCCGCCATGAGCACGACCACGTCTCTGACTGCAGCTTCGTTCGCGAGGACGTTCGCTAGCGCGATCGGATGGTTGATGTACGGCGAGGCCTTCGCGTCCTTGCGACGTTGGTCGCGATGCTTGAAAGCCGCAAAGGCGGCGGCTGAGATGAACGCGGGTAGCGGCGGTGAATCGGGCAGATCCATGGCCTCTCCTATTTGACGAACTTAGCGCAGCCTGCACCCGGCCACAGGCTCTTGCAAGGCGGCCCGGCCGGAACCGTGCGGGCGGCGACCGCGATCGTCTACCGCTCGGTTACCGTTCGGTTACTATGATTGCAGCCCTTCACCCCAATCGCTGAAACCAAGGACCCTTGCGCGTGACGGATTCCGGACCAGCCTCGAGCGGCCTGCGCCATGGTTTGCGGCAGCGGCACATGACCATGATTGCCTTGGGCGGCGTCATCGGCGCCGGGCTTTTCGTCGGCAGCGGCGTGGTCATCAAGGCCGCAGGGCCTGCGGCTGTATTGTCCTTTGTGATCACCGGGCTGCTGGTCGTCCTGGTAATGCGCATGCTTGGTGAAATGGCGGTTGCCGTGCCTGCGGTGGGCTCGTTTTATGAGTATGCCCGGCTGGCCTGGAGCGATCGGCCGCGGTTCGGGCAGCTCGCCGGCTTTCTGACCGGTTGGATGTACTGGTACTTCTGGGTAATCGTCGTCGCGCTGGAAGCCGTCGCCGGAGCGGGGTTGGTGCGCTACTGGCTCCCCAAGCAGCCGGCTTGGCTCATCAGCCTCATGGTCATGGTCTTATTGACTCTTACGAATATATTTTCCGTCAGATCCTACGGCGAATTCGAGTTCTGGTTTTCCTCGATCAAAGTCGCAGCCATCGCCGTTTTCTTGCTGCTGGCGGGACTTTATGTGCTGGGCTTGTGGCCGGGAGTCGCTGCGAGCGTAGCCAACCTCACGGCGCATGGCGGCTTCGCGCCAAATGGCGTGCTGCCCATCTTGACCGGCGCGGTCGCAGCGACCGGCTTCTACTTCGGTGCGGAAATCGTCTCCATCGCGGCGGCGGAGGCGGCTGAACCCGCGAAGGCGGTGGCCAGGGCGACGAACTCCGTGATCACGCGGGTACTGCTCTTCTACGTCGGTTCCATTCTCCTGGTCGTCTGCCTGGTGCCTTGGAACTCGGCGGCCATCAGCACGCCTTATGTCAGTGCCTTAAGCGCCATGCACATCCCGGCCGCGGCGCATATCATGAATGCCGTAGTTCTCACCGCAGTGCTGTCCGCCCTCAATTCGGGGCTGTATGCCTCATCGCGAATGCTATTCGCGTTGACCCGGCACGGCGATGCGCCTCGGGCATTTGCCAGACTCAGCCGCAATGGCGTGCCGACCCGTGCCATCCTACTCGGCACCCTGTTCGGCTACGGCACGGTGGTTATGTCCTACGTCTCTCCCGACACGGTATTTGCCTTTCTGGTAAACTCCTACGGCACGGTGGCAATATTCGTGTACTTGCTGATCGCCGTTTCGCAATTGCGCCTGCGTGCACGCTTGGAGCGGGAAGATCCGGCGCGGCTCCGCGTGCGCATGTGGGCATATCCCTACCTGACTTATGTCGCGATCGCCGGGATGCTTGGCATTGTTCTAGCCATGGCCTTCATCCCCGAGCAGCGCACTCCGTTGGAATTCGGCTTCATCAGCCTGGGGATACTGCTGTTGGGATTCATCGCGAGAGTACGGTTCGGCGCGGCGCAGGATATTGCAGCCCTATCTGTCGAACCCCATGAGTATCAAGAACTCTAGCGCGTCTGCGCGCCGCCCTAGAAAGGACGGTCGCCTATCACGGTCGCCCGATGCATGATGCGTCGTTCGGGCAGGTAGTCCGCGACGGCATAGTGATGTGTGATGCGGTTATCCCAGAATGCCACGTCGTCTACGCGCCACCGCCAGCGCAGTGTGAACTCGGGCCGCGC
The DNA here is from genome assembly GCA_038226325.1 of Steroidobacterales bacterium. GTDB lineage: Bacteria > Pseudomonadota > Gammaproteobacteria > Steroidobacterales > Steroidobacteraceae > Bog-1198. The sequence continues at coordinate 204,372 of JBBRQO010000004.1, read as the reverse complement.
CGCATGCGCGAACAGAAAAGCCAGCAACGCATCGCTCTCTCGCGCAGTGAGTTCGTGAATGCGAGTGGTAAATCCCTCGTTGACGAACAATGCCTTGCGGCCGGAGACCGGATGCGTGCGAATCACCGGATGGGTCACCGGCGGATGCTTGGCCACCGCGCGCTCGTAGCGTTCTTTGAACCCGGGATCCTGCCCCCAGCGTCCCGCGGGGAAGGATTTGACCACCGAGTGCTCCGCCGTCAGGCCTTCCAGCATCACTTTCAGCGGCGCGGATAGAGCATCGTAGGCAGCAAGATTGCTGGACCAAAGTGTGTCCCCGCCCGCGCTAGGCAGCTGTTTGGCGGCCAGGATACCCGCCAGCGGCGGCGTCTGGCTGAAAGTGACGTCGGTGTGCCAGTTGTCATTGTCGGGAAGAAAGTCGCCATGCGTATCGAGCACCAGAATCTGCGGCAATTCCGGCAGCACCGGATAGATCGGATGAATATGCAGCTCGCCGAAGTTCGCGGCGAAGCGCACCTGTTGCTGCGGCGTGATCGGCTGAGCGCGGAAAAATAGGATTTGATGTTCGACCAGCAGATCGCCGAGGTGGCCGATAGTGGCCGCGGACAGCTCGTCGGCGAGCCTGACACCGCCAACGATGGCGCCTAGGGCGGGGGTGAGGCGGGATGTCGTGATGACCATGCGCCATCATGCCATGCGACACAGCTGGTGTTAATCCGCGAACTAAAGCATCGTACTGAGATGAAACTTGCCGCGCTGTGGTGCCTGGACCCGTCGGTGATCTATTTAAACCACGGATCATTCGGCGCCTGCCCCGCCGCCGTGCTGGATGCGCAGGCGGCGCTGCGCCTGGAAATGGAACGAGAACCGGTAGATTTCTTGGTGAAGGAGCTGCCCATACGTCTCGACGCGGCTCGGCATGCGCTGGCGGCATTTCTGGGCGCCGAGCCGCATGACCTGGTGTTCGTTCCGAACGCCACGGCGGGGGTCAACGCGGTGCTACGATCCCTTAACTTCGAGCCCGAAGATGAACTGCTTCTCACCAATCACACCTATGCGGCTTGCCGAAAGGCCGTCGATTTCGTAACGGCTCGAAGCGGCGCGCGCGTGGTGGTGGCAAACCTACCCTTCCCCTGCCGCCATGAGGATGAGATCGTGGCGGCGGTGCTGCAATGTGTGTCGCCACGAACTCGGCTCGCGCTGCTCGATCATGTGACCAGCCCGACTGGCCTGATACTGCCAATCGCACGCCTCGTCGGGGACCTTCGGGCTCGTGGAGTCGACACTCTGGTGGATGGTGCACACGCACCCGGTATGGTGCCACTGGCTCTAGCAGACTTGGGAGCGGCCTATTACACCGGCAATGCCCACAAGTGGCTTTGCGCACCGAAGGGAGCCGCTTTCCTCCACGTGCAGCGCGAGCGGCAAGCCGCATTGCATCCGACTGTCATCAGCCATGGATACTCAGCAGGGTTCCACGCCGAATTCGACTGGACCGGCACCTTCGATCCGACCCCGTGGTTGTGTATCCCGAACTCGCTGCAATACATCGGCGGTCTGTTGCCAAAAGGTTGGCCGCAAGTGATGGCAACCAATCGCGCATTGGCGTTGCAAGCTCGTGCATTGCTGCTGCAGTCGCTCGCGGTCGATGCGCCCTGCCCCGAATCGATGATCGGATCCATGGCGTCGATTCCTTTGCCGGCAGCCGCGACAGGATCGCCGGCTGCCAGCCTCGACAGCAAAGGCCTGCACGACTGGCTTCGCGAGCGAGGCGTCGAGACCTGGCTGTATCCGCATCCGCTACCGCTGCTGCGCGTCTCCGCCCAGCTGTATAACGATCTGGGTCAGTTTGAGCAGCTCTCTCACCTGCTCGAGGAGGCCCTGCATGGCCGCTGAACAGAATCCGCAGCCTATCCTGGCGCGGCTATCGAGTTTCGACACGGCCATGGTGGTGTTCAGTCTGGTGGTGGGCATCGGCATCTTTCGCACCCCGGCCATCGTTGCGGAAGCAGCCGGAAGCACCGCGCTATTTTACGCGGCTTGGGTCGTGGCAGGCGTCATCAGTTTGTTCGGCGCTCTGACCTTCGCCGAAATCGGCTCGCGCTATCCACGCGCCGGGGGTTACTACCGCGTCGTCGCAGACAGCTACGACCCTACGCTTGCCTTCATGTTGAACTGGTCGCAGACACTGATGCAGGGTGCCGGCGCAGCCGGCGTGGCCTTCATCGGTGCCGAATACCTGGTGCCGGTGCTGCTGCCGCCGCAGTGGCACACCCCGCATGCCTCACTGGTGCTGGCCTGCGCAATGATGTTAATTCTGTTGAGCTTGAATTACCGCGGCGTAAAACCCGGCGCGCATGTTCAAAATCTGCTCTCCCTCCTCAAGATTGCCATGATCATAGGGCTTGCGGCTCTGGCCCTGCTATTCGCCCCACGCGCATCCATCGTCGAGCCGTTGCCGGCGGGCCACTCCGGATTGCGCCTTGCATCCGCTCTGATTCCTTGCTTCTACGCCTACGGCGGCTACCAACTGACCATGAACCTCGGCGCGGATCTCAAGGATGCGCGGCGACGTTTTCCCCTTGCGATCACGGCAGGCATGTTCACCGTAGTCGGCCTGTATCTATTGCTCAATTTCTCATACCAACGAGTGCTCGGAATCAGCGGGATCGCTGAGTCGAAGCTGGTGGCGGCGGTACTGTCGCGCGCCACCTTTGGGCCCTACGGCGAAGTGTTGATCTCGATCGCCGTGTTCCTGTCCGCAGCGGGTTTTGTCAACGCCACCATCATCCAAATGCCGCGCAGCTTCTACGCCATGGCGCAGGACGGCGTGCTGCCCAAGGCATTCCTGCGTGTCAATCCGACCACTCAAGTACAAGAAGTGGGCCTGTTCTTCTTCGGAGTCACGATGCTGGTGCCGGCGTTTCTGCTCGGATCGTTCGAGAAGCTACTGAACTACGTGATGCTAACCGATACTCTGACGCTTGCCGTCGTCGCCTCGACGCTGTTCGTGCTGCGCCGCCGTCACACGGGTGACGGCGCTTTCTCGATGCCGGGATATCCCATCCTTCCCGCCGTCTACATCTTATGTCTGCTCGGCGTCGCGCTGCGATTGTTCAGCGTAGAACCCGGCCTCGCTGCCGCGGTCATCGTCATTTTGCTGTCCGGCTGGCCCTTATTTCGCCTCGGGCAGCGTTTGTTCGGCGGAAATCCGCCGTAGCCGCAGCACGCACGCCAAAGACGGCAGGCCCGCCGGCTAGTGTTCGTGCCGCATGCGGCGCACGGCGGCATCGAACGTCAAACGCGCCACTCCGATGCCGCTGCCCAAATTGGTGGCCACACTGACGCAGCGTTCCTTGACTGCTTCGCTCAGGCCCACATCATCGCCGCCGAGCGCAGCCGCCTGGCATTGGATCTCGGCAGCGCGCTGCACCGTCCACAGCAATATGAATGTGCTCGGAACGTCGCGTTCACAGACGGCGATCCCATGATTGCGCAACACCAGCACATGCTTGTCGCCAAGACTTTTGAGCATGCGGCTCCGTTCATCTGCATACAGGGTAATGCCTTCGAAATCGTGGTAACCGACGCGCCCATAGAATTGGGCAGCATAGAAATTATTGTGATCGAAGCCGCTGCGCTTCATGGCGACAGCCGAAACGGCGGTGGTGTGCGTATGCGCAACGCACGCCACATCGGCTCGGAACTCGTGAATCGCCCCGTGCAGGGCGAAGCCGGCAGGATTGGCGGGATATTCGGACGGTTCGACCAACTGTCCTTCGACCCCCACCTTGAGTAAGTTTTGCGGGGTTATTTCTGCATAGTTGAGGCCGAAAGGATTCACCAAATAATGGTGTGCCGGGCCTGGCAGGCGCACGGAAATATGATTGAAAATCATCTCCGTCCAGCCGAGAAAATCAACGAGATGATAGAAATCGGTGAGTTCGCACCGCAGGCGCCACTCCTCGGCGTCCATGGTTGGCAGCGGCATGCGCGTCGGCATCATGGTGATCGCTCCTCTCATTGCCCCGGCGAAATCCCTCGTGGCGATTATGGCCGTCGCGCAGGTATTCGTCCATGATACATATTTACAGGAGCTATCCATGGCGAGCCTCGGCCGGTATTTCGCGAGACTATACAACGACTTTTCTGTTAAAGGCGTCGGCCGGCTGTCAAGTGGTGCCGCACTACTATACGGCCGAAGAGCAGCTCGTAGTCATCCGCGGCAGTGTTATTACCGGAATGCAAGGCATGCGCGACGTCACGCTCACGGCGGGGGGAGTCGCCGTCATGCCCGGCAAAGCCGTTTACTGGTTCAGCTGCAGCCCACCCACCCATCCTTAATGGTGATTTCATAAGCATGAACTCGCCCGTCGAGCCGCGCCGCAAAGCGGCGCTGGCATTCATATTTGTCACAGTGCTCATCGACATGCTGGCCTTCGGCATGATCATTCCCGTGTTGCCGATGCTGGTTCAAGACTTCGTGGGTGGCAACGCCTCGCGCGCCGCGGCCATGTATGGGTTGTTCGGCACTGCTTGGGCGCTGATGCAGCTGATCTTTGCACCCGTCCAAGGCTCGCTGTCAGATCACTTCGGCCGACGACCGGTAATTCTGATCTCCTGCGCCGGATTGGGTCTGGACTTCATTCTCATGGCAATGGCGCCAAACCTATGGTGGCTGCTTATCGGCCGGGTAATATCGGGAATCACTGCAGCGAGCTTCAGTACTGCCGGCGCCTACATTTCAGACGTCACGCCGCCGGAGAAGCGCGCCGCGAGCTTTGGATTGATAGGCGCGGCATTCGGTGCCGGCTTCGTGCTCGGACCGGCCTTAGGCGGGTTGCTGGGCGCGATCTCGCCGCGGCTGCCGTTCTGGGCCGCGGAATTTCTGGCCCTGGCCAATGTCTCCTGGGGTCTGTTCGTGCTGCCTGAATCTCTGCCCAAAAATTTGCGCGTGCCTTTTTCCTGGAAGAGCGCGAATCCGCTGGGAGCGCTCAAGTTGTTGCGCTCTCATCCCATGCTGGCGGGTCTTGCCGCCAGTTACTTCCTGCTGAGTCTCGCGCACGTAGTGCTGCCCAGCACCACCGTGCTGTACGTGCATTTTCGCTACGCGTGGAACACGCGCGCGGTGGGCATGTTCCTGGCCGGAGTGGGCATCTCCTCGTTGATCGTCCAGGGATTCCTGGTGAAACCCCTGGTGAGGTGGCTGAAGGAACGGCGCGCCATGGCTGTTGGACTGGCATTCGGAGCGGCGGGCTTCGCCATCTTTGGGTTGGCGCGCAGTGCACCCATTTTTTTGATCGGGGTGCCGGTGATGGCGCTGTGGGGCATTGCAACCCCGTCGCTGCAAACCATGATGACGCGCCTGGTCGATGCCACCGAGCAGGGCCGTCTACAGGGCGCCCTCGCCAGCCTCACAGGGTTGGCAAGTCTGATCGGACCCACCGTATTCACCCAGACCTTCTCGGTGTTCATCGGCACGCACGCCGATTTGGGGCTGCCGGGCGCTCCCTTTTTGCTGGCAGCAGTGCTGGTTGTGGGCGCCGTGTTGCTTGCGTGGCGCGCCACTCAGCCGCAACCGCTCTCGCCCCACTCGGGAAAGGCGCCGATGGCGTCCACATAATTGTGAATCACATCCGTGTGTGCATCTTCCTGCCAGCCACCGGGCACCGAGTTCTTGAACAGATCGCGCGGACGACCTAGCTCGTCGATCGAGTAAAGCGTGAAATTAAGCGCCGCCCGAGCCTCATCGGCCACGGCCGCAGCGCCGGTAGCCTTCGCGTGGAGCGCCACCACGGCACCATACGTCGAGTTGATGCCGCCCCACGCCTGCTTATCCTCGTCCTGTTCGTGACAAACGGTGATGCCGAATTCCGTATGCGTGAAAGTCGCGCGCACGAAATCGATCAGCGATGCACAGGCTGCAGACCAGTCCGGACTGAGCAATTCGCGCTTCTCAAGCAGATACCGCGCCAAATTTAGCGGCGCCCAAGCGGTCCGATTGGTGGGCGTATCGTGATCCTCGAAGAATTGCGCGAATAGGCCGCCGTCACCTGCAGCGCTGGGAATCTGAAAGTCGCTGATCCATCTCCACAGCGAACGGCGCGCGGCGACGAACTCCTCATAACCGTGCGCCAGCAGTTCATCGTAGAGCCGCAGGACATAGGTCATGTTCCCCGACACGGATCCGCGAGCATCGCCGTTGCGATAGTCCACTCGAAACGGCCAGGGTGAATGCAGCGCATCGCCGTCATTCTGATTCGCCGCAAGCACGCGCGCGTTGTGCAAGGCCTGCTCCAAGTACATGCGTGCCCCGGTCGCCTTGAAAAGCTCGACCAAGGCGAAGCCGGCGATGCCGCCCTTGTCGGGCTCAACCTCATAGGGCCGGTCGGCCTGCGAGCCGCAGTCCTCGGGCAGCGGAAACTTCTCCCGCGTGCCGGTGGAGCGCGTAAAAGCGGGATAAATCCCGATGCGCGGCGTCAGAGACTCCTTTACCAAGTAGTCGCCCATGGCGCGCGCCGTCTCAAGGTAGCGCGGATCCCGCTCGCTGCGCAATCGGTAGTATTTGAGATAGGACAGAATGCCCATGCCGTTCTGGGTCGCCGGAATGGTGTCCTTGCGCTCGGCGATGACAGTCCAATCGGCATCGAGAAACGTCGCCAACACGAAACGCGGGTAGCCATGGTCCGACGGACAGCGCTGGTAGAAATTCATCTCTAAATCGAGGGCAACGTTCCACGACGTCCAAGGCTTAAGATTGCCTTGCGCATCGAAACTCGCGGCGTGTCCGGCGATAATCATCGGGGGCCCGCATCGAGGCCGTGAATCGTCGGCCAGTAATAAAGCTCATAAAGCATCGCGCTCTCCTCCTCAACAGCCCCCAACCTCATCGCTTCGGATAAACTTAACCGCGGCAGAAACCTATAACAACCATGGCCACCATTTCCGCATCTGAAATCGGCGCCCGGCTCGACCGGTTGCCGGCCTCGCGCACGGTTTGGCGCATCGTACTGCTCATCTCCCTTGGCTGCGTCTTCGAATTCTACGACTTATTTTTTACCGCGTACGTGGCGCCCGGCATGCTGGACAGCGGCCTGTTCACCCCGGAGTCCTTGGGCTTCTTCGCCTCGCTCAAGATTATTAGCGTCGCCGGTTTCGGTACCTTCGTGTTTTCAACTTTCGCAGGCCTGTGGTTGGGCGTCGTGGTGTTGGGTCAGGCAGCAGACCTCTTTGGCCGTAAGTCGGTGTTCACTTGGTCGCTGATTTGGTATTGCAGCTGCAGCGCCATCATGGCGTTGCAGCGCAGCGGATTATGGCTGAACATCTGGCGGATGACCGCGGGAATCGGCTTTGGCGTGCAACTCGTGACTGTCGACGCCTATATCGCTGAGCTGGTGCCGCGCAAGCTGCGTGGCCGCGCATTTTGCATCAATCAGTTCGTGTCCTTTTGCATTGTGCCGGTGGTTGCATTGCTGGCGTGGCTGCTGGTACCGCTGCAACCCCTCGGGTTTGATGGCTGGCGCTGGGTGGTGCTGCTGGGGTCGGTGGGCGCGTTGGCGGTATGGGGACTGCGCAGGGGAATTCCCGAAAGCCCGCGCTGGTTGGCCGGGCAGAATCGTGGCCACGAAGCAGACATCATCGTCAGCGCCATCGAACGCGAGGTCGCGGCAGAACTGGGGCGCGCCCTTCCGCCGGTGTTGCCCGCAGCCGCGGAGCGCACCGACCGGGCCACGCTCGGCGATATTTTCGCGGCGAAATACCGGCGCCGCACGCTCATGCTCTCGGTGTTCAATGCCGCGCAAGTAATCGGTTTTTACGGCTTCAACTCTTGGATTCCGACCTTGCTCATCGCGCGCGGCGTCAATGTCACGCACAGTCTGCAATACGCCTTCATCATCGCCGTCGCACAACCCTTCGGCCCCCTGCTCGGCAGCTTGTTTGCCGACAAGATAGAGCGAAAGTATCAAATCATCGGGGGACTCTCCGGCATGGCCGTTCTGATGGCCGGCTTCGCATTCGCAACCGCTCCGACAGCGCTTATTCTGCTCGGCATCGGTTTTACGCTCTGCGCAAACGTCATGTCCTACGCATTTCACGGCTATCAGGCCGAGCTTTTCCCCACCCGAATCCGCTCCCGCGCTGTCGGATTCGTGTACTCCTGGAGCCGGCTCGCGGCTGCGTTTTCGGGCCTAATTATCGGTTCGCTTTTAGTCAGCGGCGGCGTGCCGGCCGTCGCTCTGTGCATCGGCGGTGCCATGCTGGTGGGCATCGCCGCCATCGGTATTTTTGGACCTGCGACCAAAGGCCTCGGGCTCGAACAACTGAATGACTAGACAAGTAGAGGACAATAATATGAACACTAAGCACCCCACTCAATCAGGTTCGGACCGCGTCGATACATACGATCCCATGAAGGAGCCGCGATACACCGAAATCGCCACCTTTATGCGCGCGCCATTGGCACGAACCTTCGCGGATGTGGATATTGGTTTGATCGGTGTGCCGACGGACCTAGGGGTCACTAACAGGCCCGGCGCGCGACATGGCCCGCGGGAAATACGCAACTCGTCCAGCCTGATGCGAAGTTTCCACCTGGCGCTCGGAGTGAATCCTTACGAACTGTGCCGCATCGCCGACCTCGGCGATGTACGCCTGTCGCACCGCTACGACCTCGAACAACAGAACGAGGACATCGAAGCCTTCTACCGCAAGGTTCACGCCGCCGGCATTCGTCCGGTGACCGCGGGGGGTGATCACTCCATCACTTATCCCATATTCAAGGCGATTGCCGCCGACGCGCCCATTGGAATGGTGCACATCGATGCGCACACCGACACCTGGGGCGAATTCTTCGGTTCCAAATTCACTCACGGCGCGCCATTTCGGCTGGCCGTGGAAGACGGAGTGTTGGATCCGAAGCGCACCATCCAAATCGGCATTCGCGGCGGTCAAAACTACATGGATGGCATCGAGTTCTCTTTGTCGCGCGGCATGCGAGTCGTATATATCGAAGAATTCGCGACGCTCGGCGTCGAGCGTGTCATACAAGAAGCCCGCCGTGTGGTGGGCGACGGCCCCACCTACATCTCCTTCGACGTGGACGGGCTCGATCCCGTGTATGCACCCGGCACCGGCACGCCTGAGATCGGCGGTCTGACCACCCTGGAGGCCCAGCGCCTGTTGCGCGGATTGCGCGGGCTGAATCTCATCGGCGGCGACGTCGTGGAGGTATCCCCGCCTTATGATCAAACCGGCAATACCGCGCTGGTGGGCGCCACCATGATGTTTGAGATTCTCTGCCTGATCGCGGATCGGCATTTTGGGGCCGCTCGTCATGAAGTTTCGCAACTAATACGATGAGAGGCGTAATATTGCCTGGCAAGCTGTGAATCGTTTCCGAGTCGATCAATCGGAAGGAGTTAGCCGTGAACTTAAAGGGTAGTAAGACCGAAAAGAATTTGAAGGATGCATTTGCGGGAGAATCGCAGGCGAATCGCCGTTACTTGTACTTCGCGGCCAAGGCCGATGTCGAAGGCTTCAATGACGTGTCCGCAGTATTCCGTTCCACCGCCGAGGGCGAAACCGGCCATGCGCACGGTCATTTGGAGTACTTGGAGGCGGTGGGCGACCCTGCCACCGGCTTGCCCATCGGCGCGACTTCGCTGAATCTCAAGGCAGCGATCGCGGGCGAAACCCACGAATACACCGACATGTATCCCGGCATGGCGAAGAGCGCGAGAGACGAAGGCTTTGGCGAGATCGCCGATTGGTTCGAGACGCTGGCCAAGGCGGAACGCTCGCACGCCAATCGCTTTCAGAAGGCGTTGGATAACCTGTAGTTTTTTTAATCCCGCCACGGAATGGGCGATGACACGCGGGCTCCCTTCTGGGAGCCCGCTTCCATTTGGGCCGAGGAGGAAATCGTGTCCGACGGACAAATCGAGGCGGGCCGCGAAGGGAGTCTGGAGGCCCCGACGCGTCATGCCCTTGCCTGGCAGGACCCGCAATTCTACGATGCCGACGCGCTGCAGAAAGAACTTGATCGAGTTTTTGACATTTGTCACGGCTGCCGCCGCTGTTTCAATTTGTGCGACTCATTTCCCACTCTGTTCGATCTGATCGACGAATCCAAAACCGGTGAACTCGACGCGGTCGACAAGAAATCCTACGGAAAAGTAGTCGACCAATGTTATCTGTGCGACATGTGCTACATGACCAAGTGCCCGTATGTGCCGCCGCATCCGTGGAATGTCGACTTCCCGCATTTGATGCTGCGCGCCAAGGCCGTCAAGAACCGCAACGACGGTGCGCGACTGCGTGACAAGATACTGAGCTCTACCGATATCGTAGGCAATATCGCAGGCATTCCCGTGATCGCCGAAGTCGTCAACGCCGTCAACCGCAGCGCGCTCGGACGCAAGGTCCTTGACGCAGTGCTCGGCGTACATCCGGCGGCGCCGGTCCCGCCGTATCGCTCCAATACCCTGCGTAAGCAGTTCGCCGCGCGCGGCAAACCTTCCATCACGGTTCGCGCCGACACGGCCACTCGCGGCAAGGTGGCGGTGTTCGCAAGCTGCTATGGAAACCGCAACGAGCCCGAGATCGGGATCGATCTCGTCAATGTGTTCGAGCACAACGGCATCGAGGTGGTGCTGGTAGAACAGGAGAGTTGTTGCGGAATGCCCAAGCTGGAACTCGGCGATCTACAGGCGGTTGCAGCCTTGAAGGCCAAGAATGTGCCGCAGTTGGTCGCGATGATTGAACGCGGCTACGACATCGTTGCGCCGATTCCCTCATGCGTGTTGATGTTCAAACAAGAGCTGCCGTTGATGTTCCCGAACGAAACCGATGTGGCAAAGGTCAAACGACACATGTTCGATCCGTTCGAGTATTTGGCATTGCGCCACAAATCGGGGCTGATGCGTACCGATTTCTCACGCCCCCTCGGCAAGATTGCTTACCATGTAGCCTGCCATTTACGCGTGCAAAACATCGGACTCAAGACCCGCGACATGCTGCAGCTGATTCCGGGAACAACCGTTGAGCCCATTCAGCGCTGTTCCGGGCACAATGGAACCTACGGCGTAAAGCGGGAATTTCGCGACAAATCGATGAAAATCGGCAGCCCAGTCTTTGCGCGCGTGCAGGCAAGCGCTGCGGACTTCTACGCCAGCGATTGTCCGATGGCAGGACATCAGATCGAAAGCGGTCTGGAAAATCCGCAGCCCCCGACGCATCCGCTGACGCTGCTGAGGATGGCCTATGGCCTATAAAGAAGCCCGCACGCACGCCAAATCAGGGGGTCGTAAGGTGAAGAAATTGACGCATCGCGATCTCATCAGCTTGGAACAATACGCCGCCAAGCGGGCACAATTGCGCAGCGAAGTGATTGCCCACAAGCGATTGCGCAATGTACAGGTCGGACCCAATATGACCTGGTGCTTCGAGGACTACACGACCATACGTTACCAGGTGCTCGAGATGCTGCGCGCCGAGCGCATCTTTGAGAGCGTGGCTATTCAAGGTGAGATCGATGCCTACAACCCGCTGATCCCAGACGGCCACAATTGGAAGGTCACGCTGCTGCTCGAATTTCCCGACGCCGAGGAGCGGCGGATTGCGCTGGAAAAACTCCTCGGCGTGGAGGACCGGTGCTGGATACGAATCAGCGAAATGGAGCGCGTATTTGCGATTGCAGATGAAGATATGGACCGTGAAAACGAACATAAGACATCGGCGGTGCATTTCCTGCGCTTCGAATTGTCCTCCTCGATGGTTGAAGCGATGAAGAGCGGCGCCTCCTTGAGCGTTGGCGTCGATCACGACAACTATCGGCATATGCAGAGCCCGCTGGCCGCGTCCGTCCGCGACGCTTTGAGCCAAGATCTCGCCTGAATTAACCTCGACCGCCTGTCTTGCTGTGGCGCACATGGTCCCGGTAGATTGCAATACTTACAATAATTAAACGGCTGTAAAGAAACTCCTCCTTAAATTTGGAATCTTCTATGCTGCCACTTGTGGCTAACTTTATGGGGAGTATCAAATGAGTACAGCATCGTGACTGCCGGATCGGCGGCGGACGGTGAAGACCCGACTCTCGTATGGTTGGACGCGCTCGCGAGCGAAAGCTGTACTACAAAGGCATTTCTGCGTGCGATGCGCGAGCGATTCGGCGAAAGCGCCGATGCGAATTGGGAAGTCCTGTCCTTGCTCGATCAGTACTACCGCCGCGGCAAGCTAAAGCGCGAGATTTTTCAATCTCTCAAGACGCAACTCCAGGAATCCGCGCTTAGCGCTGAAGCAGGCAGGCCTGCCGCTGCGCGCCCGTCTCGCGCCGACGATGACGCGCCCACGGCACCACCCTCCGTCACTGCCGCCGTATCAGCGCGGCCATTCGTGTCGCCAGCTGGGCCGGCAGCGACGCGGCCGGCCCCGGCGTCGCCCCGTGTCGCCTCGGCCGGAATACTCCGACCCCAGATCAAGGCCGCCAAACCGCGGTCCGCAGCCCGCGAGGTCGCCGTCGGCGATAAGCTGCGCAGCCGCTATCGGGTCGTCCGGGTGCTCGGGCGCGGCGGGATGGGCACCGTGTTCGAAGCGGCCGATGAGTACCGCCTCGATCTGCTGCCAACCGGACAGCGCATCGCCATCAAAGTGCTGCACTCAGCGGTGGCCGAGCGCGAGGAGCTGCTGTGCGAACTGCAGCGCGAGTTTCAGCACCTACAGTCGTTGTCGCATCCTCACATCGTTCGCGTGCACGAATTCGATCGCGACGGCGACGCCGCTTTTTTCACCATGGAGTTATTGAGCGGTGCGCTGTTGAGCGGCGTGCTCAACGCGAGGAATTTGGTGGCGTTACCGCGGGCCCAGGCGCTCGCGGTGATTCGTGATGTCGGCGCGGCGCTGTCGCACGCGCATTCGCGCGGCGTCGTGCATGGCGACGTCAATCCGCAAAACATATTCATTACCGAAGAAGGTGAGTTGCGCGTGCTGGATTTCGGCGCTGCACACTCAATGCGGCGCACAGGCTGGAACGCGGAAAACGAGTCGCCGCTGAATGTCCCGGTCGCCACTCCCGGTTATGCCAGCTGCCAACTGCTCGAGGGCCAGCGTCCCGATGCACGCGATGATGTATTCGCGTTCGCCTGCGTCGTTTACCTCCTGTTGTCGGGAAAACATCCTTTTCCCGGAAGCACTGCTCTCGAGGCGCGCTCGAAGCGTGTCCGAGCCCGCCGTCCCAAGAGGCTTACGGGTTCGCAATGGCGGGTGCTGCGCGAAGGCTTGAACTGGGATCGCGCCCGTCGTCCATCCGACCTGCACAACTGGCTCGATAGGCTAAATTTGCAGGGTGCGGCGCTGCGCCTACCGCTACTGTCGCATTTGATGACCGGTGCGGTGCAACGAAGCAACCGGGCCTGGCCGGCTGCCGCCGCGGCGCTGCTGCTTGCATTACTGGCAGCCGGTGGTTATTGGGCCGCCACAAATCATGGTTCGGTGGCAACCATCGTGGCGGGCTGGCATCTGCCGGGATCATCCGACAATACCCCCACCCACCTGCCATCCGCAGTACCAGAGCCAGCGCCCCCTCCGCAGCCACCCGCAAAATCTGCGCCGCCCGCCGCAGCGAATGAGACCGTCGCACCCAGCCCGCCCCCCGCTGCGCTGCCGGCAGGCGCGGCCGCACCGTTCGGCGGCGAGAAGCCCGCATCGGCTCATGCGGTCAACCTAGGACAGGTTCGCATAGAGTTGGCAGCGGACACGGTCGATGTGCTCGCCAACGAGAAGTCGGCGCATGTCACCGTCCAGCGCAGGGGCAACCTTCGTGGTGCGGCCAGCTTTACCTGGTGGACCGAGTCCGGCACCGCAAAGCCAGGCGTAGATTTTGTACCTGTAATGCCCCATGCCCAGGCTATCGATGCGGGCAGCAATGGCGTCACCTTGGATATCCCCATCAGCAACGCGCGACGTCTTGCACCCAAGAGCTTCTATGTAGTCATCGATCAGATGGAAGGTGGCGCCGCATTGGGTAGCCGAACACTGACCATGGTCACGATCCAGCCGCCCGAATAGTCTGGGCATCAACCTCGCTCCTTGGCGCCCGGAGCGCCAGCATCGGCCTGTGGAATGAACGGCACCACGGGACTGATGCCCATTGCCGCCCAATCTTCACGCGAAAACTATTGCCGGAGTGTCACGTTTGCCGGTCGGATTTCGTTCTTCAAGATAGGGAATCAATTTATCGTGCCAGGGAGATTCAAATATGAAGACCTATGCAGCATCGGCCTCGCTCCGCGCCCTGTTTGGAATGTGCAGTGTTTTCGGCGTCGCATCCCTGGTGCATGCGGACCCAGGGATTTTAGGGCTTTTCGATCCCCGGCTGGCCGTCGCACTCGACGCAACCGGGCTCATGGGAACGTACAAGATCGATGGCCCCATCGACAAGCACAACGAATTTTTCATGAGCCTGGGCACCAACGGCCGCAGCTGCTCCACTTGTCATATTGCAGAGCAGGCCATGAGCTTGACCCCCGGACATGCGCAGCGTCTGTATGACAGAACACGCGGCGTCGATCCGCTATTCGCCAGCGTAGACGGCGCCAACTGCAATGACGTTTTGTCTGGCGATCGGGCCGGCCACAGTCTGCTGTTGAAAAGCGGCCTTATTCGAATTGCTATGCCGGTACCGGCCAATGCCCAGTATTCGATCTCCGTCGTTCACGACCCCTACGGCTGCGCCTTGCGCATCGACCCGACGACCCAGGCGCTGACTGCATCGGTCTATCGCCGCCCTCTGCCGACGGCCAATTTGTCATTTTTGAGTGCCGTCATGTTCGACGGACGCGAAACGATTGCGCCATTGGCCAGCGCCGCGACTCTCGAGGCCAATCTGCGCACCGATCTTCTCCATCAAGCTCAGTCGGCCATCACCAATCATGCCCAGGCCTCAGGAACAGCCACCGACGCGCAGCTGAATTCCATCGTGGACTTCGAACTCGCGCTTTTCTCTGCACAGATCTGGGACAGCGGCGCGGGTTTACTCAGCGCCGGCGGCGCAAACGGGGGCCCGATCAATCTCTCCGATCAACTGTACTATCCGGCCATCAACGACACTCTCGGCGCCGATCCGAACGGTATCGCATTCAGCCCGGTGTCGATGACCTTGTACTCCGCCTGGGAGAAGTACACCGTCTGGGAGAAATTCTCGAGCAACCGGCGTTTCGATCATCCATTGAATGCCCGCGCAGAAATTGCCGCAGGGGAAAAGCTGTTCAACAGCGCGCCGATGACCATCAGCAATGTGCGCGGCTTGAATGACAACCCCGCGCTCAACAAGCCGACGACGTTCGCGGGCACCTGCGCGACCTGTCACGATACTCCGAATATCGGCCACCATTCCCTGCCGTTGCCGCTGGATATCGGTGTCGCTCATACATCGGACCCTAACTTCGAATCGGATCCGATTCTCGCCTCCGCGCTCAAAGAACTGAGCCAGCCGGATCTGCCGCTATTTCTTATATCCGGGTGCCCGAATCCATTCAATGCAGGGCAGGCGGAGTCCTTCTACACCACCGATCCGGGCAAGGCACTGGTCTCAGGAAATTGCGCCGACTTCAATCGACTCAAGGGACCCATACTGCGCGGGCTCGCGGCGCGCGCGCCTTACTTCCACAACGGTGCCGCAGCAAACTTGCGCGAGCTGGTGAATTTCTACAATGAACGCTTCCAAATGGCGCTGACCCAAAAGCAGAAGACCCAGCTGGTGGCGTTTCTCAACACTCTGTGACGCTGGCGCAGTGCAACTGGCGCAGTGCAACTGGCGCAGTGCAACTGGCGCAGTGCAGTTGGCGACGGTGACGCGCTTTACATCACCATCGCCTATGGCGCGGGTGCCCTATTTTGGGCGCCCGCGCAGAGACGCTCCCAGATGCCGTCAATCGAGTCGAGGGGCAAGCCTGAGCTGTCGATAGCATCGAGTCTCTCCTGCGCCGTGATGATGGTCTGCGATTCCAAAAGGGACAGAGTGCCAAGCAACTCGCCCACCTGAAGTGCGGCAGCCAAGCTCTCCGGGTTCGATCGCCCGAGTGCAGCTACCAGGCGCGCGGAAGTCTGCCAGTCCCGTGCTATGCGCTGCGACATCTGCGCACTCAAGGCTTCGATCAACTCCACGAACAGTGCAGGGTTCGGCGTCAGCCGCGGCGCCCGGGAGTAGCAGTCAAGTGCGGCGCTATAGACCACCAGTGGTCCGAGGGCGCTCAACAGCACCACCAGTTGGGCCTCAAAACGATCCTGTGGATGTCGCTTCGCGCAATACAGTTCGGCGGCGCGGGCTGCGCGCTCGGTGCGCTCCCACAACAATCGCGGCAAGCGCGGAAAATTGGTGCGGGTGGCGCGGAACACCGGCTGCAGCATGGCTGCCGCCAGAATTCCGCGCAGCGAGTCCACGCCGCAGACGACGATTGCCCGCTTGATCGTCTCAATCGGCGCCGGCGACACTCGATACAGGCTCGAATTCGCCAGACGCAGAACATCAGCGGCGAGGACAGGATCGTGCGCAATCAAACGTGATAGCTTTTCGGAGGCCGCGTCCGGATCATTGACGGCCTGCAATAGCTGCGGCAGTACGGAGGGTCGCCTGGGAAAGTATTTTGCATCGAGCGTGTCGACTTGCAGCACAGCGTTTACCAATTCCCGCACCCGGATATGCGCCTTCTCTACGGGTACCGGTTGGGCTGGGACGCCGAATGCGAGGCGCCACAGCCGCTGCGTCACCAGGTCATTGCCTAGGCGCAGCCGTGCGGCGTCAAGCGCTGGACCGGAGGAAGTCCCGGACGGCGCCGTTCCCATGCCGGTGGCCAGACGTGCTCGCCCCCGCCGCCGGTAGACGAGCCAGCCCGCGAGCGCCAGAAGAACCGCGATTAGAATCCCGGTGCTCACTGCGATGTCCCGCGCGCGTCGTAGAGGGAGGCGTAGGCCGCCCGCAGCACATTCTTTTGCACCTTGCCCATGGTGTTTCGCGGCAGCTCGTCGATGAGCAATATTCGCTTCGGAACCTTGTAGCGAGCCAGACGCGCCTGCATGGAGCTGATGATATCGGCCTCGGACAGCACCGCGGCGGATTCCGGCACGACGACTGCGGTGACGCCTTCACCTAAATCCGGGTGTGGAACGCCGAATACTGCGCTTTCCAACACACCCGAGAGGGCGTCCAACTCGGCCTCAACTTCCTTCGGATAAACATTGTAGCCGCCGCTGATGACGAGATCCTTGACGCGTCCGATGATGTGTATGTAGCCATCGTCGTCGATGCGACCGAGATCGCCGGTCTTGAACCACCCATCTGCGGTAAATTCGCGTTGCGTCTTTTCGGGATCTTGCCAGTAGCCCGCGAACACATTCGGACCCTGCACCTCGAGGGTACCCGTGGCATTGTCTTGCGCATCGACACCCGTACTGACCGCGGTCGGGTCGCGGGCCAATCGAATCTTGATTCCCGGCAGAGGCTTGCCGACGGCGCCCGGCTTGCGCACACCGTCATAGGGATTGGACGTGTTGATCAGCGTCTCGGTCATGCCATAGCGTTCGAGAATGGCATGTCCCGTGCGTCGCTGGAATTCGTGATGAGTTTCCGGCAGCAGAGGCGCCGATCCGGAAACGAACAATCGCATTGCGGCGCTCGCTTCGCGATTTAATGCGGGTTCGCGCAGCAGCCGCGTGTAGTGCGTGGGCACGCCCATATAGACGGTGGCCTGCGACAGATACTTCAGGACCGACGCTGCATCGAATCTCGGCAGCAGCACCAGGGACGAGCCTGCGGCGAGGACCGTATTGATGGCAGCGAACAGGCCGTGAATGTGAAACAGCGGCAAGGTGTGCAACAAGACGTCGTCGCTGGTGAAATGCCACGCCTCGACCAGCGCTGCCGCGTTGGACCCGAGATTGGCACGCGATAGCACGGCTCCCTTCGATCGGCCGGTGGTGCCAGAGGTATAAACAATCGCCGCCGCCGCCTTCGCCTCCACGCGGCCCCAGGCCGCGCCGGCCTTGTCCGATTGCCGCACGAGATCGAGTAAAGAACCCTCTGTGTCCTCCCCCAGAGTCTCCACACAGCCGACGCCGGCTCGCGCCGCCAACGGTTCCAGCAAGGCGCGATCGGCCGGGCGAATGACCGCCAACCGCGGCCGGCAGTCGCGCAAGAAAAAATCCACTTCATTGGGAGTGTTGGCTACGTTGATGGGTACGAATACGGCACCGAGGCGCAGACAAGCCACATAAAGCAGTACGGCCTCCACGGACTTGTCCACTTGAACCGCAACACGATCGCCGCATGCCACGCCTCGACTGATCAGGGCCGTGCAGTAACGCGCGGATTCATCGAGGAGCGCGCAGTAACTCAGCTCGCGGCCGACGGGAGTCTTGAGAAATGGGCGCCTGGGCTGAGCACGGGCGGCAGATTCAATCCAGTCGACAGGATCGGTCAAAGATATCATTGCGTACGTGTTTCCTTCATGGTCAGCACCACCAGAAAGCTAATCGCGGCCAGCGTCGAGGCATAGATGTAAAACCCCCGCTCGGAACCGATGGATTTGAACCAGAGCGCGACATACTCAGCCGTGCCGCCAAAGGCGGCGTTGGCCAACGCATAGGGAACTGCCACGCCGAGCGTGCGGATGGCGGTCGGAAACAGCTCCGCTTTCACCACGGCGCTGATCGACGTGTAGCACGACTGCAGGGTCGCCGCCGCGACAATGAGAGCAACGGCGAGCCACGCTGTCGACGCGTGCGCCACCGCATTCATTACTGGCCACGTGATCAGCGTCGCTGCGCCGAAAGCCGCCAACAACATGGGCTTACGTCCCACCCGGTCCGAAAGCCAGCCGCAAAGAGGCTGCGCGACCATGAATGCGATCAAGGTCACCGCACTGATCTCGGTCGCCTGGTCCTTGGAGAAACCGGCGGTATTAGTCAGGAATTTCTGCATGTAGGTAGTGTAGACATAAAAGATCACCGAGCCGCCGGCGGTAAATCCCAGCACCGTCAAGACCTCGCGCGGGTGATCGCGGAACAATTGGCGAATGCCGCCCCTTGCGCTTGACCCGGCCTCGGCGCGGACGAACGCATGCGACTCCGGCATACGGCGCCGTAGCCAGAAAACAATCACCGCAAGGCCCGCACCTATGAGGAACGGAATCCGCCAGCCCCAAACGGCCATATCGCCCTTGCCCAGCAGATGCTGCAGGATTATCAACACCGCCAATGCCGTTAACTGCCCGCCGATCAGGGTGACATAATGGAAACTGGACCAGAATCCGCGGTGCTTAGTACCCGCCATTTCGCTGATGTACGTGGCGCTAGCGCCGTATTCGCCGCCCAGGGACAAGCCTTGAAAAACACGCGCGAGCAACAGAATGAGCGGAGCCGCAACACCGATGGTTGCCGCGCCGGGCGTCACCGCGATGACTAGCGAACCCCCGCACATCAGGGTGACCGACAGGGTGAGCGCGGCCTTGCGGCCGACTCGATCGGCATACCGACCCATCAGCCATGCGCCCACCGGGCGGGCGAAAAAGCCTACGGCGAAGATCGCCGCAGTCTGCAACAGCTGCGCGGTTTGATCTCCTTTGGGAAAGAATATCGGCGCAAAGTACAGGGCAGCGGCGGAATAGGTATACCAGTCGAACCATTCGACTAAATTACCGGCAGAACCGCCGAGGACGGCGCCTACGCGCGCAACGCTTTCTCCCCGCATCCCATGTTCTCCACCAAATCACGAACTATAATCGCAGCGCCGTTACCGACGCTGGGATTTTGGTTAGAATCTCTGTCTTATGTCCACGACATTCCCAGTCGACATCCCATTTATCCGGGATCTAGGCGCCGAATTGATCAGCTCCGAGAATGGCCGTGCCATCGTCGGGCTCGACCTGGCTCCGCGGCATTTGAACAGCTGGCAGGTCGCCCACGGCGGCGTTCTCATGACTCTGCTAGACGTGGCCATGGCGGCCTCCGGCCGCTCTCTGGACCCTGCTGCGGGCGGCGGCGTGACCGTGGAAATGAAAACCACTTTCTTACAACCTGCCAAGGGAGGAACGCGCTTGCTTGCAGCGGGCCATACTTATCACCGCTCGGGTACCATGTCATTCTGCGAGGGCGAAGTGCGCGATACGGACGATCGTCTCATCGCGAAAGCGATGGGGATTTTCAAATTTCAAAAGCTATGACTTCGCTGTCGGCGATAGCTGACAGCTGTGCGCGTGCATGTCCGCTGTCGATAACGTCACAACGACTCTAATGTTTCCTTGTTCCGTGGTTATCCACAAGGCAGCCCATGTCTATTTCCGCTAACGCTTACCGTCAATGCCCGGCGACAACCAAGACGCTTTGGTCCGCGGCCTGGTTGCTCGCCTGTGTCATGGGAACAGCCTCGGCAGAACAAGCTCCTGCAACGGAATTTGGACCCTCACCGATCATCGGTGAGGCCAAAACATCTTTGCTGCCCACATTGCACACGGCCAAAGCCGTCGGCTGGTTTAAGGATGGCCATCCCATAGCGGCCGACGGCCTGCGGGTCGAGGCCTTCGCTCGAGGCCTCGATCATCCGCGTTGGCTGTATGTTTTGCCCAATGGCGATATATTGGTTGCCGAATCCGACGCTCCTGCAAAGCCCGACGATAGCCGTGGCATTACCGGCAAAATACAGAAGCTGGTCATGAAGCATGCCGGATCCGGCGCACGGCCCAGCGCCAATCGCATCACGCTGCTGCGTGATGCCGGAGAAGGAAACGCAGCGGAACGCCGTGTGTTCCTGCAGGGTTTGAACTCGCCGATCGGCATGGCTCTCCTCGGCAACAAGTTCTACATAGCGGACAGCGATGCTCTGCTCAGTGTCGAGTATCACACCGGGGATGCGGAAATCCACACGCAGCCCATACAAGTGACCGAGCTTCCCGGCGGAACCATCAATCATCACTGGACCAAAAGCCTGATTGCCGCCGTCGACGGAAGCAAGTTGTACGTGGGAGTGGGTTCTAATAGCAACGCCGCGGAGAACGGCATGGCCGTCGAAGCCGAGCGAGCCGCGGTGTGGGAAATCGACCCGGCCAGCGGTGCCCATAGGATATACGCTTCTGGTCTGCGAAATCCGGTGGGGCTTGCATGGGAGCCGCACAGCGGCGCCCTGTGGGTGGCGGTCAATGAACGCGACGGGCTGGGCGATCACTTGCCGCCGGACTACATGACCGCGGTGCGCGACGGGGCATTTTACGGATGGCCGTACAGCTATTACGGCCAACACGTCGACACACGGGTCCAGCCGCAGTACCCTGAAATGGTGGCCAAAGCCATAAGTCCGGACTACGCACTGGGAGCGCATACCGCTTCGTTGGGATTGTGCTGGTCGGGCGATGAGAAATTACCAGCGCCATTCAGAGCCGGCATGTTTCTCGGACAACACGGCTCCTGGAACCGCAAGGTGCGCAGCGGCTACAAGGTGATCTTCGTGCCATTCGTCGACGGCAAGCCCGCTGCTGCACCCCTTGACGTGCTCACCGGGTTTCTGGATGCCCGCGGCCATGCCATGGGCCGGCCGGTCGGGCTTGCCATTGACAAGCAGGGTGCGCTGTTGGTTGCGGACGACGTCGGCGGCGTCATCTGGCGCGTCACCGCGCAATAGACGGGAAAACTCTTTTCCCAGCCGCCGCTGCAACCACTCGCGCACCGTGTAGCCCGGCGCACTACAATTGCCCCTTGTCTAATCGACGAGGTGAGCATGAACGCAATAGCAGCATTCGCCCGCTTAAGCGGCCGGCAGATAATCGGCGGCGAGCTGGTGGCAGCGTCCGGCGGAAGCGCGATCGACGTGTGGGATCCGGCGACGGAGCAGCGCATTGGCCAAGTCGCGGAGGCGACCCCAGCGGAGGTCGACCACGCGGTAGCAGTTGCCTACTCCGTGCAGCGCAGCTGGCGCAACGTGAATCACCATCGCCGCGCGGAGCTATTGCACGAGGTGTCACGACGAGTGATGGCAACCCGGTCGCTGGTGGCGGAAATGCTGACCCGCGAAATGGGCAAGCCGTACAAAGAGTCCTTCGACGAGGTGGCATGGTCCGCCAGCGCTCTGGACTATTACGCTGAAATTGCGCGCCATGAAAACGGTAAGGTGTTGGGCTCCGCCGTGGATGGTCAGCTTCATTTCACCACCAAAGATCCACTCGGCGTAGTCGTCATCATCCTGCCGTTTAATTATCCACTTTGCCTGCTGTGCTGGCAGGCTGCCGCCGCTTTGGCGAGCGGCAATGCCGTCATCGTCAAGCCTTCCGAACTAACCAGCCTCACCACGCTGCAATTTATTGCTGCATTCGATGCGCTGCCGGCCGGATTGGTACAAGTCGTCACCGGCGGCAGCGCCGTCGGCAAGCGCTTGGTCGAACATTCCGACACTCACATGGTGGCTTTTACCGGCGGCATCGAAACCGGACGCATTGTCGCGGAGACCTGCGCTCGTCTGTACAAACGGACCTTGATTGAAACCTCCGGAAACGACCCTTTCATCGTCATGCCCTCCGCGCCGGTCGACATCGCGGCGCGCGGCGCCGCGTTCGGCGCTTTCTTAAATTGCGGCCAGGTGTGCGCCGCTGCGGAGCGCTTCTACGTCCACGAACGGATTTATGGCGAATTCATGGAGAGATTGGTGCATCACACCCGGCAAATTCGCGTGGGCAATGGCCTCGAGCGCGTCGACATGGGACCGCTCGCATCGAAACGCGAATTGATGCGATATTTGCGCCTGCTCGAACGCGCTACCTCCGCGGGCTCCACGGTACTGGTAGGCGGCGATCGGCCTGCCCACCTGGCCAAAGGCTGGTTCGTGAATCCGACGGTTCTCGGCGATGTCGCACCCGACGCGCCCATCATGAATGATGAGACATTTGGACCGGTCGCACCGGTCAGCGTGGTCAAGAGTTTCGACGAAGCATTGGCTCTGGCCAATCGCTCGCGCTACGCCCTCGGCGCCACCGTGTACACCACCGATTTGGACGAATCGATGCGCGCGGTCAACGAACTGGAAGCCGGGATGGTTTGGGTCAACGCACCTTTGCTCGACAATGATGCCGGCCCCTTCGGTGGCAGAAAGCAATCCGGCATGGGCAGGCAACTCGGCGCAGAAGGGTTGGATACCTTCAGGCACACCAAGTTATCGATGATCGACCATGCCGCGAAGCCACATAATTTCTGGTGGTTTCCCTATTCGGACACTGAGGCCTTCCCCGGCAACGGCAATGTCTGATCCCTCGAGACAAGAACTGCCGCCGGAACTGGAGGCGCGCATCGCGGCTATCGAGAACTGCGCTCCAAACGCTGATTTCGACTTGGCGAGTTGGTTCTGGATGATTCTACTGGGGCTTGTGCTGCCGTTGCTGCTAATCGCCGCCGGCTGGTGGGCATGACGACCGGGCCGAATCCTCAGGCGGACGAGAGCGCTTGGCCGCTGCTTCCCAATGAACGAACCTGGGGCGCGGCGCGATTGACACTAACGCTCGCCACGACGGCGGCAGCCACGTGGTGCTATCTCATAGGTGAATCGGTCGCCGGCTACCTGGGCTTTATCCGGGGCGGCCTTGCGTTGGCGGGCGGCTGCATGATCGGCATGTTGCTGGTACTGCTCGCTGCGGGCCCCACCTGCGTGCGCTTTGGCATCGATTCCGTCGCGGCCACCAAGCCGCAATTTGGCTCGCGCGGCTGGGTGGTGCCGGCGGCCCCTGCAGGCGATCTCCATCATCGGCTGGAATTCTCTGCTAATCATATTTTTTGCCAAGTCCGCGGTGCAGTTGAGCGTGGTTCTTGGCATCATCACTGTAGGAACGCACAATTCGGCGCTGGTGCCCGCGCTTACCGTGTTCGCATGCGCCATTATTTTCACTGCCCTGCGCCGCGGAGCGACCGGCGTGTCCCTGGTATCGAATATTCTTGTGGCGCATGTATTCATCGGACTTTGGATGCTGTACTTGCTGGTGTCGCGTCGTTGGCCCGAACTTATGGCCGCCCAGCCCGCTAATGCCGGTCATAACCCTGTGTGGAACTACACCACGGGCATCGAACTCGGAATCGGCGCGACGCTGTCCTGGTGGCCCTACATCGGAGCGATGATTCGTATGGCTCCGAACGGCCGCACCATTGTGTTGCCGGTGATGCTGGGCATGGCAGCGCCCGTTCCCCTTCTGAGCTTGATTGGCCTCGCGGGAGCACTGGTTCTCAAGTCCTCTGATCCTACTGAATGGCTGCGTATCGTCGGCGGTCCTGCGTATGCGATTATCTCCCTGACATTCGTGACAGCGGCGAATTTCGGCACCACCACCGCCGGCATTTACGCCTCCGCCATCGGCCTGCGGAATTTCTCCCTCTTGCAGCACTGCAATTGGACCACGCTGCTGGGCCTGACCATTGCGCCGGTTGCGCTGGTTGGCATCTTCATTCCTGAATTGTTTTTCGCAAAATTCGGTAATTTTCTCGCGCTGATCGGCGTCGCATTTGCGCCACTGTGCGGTATCCAAATCGTGGATTACTTTGTACTGCGCAGGGGCCGCATCGATATTCGTGCAATTTACGCAGATCAACCGCGACAGCCCTACTACTACTGGCGAGGCATCAACCCCGCCGCGATGACCGCCCTTGCCGCAGGCTGCGCCACGTACATCAGTCTTCTCAATCCCCTGAGTTACGACTCCGCAGCGCTGTACCCATACCTGACGGCCTCGCTGCCCGCGGCGGGCGCCGCGGGCCTGACCTACTTCTTGGGCAGCCTCATCGTCATCCGTGCCGGCCGCGGCGGTTATCGCTAAAAGCGTTATAGTGCCCTCATGAGTGCCCACGCCTGATGCGGTTCACGGTCACGGTGCTGGCCACCCTCATCGTGGGGTTCGCCGCGATCTGGGCCGCATTCGCGCTGTGGTATCAGACACCCGGCGGCCAGGCATTCAAGGCCACAAGCGTAGTCCTGTGGGTGGGATTCAGTGTCACGCTGCTGATCGCTCTATGGCAGGGACGCACCGCGCTCGCGCTCCTGGCATTCGCAGTGATGTTCGGCGGCCTGATGATTTGGTGGCAGCGAATTGCCCCATCGAACCTGCGTGTCTGGGCCGACGATGTGGCGCAAATGACCACCGGCACGGTCGCCGGCAGGCACGTCACCCTGTACAACGTGCGGAATTTCGAGTGGCGTAGCAATACCGACTACACCCAACGCTGGGAGACACGCGACTATGATCTCGAGCGCCTGAATTCGGTCGACATGATCACGTCGTATTGGAGCGGAGCGGCGATTGCGCATCTATTGATATCCTTCGGCTTCGAGGACGGTGCGCACGTGGTTTTTTCAGTGGAAATTCGCCGCGAGAAGCATGAGAGCTTCTCGGAGATCGGCGGATTCTTCAAAGAATTCGAACTAAGCATCCTCGCCGCCGATGAACGCGATGTGATCCGTGTCCGCACCAACGTTCGCGGCGAAGACGATTACCTGTATCGCATTCACATGCCCGTACCCGAGATGCGCGCACTATTCCTGAGCTATATCGAGCAGGCGAATTCCCTGGTCACAAGGCCGCGCTTCTACAACACCATTACCGTTAACTGCACCACGCTGGTGTACCACATGATGAAGCACATCGTGGGTTATCTGCCGTTGGATTACCGGCTGATATTGTCGGGCTATATTCCGGAGTATGTCTACCGCGTTGGCGGTCTGGACAACCGCTTCTCCCTTGAGGAATTACGGGCACGCGGTCGGATCACCGACCGCGCCAAAAAAGCCGATCGCAGCAATTCATTCTCGGCGGATATACGCGAAGGAATCGCGAAGCTCGCGCTTTAATACCTTACCGGCCGCGTTGCGCGGCAAGCCGTCCGATGATGTCACCGCTGCGGATGAAGCGCTTGCCGTCACGGATCTTGTGCGGCAGCAGTCTCTGCCAAAGAGCCGAGCGCCGCGATATTCTGCATGAGTTCCACCGCAAAGCCGTGTCGCGCTTGTAGGTACTCGGGTTTATTGTAGGCCACCCAGGTTTGTCCCGCGGCATCATGCCAGGTAAGGATCTTGAGCGGGAGGTCGATCGCCACTGTCGGCGTCGCAACCATTAGCGGTGTGCCGCCCTTCGGGCTGCCGAGGATCACGAGGCCGGTCGGACGCAGCTCCAGCCCGGAGCGCTCCGCATCGCCGCTGAAATCGATTTGCGCGAACACGGTGAGCCCGCGGACGCGAGCCAATGCCTGCACCCGCCGCAGAACGTCGGCCACCGTGTGCTGCGTGGGCAATATCCGTAACCCTTCCACGCTGCTGTCAGCGTTCATGTCATGCCCTCCTTAGTTGCGCGACAGTACCGGCCGTCCGATATACAACTGCGGAAACATTCGCTTGAAGTTCTCTACCTTGGGAAGGTCCCACATGGCGATGTAAGGTACATCAGGATTGTGAATTAGGTAATCCTGATGGTAATCCTCTGCTGCGTAGAAACCCTTCAAAGGGTCGACCCGGGTGACGATGGGCCGCGCGAATGCTCGGGCCTTGACCAATTGGCTGATGTACGCCTCCGCGATACGCTTCTGGCCGTCATCGGCATAGAAAACGGCGGAGCGATACTGAGAACCGACATCGGGCCCTTGCCTGTTGAGTTGGGTCGGGTCGTGCGCCACGGAGAATGCGATTTGCAGAATTTGTCCGTAGGAAATCTCCGCAGGGTCAAAAATGATTTGAACCGATTCCGCGTGGCCGGTAGCCCCCGAGCTCACCACCTCATATCGGGCGGTTGAGCGCTGGCCGCCGGCATAGCCCGCGATCACTTTCTTCACGCCCCGAGCATGCTCGAACACGCCCTGCACCCCCCAAAAGCAGCCGCCTGCCAGCACGGCGGTTTGAGATGGCCCAGCCACCTTAGGATTGTCGATGGTAGGCGGTGCGATGACCACCGGCGTCTCTGCTCCCATCAACGGCGAGCGCCAAATGGCCATGCCCACGATGCCGAGAGCTAACATGGCCGTAAGGCGCCCTGGCGTCAGAAACCTCAGGAATGACATAGCTACTCCGCCTGATTCGTAAGTTGATAATATATGGGGTGAAATTCGCTCACGCACGGGCGACGAAATGCAGTGCTACCGAGTTCATGCAGTAGCGCAAACCGGTGGGCTTGGGCCCGTCATCGAACACATGACCCAAGTGGGCGTCGCAGCGCCGGCAGGAAATGGCATCACGCTGCATCCATAAACTGCTGTCAGACAGCTTTGCAATATTGAGCTGCGAGATGGGCCGCCAAAAACTCGGCCAACCTGTGCCGGAATCGAATTTAGCCTTCGAATCGTAAAGCGCCGTGTCGCAGCACACGCAGCGATAAAGGCCGTCTGCGTGATTGTGGTCATATTCACCGGAGAAGGCCCGCTCGGTACCCTCCGCGCGGGCCACCGTGAATGCGGCCGGTGATAATTGGGCCCGCCATTCGTTGTCGCTTTTTATGATTTTAGGCACTGTTGCGATGCCGAGGCTTTTGCCGGCTGGCGAAAAGTTTTCGATGGGCACATCCTGCGCCCGCGACGGCGGCAATGTCGCCGCCCACAATCTGCGACCCGCCACGCCCATAGCCGCTGCACCGATTGCAGCCGCGCCGACGTTCTCGATGAAGCTGCGGCGCGTCACCTTCTGAGCGGCGCCCGCAGAATTCTTCAGATTTTCCCTGCCTGACATGACTGGCCTCACCCAAAGGTAATGAATACGCCTGAACACCGCCATCCAGCAATGCCCGAACGTTCTGTTGTACGCTCTACGGAATAAGACCGGCTCGGAGCCTGATTAATTGCAAGGAAATACGTTATTTTCACAGCCATTTTAGCTCCCCATCGCGGCCAACCCGGAAAGCTACGACTATTGGTGCAGTTGCATGCTGGCGCCTGAGGCCTTTATTACCTGTGCCGTGACCGGCTCCGCAGACTCTGCGCGCAAGAACCCCCACGTTCCGGTAACCCCGGCGCAAATTGCCGACTCGGCGCTCGAGGCGCATGCTGCGGGTGCCGCCATCGTGCATCTGCACGTCCGCGATCCGCAATCCGGCTTGGCGAGCCGCGACCCGACGCTTTTTCGCGAGGTGGTGCAGCGCATCCGAGGCCGCAACCACGACGTCATTCTGAACTTGACCGGCGGGATGGGTGGCGACCTGATACTGGGTCCTGAACACGCACCGCTCGACTTCGGTGCCGGGACGGACTTTGTCGGGCCGCAGGCACGGATCGCCCACATACTCGACTTATTGCCGGAGATCGGCAGCCTGGATTGCGGCTCACTGAATTTCGATGAGCTGATCTATGGCACAACGCCCGGTTTCTTGCGCATCATGGCGCGCGAGTACCAGAAAAGGAATGTACGCCCGGAACTCGAGGTGTTCGAACTTGGCCATATCGAAATTGCCAAGCAGCTTCTCGCGGAGGGATTGATCAACCAGCCCGCGCTGTTTCAGCTATGCCTTGGCATCAAGTACGGCGCGCCGGCCTCGTCCGAGGCGATGCAGGCGATGCGCAACGCACTGCCGCCGGGATCGAATTGGTCCGCGTTTGGACTCGGTCGAATGCAAATGCCCATGGTGGCGCAGGCGGTGCTGCTCGGCGGCAATGTCCGCGTTGGTCTTGAGGACAATCTCTACTTGGACAAGGGCCTTCCGGCGACCAATGCCCAATTGGTGGAACGCGGCCGTGCGATCATCCAAATGCTGGGAGTGCGCGTGCTCACGGCACAAGAAACGCGCGCACGTCTCGGCTTAACTGCGCCAGAGGCTGCTTAAATTGCCGTTCACTGACTCGACTCAGGTTCCGCAAAACGTCTGCAGCACGCGCTCGCTGGGTTGCGGTGGCGAGGCATAGGACTCGAAACCGGCGAGCGGCTGGTAGGGCCGCGACAATGCCGTCGATAGTTTTTCAAACGGCGCGAAATCATCAGCCTCCACCGCGGCCTGGATCGCCTGTTCGATCCGATGATTGCGCGGAATGACTCCCGGGTTCGCCAGGCGCATGGCCGCGGCGCGTTCGGCGGGATTCACAGGTTCAACTGCGAGGCGCACTCTCCATCCAATTGCCCACTGCTGGTACTCGCGTGGATTCGTAAATAGCGTACTCAGCCGCGCGTCGGACTCTGCGCACTCTGCGGCGTCGCACAGCCCACGAAAGGTCAGCGTGAAATCCGCCTGATTGCGCTGCATGGAGTCGAGCAATGCGTCGGCCAGCGCCGCATCACCGTCCTGCGACATCGACAGCCCGAGCTTGCGGCGCAATCCGCTGAGCCGCGCAGCCGCGAAAGTTTCGGCAAAGGTCGATATAACCTCGCTGGCGAGATCCACCGCGCGTTCCTCCTCAGCGTCGATAAGGAACAGTAGAGTCTCAGCGAGGCGCGCGAGATTCCAGACGCCGGCCTGCGGCTGATTGCCGAAGGCATAGCGGCCGTGCCGGTCGATCGAGCTGAACACAGCCGCCGAGTCATAGGAATCCATGAAGGCGCAAGGGCCAAAGTCGATGGTTTCGCCGGACACGGCCATGTTGTCGGTATTCATGACGCCGTGAATGAAGCCCACGTTCATCCAATTCGCAATCAGCGCGGCCTGGGCGTCGGTGATGGCACGCAGCAACTCCAGATAGGGCCTTGCCGCGCCCCGTGCCTGCGGATAATGGCGTTGGATCACGTAATCGGCGAGTATTCTAACTGCCTCAATGTCATCGCGTGCCGCAAAATACTGAAATGTACCCACACGCACCAGGCTTGCGGCAACGCGCGTCACGATGGCGCCCGGCAGCGCTCCCCGCTCCCGGAAAACGGATTCACCACTGCTGACGGCGGCCAGCGCGCGGGTCGTCGGAATACCCAGAGCATGCATGGCTTCGCTCACCAGATATTCACGCAGCACCGGACCCAGCGCCGCGCGCCCATCGCCGCCGCGCGAATAGGGCGTGCGGCCGGAGCCCTTCAATTGAATGTCGCGGCGTACGCCGGCGATGTCGATCGCCTCGCCCAGGAGGATGGCACGGCCGTCGCCGAGCTGCGGTACGAATTGACCAAATTGATGGCCCGCGTACGCCATCGCGATGGGTTCCAGACCCGGCGCAATGATATTGCCGGAGAACAGGCCCGCCAGCGCTTCGGCATCCATACCACTCGCGTCCAGCCGCAACTCGGCGCACAGCGCCTGATTGAATTTCAACAGCCGCGGCCGCGCCACCGGCGTCGGCTTGATCCTCGCGTAAAAGCGTTCGGGCAATCCAGCATAGCTGCTGCGATCCATGAGTTTGTGCGACACGTGTTTGCTCATTAAAGGCCGATGGTATCGATCATGCGATACGCCAATACCGACGGCGCGAGAAACCACGGCTTGCCGTGGTAATACGGACGCGAAGGAAACACCAAACCGTCGAGCGCGGTACGCCCGGCCTCGAGTCCCAGCATTTGCTGCGCGATGCGTTTGCCGAAGTACGGCGCCAACGGCACGCCCTGCCCGCAGTAGCCCATGCAGTAGTGCATGCCATTATGGCGACCCAGATGCGGCAGCGTATCGAAGGTATACGCCACCCATCCCACCCAGGCGTGGGTGATGTTCACCGATTGCAATTGCGGGAATATTCTTTCCATCATCTGTCGCAAGCGCGGCACGCAGGCGAGCGGATCTTCTTCCGACAGCGCGGCCCGGCCGCCGAAGATGATGCGTTCGCCGTCCGCAGAGGGCCTGAAGTAGACCACGACATGGCGCGAATCAGCCATGTTTCGCCCGCGCGGGATAAGCGAGCGGATGCGATCGGCGCCCAAGGGCTCGGTGGCGATTTGGTAGCTGCCGATGGGAATGACGCGACGGCGATGCCAGGGCGACAATGATCCGGAATAGCCGTTGGTCGCAAGCAGAACTTGCCGGGCGCGAATGATGCCGCGCGAGGTCAACACCTCGAAGCCGTCGGCCGAAGATTGGACGGCGGTGACGGGGCAGCGATCCGCCACTGTAGCTCCGCTGCTTAGCGCCCGGTGCAACAGCGCCAGCAGCATGCGCGTGGGATCGACCGATGCGTCATCGTGATACACGCTGCCGCCATGGTAGAAATCGCTGGCGATCTCTTCATGCTGCCGAGCCTTGGGAACGATGCTGATCCGCTGCTCGAGGCCGCGCGGCTGATTCTCGGCCTCGCGCACCATTTGTACAAAATGCCGTGGTGTATGCGCGCCGCAGAATCCTCCGTCTGCGCGCCATCCGCAGTCGATCTGCGCGGACAGTGAGCGCAGATATGTGACGGCATCGAGGCCCTCGCGACAGATCCTGAATGCCAGGTCTGCGCCGTGCTTGGCCTTCAATGCTTCATACGTCGGCTTGATGCTGTAGGCGACCTGCCCTCCATTGCGGCTGGAACAGCCCGTGCCGATCGCGCCCGCATCGAGCACCAGTGTGGATCGCCCCGCCATTGCCGTTTCATATGCGGCGGCAAGGCCGGTGTAGCCCGCGCCGATTATCAGTACATCCACCTGCACCGGCAAGACTTGGTTGTATGACTGCGGCCCAGCCGCGCCGTCCATCCACAGCGGAGTGACAGAGATCTTGTGTGCCATTATACTGGGCATGTGACCGGAAGGACGTTTCCTACGTGATAAATCATATCAAAGCGCCCGCCTCTTTCGGCGCCGATGCGCTGGTCCCCTTGGGAAGCCCGCCTAACCCGGGCGGCGGCGAACGCGTGCAACTGTCGAAGCACGACGGCTTTGTAGCGCCCGACGGTCAGGTACAAACCGGCACCTGGCAATCGACTCCCGGGCAGTTTCGTCGTGCCGTTATGGACGCAGAATTCAGCCACTTCATCGCGGGCCGCGCCACCTTCGTGGCGGACGATGGACAGACGGTGGAATTTTCCGCCGGCGACGCCGCATACTTTCCGCCATTTACTCACGGCACGTGGATCATCCACGAGACCCTGCGAAAAACCTACGCGGTGTGGCGGCACGAAGTTACGGCTTAGGCCGCCGCTTCCGCTGCCGCGCCATGCGGCGCACGCCCACCCCTCGTCGCCAGCCACGAGCCGAGCAGAATCAGCACGAAAGCCAGAATTCCACCGAATCCCAGGTGTTCGTGCAGCAACCAGACACCGAGCAAGGCGGCCACAGCGGGATTGATGTAGGTAATCACTGCAGCGCGCGAGGCGCCGGCGTGACTGACTAGATAGAACATCAACAGCATGGCCACGGCCGTGCAGACCACACCCAGCATTGCCATCGACGCTAGGACCATCGCCGACGGCAGGTGCGTCGGAAAAGCCAGTACCGCCGGGACACACAGCACCAAGCTCGCTACCAGCAGACTCGCGGCCAGCGGACCATAGGGGTCGAGCCCGCCCAAATGGCGCTGAATGATGAGGGGCCCAATAGCGTAGCCCAAGGTGGCGATGAGCATGCACGCGACCCCAGCCCAACCCAAGGGACCTGAAATGGCGCCGAATCCTACCAGGGATGCAACGCCGATGAAGCCCAGACCGAGACCCGCCACGCGCCAGGCCCCCAAGCGCTCGTGCACGCCAAAGAATCGCTGAATCAGCGCAATGGATAGGGGCACCATGGCAATCAGAATGCCGCTGACAGAAGAATCGATCCAGCGCTCGCCGTACGAGATGGCCGAAAAAGGAATCACGAACTCAGCCAGTGCAAAGGCGCAGATCGCTGCCTTGTGGTTGACTAGGGATGGCAGGGCCCCCCGGCGCCAGGCAATCGGCAAGAGAATGGCGGTACCTAGAACTACCCGGCCGAACGCCACGACCACCGGCGAAAGCTCCTGCACCGAGAGTTTGATGAAATAGTACGGCAGGCCCCAGATGATACCGAGCGCCGCGAATGCTCCCCAACCTCGCCAGCTCACTCGTTGCCCTCAGCCTTCGATTTACAGCGCCGATACAGCGTCGCCGGCATGCTAACACCAAGACCTACGTGAGTGATTGAGTAGGTACACCAATGTTGTCACAATTGGCGCCGGCAACGCCGCTGCCGGAGAAGGGGAAAAACATGTCGATGTACCGCAAGAGCGTGGCAGTGGGCGTATTGCTGGTATCAGTCGGCGGCACCGTATGGGCCGGAGCGCCGGGCAAACTGTTGCCGGCGGATGTGCTGCAATCGAACCGCCCCGCGGCATCTCCCATCGACAACGCAGCCTACTTCCCGCCGCCGGATGCCGGCAGCGCGGAGTCTTTCTCCGGCACCATGCGAATAGAGCAAAGCACGATGCAGACGCTGCCGGTGCTGGACCAGCCAGTGATCGACGGCAGGGATGCACGTTTATTCCCAGGCGTGCAACTCGGGTTTTTTAGCATGGGTCCCATCCTGGTACCCATTGAGCGTGGCGAAATGGTGCAGGAGAGCATTGCGGCAAAAATGCCGAGCTACTGGCGTGTGATCCCGCAGTTTGGCCGAGTCTGGAAGGAAAAAGGTGATGGCGAGTGGTCGCGCGCCGCCTTTCCGCTGACCCTGGTGAACGACACCGAAAATCATGCGCATCAAGGCTTGGCAACGTTTCTTTACCGTCATGGCGCGGTGACCGGACTGCGATTTCAATTCATACAGCAGTCCACTCCTTATCTCATACCCCAGCATTTTGTCGCATGGGGATTGGCCCACACGGCACTGGCACCTGCTGCGGCCGGCGATATCGAGGCGCTGCGCACTGCCGCCACTGCTGAACTCGCGGATCGAATGCCGACGCGTCGCTGGAACGAATTGATCAAGAGCGCGCCGCCGGGAGTGCTCGATGGTTTCGGCGCGCCGCTCGCGCCGCAATGGGTGGTGCTCACCGCGATCGTGCGCGACGGAACTCTTTACTACAGCGATTCGGCGACGCCTTATGGCGTCTATCCATACCCTCTAGAAATGCGTTTCGGCCCGCGCTCGATATTGAAGAGCATCGGTGTGCCGCTGGCATTGCTGCGTTTGGCGCAGCTATATGGCCCCTACGTACTCAATTTGAAAATCGGCGACTACGTACGGGTTGCCGATCCGAAGTATCGTCGGGTCCGCTTCATCGACGCCGCCGATATGGCCACCGGCATGGGGGGCGCCGGAACTCTGCACACCAACCCGAATAATGTGAACGACGGCTACCTCGATCCGCACTACGACACATGGTACCTCGCCCACTCACAGGCCGATAAGCTGCGCGAAATCGATGCACATAACCTTCCCTACCCTTGGGAACCCGGCACCGTGATGCGCTATCGCGATCACGATTTCTATTTGCTGGGTGCAGCACTTGAAGGCTTTCTGAAGTCCGTCAGAGGGCCGGATGCGGACATCTGGGACATGCTGCGCAGCGAGGTATTCTCTCCTATTGGCATTCATCACGCCCCTATCGTCAGGACACGTGAGCCTGGCGCTAAGGACGGATTGGCATGGCTCTGCGCCGGCTACTATCCCACTCTCGACGATCTCGCTAAGATCGCGACTCTCTATCAGGACCACGGCGCGCATGACGGACGGCAGATTCTCGATGCCAGTCTCACCGCAGCAGTGTTCTCAGCCGCGGACACGATACGGCAGAATACCGATATGTCAGTCGAACGGCGCCTTCCGCCGGCGGGCGACGAACGGGAGATGCTCTACAAAATGGGTTTTCATTACTACCCCTATGTCGGACGCACGGGCAAGCGCATATACGTACCGACGATGCGCGGATCGAACGGCAATTTAATCACCCTGTATCCCAATCATGTCATTTCGATGCGGCTGACAAAAGCCTGGCCAATGCCGAAGGCAGAGGCTGAGACGGCAGACTCTCCGACCCTAATCATGCAGGCCGTCGATCGCCTCAGCCCCTTTTGATCCCTGCGGACATTAACCGCGGCCGGCGCTGAATATGGCCAGCATATCCTCGTCGTCTGCTTTCTCGTTTTCGCCATTGTCGCCTAGCAATTCCAAGCACTGATCGGCCGGCATCGGCCGCGCGAATAAAAAACCCTGCCCGACGGTACAACCCAGCTTCCGCAAGATCTCCACCTGCTGGTACGCTTCGATGCCCTCGGCGATCACCTGGATATTCAGATGCCGCGCGATCGCGATGATGGCACTCACTATGGCAAGATCGCTGGAATCGGTTGCCAGGTCGCGGACGAAGCTGCGGTCGATCTTCAACGAATCAACCCGCCAATGCTTCAGATAGCTCAAGCTGGAGTATCCCGTGCCAAAATCGTCGATGGCGATCTTGATGCCGAGATCGCGAAGTCGCGCCATGGTGTCCTGGCGGTTCTCCGCCGCAGGGGCATGTGAGTCGAACATCGCCCGTTCCGTCATTTCAAGTTGCAGCAGCTGCGGACGAAAACCGTGGCTCTTGAGCAAAGTGGCTATCGTCGACTGCAGCTCGCCGCGTTGCAGCTGCGCCGGCGCCACATTCAACGACATCGGCACGAGAGCAACTCCCGCCTTGCGCCACGCACTCATGTTTTGCAACGCCCTGTGCAGCACGAAGTTGCCCATGGGTACAATCAGCCCGGTCTCCTCGGCGACCGGAATGAATTGATCGGCAGGGATCATCCCATGCACCGGATGGCACCAGCGCATGAGGGCCTCCAGACCCACGACCTTGCGCGTCTGCAGATTGATAAAGGGCTGGTAGTGCACATCCAGCTGCTTGAGCCGCAGCGCCTCGCGCAACGAAGCCTCGATGGCAACGCGAGCTTTGAGCTTGCGGTTCATGACCTGGCTGAACATTTGCACGTTATTACGGCCGCGGTCTTTTGCCTGGTACATCGCCGTATCGGAGTGCTTGAGCAACTCAACCATGGTCGAGCCGTCCCGGGGAAACAGACTGACGCCGACACTGCCGGTAGTCTGCAGCGGATGTTGATCAATGATGATGGGCCGGTTCAGCGTCTCGATTATGCGGCCCGCTCCTAGGGTTATCTCGTCGTAGGACTTGACGTCGCGAAACACCACCACGAATTCATCGCCACCCATTCGAATAACGACATCGGAATCGCGCACCACGGATCGCAGGCGGGTCGCCACTTCCTGGAGTAATTTATCGCCGGTTTCATGGCCGCGGGTGTCGTTGATGTGCTTGAATCGGTCTAGATCCAAAAACACCACGCCCAGCATGCTGCTCGCCGCCTGCGCCGCCGCAATGGCATCGGGCAGAAACGCCGTTAGGTAGTGACGGTTCGGCAGCCCGGTCAACTGATCATGATGCGCCATACGATCGAGCCGATTCTTGTTCTCTATCAGCTGCTGTTCGACTTTCCTGCGCAGCGACACGTCGTGCGTGATGTATGCCAAGATTTCTCGACCCTCGACGGCCAGCGCATTGCAACGAACTTCCATATCGATGAAGGTTCCGTTCTTGCACCGTAACTGCATATTCGCCGCCAGCTGCGAATTCACGTCTGACGCGATGCCATCGGCAACAATGTCGGACAACTTGAGCGCCGCTGCTTCTTTAAGGGTGTAGCCCAGCTGGTCACTGAAGGCGGGATTGGTATACAGCACCGCTTGCGTCTGAGCATCGACGATAACGATGCCATCGTTGGCTTGATCGATGATGGCCTTATATCGCCCATCGACGGATTTCTGCCGGCGCGCGTAGCGCCTACATGCGATCAGCGCGACCGCGGCGATGGTGATAGCGACAGTCAAAGCGGCCAAGTAACCCCAGCCGACGCCGGTGCCGGACGCGCCACCGCCTAGCGCAGGAGCCGCCAATTTCAGCGGAAACTGGCGCAGCACATGGCCACTTGCGTCGCGGAGTTCCGCATAGCCGGCTGAATCGTCGGGCGCTAAATGCGTGGCGACGGAGAAATTTCCGGAATTTCTGTTTACCGCAGGCTGTGGCCGGTCGCCGCTCACCGTGGCTACCGGCGGCGCGACCAGTGGCGCACGCGCCACGGCTACCCAGCCGACAATCACCGCCGGCGCGGCGCGCGACATGACAGGCTGCGCAGCTATCCATCGACCCTCGCTGAAGCCCAGCAACGAGGAGGCATCGGCCGCTCCCGCCTTGCGGAGGAATTGCATCATTCCCGGCGCCGGCGGCCCGTCGGTCAACCGAGTACCTGCGATGCTTGCACTGAATCGCACAGTCTGCGATGCCGACACCACCAATAGCTCATCCACGGCGCGATGAGTCAGGCCGACGAGCCATGCATGATCCAAGGGCGCGCCCGCAGAATCTTGAGCGAGCTGCACGATCTGCTCGGACTGCGACAAGGCGCCGGCGAGCTCCGCCAGTTGGTCCGAGTCCTGAATCACGGCGTTGGCCAACTGTTGAAGTTGGAGGGTCAGGTTTTCGTGTTCCAGCGCCGCAGCGCGATCCTGCCAATGCCGCTGACTAGCGAGCGCCAGCGGCAGGCCGATGAGAATCGGCAGTACGCACGCCGCCCACCATATCGGCCTTGGACTAAGCCGCGCGCGGATCCATTCTCGAGTCGTCATTTAGCCGGCGGTCCGGTTGCAGGTTGCGGCAATGTGGCTATGCGACATAATACGGTCGGGGATTGGAGATATGCCCGAAGTATGTGGCATGCCCGACAACGCAACCGGTATGCGCCGCACAATCCCCTGTAGGACAGCGAGACTAAACAGACTCCATCGCGAGTTCGGCCTGCAGGCTTTGCAGGTCGCGACCGACGCTGGCCACAGCCAACAGGCGATTCGCGCTTCGATAGGAGATGCTGAAATCCCGGGCGGCAAACGAGCCCTCTACGTCCGCCGCATCCCAACTCACGGCGTGGCCCACGTAATTGACCGTGAGGTCATAGTGCTGGCTCCAAAAAAATGGTACGGCGTCGAACTTCTCTCCCAAACCGAGCATGTTCATCGCTGCCACCCGCCCTTGGCGTTCGGCGACCACCCAATGTTCGACTCGAATGCGCTCGCCGGTGTGCGGATCCGGCCAACGCGCGATATCGCCGGCAGCAAAAACACCGGGCGCGCTGGTCGTGAGATACTCATCTACCGAGACGCCACGATCGGTGGCGAGACCGCATCTCTCGGCGAGCGCAACCGAGGGCCGGACTCCGACGCCGACAACCAGGAAATCTGCATCGAGAGCAGTGCCGTCGCTCAACGTAACCTGCCGGCCATTCATCTGCTTCACGGAGTTGCCGAGATGAAATACAACCCCCTGCGATTCATGCAGCTGTTGTATGAATTTTCCCGCCGGTTCTCCGAGCACGCGCGCCATGGGCACTTTTTCGGGGCCCACCACATGCACCTCAATGCCGCGTTGGCGCAGCGATGCGGCCACTTCGAGGCCGATGAAGCTGGCACCGACGACGACGACGCGCTGTGCGTTCACCGCCTTCGCAAGAATGGCCCGGCTATCGGCAAAGGTGCGCAGGTAGCAAAGCTGGGCATCCGCAGCACCCGGAATCTCTAGACGCACCGGCGTGGCGCCGGTGGCCAGCAGCAGCGAGTCGTATGCAAAGCGCTCGCCGCCCGCGAATTGCAATTGGCGTTGAGCAATGTCCACGTCGGTCACTTCTGAATTGAGAACGAGATCGATCCGCTGCTCGGTATAGAACTCCGGCGGGCGCAACGGAATCCACTCCGCCGGTGCCGTGCCCATCAGGTAATCTTTGGAGAGATTCGGGCGATCGCAGGGCGGGGAGTCGTCGGCGCTGAACATGGTGAGCGCTCCTTGATAGCCGAGACGCCGCAAGCCGGCAGCAGCGGCAAGTCCCGCGGCTCCGCCGCCGACAATTACGACCGCGCGCGGTGCGGTCGCCGTGCGACGCGTCGTCGCCGTGCCCGCGATGGTTGGCGCGGCTGCGATTATCGTGGCGACAGCAGTGGCTACGACTCGCTCCCGCACCACCACGCTGTCGCCGCTGCGCTCGACGCGCCAGCAAGCGATGGGATCGAGAGCAGGGGCGCGCAGCGCTTCGCCGGTGCGAATACTGAAACAGGCATGGTGCAACGGGCAGCGCAAGGTGTCGCCGACCACCAGACCCTGCACGAGCGGGCCGTGGTAATGAGAACAATAGGCACCCACGGCAAACAAGTCGTTGCCGCGCCGGACCAGAATTACGTCCTCTTCGCCGACACTACCGAGCAGCATGCCGCCGTCGGGTACGGCGCTGACCGGCACCCCCGTTCTGAAATCGGCTTTCGCTTCGTTGCCCATTAGTGCAAGCAGTATACCGCTGTGAAACAATATCGGACATGCACCCCGATCGCCTCGCCGTCCGCTTGGACACCAGTCTCGAATTGCTGTTGGAGCGCGCCCCGGCGACGACCACTGCGCGCATTCTCGCGACAGTGGTTACGACGGCGGGCTCGACCTATCGCAAACCGGGCGCGCGCATGCTCATCATGGCCGACGGCTGCTACTTCGGGCTACTAACCGGCGGCTGTCTGGAAGCGGATCTCATACTGCATGCACAGCAGGTGCTGCAAAGTGGCGTGCCGCGCGCGGTCGAGTACGACATGCGCGGCCCCGACGATGTGCTATTCGGCATTGGCGCGGGTTGCGAAGGCGCCATGCGTGTACTGCTCGAACCCGCGGGTAGCGGCAGTTCCGCCGCGAATGCGCTGGCGGCCGCCGGCCGCGCCACACAGGCGGGACAACCAGCGTCATTGGTATCGGTGCATGACTCCGCCACTGTCCCTCTCGGCACCTACCTTGCCGGACCACCGCTTGCACCCGCCCTGGTCGCTGCCGCAGCTGAGTCCCTTGCGGACGGTACATCGCGTGGTCTGGAGTGGGACGACGGCGGCCGGCGCTCCCGGGCATTTATCCAATTCCTCGCCCCGCCCCCCCATCTGCTGATCTGCGGGGCCGGTCCCGACGCACGCTCTGTGGTGAGTGCCGCGCGCGCGTTGGGTTGGCAGGTGTCGGTCGTCGACCATCGTCCGGCCTATACGCAAGCGGCCGACTTTCGCGGTGCCGAGGTGAAGCTGTGCGATCCATCTTCACTGAGTTCGGTTGTGGCTCTCCGGCATTGCCATGCTGCCGTGGTGATGAGTCATCATTTGCACTCCGATGCGGCGTACCTGCGTGAACTGGCAAAGACCGGCATGCCCGCCTATGTCGGATTGCTGGGCCCGGAGGTGCGGCGCACCCGACTCACCCAGGAACTGGGGCACTTGGCGGAGCGGTTGGCAGTGCGGCTTCATGGCCCAGTAGGCATCGATATCGGTGCTGTAACCCCGGAAGGCATTGCGCTCGCCATCGTCAGCCAGATCCACGCCTGGCTAGCGGGGCGTGCCGACGCGCTGCCGCGCACCCCAGGTGTGGGCCGGGATAGAGCAACCGTCCCCGCATGATGCGGCTATTCCTGGGTTGGCGTAGAATTCGCTGCAGCCGCGTCCCGGCATTACAACAATAACGACGGATCGGACGCGCAGGAATTTGTTAATTTGCGTAGGCGCAGCAGGGAGTAGCCATGTTCAAATTACTGATGTTTGGGAGTATGGCCTGTGCTGCCGCTATGCTCAGCGCGTGTGGATCAAACAGCCATACCGCCGCGGTCGCCACCTCCACAGCGCACGGCACGTTGGCCGTGGATCCACCGTTTCGAATTGCCTCGCTGGACGCCGCCGCATTTCAGG
This sequence comes from Steroidobacterales bacterium, assembly GCA_038226325.1. Taxonomy (GTDB): domain Bacteria; phylum Pseudomonadota; class Gammaproteobacteria; order Steroidobacterales; family Steroidobacteraceae; genus Bog-1198. Next base: position 163,808 of record JBBRQO010000004.1, on the reverse strand, counting down.
CGGAATTGACCGCTAGCGCCACTGGCGCACAATTATTGCAAATCACCGGCGCCCCCAAGTGCGGCGTAGATTTTTACTACATTAGATTCTGGACCGTGGGCGGCGCCGCTGAGGCCACCGAGTCTTCCGGCGCATTGATGGTGCCGACAGGCGCAGCAGCGGGCTGTTCCGGAGCGCGTCCCATCGTGCTGTACGCACACGGCACCAACCCCGACAAGACTCTCAACATTGCCGACGTCACCAACCCATCCAACAGCGAGGGCGTACTGATAGCAGCCATGTTCGCTGCACAGGGATATATCGTGGTGGCGCCGAACTATGCCGGCTACGACATTTCCACACTGGGCTACCACCCCTTCCTCAATGCCGAACAGCAGTCGGGCGAAATGATCGACATTTTGACCGCAGCCCGCGCCGCTCTGCCCAAGTCATTCAGTGCCGCGACCAGCGATGGCGGCAAGCTGTTCATCAGCGGCTACTCAGAAGGTGGTCACGTGGCCATGGCCACACAGCGCGCGCTAGAAGCAAGCGGCGCGGTAATCACCGGAGCCGCACCCATGTCCGGCCCCTATGCCATGGAGGCTTTCGGCGATGCCATTTTCTTCGGCAACGTGAATTTGGGCTCGACGGTATTCGCACCGCTGATCGGCACCAGCTACCAGAAGGCCTATGGCAACATTTACAGCACGCCGGCAGACTTGTATTCAGCGACCTACGTGCAGGGAATCGAGACCCTGCTGCCAAGCGCGACGCCTATCGATACGATTTTCTCGAGCGGGCGGTTGCCGCTGACTGCATTGTTCGACAGCACCACTCCGGTGGTCAGCGTGCCCGGCAATGCAGTGTTGTCTGCGGAACTAACGGCGCTGCTGTCGGTGCCCGGCAGCGCCAACTACCCACTGCCACCGACCGCGCAGACACCGCTGTTTGCCGCGGGATTCGGCACACCCTTTCTGATCAATAATGCGTACCGTGTAACCTATGCGCTGGACGCAGCGTCGAATCCAGACGGCGCCGTTCCGATACCGAGCGCCGGCGTCCCTCTCGCCGCGACGCTGCCCGTGCAGCCGCTGCGCCAAGCGCTCAATAAGAATGATTTACGCAACGGGGCTTGGGCGCCGAATGCCCCCACCCTGCTGTGCGGCGGCGATCAAGATCCGACGGTGTTCTTCTCGGTGAATACAGGGACCATGGCCGCGTTCTGGAGTCCGCTGGTGCAGGCGGGACTGATCACGGTGTTGGATGTGAGCGGCACCCCCGCTGGACCGTTTGCCACCGTGCAGACCGGATTCCAGCAAAGCCAAGCGGCGCTGCTGGCGTTCTACGAAACGCCAGCCGGCGGCGGACTATCATCGGCGGCGGCACAGCTGCTTCTCGTACAGGGCTATCACAGCGCCGTGGCGCCCTTCTGCGCCGCTGCAGCGCGCGCATTCTTCAGCCAACTTTAAAGGACGGCGCCATGACCACACACAATGTCCGCACGCGCACCGCTCTGCTGGCCGTGGCGGCCACGGCTCTATTTTGCGCGGCGCCGGCTTCGGCCGGTGACGATCCCAGTAACAGCGCGCGCATCGGCCTGTACTCCGTGTTCTATCACGTGAAGGCCGATGATCTGACGGGTCCCTACGTACCAGCAGGCGCTAACATTGACGCGAACAATGTCGAGACCGCATACCTCGCGTACGTTCGGACCATCATCCCGCACTGGGACGTGGAACTGGCGCTGGGCTATCCGCCATTGCAGAAAACCGTCGGTAAGGGACCCGCCACTTTAGGATCGGTGCCCTACAATGGACAAGTAATCGCATCGGCCCGTTGGATCGCGCCGACCGTGCTGCTGGAATACGTGTTCTTCAAGGAGAGTTCGAAGTGGCGTCCGTACATCGGCGCGGGCGTCAACTACACTACTTTCTATGATCGCAACTCCACCGCGGCAGGCGACGCCGCCAGCGGCGGTCCGACCAGAATATCCCTCACCCCATCGGTGGGATGGGCTGCCACCGCGGGCTTGAACTACCACATCGCAAACAATTGGCATGCGTATATGTCCTATTCCTTCTCAAAGGTGGCGACTGATTTGAAAGCCGATACCGCAGGCGTTATTCGCACCACTCACATCAATTTCGCGCCGCAAGCCCTGGTCATATCCGTGGGCTATTCCTTCTAGTCCCATGCGCACTCATGCCTGATTCCGCAGCGCCCCCCACCTACCGATCGGGTACCCAGTCCGTCCCCGCCAGCGGTCCCACCTCGACTCTGGAGGAACGCGCCGCGGCGCTCACGTTCCTGCAAAAGCTGGCCGCGGAGGTTACCGAAGGCAGCATCGATTTGCCCTGCTTTCCTGACGTCGTTGTGCGCATCAGCACTGCATTGGCCGATGCCGATACCACCACCGAACATGTGGTCACCATTGTCGGCGCCGAACCGCGCCTCGCCGCACGCATATTGCAGACGGCAAATTCCGCGGCCTTCAACAGCTCGGGCAAGCCATTGACGGATCTGCGCTCCGCCATCACTCGTCTCGGGCATCAGCTGGTTCACGGCACGGCCATGTCGTATGCCATGCAACAAATGAAGAACGAGGCGTCGCTGCGATCGATTATTCAACCCCTTACCAAGCTGTGGAATCGCAGCATCACCGTCGCCTCGATCTGCCGCGTGGTAGCGGCGCGCACCAAAGTGAGCACGGATGAAGCTTTCCTCACCGGACTGCTGCATGGGATCGGCAATCTCTACATCATGGCTCGCGCGGCCAGCGAGGGGGCCGGGCTTGCTGCAGACCACGCCTGGCTGAATTTGCTGGTCGGCTGGCAGGCCTCCATCGGCAAAGCAGTCCTCGAGAGTTGGGGCTTCGCGGAAGAAATGTGCGATGCCGTAGGTGAACAGGGAGATTACGAACGCCGCTGGAAGCACGCAGCCGGGCTCGCCGACGTGCTGATTGCCAGTCTGATGATCGCCGAGGCCCTAAGTGCGCCCGAACCGCGCACCGTGGCCACCGAAGGGAGCAGCGTATTCTTAACCCTGGGCCTGAAATCGGAAGACTTCGCCGCCATTTTCGCCGAGGCAGAAAAGCAAATCAGCCTGGTGCACGCAGCCCTGGCTGCTTGAAATCCGCAGCTAATTCACGGGCGGCCTTGACCAACATCAATGTGTCGACCCCCACGGCAACGAACAAAGCGCCGTGATCTAAGTATTTGCGCGCAAGGCCTCGGTCCGGTGTCAGAGTTCCCGCCGCCTTGCCCGCCTGGTTCACCGTCGCAATCCCTGCCACGATGGCGGCCTGCACCGCCGGATCTGCCGGCTTGCCGAGCAATCCCATGGATGCCGCCAAATCAGCAGGCCCGAAAAATACTCCATCCACACCCTCCACAGCAGCGATGGCCTCGAGTTGTTTCATGGCGTTGACGGACTCCACTTGCACAAGCAAGCAAATTTCATCGTCGCTGCGCTGCACGTAGTCATCGATTTGGTTCCAGCGTGAGGCGCGCGCCAAAGCGCTGCCGACACCGCGCACGCCACGCGTCGGGTAGCGCGTGGCCGCGACCGCAGCCCGCGCCTGCTCCGCAGTCTCGACCATCGGAATGATGAGTGTCTGCGCGCCGATATCCAGGTACTGTTTGATCAATTCCACCGACCCATGCAAGGGGCGCACGATGGGATGCACCGGGTAAGGCGCCATCGCCTGCAATTGAGGCAGCACGCTGCGTGGATCATTGGGCGCATGCTCCGCGTCGATTACCAGACAATCGAAGCCGGTGCCGGCCAGTAGCTCCGCGACGCAGGAATCCGTGAGCCCCACCCACAGTCCAATCTGCGCCTTGCCCTGACGCAGGGCACGTTTGAATTCATTGGTGGGCAATTCCATGGCTGGTCTCTAGGTTGTCTATCTGTCGATCATTGGGCGCCGAATCAAACGAAACGCATCGATATGTTGCCGAGAGCGCCATAATCCGCGTGCAGCACATCGCCGCGCACCACGCTGGTCGGCCGCGTGAACGAGCCGCCCAAAATGATGTCGCCTTCCCTTAAGGATTCGCCGTACGGTGCGATTTTGTTGGCCAGCCACGCGACTCCGGTGGCGGGGTGATTCAGCACGGCCGCCGCCAGCCCGGTTTCTTCGATCACCGCGTTCTTATAGAGCAGAGCCCCCACCCAGCGCAGGTCGACCGCATCGGCCTTGACCGGCCGGCCGCCGACCACGATGCCGGCATTGGCGGCAAAATCTGCGATGGTGTCGAACACCTTGCGCGGCGCGCGGCTGTCGCGATCAAATTGCTCGATGCGCGCATCAATAATCTCGAGCGCGGGAGTTACGTAGTCGGTAGCCCGGAGCACGTCGAAAATCGTCACCCCCGGTCCCTGCAGCGGGGCATTCAGCACGAAGGCCAGTTCCACTTCCACACGCGGCGCGATGAAACGCTGGAAAGGAATATCGCTGCCGGTCGCGAAAAACATGTCGTCCATCAGCGGCGCGTAATCCGGCTCGGTGATCTGCGATGCCTGCTGCATGGCGCGCGAGGTGAGGCCGATTTTTCGCCCCTTGATCACCCGTCCGTCCGCAATTTCCATCTTGACCCATTCGCTTTGGATGGCGTAGCCATCCTCGATGGTCATATCGCGATGCTCCGTCGAAAAATGCCGCAGCTGCGTACGGCTCTTACGAGCATCGTACAAGCGCCGTGCCAGCAATCGAATGGTATCAGGGGCCAACATAGATTTTCGCTCCGTCCGCCGGCCCTCAAGATTTCTTGAAGCGCGCGTGTAAGTTGTTGTGCTTAAGGGTGCCGGCCTCGCTGAACTCACTCAACTCCAGCGACAACGCCAAACCCTGCAGGGCGAATTGAGCGGCAAAATGTAGCTTCATAATATCGAATAGGCCATTGCTAGTGGCCGTCTTGGCAGCGTCGCTGCGTCCGGCGCCGATCTTCAGAATCGCGTGCACGAACCCGGCGTCGCTCAATGTGCCGTCGGCAATGCAGTAGTCTTCGCAAGGGATGGCGCGCACGCGCACGCCGCCCGCAGGAAACACCGCGGCTCCGGCCACGCGCAATGTAGTCATGAATTGCGCGAGACTACGGCACAGCTCACGGAAGCGCCCATCGGCACGCAGGTTCGCGCTGTACTCCAGGGTCAGGTGCGACATGCAGAGACCTCCGCGCTGGCCGCGCTTTGGTAGCTGTTGCCGATGCTCATGGTGGCGACGGTGCAGCCTACGGCAAAAATGGGGATGGGCCGGTAATGCTGCACCTGGCCCTGGCCTCGCGCAGCGGCCGCAATGCTGATGAAAGTACGGATCTCGAAGCCTCCCTGCCCTGCATCGCGATAAGTCGCCTCGTCCGTGTAGGACAACATCGCCGTCTTGTCGTTGATCTGCCAGCGTCGCAGGAACTCGCGGTCCCATGGCTCGTTGATCTTGCCCGAGTCCGGCGTCGCCGGCCAATGCGATATGCCGCCGGTGCCCACCACGGCGATGCGCTCCGGTGCCAAGTCGGCGGCCCTGCGCAGCGCCTCACCCAGCGCCCAAGCGCGGTGCAGGGGCGCCAAAGGAGGTCCCTGGCAATTGATGTTCACCGGAATGACCGGCAGATCGTAGCGCGGGGTGAGAAAACTCAAGGGCACCATCACCCCGTGATCGAATTTCCATTCCTCTGCGTACGACAAATCCACGCTCTGCATCATGTCGCGGATCAGCCGCAGCGACAGCGCTGCATTGCCGGGAATTTTAGTGTGGGGAATGCCCAGCCACTGCGGATCCTCAATCGGTCCCTCATAGCTGTCAGCCATGCCCACAGCAAACGCCGGCATATTGTTCATGAAGAAATTGGCGAAGTGTTCGGCAGCCACGATAACCAGCGCATCGGGCTGCGTCGCGGCCAGTGCCTCACCCATGCCGCGATAGGCCCGATAGAACTCCTCGCGGATCTCCCGGTCGGCCATCTGCGCGCGTCCGGTGATGCCGGGAGCGTGGCTGCAAACGCCTGCGAACACCAGGCTCACAGATCGGCCACTTTTTCGTCGAGTCGGGTCGTCATGCTGTATACACCGCCTCGCACCGGCCCGTGGCGAGCGACGCCGGAACGCATAGCGGCGAGGTAGTCGGTCCACGACACGCCGAGAAAGGCGGCGTAGTGCATCAGCAATTGTCCGTTGGCACCCAGCACATAGATCAAACCGATATCGCCGGCCTCAAGCGCGCCGCGCTCCTCGTCGGACAATGCATAGCGCTGGAGAATGTTCGGCAAATCCGCACGGCATTGCAGTTGCAGCTCCAGGTCACGATTGATGTCGAACAGAAATTTCTGCACCTGGTACAGACTCATTGGCTGCCCCAGTGAGGGATGTGGTGGGCGCCCAAGCTCACGCACACATTCTTCGGCTCCAGGAACACCTCGTAACTCCACGTGCCGCCCTCCCGGCCCACCCCCGAGGCCTTGGTGCCGCCGAAGGGCTGGCGCAGGTCGCGAACGTTCTGGCTGTTGACGAAGCACATGCCGGCCTCGACCGCGGCGGCGACGCGGTGCGCACGGCCCAGATTCTCGGTCCACACATAGCTGCTCAAGCCGTAGGCGATGTCATTCGCCTTCGCGATGGCGTCTGCCTCGTCGGCAAAGGGAATGAGGCAGGCAACCGGCCCGAAGATTTCTTCCTGCGCGATGCGCATGCGATTGTCCACATCCGCGAACACCGTGGCCTGTACGAAGTTGCCTTTCTTTAGCGCGCCGCCCACCGTGGGAGCATCCAAGCCGCCGCACATCAAGGTGGCGCCCTCCTGCGGGCCCATCTCGATGTAGCGACGGACCTTTGCCAAGTGATTCGGGCTGATCATGGGCCCAATGAGCGTCTTCTCGTCAAGCGGATCGCCGACAGCGATGCACCGGGCGCGCTCGGTAAACTTCTGCACGAATTCCGGATATATGGATCTTTGCACCAGAATGCGCGAGCCAGCAGTGCAGCGCTCGCCGTTGTTGGAAAAAATCATGAATAGAGCCGCATCGAGCGCGCGCGCCGGATCCGCATCGTCGAAAATTATGAAAGGACTCTTGCCGCCCAATTCCATGGAGAATTTCTTCAAGCCCGCGGCCTTTACGATGCGGTCGCCGGTCGCCGTCGAACCGGTGAAAGAAATCGCCCGCACATCCGGATGGCGGCACAGCGGCTCGCCCGCTTCGGCGCCGTAGCCGTGGACGATATTGAGAACTCCTGCGGGTATGCCGGACTCCAAAGCCAACTCGCCTAAGCGGGCCGCTGACAGCGGCGATAGCTCGCTCATCTTCAGCACCACCGTGTTGCCGAAGGCGAGCGCGGGCGCCACCTTCCAAGTCGCCGTCATGAAGGGCACATTCCAGGGTGAGATCAGAGCGCATACGCCCACGGGATGAAACAGCGTGTAATTGAGGTGCGTCGTGGTGGGATAGGTATGGCCGTCGACCCGTACGCACATCTCCGCGAAGTAGTAAAAATTATCTGCCGACCGTGGCACCAATTGCTTGGCCGTTTGCGAAATCACCTGGCCGGTATCCTGCGTCTCGGTCCTCGCAATCTGCGGCACATGGGTCGCGATCAAGTCGCCGAGCTTGCGCAGCAGCACCGCTCGCTCCGCAGCGGGCTTGCGGGCCCACGCCGGAAATGCCGCCTTGGCGGCAGCGACCGCGGCGTCGACCTCACGTTCGCCGCCGCGTGCCACTTCGGCGAGCACTTCTTGGGTGGCGGGATTAACCGTCTGAAAATATTCCTTGCTGGGGACTGCCGCACCGTTGATTAAATGTTGGATCTGCATAAGCCTCTCACCGGCCGAATTCCACATCCGCCGCAATGGTATTGGTCAACCGGCCGAGCCCGTCTATTTCGCAGGCAACGACATCGCCGGCCATAACGTTGATAACGCCTTCCGGCGTCCCCGTGAGAATGACGTCCCCGGGTACGAGAGTCATAAAGGAACTTAAGTACTCCACCAGGTAGGGAATGTCGTAAATCAAATCCCGCGTGTTGCCTTGCTGGGTCAATTTATCGTTGACGAAGGTTCTAAGCCCCAGGCTGCCCGGATCCGCAATGTTTGCTGCGTCGACCAGCCAGGGACCCAAAACTGTGGCGCCGTCTCGATTTTTGACCCGCAGATTCGGGCGATACCAGTTCTCCAGGTAATCGCGAACGGCGTAGTCATTGGCGATGCAGTATCCCGCCACGTGCTCAAGGGCCTGCGAACGGGAAACTTCTTTGGCCGGCCGCCCGATAACCACCGCCAGTTCGCATTCATAGTGCATGAACTTCACATCCGCCGGCCGGCGAGTCACTCCGCGGTGACCCAACAGGGTACCGGGACCCTTGAGAAACACCAAGGGCTCCTCCTGAGCATTGAAGGCCAGCTCCTTGGCGTGATCCGCATAATTCAAACCCAGCGCGATAATGGTGCCCACCCTGAACGGCGGCAGCCAAACCACGTCCCGAGCGGAAACCACCCTGCCATCGTCGAGGCGCAGAGTCCCATCGTCCAGTGAGCGCCGCGCGGGCAATGACGCTGCCGGCTCTGGCCTAGCCTCGTGAATGGCGCCGGCATAGGCGACTCGGGCACGCATCATGCGGCGGCCATCAGGTACGGATTACTCAGCCTGCCCAGGCCATCGATTTCAACGGCAAGCGTCTGCCCCGAGCGCACGCGTGGAGCCGGCGCCGCAGCCCCCAACGCCAGCACGTCCCCCGGGCTTAAAGTCATGAATTCCGTGACATCGGCCAGCAACTTTGAGGCTGAGCGTATCAAATCCACGGTGTTGGCGGCCTGCACCAAGGCACCGTCCACATAGGTACGAATGTTCAATGCGTCGGGGCTCGCGACCGCCGTACGCGCAATCACCGCGGGCCCCAGCGGGCAGTAGCCATCGCGTGCCTTGAACCGTATTGACGGCCGGTGGAAGCTCTCATGCGGCACACTCACATCGGCTACAATCAGATACCCCGCGACATAGTCGAGTGCCCCGGCCTGGGCCACCCGGCACGCCCTCCGGCCGATGACCAAGCCTAGGCATGCGCCCACCTCAAGTTCGGTGGTACCCACCGGAATCCTCACCACATCGCCCGACAGAGCCAGCGTATTGCGTGGCTTGATGTACAACACCGGAGCGACGGGCGGCGCCTTGTACGGCGGATGATTCGCGGCATCGCCGATCTGCGCCAGCGCCGAGCGGTGATTCAGCAGCGCGCCATACACGACGCCGCTTAAGCGATACGGCGCCACGCCGAACGGTATCGATGAAAAATCTGCACCAGCCGACATCTGGCCACCCGCCTGAAATCTACGATTGTTTCATTCGCCGATATTCACTAATATATTAGTAATATAGTAGCATGTGAATTGTCTTGTCAACACGGCGGAGTCTGGCATGAACAGCGAATCACGGAAATTCAAGCATCGTAACTTGCCGCTGCTGCTGCTGCAGGCGCGCGAGAACGTGATTTCGCGTTTCCGGCCCATTCTCAATGCACACGGCATCACTGAGCAGCAATGGCGCATCGTGCGGGCCCTGCTCGATACCGAACCCATGGAGCCGCGCGAAATAGGGCTGTTGTGCCGGATTTCCAGCCCCAGCTTGGCCGGAGTGCTGTCGCGGATGGAGGAACTCGGCCTGATCAAGCGCAAAAGATTCGATCACGATCAGCGCCGGCTGCATGTGTCGCTCACCCCGCGCAGCCGCGCGTTGAGCGCACGCATGGCCCCGCAAATCGAGGCAACCTATCGCGACATCGAGGCGCTGATCGGCGAGAAGTTCTCGACACGCTTCTATTCAGCGCTCGATGAGCTGATCGGCGCTCTGGCGGCGCACGTGCCGGCCGCGGTTGCTAATGAGTAAATTTTGGCGGCTGCTACTGCCGCGCATACAATTCGAATGGGGGACTTGGCAATGAATACGGGCACTACCTTTCTCAAAAATACCTGGTACGTCGCGGCCTGGTCGCACGAGATTGCCGCCAACGGCATGACGGCGCGGACCATCGCCCACGTGCCGCTGCTGTTTTGGCGCGACGCCGGCGGCAAGGTGGTGGCGCTCGACGACCGCTGTTGCCACCGTGCGGCCCCGCTGTCGAAGGGACGGCGCGAAGGCGACAATATTCGCTGCATGTATCACGGCCTGCTGTTCGACAAGACCGGCAAGTGCGTGGAAATTCCCTCCCAGGATTTCATACCGCCGGCGGCCAAAGTGCGTGCCTATCCCGTGGTCGAACTCTTCAAATGGGTGTGGATCTGGATGGGCGATGCAGACAAGGCGGATCCCTCGCTGATTCCCGACACGCATTATTTGGACGACGCCGGATGGCGCGGCACGCCCGGCTATATGCATTATGCTGCCAACTACCTGCTGATTACCGACAACTTATTGGATTTTTCACACCTGTCGTACGTTCACGAAACCACTCTCGGAGGGAGCGCCAAATATGCAGGCATCCGTCCGAAGATCACGCGCAACGGGCGCACTATAAAGGTCGAGCGCTGGCTGATCGACGATGAGCCGGCGCCGTTCTTGAGGAAACTGAAGACCTGGCAGGGCAATGTCGATCGCTGGAATATCTATGACGTAGTATTGCCGGGAGTGCTGTTGATGGACTCCGGCAGCGCGCCCACCGGTACCGGCGCGCCTAACGGCGAGCGCGTGGATGCTGCGCAGTTTTTCGGTTGCCAGGCGGTCACGCCCGAGACCGAGAATACTTCGCACTATTTCTTCCAGCAGTCGCACGGCTTCGCACTCGACGATCCGTCAGTCACGGAGAATTTGAGACAGAGTGTGCTGGCGGGATTCGAAGAGGACCGAGACATTATCCTGGCGCAACAGCGTATTCTGGATTTGGCTCCCGACGCGCCCATGCTGGCCATGCGCATGGACACCGCTCTCGCCAGCTTTCGCAGCATGGTGCAAAAGGCGATTGCCGATGAACGGGCCGCGACTTCGCGTAGTATTCAGAACCCAATTCACGAGGATTTAGAATGACGAAGAGACACGCAACCCCAGGTCTGCTGCGCACGCTCGGGCTATTGGGAATGCTCGGCGCCTTGGTCAATTCGGCCAATGCCGTACGCGCCGACGCCCGTGGAGGCACAGCGCCGGTCACCGCGCCCGTGGCGGCCCAAGCCCCCGCATCCGATTGGCACGCCACCGTCCGCGAGTTGGCTGCCAAGCACTTCAAGAATCCAGCCTGGGGATACTCGCACAACATGCGCGACTATGCGCTGGCGCGCGAGCTGGCCGCCGCCGATCATGTGACTCTTGACGACGATGTGTTGTTCGCCGCCGCCTATTTGCACGACATCGCCGCCTTTCCGCCCTGGGCGAAGGAAAAGCTCGATCACTCGGACGTTGCCGCCGACGTTGTCGACACGATTCTCAAGGGGACTGGATTCCCGATGTCAAAAATCGACGCCGTCCGCGGCGCGATTCGCACCCACATGTACTATCGAGATCCCGTCGGCCCCGAAGCACTGTACCTGCACGACGCCGATGCGCTCGATTGGCTTGGCGCCATCGGCGTGGCGCGAATCATAGGCCTGGTCGATCCGAACGGCGGCGATCCCGACGGCCCGAAAGCCCTGAAAATGCTTGAAGACAATCTCAGGAGCACCCCCTCGCGCGTGCTCTCTGCTGCCGGTAAAGCACTGGTGCCCGCGCGCAAAGCGGAACTGGAGCAGTTTCTCAAGCAGCTCAAGCACGATACGGAGAATCTGAATACCCTATGAACCAGGCGCCGCAGTGCCGCGATGTATCGGATCGATCCAGTACACCTCTTCCACCCGCTCCGCGGCATCGATATTGAGGTTGACGACCACGGATTCGTTATCGCTGCGCACCAGCACGCATTCCAAAGGAGCATCGCTCGAACGATTGATCTCCTGATGCGGCACATACGGCGGCACAAAAATGAAGTCCCCCGCATCCGCCTCGGCGACGAACTCAAGACTATCGCCCCAGCGCATGCGCGCGATGCCGCGCACCACGTAGATGACGCTCTCCAGCGGGCCGTGATGATGCGCGCCGGTCTTGGCATTCGGATGAATGACAACCGTCCCGGCCCAGATTTTCTGCGCGCCGCGGGCGGAATTGATGGCGGCGGCGCGCAGCATGCCCGGTGTCTGCGCAGTATTGCTGTCCAGCCGATCGCTCTTGATGACCTTGACGCCCTCGTTGCGCCAGTCGCGCTTTGGAATATCGTCGATTGTCATGCCTTGGTCCTCAGCTCTGACTCAACCTGCCAGTGCCTTGATTAGAACGTCCCAGTAGGTCAGCCCCTTGTAGAACTCATTGACGCGAATTCGTTCGTTGAGGCCATGTGCGAACTCTTCGCTGTCCATGATGAATACGCCGCCGACCCCGTAGGTGGGAATCCCGGCATTGCGGTACACGGCACCGTCGGTGGCATATGCGGCTTGAGTCGGTACCACGGGAGTACCCTGATCCGAGGCCGCGACGGCTTTCTCCACCGCCTTCATGACATCGGCCCGCATGGGCGAGGCATCCGATACCAGTGCATCGTAGCCCTGTTTCACTTCGACCTTGGGCCCCACCAGACCCTGCAGGGTTTTCTGCACATCCGCTGCGCTGGTGCCGGGGAAAATCCGGCAGTTGATGGTGGCGGTAGCCGACTGCGGCAGCGCGTTTTCAGCGTGGCCGCCGGTGAGCATGGTCGCGACGCAGGTGGTGCGGATACGCCCTAGATAGGCCGGGGTCTTGGAGAGCTCCGCTGCGGCCGCCGCGTTGCCGGGGTCGGCGGCAAACTTCGCCATCGCGTCACCGATGGGTCCCTTGGTCACCAGGCTCGCTGCTTTGAAATCGCCGATAGTCCATTCGTTCCACTTCACCGGAAATTGATAGCCTTGCACGGCCTTGAGCGCATCCGCCAGCTCGTATATGGCGTTATCAGCGCGCGGCTGCGAACTGTGGCCGCCTGGATTGTGCGTGGTGACTAGAAATTGCGCCGAGCTTTTCTCGGCACCTTGGACATAAAAAATCAGCGCTTTGGCCGTACCTTCGCTCAACACCCCGCCGCCGCCATCGCCGTTGAGCGCGAACTCGGCGTCCATCAGATCTCGATGCTTGGTGACTATATCCCTTGCCGTTGCCTGCTCGGTTTCCTCGTCCCCGCTAAAGGCAATGATGAGATCGCGCGTCGGCACAAAGCCCTCGGCCTTGAGGCGCAGGAACGTCGCCGTCAGCAATGCCACTTCCTGTTTGACGTCGGATGTGCCGCGGCCGTAGAAAAGACCTTTCTCTTCAATGAGACTGTAGGGATCACGCTGCCAGTCGCTGCGCTTGGCCGTGACCACGTCCATGTGGGCGATGAGCGCGATCGGCTTGCCGCCGGTCCCGTTGCCCCGGTAGCGCACGACCAGGGAGGCAGTCTCACCCAGCGGCAGGATATGAATGTCGGCGTCGGGAAAGCCGCCGGCTTTGAAGCGTTCCGCCAGATACTTGGCCACGAGTGGGACCTTGCCCTTGCCGATGGAGCTTTCGATGGCGATGATGTTGGCGAAAATCTCGCGGGCTTGGGCCCGCACCGCATCCGATGGGGGGGCCGTGGCGGCGGCTGCAAGGCTCATATTCAGCGCCCCTGCCACCAGAAAAGTGCTCAAATGTGTCAATCTCATTATTCTCGCCCCCCTCCAATTCGATTTTTTCGACAATAGCTGCGAGACGAGAATAACCGAACCATGAAATCGAGTGCGCAAATTCCCCTTTGGACCATCGCCGCCCCGGTGGTTGCGGCGGCAGTGATATTTGCGTCCGGATTCGCTCTCGGTGGCTTCATCGTGGTGGTGATTGCCGCGGCTCTCGCGGGCAGTGTATTCGCGGCGGTTCATCACGCGGAAGTGGTGGCCCACCGGGTCGGCGAACCCTTCGGCACCCTGGTTCTCGCGCTTGCCGTGACTGCGATCGAGGTCGCTCTCATCGTGTCCTTGATGGCTGCAGGCGGCGAAGAAGCAACAGGCCTGGCTCGCGATACGGTGTTCGCCGCCGTGATGATCATTTTGAACGGCATCATCGGCCTATGCCTGGTATTCGGCGGCGCCAAGCATCGTGAGCAAAGCTTCGGCCTCGACGGCGTCAGCGCGGCGCTGGTCGCCTTGGGCACCATTGTCATCATGACCCTGGTGTTTCCCAATTTCACGGTCACCACTGCGGGGCCCTACTACTCTCCCGGTCAGCTCACGCTCATCGCCATCGTGACCTTGGTGATCTACGGCACTTTCGTTTTCACCCAGACGGTGGGTCATCGACAGTTCTTCCTCGACGACGACGACGCCGACGCCGACGCCGACGCCGACAGATCGTCACAGCACTCAACCGCTCCCGGCGACGGCGTCACTGCAGTCAGCTCGGTTCTCCTGCTCCTTTGTCTGGCGGCGGTAGTACTGTTGGCGAAGAAGCTGGCTCCCAGCCTGGAGGCAGCCGTGGAGAGATTGGGGGCGCCCAATGCCGTGGTGGGAGTGATCATCGCGGCAATCGTCTTGCTGCCGGAAGGGTTGGCGGCGCTGCGCGCTGCGCGGGCGAATCGCTTGCAGACCAGCCTCAATCTGGCATTGGGTTCGGCGCTCGCCAGTATCGGGCTCACCATCCCGACTGTCGGTTTCCTGTCACTTTACATGCATACGCATCTGCAACTTGGAATCGACTCCAAGTCCACGCTGCTGCTCATATTGTCGCTGTTCGTCACGTCGCTGGTGCTGCGCACCGGCCGCACCATCATTCTTCACGGGGTGGTGCTGCTCACCGTATTCGTGGTGTATTTATTTACCACTGTCGTGCCTTGAGGCGTTTCTTCAGCTGCGCGCCGCTACTTCATCGATGTGCTTGAGAAGATCTGCCGGGTCTTCGTAAACGCGAAACGCTCCGGCGCGGGCCAATTCTTCTTCGCCGTAGCCGCCGGAAAGCAGCCCAACGCCGAGTCCGCGCGCGCGTTGAGCGGCGATCATGTCCCAGATGCTGTCACCGAGCACCAGCGAGTCACGGATGTCGACGCCGAGGCGCTCTGCCGCAGTGAGGAATAAATCGGGATCCGGTTTCGCATACTTCACCTGATCGCGGGTAACCACCGGCACCTTCGCAGGGTCAACTCCTAGCGCCGCGAGATTCTGACCGGCGGTCTCCATGCGCCCGCTGGTGGCGATGGCCCAGGGCATGTCTTGGTCCGTCAGATAATCGAGCAACTCGCGCGCACCGGGCAGCGGCTGCACACTGGCCGACAGCGCTTTATAGGCTTCGGCATGCCGGGCACGCAGTCTTTCCAGACGCTCCGGCGTATTGTCGAATCCGGTCTCGCGCAACAAAATGTTGGTGAACAAGCCGCCGCTCATGCCGATCTTGCGGTGGATGCGCCATACCGACAGCGGGATGCCTTCCTGATCCAGCGATGATTTCCACGCCAGCACATGCTGGTACACGCTGTCGATGAGCGTGCCGTCCAGGTCGAACAGAAAAGCGGTCTTTTTGCGTGTCATATTGCGGGTCGGCGGAAACTTTGGAGAATCCATAGATTATGCCTGCCCGCCGCAGATTGGGTAAGATGCGGGCAAGGTCGACAGGGGGATGATTGATGAAGCACATCTTGATAGCCTCATTGGTACTCGCATTGGGCCTCACGGCCGGCACTGCGCGAGCTGAGAAGCTGCGCATCATCAGCTGGGCGGACTATGTACCCGCCGACCTGATCGCCGCGTTCAAGAAAGAAACCGGCATCGATGTCGAAGTCACCCTGTCTAACAATGAGGAAATGATTTCCAAGCTGCGCGCCACAGGGGGCGCGGGTTTCGACCTGGCGCAACCATCGCAGGATCGGATCATGGCCGCGCAGCGCGAATTCGGCATCTATAAGCCGCTCGACCTCAGCAAGCTAAAGCTGGACGAGTTTCAAGCCGAATTCTTGGACATCGTGCGCAAGAACACCACCATCGACGGCAAGCAGTACGGCCTGCCCTATCTGTGGGGCACGGACGGACTGGTGATCAATGCCAAGCGCACCAAAATTGCTGATTATGCCGACCTGTGCCGGCCCGACTTGAAAGGCAAGACCGCCGTTCGCCTGAAGCGCCCCACACTGATGGCCTTCGCCTTCGCCGCCGGCAAGGATCCGTTCGCGCTATACGGAGACACCAAGGCGTACGGCGCTCTCATGGATCAGGTTGGCGCCGCACTCATCGCCTGCAAGGGCAATTTCAAGTTCTTCTACGACAACAAGGATCAGCTGCTCAACGGCATCCGCACCGGCGAAGTTATCGCCGCCATGATGTGGGATACCGGCGGATGGACACTCAATCGAGACAATCCGGATATTCAGTTCATCGTACCTCGCTCCGGCGCCCTGGGTTGGCTCGATACCTTCGCTCTGCCGGCTCGCGGCCGCAACGATGCCGCAGCCTATGCGTGGATTAACTTCACCATGCGCCCGGAGAACGCCGCGCGTGTCATCAAGTCGGTGGGCAGTTTCTCCGCCGCCAAGAACACTGAGGCACTCATCGATCCGCGCCTCAAGGCGCAGTTTGCCGCAGCTTTTCCCAATAACAATCTGAAGAGCATTCACTGGTATCCAGCCATACCGCCGGGTCTCGAAGAAATGGAAGGCCGGGTTCTCGACCGCGTGAAGGCCGCCAATTGAGCACGCCTGATTTGGTGGCGGACAGCGTGGTCAAGCGTTTCGCAGATCACCTGGCCGTGGATTCTTTGTCATTTTCCGTGGCACGCGGCAGTTTCTTTTCGATCTTGGGTCCCTCGGGTTGCGGCAAGACCACGCTACTGCGCATGATCGCGGGCTTCACTGCGCCGGATAGCGGCGATATCGCCATCGGCGGCAGAAGCATGCGCGACGTGGCGCCGAATCGCCGTCCGGTGAACATGGTGTTTCAACAGCTGGCGCTGTTCCCCATGATGTCCGTCGGGGAAAACGTCGCCTTCGGCCTCGCGCGCCGCGGCATGCCAAAAGTTGAAAGAATCAAACGCAGCAACGCCATGCTCGAACGAGTGAGCTTGGGCGGCGCCGCCGACAAGCGCGTCGATGAGCTGTCGGGCGGCCAGCGTCAACGCGTGGCCATCGCACGCAGCCTGGTTTTAGAACCCACACTGCTGCTGTTGGACGAGCCGTTGGGTGCGCTCGACCTCAAACTGCGCGAGCACATGAAAATCGAGCTCAAGCAATTGCAAGCTGCATTCGGCACCACCTTCGTTTACATCACTCATGATCAGTCCGAGGCGCTGGTGCTGTCCGATCACGTCGGTGTAATGAGTCACGGGCGCTTCGAGCAACTGGGCACACCGCAGGACTTATACTACCGCCCGCAAACCCCGTTTGTTGCCGGCTTCGTCGGCGCGAATAACCGCATCGTAGGCCGCACCACCGGCGCCGACGCTGCAATTGCCGAGGTCACGACCGCCGATGGTTGGGTGGTGCGTGTGCTGAAAAGCGGCAGCGTCGCCGTGGGCGACGCCGTCGAAGTGTTCGTGCGTCCGGAGGTGGCCATTCTTGCGCGCAATACCGCCACCTTGCCGGCTGATCAGCCGCACCATTCGGGCGTGGTGCAAAGTGTGTTGTTCGACGGTGCGAACTCGGCGGTATTGCTGCAGGAACAGCGCACACACCGCGAGTTTCGTATCGCCCTGCCCCAGACCGGACAGTTTTCGGACCTAAAGCCGCAGGAAAAAGTGGCCTTCAGCTTTGATCCCTCGCGGGCGGTGTGCTTTGCGGCGCGGACCGGGGCAGCGGGAACCGATGCTTAACACCGCCGCGGATAAGCGCTGGCACGGTCGGCTCGCGCTGGGTCTGTTGCTGGCGCCGGCTCTGCTCTGGCTCGGCTCTCTGATCATACTGCCGCACGCGGATCTTGCCGTACTCTCTTTCCGCGAGCGAGTCGGCCCGCGCCAGTACGCGGCCAGTCTCGCGCAGTACAAGACTTTTTTCACTGAGCCCCTTTACTGGCATGTATTCCTGCGCACGGCCGTAATGTCGGTGATCGCAACGTTCATGACCTTGCTGCTGGCATTTCCCATCGCCTGGATCATCGCCAAGTTGGCACGCGGTCGTGCCGGCTCGCTGCTGTTCATCATCTGCCTCATCCCTTTTTGGGTGAGCGAAACGGTGCGCACGCTGGGCTGGATGATTCTGCTCCGAGAGTCCGGGGTGCTGCCGGCACTGCTAGTGAAGCTCGGGCTTACTGATGTTCCCGTCGAGCTGCTATATCGAGATGCGACCATCATGGTAGGTCTGGTGTACACCTCGCTGCTGTTCATGGTCGTGCCCTTGGTGTCCAGCCTGGAGAGTCTGGATAATTCGCTCATCGAAGCGGCCTATGATCTCGGCGCGGGTGGATTCTCGATCCTACGCAGCATCGTCATTCCACATGCAGCCCCCGGCATCACGGCCGGCTGCATTGTGGTGTTCATGCTGACCTTGGGGAATTACCTGACCCCGACGCTGCTCGGCGGCAAGAATTCGCAATGGTTCACCGAGCAGATATATACCCAGTTCATTACCCGCTTCAATTGGGAACAGGGTGCCGCGTTCGGCTTCCTGCTGCTGGGGCTGTCCACGGCGCTGGTCATCGTCGGCCTGCGCTTGAGCGGTCAGCGCTTCGGCGACGTGATGAGACGTACATGATTCCCTCGTTGCCGCGGCCTGTCTGGCTACGTACTGCCACGGCAGGGTACCTTGTTGCGTTTCTGGTGTTTCTGTTTCTGCCGCTCGCCGTGGTCGCCGTGTTTGCCTTCAACGATGCGCCCTATCCAGCGCCTCCCTGGCACGGCTTCACTCTGGACTGGTTTCTCGGCAACACAGCCAAGGGCCGCATCGGACTGTTTGCCGACAGCGACTTGTTGGGCAGCATTTGGACCAGCTGCATCATAGCCGTCTGCGTGACCGCGCTGTCGGCGCTGGTGGGATTGACCAATGCATTTCTCATTGAACGTGGCCGCTTTCCGGGCAAGCAAATCCTCTCCATCATGATGTTGGCGCCGCTGGTCATCCCCGGCGTCATTCTCGGCATCTCCATCCTCGCATTTGCAAGCCGTATCGCAGAATTCGCGGATGACGTCTTCGGCCTGGAACTGGATTTCTTGAGGCCCGGGTTACCCTTGGTGGTGCTGGGTCAATTCTCGTACATCGCCACCATCGCGACCTTGACCATCAGCGCTCGCCTGCGGCGCTTCGACCGTACGCTGGAGGAAGCGGCGCTGAATCTCGGTGCCTCCAAAGCCGCCGTATTTCGCACCATCACCCTGCCCTATCTGCGGCCGGCGGTGTTGGGCTCGGCCGCCATTTCCTTCCTCATGTCATTCGCGGATTTCAACACCACTCTGATGCTGGTCGGCTCGGATACACCACTGACTGTAATGATGTATGGCCGCATGCGTGAAGGCGCCACTCCGGTGCTGAATGCCGTCAGCCTGTTTCTCATGATGGCATCCGCCGTTCTGGCGCTCACGCTGCTGCGGCGCCGCCCCTCGCGAGCAAAATCCGCCGCCTGATCCGCGCCGGCGACCCTGCGTTCGCTGCTTCCGTGGGTCGTGCTATTTAAGCGCCTACTTCGCCCCCAATCGCCCTGCGCCTCGGCGCGTCAAAACCTCACGCAACACCCGCGTCTTCGGTCAGAATGTAGTTTGGCTGGATTAATACGGCTTGGCTTGTCTATAAAGAGGGGAGAAATTGATGACTGATGCACTTGACCCAGGCTTGAGCCGACGCGATTTCGTGCAGGGCGCCGTAGCGGGTGCCGTACTGGTGGCCGCGCCGGCCGCGCTCGCCGCGGGCGGGGGCAATAGCTCAGACAAGTCCGCCGTACTGGGACAAGTCCCGAAAATGCACGCTGAAAACGTCAAACGACTACAGGATTGGATTGCTCTGCCTTCCATCGCCGCAGAGAACCGCAACTATCCGCAGGGCGCCGAATATATGGCCAAACTGGCCGAGCAGGCGGGGTTCACCGGCGTGAAGCTCATTCCAACCTCGGGCAAGCCGGGAGTCTTCGGCCGGCTGGATTCGGGCGCGAAAACCACCATGGCGGTCTACTTCATGTACGACGTGAAGCAGTTCATCCCCGAGGAATGGAGTTCCCCTCCGCTGGAGGGGCGTCTGGTTGAAAAAGCCGGCCTAGGCACGGTATGCATGGGACGCGGCGCCGTGAACCAGAAAGGCCCCCAGAACTCTTTTTTGAGCGCGCTCATGGCGTTCAAAGCCAGTGGCAAAAAATTGCCGGTCAATCTTGTCTTGGTGTGCGAAGGCGAAGAGGAAATCGCGTCGCCGCACTTCGGCGAGATTGTGAATAGCCCCGAGGTATTTCCTTACATGAAATCCTGCGTCGGGGTGATGCTGCCGGATGCCAGCCAAGGGCTCGACGGCAGCGTGCAAGTGGACGCGGGCGCAAAAGGCGTGGTCGAGCTCGAACTGGTCTCGAGCGGCGAGAAATGGGGCCGCGGACCTAAGAAGGACATTCACTCGAGCTTGGAGGCGCAGGTCGACTCGCCCTCCTGGCACCTGGTGCAGGCGCTCAACACCTTGGTGGAAAAAGATGGCCACACGCCGGCGATCGAAGGTTTCTTCGACAAGGTCGTAGCGCTATCCGATGCGCAGAAGAAAATGGTGTCGGCCTACGCCGCAGCTGTCCCCGAAGCCACGAGCAAGAGTGAATTCGGCGTCCAGCACTGGGTGCACGACCTGAACTGGCACGACTCTTTACTGCGTCTCTTCTCGCAGCCCACCGTCAACATCGAAGGGCTGGTGGGCGGCTACACCGGACCCGGCGGCAAGACGGTACTGCCCCACCGAGCGGTGGCCAAGATCGACATGCGGCTGGTTCCCGATATGACTGCGGCCGATACGCTGGCCAAGCTGAAAGCGCATTTGGCCAAGCACGGTTTCGCCGACATCGAAGTCAATATGACCGGCGGCTACGATCCCACCCAAACCGACCCTGACAGCAAATTCTTCAAAGCCGTGCTCGCGGCCTTCACCAAGCTCGGCCAGGCGCCCCTGGTGCTGCCTCGCAGTCCCGGATCCTGGCCCGGCTATCGATTTACCAGCGCGCCGCTCAACCTTCCCGCCGGAGGTTTCGGGCTCGGGCATGGCACGGGCGCCCATGCGCCGGACGAGTACTACTTGGTCGACTCGAAGAATCCCGCGATCACGGGCCTAGACGGCGCAGTGGCGTCGTTCATCGAGTTCCTGTACACCATCGCGTAATAGTCTCGGCGCCGACATTAACGCGGCATGGGAGCCTGCCCTGAGGCAGGCTCCCAACCGCAAGAATCGGAGTGCGGCGGATCGGGCGTGCCGATAGGGTATCTCCACCAGCAACGGAGACTCTCATGACCGCCACTCCAAGACCGAATTCAAGCGCTGCACATCAGCGGACCGCACGGCTGATTCAGGCCATAGCCGAGTACATAGAGCGCAATGCAGGGGAATCGCTGACTCTGGCGCATCTCGCCAAGCGGGCTCACTGGTCTCCCGCTCATCTACAGCGCACTTTCAAAGCGGTGCTCGGCGTATCGCCGAAGCTGTACCACGACGCGGCCAGGATGCGCCGCTTGAAAGGCGGCCTGAAATCCGGCAAGCGCATATTGGACGCCATCACCGATGCCGGTTTCGAGTCCACCAGTCGGGTTTACGGTCAGACATCGCGCAATCTCGGCATGACGCCGTCCGCCTATCGCCGTGGCGGCGCGGGCGAGAATATCGCCTATGCCGGGCGCGACACGGCGCTGGGAACACTGCTGATGGCGGCCACGGATCGCGGTGTCTGTTTCGCGCAATTCGGCGCGAGTCGTACTGCCCTGATTTCACAGCTGAAGCGTGAATTTCCGAATGCCTCGCACAGTCCATCGCAAATGGCTGATTCCGCAGAACTCGACGCCTGGATTTCTGCGTTCGAGGCGCATATCACGGGCAATGCGCCTCGGCCCGATCTACCGCTCGACTTGCGCGGCACGGCATTTCAGATTCGAGTGTGGCGCTTCCTGCTGCAAGTGCCGGCGGGCAGCATTGTGAGCTATGCCGAACTCGCCGCCGGCATCGGTGAGCCGCGAGCGGTGCGCGCTGCAGCCTCGGCCTGTGCGGCCAACCGCATCGCAGTACTGGTGCCCTGCCACCGCGTGCTGCACGCAGATGGCGGCATCGGCGGCTATCGCTGGGGACTGCGCCGCAAGCGCGCCTTGATCGATCAAGAGCGCGCGCGGCGCGTCCTATGACGGCCCTGGATTCCATAGCACTGGCAAGGATTACGGCGCTTCAGCCGGACCGTATACTCGACACTTTGGATCGCGACGGTTACTTCGTGACCGAGCCCCTGATTGAGCCGGATAGCTGCGCTGCGCTGGCGCACCTCTACGTATCGGACAACGCTCAGTTGCGCTCGACGGTCACAATGGCCCGCCACGGCTTCGGCCGGGGCGAGTACAAATACTTTGCCCGACCGCTTCCCAATCTCGTGCACTCGCTGCGCCGTGCCCTGTACGCTCGGCTCGCTCCGGTTGCGAATGCCTGGGATGCCCGGCTTGGAAGAGGCCCCGGTCAAAGAGCGCCCGGTGCAGGGACTACGCGGCATCGCGCGAGTCCAAGTACGTCACGGTGTCTCACGCGTGCACGTCGGTCAACGCCGTACGCTGGAATTGGTTTTCCACGACGCGGCTTGAGGACTGACGCTGTGTACTCGCGTGCCGCCATTCGACAAGCGTTTTATCTTCATGACTCCACCGATGACGGCGGAACGATATTCCATGAGCTTGAGCCCCATGCCGCCCTCACGCGCCGGGTCTTCGCCTATGCCCACCCCGTCGTCGACGATCGACAGGGAGACCAACGAGTGGCCGGCGCGCAGCGTGACGACGATAGAGCGGGCCCGCCCGTGCTTGACGGCATTGTTGACTGCCTCTTGCACGATCGAGTACAGGTGGGCCGCGGCGGATTCGCCGATCAGCAGCGGCGAACGGATCGACAGCCGCAATCGAACGTCTATATTGTAGCTCTTGCGGGACCAGCCGATGAGGGTCTGCAACGCGGGCAGCAAGCCGCCCCTCTCCAGCGTAACAGGAGAAATACCGAGTGCCATTTTCCGCGCGCTCTGGATGGCGTGATTGACGAGGGTGATGATTTCGTCGAGTTCTGAAGCTACCTCAAATGCCGCGCGGCCCGCGCGTTTCGAGAAGCTGCGCAACATGAGCGAAATACCGGTCAGCTCCTGGCCCAGTCCATCGTGCAAATCAGCCCCGAGGCGCCGCCGTTCTCGATTAGCGATTTCAATGATCTCGGACTCCAATTGCTTGCGTTCCGAAATGTCCTGCACCACCACCAGAATCCGCTTCTCACCGCTCAATTCTATTTCAGCGGATAGCACTTCACCCGCGAACTGGCTGCCGTCGCGGCGGCGGAACAGCATGTCGCGGCGCGCGCCGCGGCTGTATTGTTGAAGCAGATGTTCCAGCGCGGCGGTCGGCGAATGCGTCTGTCTGATATTGAAAAGATCCAACACCGACATGCCGGCAAGTTCCGAGCCATTGCGGCCGAACATGCGCTCGAATGCGGGATTAGTGAACTCTATACGCCCGTCGAGAGCGGCCAGCACCACTCCTTCGCGCATGGTCTCCAGAATGACCGCCTGCGCGCGCAAGGTCTGCTCCGCGCGCCGTCGGGAATCGATCTCGATACACGCGCCTGCGATCCGCAGCGCCCGTCCCGCGGCATTGCGTTCGATGACGCGGGTCCGCACATTTACCCAGCGCCACTCGCCCGACGTCGACATGATCCGATAGTCGCTCTCGGCCGAATTACGCCCGTCCATGAACAGAGCGTAGTCGTCTGCTGCATATCGGCACCTATCCAGCGGATGCACCCGCGCCAGCCACTGACCACGAGGCACCGAACGCACCGACGCGTCAATTCCATAGCGAGTCGGCCAATCGGATAACCACAGTAGCGAATCGTCTTCCAGCTGCCAATCCCAGAATCCTAGGTCGGCGCCCCAAGTCGCCGCTTCCAGCCGCGCCTCACTGTCGCGCAGCGCAAGTTCCATGCGCTTGCGCGCATCGATGTCGATGGTGACGCCGGCGGTGCCGATGGCGCGACCCTGAGGGTCACGCTGAGTCGCGCGGCCGCGGCTGGAGATCCAACGCCACTGGCCGGACCGTGTGCGCATCCGATATTCGGTTTCGTACATTTCGCTCTGGCCCTCGATCAACGCCTGGTAGCGAGTGGCGAACGAACCGAGATCATCGGGGTGAATCAGCGCACACCAGCGCGCCGAGTGTTGGGGGCCGCTGCACGATTCCAGATCTACGCTGGCGCACCAATCGTTCCACCAATGCAGCGTATCGGTGGCCGTCTCATGGTCCCACATACCGACGCTGCTGCCCCAAACCGCGTGCGACAGCCGAGTTTCGATGCGCTCCAGGGCGCGCGCCGAATGATGCCGTTCGTCCACGTCCAGACACATCCCGACCACGCGGCATGCCCGCCCAGCCGGATCACGCTCGATGACTCGGCCCCGCTCCTGTATCCACACCCAGGCGTCGTCGCGATTGCGCAGCCGGTACTCGACGTCGTAGGGCGGGGATTGGCCATCCAAATGGCGGGTCAGCGCCTCTTTGTATGCCGGCAGATCCTCCGGATGAATTCGCGCCGACCACAGCTGCTCATGCCCATTGCCGGAAAATGCCGTGAGCTGGGAGTGCTCGCACCAATCGTTGATCCAAGTCAGCCGATCGTCAAGCACGTCCCAATCCCACAGACCGATCTCGGTCCCCCACAATGCAAGTTCCGGGACGGGCTCGTTGCATCTTGCGTCGACGAACGACCAGATCACCCGGTCACCCGCCGCCCGATGCAATCGGCGCAGAACTGCCGCGGCCGCGAACCTGCCGCTGGCGCTGCGTACCTGGGTGCGTAATTCCGTGTCGGCCGACAGCGCGGTGCGCTGCAGTTTCGCCAATTCCCCGACGCTCCCGCCGTTAAGCAATTGGAAGATGGATTTACCCGACAACGCCTCGGCGCTTTGCGCGAGGAGCTGCAGCAACGCCGAGTTGCAAAACTCCAGGGTCCCGTCGGGGGTGGTGACGGCAACACCGCTACCCAAACAATTGAACAATTCCCACGCCGACGCAGTGGCTGACTTCCCGCCCAGCGCGAATCCGTTCGTATCGATCATGTGGCTCCCGTCACTAATCGCCACGACTATAGACTTTCGCAAACGCCAAAGGAACTACGCGGCTGAATCCGCGGTCGAAGTATCCAGCCGCCACATGCGCCAGCGGCGCAAATTTGCGGGGCGTTGGTATGTATCTGTTGCATCGCTGTTCTGCGCCCCTCCTCGCCGTTTCGCTCATTGCAGCTTGCGGAGGGGGCGGCGGCAACTCCAGCCCCACGGTTCCTCCACCGCCGGCCCGCGGTACTCTGCTGCAGAGTCCGCCGGAAATTCTATCGAAACTTACTTCGTCCGCCCTGCTGCTAGATCTCAATGCTGCAACCAATCTGACATTGTTGTCTCTGAGCGGAGCGCCGGTCTGCGATATTCTGATGTACGACATTCAGTATCAAACAGTCGGCGGAGCCAATGAAGCGGCGACCGCGTCAGCCGCGCTGCTGGTGCCGACGGGGCTGGGAGCGAACTGCACGGGAGCCCGCCCCATCATTTTGTACGCGCATGGCACGACGACCGACCGCGCATTCAACATGGCGAATTTCCAAAACACGGAGACGCTGTTCCTGGCGGCATTGTTCGCCTCGAAGGGCTACATCGTCGTCGCGCCGAATTACGCCGGCTACGACAAGTCATCGCTTGCCTACCATCCTTATTTGATCGCCGATCAGCAGTCCAAGGACATGATCGACGCTCTGACTGCGGCGCGCACCGCGCTGCCGTTGGCCTCCGCGACTGTCACGAAGGATAACGGCCAGTTATTCATCACGGGCTATTCGCAAGGCGGATATGTGGCGATGGCAACCGACCGCGCGATGCAGGCTGCCGGCCTGAAGGTGACGGCGGCGGCGCCAATGTCGGGACCCTACGCATTGGCGGCCTTCGTCGATGCCGTGTTCTACGGGGAAGTCAACGGCGGGGCTCCAATATCATCCGCGCTGCTACTCACTGGGTATCAAAAGGCTTACGGCAATATCTATGCGAATCCCAAGGATGTATTCGAGGACTCCTACGCCACGGGCATCGATAGTCTGTTACCCACCACGAGGACGCGTAGCGAATTGTACGCGGACGGCAAGCTGCCCGAATCTGCGCTGTTTAGTTTGACCGCTCCGGCCCCTGCATTCGCGGCCGATACGCCGCCCGCCGAGCCGGCAAACCTGGCGCCGGTGTTTGCGCTGGGCTTTGGCAGTGGTAATTTGTTGAAGAATAGTTATCGCCTCAGCTACCTGCAGGATGCTCAAGCTAATCCGGACGGCGGCTGGCCCAACCTTACCACCGGAGTTGCGGCAGCGGCTCCCGCCCTACCGTGGCGTGAGGCACTTCGGCTTAACGATCTGCGCGGCTGGATCCCCAACACGCCAATGCTCCTATGCGGCGGCGACGTCGACCCCATTGTGTTTTGGCTGAACACACAGTTGATCCAGGATTATTGGGCGTCGTACACGACGACAGCCGCAAGGACCAGCGTGCTCGACCTCGAAGCGGCCGCATCAAGCAACGACCCATATGCCGCGCTGAAAAGCGACTTTGCAATTGCCAAGGCACTGGTCGCCGCCACCGCGGTTCAGCAAGGCGCCACCGACGGAGGGGCATTTGCGGTGGCCGAGGCCTATCATGCGGAGCTGGTGGCGCCGTTTTGCTTCGCCGCCGTCAAATCGTTCTTCGAAATCCAGTGACGTTTAGGCGGCGGCACCCAGAATCTCCACCAGCAATACTCGGCGATCCATGGTCGCGGACTCGAACTCGGAGCTGATTGTGGTCAGTTCGGCTTCGTCGCGCGCACTCACCACCTTGATGAGGCAGGCGCGGTCCCGGCCTCGGCGCTTGGCTTCATACAGCGCCTTGTCGACCAGGCTGATGGCGCTCTCCAGCGAGATGTCGGTCGCCGAACCCGGCATAGGGAAACACGCATAGCCTATGGAAATCGTGCAGCGGATCAATTGGCCGTTCCACAGCACGGGATCGCAGCGCACTGCCTGCAGCAGCCGCTCAGCGGTAAAATCCGCCTGTGCCGGGGTCATAGGCCCGAGCACGGCCAGAAATTCTTCGCCGCCCCAGCGCACCAGTTTGTCGTTCTCGCGCAGCGCCGCGGACAGCCGCTGGCTCATCGCAGCCAGCACCGCATCGCCCGCCGGATGTCCGTAGGTGTCGTTGATGCGCTTGAAGTGATCGAGGTCGGCGAGCAGCACGCAGCCGCCGACCGGGCGATCACCGTCCACGGCCAGCACGCGCTCGTTGAAGTAGCGGCGATTCGACAGGCCGGTCAGCGGATCGTGCTCGCTGCTGAAGCGCAGTTGCTTGTTCGCCTTGCTGACGCGCGCGAATGCCCAGATCAGCGCCGCACAGATAACGGCGATGAACAGCGCGCCGGCGATAATCAATTGCTGCGACAGACGCTGCCCGCGCATTTCCGATACCTTGAGCGCGTTGTCGCGCCGCAAGAGTTCCAGCTCGCGCGCCTTGCGCTCGTCGTCGAATTGCGCAGAGAGTTCGAGAAACGCGCGCTGCCGCGTATTCGTCATGAACTTCTCGCTGATCTCATCGTAGCGGTGGTACACCTGAATCGCCATCATCAGGTAACCGGCATGCTCCAGGGCATCAGCGTATTCACGCAGATACTCCTTCGCGTCCAAAAGGTCGCTGCCGGCAAGCGCCGCGGCAATCGCTGCCTCTGCGAGCTTCTGACCCGCCTTGATGCTGCCTAGCCCGATATAGGCCAGGCCCTCGTTGAATAACGTGATTTGTTCATCGTCGTGCTGGTTGGTGCGCTGCATGATGGGCAGCGCCTGCTTGGAATATTTCAGCGACTCGTTGAAGTCGCGTGTCTTCAGATAGGAGTCGCCAAGATTGAGCAGCGCCAGCTCCAGCCATTTACTGCTGCCCGATCGCTTCGCATGCTCGAGCCCCGCCAGGGAGGCACGCCGCTCTGCCACTCGATCTCCGCGGCGATCCGCGATGTCCGCCTCGCGCTCCTCGGTTTCGACCAGCCCCGCTTCATCGCCCAAGCGCGTCGCCACCCCGCGTGCCGTATGCAACTGCAGCATGGCCCGATCGAAATTGCCGGTTTCCGTGTAAATGCGCGCCAGCGAGAGTATCGAGTGCAGGGTACGCACATCGTCATGCATCTTGTTCGCGAGATCGAGCGCCCTCTCCAGAAACGGCAGGGCCGCCTCGTCCTGCCCCAAAATGCGCAGCACGTGACCGCGCAGAGACAAGGTGCGAAAGCGCTCCGCATCTGAGCGGATGACATTGATGTCGATTCCCTTGAGTTCGGCTTCAGCCGCGGCATATTGGTTGTGCAATCGCGCCGCGTAGGCCCGCACAAAACGCCCCGCGCGAACCGCCGCGTCGTTGCCGGTTCCGGCGATAGTCTCCAGACGCTGCTCCACTGCATAGACATCTTTGTCGCGGCTATTGTCGGCATATATCATGCCGCGAATTTCCAGCATCTCGATTTCCGCGGCCGTGGAGTCCGCTGCCAATGGCGGCGCCGTATCGATCATCTGCACGGCCCGCTCGGGATCCGACCATTCGAGCATTTCCAGGTGATCGGCGGCGCTCAGCCCCTCGGCGGCGCCCAATGCCAGTGCTACGGGCAGCACAAATGCGCCGATTAACCCGAATTTGAAGACTTTTAGCATGATCGGATTGGCATTAAACCGCAGTGCAGCACCACATACGGGCATTCTGGTCATGTTCAGCCCCGTTTGACGTGACGAAGGTCATCTCTCAGACGGGTATGAGGATTTACCCTAACGAAGGTGGTAAGAATGTGACGCGGGTCTTCACCGGCACCGTTCCAACCCTGTGGCTAGCCTCAGTCGTCGAACGCGGAATAGACGAGATCGCGGAACAGAGTCCGGTAGTAATCCCTTTGACCAGGCGCCTGAATCAGCAATATTGCAAAAAGCTGCTCTAGGGGATCGACCCAAAAAGTCGTGCCGGCAAGCCCACCCCAGAAGTACTGACCAATGGACCCCGGCACCGCAGCGATGCCGGCGTGCAGCCGAACGGCGAAGCCCAGGCCAAATCCATGTCCCGGCAGCAGCAAATCCGCGGCTCCGGTGATCGGACCCAAATGATCCGCCGTCATGAGTTCCAAAGTCTTGCGGCTCAAGAATCGCGAGCCGTCGAGCGTTCCCCCGTTGAGCAGCATTTGCAAAAAACGCGCGTAGTCGCTCGCGGTCGACACCAGCCCGCCGCCGCCCGACTCGAAATTCGGCGCATCGCGCACTTCGACCAGCTGCACCGGTCCGCCGCTCTCCGGATCCTTGGCAAATGCCTCGGCGATGCGCGCCTGGTGCTGCGGCGGCACATGAAATGCCGTGTCGGACATGCCAAGCGGCGCCAGCACCCGGCTCTCGAAAAAGACACGCAGCGGCACTCCCGACAGCACTTCAATGAGACGCCCGACGACGTCGGTGGAGCGGCTATATTCCCAGCGTGTCCCCGGTTGGTGGAGCAGCGGCATCTGCGCGAGCGTCGCGACTTGATCGGCGCTGCTCTGGGTGCGGCTGTATACCCTCGCGCTCATATACATTTTATGCACGGGGCCGGAACCACGAAATTCGTAGGTGAGACCTGATGTGTGCCGCAGCAAGTCCTGAATGGTGATTGGCCGCTCCGCGGCCACGTGTTCCGTCGCGGCACCGCGCTGCACGGCCACTTGCAGATTAGAGAATTCGGGCAGGAACTTGGCGATCGGGTCGCTGAGCAGGAATCTGCCTTCTTCCCACAGCATCATTGCGGCCACGGACGTGATGGGCTTGGTCATGGAATAGATGCGGAAAATCGTGTCCTTCGTCATCGGCGCGTCGCTCGCTGGATCGCGCCGGCCAAAACTCTCGAAATATCCCACCCGGCCTTCGCGCGCGATGAGCGCCACCGCGCCCGGCACCCGTCCGCGTGCGATCTCAGCGCGCAGCACTTCGCTCAGCCGAGCAAGGCCCGCGGACGAGAGGCCGATTTCTTCGGGTGCGGCGTGTGGCAACGGAGTCATGGCTTCGCCTGCAGCAGTTGCAAACCCGACGCATGGTTGCGTTGGAAGCCCTTCCATAGAGTGACCCCTGAGCCTCCCGGGCTATAGGCGTCGTAAGCAGGCGGCGTGGCTGCCGGCCACCTGCCTGCGGTCGAGTCGGGCACTGCCACATCGAGATACGCGGCACGGCTTTCATCGCCTTTGACGTAACGATCGAGGAACGCCGTGATGAAGTGCGCATTGATTGCGGTGATGCGATCCTTGCGCCATACCGGATCTTCGAACCAATCCTGGTTCCAAAGCAGACTGCGCATGGAGTCCGGAGCCGGATTCATGCCGATGGCATGCCCGGCGCCCTTGAAGGTCAGGAGATAGCGCTGGGCAGCGCTCGCCCTGTCGAATATCGCGCGTGCCCCGGTGGCGTAATCCACGGTCCTATCGTCATCGCCCGCTATCAGCAGTAGCGGTGCCGTGATCATGCGCAGACCGTCATCGCCCCACGAGGCCAGCGTGCCGCCTCCGGCCGGAGAAATCGCTACCACCGCACGCAATCCCTTGACGCTGATCGAGTCGCGCAAGGCGCCGCCGCGTGCGAACGGCAACAGCAGTCCACCGGGCACGAGCTTGACTGCGCCACCCTGTGGATCGAGCGCCGCGCCCGCCGCCGTCAGTACGCCGTAGCCGCCCATGGAATACCCGATCAGCGCCGTGCGTGCCGGATCTACCAAATGATCCGCGGCCAGCGTGCTCTGCAAAGTCTGCGCAACGAAGGCGACGTCGAGCGGTCGGCGCATCAGGGGCTCCGCAAAGCGTGTGCGGTCGGTGATGGGCGGGTCCTCGTGGTGAATGGCCGCCACCACGTAACCTTTCGACGCGAGGTTCTCGGTCAACCAACTCATCGCGACAGGATCGTTGCTGTAGCCATGAGAGACAATGACCAACGGGTATCCTTGACCCAAGGGCGGCGCATCCCGCACGGCGATACCTGGAATCGAAAACTTGGCCGCGGCGGCCGGCGGTTCAGAGGGCAGGCTGGCCGTATACTCCACGCGTTTAGCGGCCGGCTGCGGCCACGCCGGATACCATAGTTCCACGGTCAGGTTGCGATCGATCGATGGCGCAGATCCCTTGGCGGCATCGAACGCCAGGACGTCGACCTGGCCATGCTGCACCAGATGCAGCGTCTTGACGCCCACGGCACGCGCGCCCAGCTGCGCCAGCTCCGGTGCATCCACTCCATAACGGCTGGGAGGTTCGCCGCCGAACGCTGCGACCGCTCCGCAGACCATGCTGGCCAGTACTATAATTCTGAGCATAGCCCCACCATAAATTTAAGCATCCAACTCAAGCAGCGCCGGAAGTTCTGCCAGCGAATCCAACAGCGCGTCGCATTGCAAGGTGCGCGGATCCTGCCCCTCGTTGTATCCGTAAGAAACGCAAACCACGGGAATGCCGGCGGCGCGTGCCGCTTGCACATCGTTCACGGAGTCGCCGACCATCAGCGAATTGGCCGGCAGTGTCTGCAACGACTCACATGCGAACAGCAGCGGCTGCGGGTCGGGCTTGCGGCGCGCGCAGGTATCGCCGCCGACCACCGCATCCACCCAGCCGGCAAGCCCCAGCCTAGTGAGCAGCGCATAGGCAAAGCGGTACTGCTTGTTGGTAACCACCGCAATACCCAATCCCGCGTCATGCAGGCGGTGCAGTGATTCCGCTGCCCCGGGGAATGGGCGCGCCCTGTCCTCGTTCAATTCTTCGAGTTCGCCGTAGTGGTGAAAAAAGCGTTCCACCATGGCGGCCTGGGTCGCAGCATCGATGGCGCGGCTCTGCGCGGCCGCGGCTCGTTCAATCAGAATCGCCGCGCCTCGGCCGATCATACCGCGCACTGCGGACTCCGCCAGCGATTTCCAGCCATACTCGAGCAGCGCGCGATTGAGCGCCAGCGCAATATCCTCAACGGTCTCAAGCAGAGTGCCGTCGAGGTCGAACAACACCGCGTTTAGCGGCTGTCCGCGCCAGTGCGCGCCCGGTGCCTTAGGCATCGAGTGTGATACTCACCGGGCAGTGATCACTGCCCACCACGGTTGGATGAATCTCGGCGCTGGTAACCGCGCCGCGCAACGCCCCCGACACCAGCACGTAGTCGATTCTCCAACCGATATTGCGCGCTCGGGAATTGGCGAAGTGGCTCCACCACGAGTAATGCCCGTTACCCTGTGTGAACAGCCGGAAGGTGTCGACGAAACCTGCATCGACGAAGTTCTGAAAGCCCGCGCGCTCTTCGTCCGTGAAGCCTTTCTTGCCCCGGTTCGGTTTGGGGTTGGCAAGATCGAGTTCGGTGTGCGCCACATTGAGGTCGCCGCAGAAAATTACCGGCTTAACCTTTTCCAGCTCCTTGCAGTAGGCTAGGAAGGCCGGATCCCAATGCTTAAAGCGCAGACTCAAGCGGCTCAGATCATCCTTGGTGTTCGGCGTGTACACGGTCACGACGTAGAAGGGGCCGTACTCCGCCGTCATGACGCGGCCTTCTTCGGCGCTGTCGCGCTGCAATTCGTCCGCAAAGGTGAAACGCTTCGCAAACTCGCGCGGATAGCCGTTGACGACGGACAGCGGCTCTTGCTTGGAGAAGATCGCCGTCCCGGAATAGCCTTTCTTCACCGCGGAATTCCAATACTCGCGGTATTCGGGCAATTCGATCTCAAACTGCCCCCGCTCGGCCTTCGTCTCCTGTAAGCAAACCACGTCGGGCTTATACTTATCCAGAAATGGCTGGAACACGCCTTTCTTGAGCACGGCGCGTATGCCATTGACGTTCCAGGAAAAAATCTTCATCGGATGTCTCATCTTGAGTTCGTCGAGGGATACGGCGGCATTATCGCAGAACTTGACCAAGGCCTCAGCCACTTGCGCCATGCCGCTGGAGTCGACGTCTGAATTATCCGATACCCCGGCGCTCTTCGCGCGCCGTATGCCCGCACCACGAGTTTCCGACCGATGACGCCGCCCCCGTTCAGCGCTGCGGGTTCGCCGCGGCGGTGGCCTCAGACACCGACCAGCCCGCGCCCAGTGCCTTGTACACAGCGATCAAGGAGGTGGCAGCATCGGTGCGGCTTTGCGACAGCAGCAATTCGGCGCTCAAGGCCGTGCGCTCCGCATCCAGCACTTCGAGAAAGTCGATCAAGCCGCCTTCGAAGCGTTTTTGCGCCAAATCGGCGGCTTTGTCGCTGGCTGCCGCGGCCAGGCGCAGAGCTTCGCGCCGCGTTTGTGAGCGGCCGTAAGTGAGCAGCGCGCCCTCAGTGTCTTCGAGCGCATTCAGCACCGCCCCTTCATAGGCGGCGAGCGCCGCGTCGGTCTGCGCCTTGGCCGACTTGATTCGAGCCCGCACGCGGCCAAGATCCAAAGCAGCCCAGGAAATGCTCGGGCCCACCGAGAAGAAGCGCGCGCCCCCAGTTCCAAAATCGCCGAAGGTCGGTGCCGAATAGCCCAACTCGCCGACCATCGTGATCTTGGGGAATAAATCACCCGTCGCGACTCCGATGCGCGCCGTGGCGGCCGCCAAACGTCGTTCCGCAACGCGCACATCGGGTCTGTGACGTAGCAACTGCTCCGGTGTACCGATCGCGTTCAAGACGGGCAGATTCGGCATCGGCATTAGCGGGGACAATCCTTCGGCCAGCGCCGTCGGCTGCCGGCCGGTCAACACACTCAAGCGATACATAGTCGTCGCAATCGATGCCTGCAATGTCGGGATGGACGCCAGGGTTGTCTGCCACTGCGCCTCGGCGCGCGCGGTATCGAGCTCGTTGCCCCGGCCGGCCTCCAATCGCGTGTGCGTGAGCTTCACCGAGCGCTTTTGATTGTCGGCATTGCGGATGGTCAACGCCAGCTGATCCTGCAGGCCACGCAATATGAAATAATCACGCGCTAGTTCGGCGATGACGCTGACACGCGCATCCCGCAGCGTCGCCTCACTCGCACCTAAATCGCCGCGCGCCGCCTCGACATTGCGCCTCACCCGCCCGAATAAATCCAACTCCCACAGTCCGTCGAAACCGCCGGTTGCATTGTCGAATTCGCGATCACGCCGGTCCACACTGGGAAGCTGCTGCTGCGATTCCAGGCGATGGCTGTAGCCGCCCTGCAGCGTGACCGTCGGAAACTGATCGAATCCGGCCAAACGCCGCGCGGCTCGCGCCGCCTGCAAATTCGCCGCCGCCACGCCCAAGTTCTTGTTGTGGGCCAGTGCATCATCGACCATGCTGTTGAGCAGCGGATCCCCGAACCCGTCCCAATAGCGTTCGACGCTGTCCCCTTGGCCCAAGCCCGGCTCGCCGGCGTTTGCGAACTGCGCATTCACCGGCGTCTCGGGACGGTCATAGTTGCGGCCTACCGCACAGCCCGCGAGGATGGCAACCACGGCGGCGGCGCCGATGAAGTTACGCACCGATTTGCTCCGCAAGTCCTACACTCCTGCGCTTCTCCAGCCAGGTCTCGATGGTGACGAAAAACACCGGCGTCAAGAACAGGCCGAAAAAAGTCACGCCCAGCATGCCGGAAAACACCGCGACGCCGATGGCCTGACGCATTTCGCTGCCCGCGCCGCTGGCAATCACCAGCGGTATTACGCCCATGATGAATGCGAATGAA
Organism: Steroidobacterales bacterium; assembly: GCA_038226325.1. Lineage (GTDB taxonomy): Bacteria > Pseudomonadota > Gammaproteobacteria > Steroidobacterales > Steroidobacteraceae > Bog-1198. The sequence goes on along the minus strand of JBBRQO010000004.1, from coordinate 129,033 downwards.
GTCATCAAGATGGGTCGCAGGCGCAGACGACACGCTTCGATCGCCGCTTCGAGTGGCGCCAAGCCGTGCTCGACGCGTTCGCGCGCGAACTCCACGATCAGAATCGCGTTCTTGCAGGCCAGCCCTACCAACACGATGAAGCCGATCTGGGTCAGCACATTGTTATCCGAACCCTTGAGAAACACGCCCGCCATGGCGGACAGTAGGCACATGGGCACGATGAGGATCACGCACAACGGCAGCGCCCAGCTCTCGTACTGCGCGGAGAGAATCAGGAACACCAGCATGACGCAGATCGGGAACACCAGCAGCGCCGTGTTGCCTGCAGATTTCTGCTGATAGGTCAGATCGGTCCATTCGTAGCCGAAGCCGTTCGGCAGCGTCTCGCGCAATACGCGTTCCATTGCCGCCGAGGCCTGGCTGGACGAGGTGCCGGGAGAACCCGCTCCGTTGATATCCGAGGCCAGGTACACATTGTAGTGCGAGACGCGATCCGGCCCGGCCTCGAAACGCACGTCCGCCACCGCCCCCATGGGCACCATGTCGCCCTGCAAGTTGCGCATCTTCAAGTTTGCAATGTCCTCGGGCTGACTGCGGAATTGCGGCTCGGCCTGCGCATACACCCGGTAGGTCCGGCCGAAACGATTGAAGTCATTGACATACACCGACCCCAGGTAGGCCTGCAGGGTGTCGAATACATTGGACAGCGGCACCCCCTGATTCTTGGCCTTGACCCGATCCACATCCGCGAACAGCTGCGGCACGCTGTTCTGAAACGTCGAGTAAGTGGCATAGGGATTAAGCTCGCGCTGCTGCCGCGCCTTGGTCAAGACCTCGGCCGTGACGCGCGCGAGTTCATCGTAGCCATGCGCGGCGCGGTCCTGCAGATAGAGCTTGAATCCGCCGGTGGTGCCCAGGCCCTGCACGGGCGGCGGCGGCACAGCAAAAATCACCGCATCTTGGATGGCGCTGAATTTCTTGTTGAGCTCGCCGGCAATGGCGCCGGCCGACAACGCTTTACTGTTGCGTGCATCGAAGGGCTTGAGCGGGAAGAACAGCACCGCTGCATTGCTCAAATTGACGAATCCCTGTACTGACAGGCCGGAAAAGCCGATGGCATGCTCCACTCCGGGGGTGTCGGTGGCGAGCTTGGATACCTCCCGCACGACTTTTTCGGTGCGATCGAGCGAAGCGGCGTCCGGCAACTGCACGATGCCGATCAGGTACTGTTTGTCCTGCGCCGGTATGAAGCCGCCCGGCACGACATTAAAAATGCCCCAGGTTGCAACCAGCAGCAAGGCGAACAACCCGAGCACCACGAACCGGATCGCCGTAATCCGCCGTACGCCGTTACCGTATCGCTCCGAGGCACTCTCGAAGCCACGGTTGAAGAGCTTGAAGAATCCACCAAAAACCCGATTGATGCCGCGCTGAAACGCGTCCGCCGGCGCATTCCGCGGCTTCAGCAGCAACGCCGCCAGCGCCGGCGAGAGCGTCAGCGAATTGAAAGTCGAGATGATGGTGCTGGCTGCGATAGTAATGCCGAATTGACGATAAAATTCGCCGGTAAGGCCGCTCACAAAGGCCACCGGCACAAACACGGCGCATAACACCAGGGCAATCGAAATAATGGGGCGAGTCACTTCAGCCATGGCGGCGTGCGCCGCTGCATGCGGATTCAAACCCTCTTCGATCTTGCGCTCGATATTCTCCACCACCACGATGGCATCGTCGACCACAATGCCGGTGGCGAGAACCAAGCCGAACAGGGTCAGCGAATTGATAGAAAAGCCGGCGAGCAACAGCGCCGCCAGCGTGCCGATGATGGCCACCGGCACGGCGACCAAGGGGATGACGCTGGCGCGCCAGCTCTGCAGAAACACCACCACCACCAGTACCACCAGCGCCACCGCTTCGAACAAGGTGTGCACGACTGCCTCGATGGAACTGCGTACGAATACCGTGGGGTCGTAATCGATCTCGTAGCTGACGCCCTCCGGGAAGCTCTTTTCCAACTCCTTCATGGTGCTCCGCACCGCATCCGACAGCTTCAGCGCATTCGCGCCCGGCAGCTGGAATACGGGAATTGCCACAGCCGGAGCGCCGTCCAGCATGCTGCGCAGTGCATAGTTGTCCGGACCGAGTTCGATGCGCGCAATGTCGCGCAGGTACGTGGTCTCGCCATTGCCGCCGGTCTTGACGACGATGTTGCCGAATTCCTGTTCGGTCTGCAGCCGGCCCTGCGCATTGACGATGTATTGGAACTGCGTTCCCTTCAGCGACGGTTCACCGCCGATTTGGCCGGCCGCCACTTGCACGTTCTGTTCACGTACCGCCGCCAGCACTTGATCCACGTCCAAAAAGCGCGCCGCAATCTTGCCCGGATCCAACCACAGCCGCATGGCGTAGTCGCCCGAACCGAAAACACGCACATCGCCCATCCCCTGCAGGCGCGCCAGCACGTCCCGGATCTGAATAACCGCATAATTGCGCAAGTACAATGAGTCGTAGCGGCCGTCCTTGGAGCGCAGGAACACCACCATGGTCAGGTCAGGCGAGCGCTTCTGCGTCACCAATCCGATCTGGCGCACCACCTCGGGCAGGCGCGTATCTGCCTGCGCCACCCGGTTCTGGGTTTGCACCTGCGCGATGTCCAGGTTGGTGCCGAGCTTGAAGGTGACCGTGATGGAAAAACTGCCGTCGGGAGTGGCCGTGGAATTCGTGTAGATCGCATTCTCGACGCCGTTGATCTGCTGCTCGAGCGGTGTGATGACGGTCTCGGCAATGGTCTTTGGCGAGGCGCCTGGATACTGGCCGCTGACCACCACGGTGGGCGGCACAATCTCCGGATATTCACTGATCGGCAGCACCGGCATGGCCAGCAGTCCCGCCACGGTGATGATGATGGCGAGCACTGTGGCGAATATCGGCCGCTCGATGAAGAACGAAGAGATGTTCATCGCCGCGCGCGCCTAGTTCGCCGTCGGCGCGGGTTTGGCCGCCACGGCACCGGCCGCCGCGGCACTGGCCGCCACATCTTCCGCACCGTTTGCGCCCATGGTGACCCGTTGCGGTGACACCGTGACCCCCGGATGTACGCGCTGAGCGCCGTTCACCACGATCACATCGCCGGGCTTCAACCCCTGGTTCACGACGCGTAACCCCTCGATGATGCGGCCGAGCTTCACGGCGCGGTATTCGATTTGATTGTTGGCGCCGAGTAGCAGCACATACTTTTGGCTCTGATCGGTGCTGACCGCCCGGTCCTCGATCAATATCGCTGGGTGTTCGCCGCTGCCCAGTAATTGCACGCGCGCGAACAAGCCGGGCGTGAAAAAGCCATCCTTGTTGGGCAGTACCGCGCGCGCGCGTATCGTGCCGGTTTGCGGGTTGAGTTGGTTGTCCACGAAATCCATGGTGCCGGCGTGGGGAAATCCTTCTTCATTGGCGAGCCCCACCTGCACGGGATTCGGCGCGTTGCGCGAGCTCGGGCGCTCGCCGCTGCGTGCCATTTGGGTGTATTTCAGATAGGTCTGCTCATCGCCGTCGAAGTAAAGATAGATCGGATCCAACGACACCACCGAGGATAGTAAGGTGCCGCCGTTGATGCCGCCCGTGACCAGATTGCCGCGCGTGACTTCAGCACGGCTCACCCGCCCATCGATGGGGCTGGTGACGCGCGTGAACCCCAAGTTGAGCGAGGCGGTTTCAAGAGCTGCTTCGGCGCCGGCCACATTTGCTTCGCCCTGGGCGACGGTGCTCTTGCGCTCGTCGAGCTCTTCTTCGGAAACGGCGCCGCTGTCTTTGAGGCGTTGCACCCGAACCAATTCGATGCGCGCCAGGTCGAGCGCGGTCTTGTAGCGCTTGACGTCGGAAGCGGCGCGATCGTATTCGGCCTTGTAAGGTCGCGGGTCAATGACGAATAGCAAATCGCCGCGCTTCACCTGGCTGCCTTCCGTAAAAGCGACTTTGTCGATATAGCCTGAGACACGGGGACGAATCTCCACGGTCTCCACCGCCTGTAGGCGGCCGGTGAACTCGTCCCATTCCTTGACGTTTTTCTCGAGAACTTGGGCCACAGTGACCAGCGGCGGCGGCGGCGCTTGCCCACCGCCCGACTTGGCACAGCCACCCATCAGTAATGCTGCGCAGGCGGTGAGCCCCGCCATCCCAAGCGCCATAATTCTTGTCACCGCTATCTCCTCATACCGTCCTAGCCGAGTCCGAACACTGTTATTTAACACAACACACCTGCCGCCAATGTCTCCATTAGGTTAAATCGCAGGGTTGTAGCGGACCGTATTGACAATCATTCGCATTCGCGTTCACAATAGCCACATGATCATTTGCGTCTGCAAAGCAGTATCTGAGCGGCACATCCGTTCCGCGGTAAGGGATGGGGCCTGCACCCTGCGCGATCTTACCCGTCAACTTGGGCTGGGCACGTGCTGCGGAAAATGCCTTCCCGAAGCTAAAGCCACCCTCTCCGAGTCGCTCAACTCTCACGCCGCCTGCTTCACCACTGCCGGTACGGAATTCGCCGTCTAGAATTCTCGATGACGCCGGAGCGGCGCTCGAGCTATACAATAGTCGGCTCCGAGGCACGCACCCACGCGCCAACCATAAGGAGCCATCGTGCAGGGCAACGAAAAAGTATTGGAGTTCCTCAATCAAGCGCTGAAGAACGAACTCACCGCCGTTAACCAGTATTTCTTGCACGCACGCATGCTCGACAACTGGGGCATGAAGCGCCTTGGTAAGCTTGAGTACGAAGAGTCGATCGATGAGATGAAGCATGCGGACCGGCTGGTCAAGCGCATTCTCTTCCTCGATGGGCTGCCCAATCTGCAAGACCTCGGCAAGCTGTTCCTGGGCGAAGACGTCAAGGAAATCCTGTTGTGCGATCTGAAGCGTGAGATGGCCGCGCATCCTCTGTACGACGCAGCCATCGCGCATTGCGAAGTCGTCAAGGATTACGTCACCCGCGAGCTGCTGGTTCACATCCAGAAGAGCGAGGAAGAGCACATCGATTTTATCGAAGAGCAACTAGGACTCATCGACAAGATGGGCCTGCAGAATTACGTCCAAACCGCGACCGGCGAATTGGGCGAGAGCGGCGCTTCGTAGGCCGGCGCCCCAGGCGTGTCGCGCTGAGCGGCGTACTCTAGCCGACAGCGGTGCGCAGCTCGCCGTCCTGCGCAAGCCGCAGCCATTTCTGGAGTGTAGCGCCGAGCACGGCACGGTCCACCGGCTTAGGCAGAAAGTCATTCATGCCGCAGGCGAGCGCGCGCGCGCGATCCTCAGGAAACGCATTGGCAGTCATCGCCACCACCGGCACTGCATGATCGAGCACGGCGGAGGTGGGATCGCGAATCACCCGGGTCGCTTCAAAGCCGTCCATTTCCGGCATTTGGCAATCCATGAGCACCAGGTCGTAGCGAACCCGGCTCAGAATGTCGATCGCTTCACGTCCATGCCTGGCCACGTCCACTTGGTTATGGCCTAGCTTGCTCAGCATGTAGACGGCGACCCGCTGGTTGACGAAATTGTCCTCCACCAGCAGCAACCGGCTTGCTCCCCCTTCCGCCGCCTCCGTTACCCTCGCAGGCACTGTCGCAATGGGCGGCGCCGCGGGAGTCGCTGCCGCGGCGGTTGGCGCCGCAAGGGCCGCGACGGCCGGCAATGTAATCCAGAACGTCGACCCGCTGCCCGGCCGGCTCTCGGCACCGATACTGCCACCCATGAGTTCCATCAAAGTCTTGCTGATTGCAAGCCCCAGCCCCGTGCCGCCATACCGCCGCGTGGTCGAGGAGTCAGCCTGGGTGAAACGCTGAAAGATCCTGCCCAGTTGCTCGGCGGCGATGCCGATCCCAGTGTCGGTGACGCTGATCTTCACGTGCCCATCGTCCGGCTGCGATATCTCGATGCGGATCGTGCCGCGCTCTGTGAACTTGACCGCATTGCTCGCCAGATTGAGCAGCACCTGCCGTAGGCGCACCGGGTCGCCGCGCAAATGGCGCGGCAACGCCTCATCGTAGGACAGACTCATGACCAGATTCCGCTCCGCCACCGCGGCCTGCAGAATCGCGCGCACCTCATCGCATACCGCGCGTAAATCGAAATCGATCTGCTCGACTGTCATCCCGCCGGCCTCAATCTTCGAATAGTCAAGCACGTCGTTGATGAGGGTCAGCAGCGCGTCACCCGAGCGCTGTACCGTCTGGGCGAACTCCCGCTGCTCGGCAGATAATGGAGTATCGAGCAGCAGATTAACGAAGCCAAGCACCCCGTTCATGGGCGTGCGAATCTCATGGCTCATCATGGCAAGAAAATCGCTTTTTGCTTTCGATGCCGCTTCGGCGCGCTGCGCGTGCACCTCGGCTTGGCGCTTCGCGTGAGCCAGCCGCGCTTGAATGATTCGATCGCGGCGCCGCGAGCGCAGCGCGGTCCGGCTCAAACGAAACACCACGACGCCGGTGAGCAGCGACAGCATCGCGACTGCGACGAAAGCGCCGATGCCGGCGCGGCGCAGCGCAGCGACGCGTTCATCGAAGTCGCGGACCCACATGTCGACGCCGATCACACCGACAAAAACACCCTGCGAGTCGTAGAAGGGCGCGTAGGCGCTCATGTAGCTGCGCACTGTCTCCTTCACCGGTTCCTCGTTGACCGCGACTTCTTGCCGTTGCAACGCACGGCGCAACGTCGGATCCCAGGTGTCGTGCGCGGCCATGATCGAGTCGGGCACTTCGCTGTCGCCCTCCACCCGGTACAGATAATCGGTGCCCAAAACATAGTAGATCCGATCGCCCTGCAGAACGGCGGTATAGACATAGATGATGTCGGACGTGGCCTTGTGAAATCTAACCAGCGGCGCGAGCAGGTTCAGGTGATCAGGGCTGCCGGCCTGGGCTTGCGACTTAATCAGCCGATGCCGGTCGCCGTCTATCAGGGTGGCTGCGACGCGTGCCAGCTGCTTAAGCTCGGTGCGCACGGCATCGAGTTGCGCTTCCCGGGCCGAATGCCAGATGAAGAACAGGCCGAGCGAGGCAATCACCATGATGACGCATCCCGCCAGCATCCCGTGCAGCAGCGGACCGTCCATGCGTCCCATTTGGCGTTTCAAAATGTGCATGGTCCATAGTCGATATCGGCCTGCTGTGCGGAAGCTGTAGTGCCCGAATCCCGGCGCAAGACTAGGGGAACGCCGTACAATACGCAGAGAAACCACCAATAAGCGTCGGAGGGGATCATGCTCAAAAGAATCCTGGTCATCCTGGTCGCCGTACTCGTCGTACTGGCTGTGGTAGGGCTGTTGCTGCCGCGCCATAGCCGCGTGTCGCGCTCCATCACCATCGACCGGCCCGCGAGCTTGGTCTACGCCACGGTCAATTCATTTCAGCTGTTTCCGCGGTGGTCGCCCTGGCAGGATTTGGACCCCAACATGCATCAAACCACCGAAGGCGCGCGCGATGGCGTCGGCGCCAAGCTCGTATGGACCGGCAACGATAAAGTGGGCTCGGGTACGCAGGTGATTACCGCCTCCACCCTCAATGAATCCGTCGCTAGCGATATCGACGTCGGCACGATGGGCGTGGCGAAATCCATGCTGCTGTTGGCGCCGGCCGGAACCTCAACGCGCACCACATGGACTTTGGACATAGATATGGGCAGAAGCCCCATCGCACACTACTTTGGGCTGGTGATGGACCGCATGATCGGCAAGGATTACGAGAGCGGATTGAAAAGGTTAAAAACCCTGGTAGAAGGCATGCCGAATGTGGATATCGCTGCCTTCTCGGCGGAGCCAGTTGAACTCAATGCCGTACCCATCCTGGTGGTGACCGAGACCTCGGCCTGGGACACGTCCGCTATTTCCAAAGCGTATGCGGACGGTTATGGGCAAATCGGCAAATTCATGGCCAAGAACAAGCTGCAGCGCGCCGGCGCCCCGCTCGGTATCGATGGCGCGATGACGGCAACGACTTTTACCTTTCAGGCAGGCATTCCGATTGAGCGTGCCGACGTCAATTCCGGCGACAATGTACGGATGATTCAAAGCTATGCAGGCAAGGCACTCAAGACCACCCACGTGGGCCCGTACGACACACTGCCGAAAACCTACGACGCCTATCGCGCCTTCATGGCCGCGCACGCCTATACCGCTGCCGCAGCGCCGATTTCATGGTACATCGACGATCCGGGCAACACTCCGGCGGAAAAATTGCGCACCGAGATCTACTGGCCGATTCAATAGGTCCAGGCCTAGGCGCCTCAGGCGCGCGTGCCGGTGAAGGTCGCCCGGCCGAGCATATGCTTGGCGTCGCCGCTAATACTATCCGCGTCGACCGTGGCCGTGAATTTGAAATTCATTTTCATTGGCTTGGTAATGTGCGCCGACCAACTCAGCTTGTTGCCCGCGATCTTGCCATCGGTGATGGCGGCAAAGTGCTCGCCGTCGGACAGCGATCCAGTCAGTTGAGTGCCCGCAGCGTTGAGTTCCAACACACCGGATTTGTCTCCCATGGGCGTCTTGAGGAGAATGTTCCATCTGCCCTGCACCATCTTCGCTATCTCCATCGTCGCTTACGTCGTTGGCGCGTCAGGCGCCGCACTTTGTATCATGGTCTGCAGCTTGCCGGTGGCGAAGTCGACGAAGGCGGATACGGCGGTGGGAATCTGCTGACTGCTGGGAAGAATAACATCAAGATCCGCGCCCTCACGGGTGTAGCCCGGAAGCACGTGGATCAAACGGGCGGCCTGCAGAGGCGGAGCAATAAACACACTCGGCAACAGAGCGATCCCTAGCCCCGACAGGCAGCCCTTGAGCAGAATACGCGCGCTGTTGGCGCTGAATCGGCCGCTCACTTTAACCTCTTCGCTGCCTCCGGGACCGAGTAGCGTCCAAGTCGCAGGACCACCCTGCCCCGAGGCAATCAGGCAATCGTGCCGGCTCAAGTCCTGCAAGACGTCCGGATAGCCACGCAATTTCAGGTACTCGGGACTGGCGACCAGTTTGAAGGATTGCGACATTAACTGGCGAAATACCGGCCCTCTTTCCGAGATGCTGCCGCCGCGAAACGCAACATCGATGGCCTCTCCGATCAGGTCCGCCCGCGCATCGCTCAGCACGAAATCCAAGCGCACCTTCGGGTGAGCGAATAGGAATTCCCATACCCACTCGACCTGAAAAAAATCCAGAAAATCGGCAGGGGCCGCAACGCGCACGGTACCGGCGGGTGTTTGACTATCGCACGCCAATGCCTTTCCGGCGTCCAGAACACCGTCCACGGCGGGCGCGCAGCGCTCGAAGAAGGCATTGCCCGCCGCCGTCAACATCAGCTTGCGAGTCGAGCGCTGCATCAAGCGAGTGTCGAGGCCGGCTTCGAGCTGACCTATTCGCCGGCTCAAGGTGTTGGGAGGCACCCCCAGCCGCCGTGACGCCTCAGCGAAGCTGCCGGCTCGGACCACCTGAACGAACATCCTCACTTCGTTGAGGTCGAGCACATTTATTCCTTACAATATTGGACTAGTCTATTCTAATTAAGCCATCTTGTTAGCGAATCGTCCCAGGCTTAGTCTCTGGGTAGGGCAGTTGTTGCTCCAAACTCGAGACTCAAATGGCGAAAGTATTGGTCCTCTATTACTCCACCTACGGGCATATGGAGACCATGGCAAACGCCGTGGCCGAGGGCGCACGAGCAGCCGGTGCCACCGTCGACATCAAGCGCGTGCCGGAGACCACCCCGCCGGAAGTGGCGAAAGCGGCTCATTTCAAGCTCGATCAAAAAGCGCCGGTGGCGTTTATAGAAGATCTGGCGAATTACGACGCCATTGTCGTCGGCAGTCCGACGCGCTTCGGGCGTGTCGCATCACAAATGGCGAGCTTTCTTGATCAGGCGGGCGGTCTATGGATGCGCGGCGCACTGCACGGCAAAGTGGGCGGTGCGTTTACGTCCACCGCCACCCAGCACGGCGGCCAGGAAGTCACGTTGTTCTCCATCATCACCAATCTACTGCACTTTGGCATGGTCATTGTCGGATTGCCGTACAGCCACCAAGGCCAGATGACTTTGGACGAAATCGTCGGCGGCAGTCCCTACGGCGCGACCACGGTTGCGGGAGGCCAGGGGCAGCGTCAGCCCAGCCAGCTGGACCTAGCGGGCGCACGTCACCAAGGTCAGCTGATTGCCGAGACGGCAAAAAAGCTGTTCTCTTAATCACTGCCATCACTACACGCACCCCTGCGGCTGGCGCGGACAGGCGCCGCTGCGCGGGCAGATGACGCTCGCAGGTGAATCAAGCGCGTCGGCGATCCAGGCGATGTTGAGCACCTGCGAGGCGGCGCGAATAGCCGCCGCGGCCTGCTCGGGGATGATGCCGTCGCCGCCGCCGCGCCGACAGGCCTCGGCAACCGCGGCGATAATTTCCTCGCCATCAAAACCCTGAGCATCGAGCGCCGGCAGCAGATCCACGCCCACCGAAAGCACGTGCAATTCATCAAGCGCATCGCGGGTGAGCAGCGAATGGCAGCAGTACAGCCTTGCCCGCTTACCATCCTGCATCACGGAGATCTGCGACTTTGGCCTTTGCATGGCGGGCGTCGCCGGATTTTGCTGCAACAGGCGAAATACCGCCCATCGTGGGCAGGGATCGGATACCAGGCTCATATTGCCCCAGGGCAGCGGTATGCCGTTGCCGCGATACACAGCGCGCAAATAGCCTGGTGCGTACGCATCGAAGAAATGCCAATGACGGTACGGCGACACGGCCGTCATGCGCCGCATGACCAGGGCCGGCGTCACGCCGAGTTTGTGGCAGGCCGACACGCTATGCGCCTCACGAATCAGATAGCGCCGAAACGGCACGCGCGGGCACAGCAGCGCTCCGGCAAAAAAACTGCATTCGAAATCGCGCCAGGCGTACAGCACATCCTGGGCGCCCATGCCGCCCACGGTCCCGGCCACCTCACCGTCAGCTGAATGCAGGGCGCTGTGCGGGGAAATGGCGCCGTCGCCGTTATGCAGAACCTTATGGCCGATGAAGAACGCCAGTTCGTATTTCAGCCGCTCTTCTTGGTTGCGCAAGCGCTCGTTGATCAGCACCGTCCCGGGTGCTTCGAATTGCGATCGCACCAGCGCGCCGCTGGGCTTACGGGCATCGCCGTCGAACCAACGCACGCTAAGCGAATGCCGCTTGCAGATGGCCATCACGGCATCCAAATCCAACGGCATTTGGCGCTTACCGCACTCCTCGGCCGCGCGCTCGATGTCGGGGAAGTTATTGTGGCGCGTCTCCTGCCATACGCGAATCAACAACTGCGCAAATTGCCTGCCTGTGGTGCCGGTTTGCGACAGCAGTTCCGGAAGCGCGTTTTGCAGCAATTCATGCGAAAACAGAAATGCCGGCTCCAAGGGCATGGCCTCGAGCCCACCACGCTCACGCTGCGCCGGAGAGACCTCGACCTCGGTATTTTCGTCAAGAAACCAGCGCGCGTCCTTGCTGAAAATCCCTGCCAACATGTCCAGCATGTCGGCCGAGGGCATACGCTTGCCGGTCTCCACCATGCTGAGGTAAGACACCGAGGGGGCACCCGCCGCATCAATTTGCACGCAACGGGCCGACAGTTCGTCCAAGGTCAGCCCATTGCGTTTACGAAGGGACCGAAGCTTGGTTCCGAGGAAATGCCCCTGCCGTATCAATCCCGCCATGCAGCACCGTTGTGAAATTCACACTGTGAAATTTCTAATGTGTAAATACGCCCTACCGATCATTTAAGCTGCTGGCAATCCGAGAAGCAAGCTCGCGTCTATCTGACCCCCAAGGAGAATGGAATTGAGCGATAAATCGAACCAACGCTGGCAAGGTATAGAGCGTCCCTACACCCAGGCCGACGTGGCGAAATTGCGCGGCTCGGTGCACATCGAGTGCTCGCTCGCGCGCTTGGGGGCGGAGAAATTCTGGGCTCAATTGCACAGCGAACCTGTGATTGCGGGATTGGGCTGCATGACCGGCAATCAGGCCATTCAGTGCGCCCAGGCGGGCTTGAAGGCGATCTATTGCTCCGGCTGGCAGGTGGCCGGCGATGGCAATTCCGCCGGCGAAGTGTATCCGGATCAAAGCCTGTATCCCGTCGACTCGGTGCCGAAAATGGTCGAGCGCATTAATAACGCGCTGCTTCGCACCGACCAGATCCATCATCTGGAGGGCAAGACCGGCATCGATTGGCTGGTGCCCATTATCGCTGATGCCGAAGCGGGCTTCGGCGGCAATCTCAACGCCTTCGAACTGGCCAAGGCTCTGATTCGCGCGGGCGCCGCCGCAGTACACTTCGAAGATCAGCTCTCCTCCGCCAAGAAATGCGGCCACCTGGGTGGCAAGGTATTGGTTTCGACATCCGAGGCCATTAACAAGCTGGTAGCGGCACGCCTCGCGGCCGACGTGATGGGCGTGCCCACGGTGATCATTGCGCGTACCGATGCCGACGCAGCCGATCTGTTGCTCACCGATCATGATCCGCGCGACAAACGTTTCCTCACTGGAGAGCGCTCCAGCGAGGGCTTCTTCTACGTGAAACCCGGTATCGAGCAGGCCATCGATCGCGGACTGTCCTACGCTCCGTATGCCGACCTCATCTGGTGCGAGACTTCCAAGCCCGACATGGCCGAAGCCAAGCGTTTTGCCGCCGCCATTCACGCCAAATTTCCCGGCAAGCTGCTCGCCTATAACTGTTCGCCGTCGTTCAACTGGGCGGCCAAGCTGGACGCCGCATCGATGAAGCGCTGGCGCGAGGAACTGGCGGCGCTTGGATATCGCTTCCAATTCATCACGCTGGCCGGCTGGCATGCGTTGAATCTGTCCATGTTCGAGCTGGCTTCGGCGTATAGCGCGGACGGCATGCTCGGCTACTCGCAGCTGCAGCAGCGCGAATTCGGCCAGGAAACCGCAGGCTATCGCGCCACCAAGCATCAGGCATTTGTCGGCACCGGCTATTTCGACGCGGTGCAAACCGCTATCAGCGCGGGCTCTCATTCCACCGGTGCCATGGCTGGAAGCACAGAGGCCGAGCAATTCAACGCGCCCGCTAAAGCAGGGCCGCAGCGGGTGGTTGCTTAACGTAGCCCGCGCGTAGCCATGAGTGCCGCCGGTTCTGCCGCGATGAAGGAAGGCGTCACCGCGAAAGACCACGCCGCGGTGATTGCCGAACACTTCCGACTGTATAACGAGGAGTTCGGACGGATCACGCGGCGGGCGGCACTCAATTTTCTCGCCGAAGATTGGCAGACGGCCCAGCTCGACGCGGTGGCCCGTATCGAGCTCTATGAGCTGCGCGTGGCGCGGGCGGTAGCGGCCATCACCGATAAACTGCGCAACCAGCGTACCGACGTTGCGCTGTGGACCGACATCAAGCGTGCTTACGAAATCATCGTTGCGCGCCGCCCCGATAGCGATTTCTACCGCACATTTTTCAATTCGGTCACCCGTGACTTGTTCGGCACGGTGGGCGTCAACCCAGAAGTGGAGTTTTGCGCCACCAGCGTCGGCCGCGCTTCCGGAGCTGTACCGATCCGGGTGTACCGGGTAGGCAACTCCTTGCCGACAGCGGTACGCGAAATTCTCAGCGATTTGCCCTTTGGCGCGGCGGTCGAGGATGCGGATGCCGCCGTGCATCAGGTCAGCGCCGAAATCGGCCGCTATTTCGAATCCGGACGGCACCGCGGGCATCCCGAGTGCATCGAGTTGATTGAGCCGCTGTTCTATCGCGACACACATGCCTTTGCCGTGGGACGCCTGATCGGCGACGGTTCGATCACGCCGTTGGTGCTGGCTTTCACCAACTCACCCAAGGGCGTGCAAGTCGATGCCGTCATGTTGTCGCGCGCCGACGTGGGTTCGGTGTTCGGCTATGCACGCTCCTATTTCCACGTCGACCTGCCGGTGGTCAGCGCGGCCATCACACTGCTGCGCTCCTTCATGCCGCGAAAGTCCATCGACGAGCTGTACACCGTGCTGGGCCGCGCCAAGCAAGGAAAAACCGAGCGCTACTTCACGCTGCAGCGCCATTTGGACAAGTCAATCGACAGTTTCGTGCACGCCCCCGGCGAGCGCGGCCTAGTAATGATTGTGTTCACCCTGCCCTCGCATGACCTCGTGTTCAAGGTGATCCGCGACCGCTTCGGGGCGCCCAAAACCAGCACCCGCGAGGATGTCATCGAACGTTATCAATTCGTGTTCCGCCACGACCGCGCTGGTCGCCTGGTCGACGCCCAGGAATTCAAGCGGCTGCGCCTGCCGCGCGCGCGCTTCATGCCCGGGCTGGCTGATGAGCTACTGAACGAGGCGAGCGAGAGTTGCCGCATCGAGGGTGACGATCTGATCGTCGAACACTGCTACATCGAGCGCCGCCTGCGCCCGCTCAATCTGTATTTGCGCGAGGCCGAACCCGCCGCCGCGGAGTCCGCCATCATCGATTACGGCAATGCGCTACGCGACCTTGCCGCCAGCAATGTATTTCCGGGCGACTTGCTTCTCAAAAACTTCGGCGTCACCAGTCACGGCCGGGTAATTTTCTACGACTACGACGAAATCTGCCTGGTATCGGATTGCGTGTTTCGCGATCTGCCGCAGGCAACCTGTGAAGAAGAAGAGACCAGCGGCGAGCCTTGGTTTCACTACGGACCGCACGATGTTTTTCCGGAGCAGTGGTTGCCCTTCCTTTCCATACCGCCGGCGCTGAGTAGCGTATTCACACGGCAGCATGCGGATTTGCTGACCGCGGCATGGTGGCGGGACCTATCGACACGCCTGGCCGTTAGCCCGGCCACACCCATTCCCTGATCTCCGGCAAGTCCTGCCCGAACTGGTCGATGTAGCGCTTGTGCTCGATCAACTTATCACGCAGTTGCTGCTGCAGATAAACGCCCCGGCTGCCCGTCTGGGGCAAGCGCGTGATGGCGTCCATCACCAGGTGAAAGCGATCCAGATCATTCAACACCGTCATGTCGAACGCCGTCGTGATCGTGCCCTCCTCCTTGTAGCCGCGCACGTGCAGATTCTCGTGATTGTGGCGCCGGTAGGTGAGGCGGTGAATCAGCCACGGATAACCGTGGAATGCAAAAATCACCGGCTTGTCCTTGGTGAACAATGAATCGAAAGCAGCGTCGCAGAGGCCATGCGGATGTTCCGAGGTCGGCTGCAGCTTCATCAGATCGACGACATTGACCACTCGGACTTTGAGCTCGGGCAGCTCGCGGCGCAGGATGGACACCGCCGCGAGAGTTTCAAGAGTCGGCACGTCGCCGGCGCAGGCCATGACCAGATCCGGCTCGACACGCTGATCGTTGCTGGCCCATTGCCAGATCCCAATGCCCTCGCTGCAATGCTTGACGGCCGCATCCATCGACAGCCACTGCGGCGCCGGATGCTTGCCCGCCACCACAACATTGACGTAGTGCCGGCTGCGCAGGCAATGATCCATCACCGACAACAGGCAATTCGCGTCCGGCGGCAGATACACGCGCACGATCTCGGCCTTCTTGTTGATCACGTGGTCCAAAAAACCGGGATCTTGGTGCGTAAACCCATTGTGATCCTGCCGCCACACATGTGAGCTCAACAGGTAATTCAGCGACGCGATCTTGCGGCGCCACGCCAGGCCCGCAGTCACCTTCAGCCACTTGGCGTGCTGATTGAACATCGAATCGATGATGTGAATGAAAGCCTCATAGCAATTAAATAGCCCATGCCGCCCGGTGAGCAGGTAGCCCTCGAGCCAGCCCTCGCATTGGTGTTCGCTCAACATCTCCATGACTTGCCCGCTGCGCGCCAGGAATTCGTCATTTTCCGCCGTCGCCGCAAGCCATTGGCGATTGGTGGTTTCGAACACGGCTTCCAAGCCATTCGACAAAGTCTCGTCCGGCCCAAAGATGCGAAAATTTCGCGGCGCATTATTCATTTTCAGCACATCGCGCAGGAATTTCCCCAGCACGTGGGTATCCCCGATACCACCGATACCGGGCTTAAGCACAGGCACTGCGTACTCAGTAAAATCCGGCATGCGCAAATCGCGCAGCAGCATGCCGCCGTTGGCATTGGGATTCGCACCCATGCGCCGCTCCCCGCTCGGGGCCAGGGCTTTGAGTTCAGGCTTCAACCGCCCGGCCGCATCGAATAATTCCTCGGGGCGATAGCTTCGAAGCCAGCTTTCCAACTGCTTCAGGTGAGCAGGATTCTTCGCCGGATCCGACAGGGGCACTTGATGTGATCGAAAAGTCCCTTCGTTCGCCTTGCCGTCGACCAGCTGCGGGCCGGTCCAACCCTTGGGCGAAGCGAATACCAGCATGGGCCAGCGCGGTCGCTCTGTCTTGCCCTGCACGCGGGCCTGCATCTGAAATCGTCTGATCTGCTCGATGGCGCCGTCCAAGGCAGCGGCCATGCGTTCGTGCATGGGCATGGGATCGTGACCTTCAACGAAAATCGGTTGCCAGCCATAGCCGCTCAGCAATTGCTGCAATTCCTCGCGGGGAATGCGTGCCAGTAGGGTGGGATTGGCGATTTTATAGCCGTTCAAATGCAAAATAGGCAGCACTGCGCCGTCGCTCGCCGGATTGAGAAACTTGTTCGAATGCCACGCAGTCGCGAGCGGTCCGGTCTCCGCCTCGCCATCGCCGATGACGCAGGCCACGATAAGTTCGGGATTGTCGAATACCGCGCCGAACGCATGACTCAGCGAGTAGCCGAGTTCGCCGCCTTCGTGAATCGACCCGGGACATTCCGCCGATGCGTGGCTGGGAATTCCCCCGGGAAAGGAAAACTGAGTAAACAGCCGCTTCAGGCCGGCCTCATCCTCAGTGATGCTCGAATAGACCTCGCTGTACGTGCCCTCAAGATAGGTGCTGCCCACCACCGCCGGACCGCCGTGTCCGGGTCCTGACATGTAGATCATGTCGACATCGTATTTCTTGATGACCCGGTTCAGATGCGTGTAAATGAAATTCTGCCCGGGAGTCGTGCCCCAGTGTCCCAGCAACATGCGCTTGATGTGGGCGAGTTCGAGCGGCTCCTTCAGCAGCGGGTTGTCGCAAAGATAAATCTGCCCCACCGAAAGGTAGTTCGCCGCACGCCAGTAGGCGTGCATTTTCCACGCCAAATCCGCATCGAGCGTCGGCTCCGTCGCAAGTCGCATCGTCTCCCCCCTAATTCGGTTCAAACCCCAGCAGCCGGATGCTCAAGGCCGCAATGACAGCCTCCTCGTCCGTGCGTATAACGCGCACCTTGACTGCTGCCGCACCTGCGGAAATGAGCCGCGCATGGCGGCCATTGGCCTCGAGGTCGAGCTTGATTCCGAGAAAATCCAAGCCCTCGCAAATGCGCTCACGCACCACCGCCGCGTGCTCGCCGATGCCGCCGGCGAAAACCAATGTGTCTACGCCGCCGAGCGCCGAGGCAAAGGAACCGATCCATTTCTTCACCTGGTAGCAGAACAGTGCAAGCGCCTGTGCCGCACGCAGATCGCTGCTCTCGCGCGCCAGCAGATTCCGCACATCGGCGCTGACGTCCGAGATACCGAGCAAGCCCGATTCATGGTTGACCATGGTCTGAAATTGGGCGGCGGTCATGCCCTCCGTCAGGGCCAGATAACTCATGAGTCCGGGATCCAGGTCACCCGATCGGGTGCCCATGACCAATCCTGACGCCGGTGTGAACCCCATGCTGGTATCGATGCACAGTCCGTCACGCACCGCCGCGAGGCTGGCGCCATTGCCCAGGTGCGCCAGGATGACACGGCCGCGAACCGCGGCGGGATCACCGAGTCGCAGCAACTCCTGCAGTAGATAGGTATAGGACAGGCCATGAAAACCATAGCGCCGCACACCCTTGGCAGCGTAGCGGCGCGGAATCGGTAACTGCATCGCGACCAGCGGCATGCTTCGATGAAATGCCGTATCGAAGCAAGCCACTTGCGGCAGTTGCCCGTAGCGCTGCGCCAGCGCCTCGATGAATTCGATTTCGCGCGGCAGGTGTTCGGGATCGAAGGGAATGAGAGTCTTGAGCTGGTCCAATAATTGCGGCGTGACGAGCTCCGGATCCGAATGCAGCATGCCATGCACCACGCGATGCCCTACCCCATCGATGCTCTTGAACTGCGGCTGCGATTCCAGCCAATCCATCAGATAGCCTATTGCCGACCCCTTGATATCAGGCTTGATCCGGCTCGGGGCGATGCCGTCGCCATAGTCGACGCTTAAGCTCGTGTCGTCGCTGCCGATGCGCTCCAAATTCCCCTGCAGCAGCCGCGTCGGCGGCAGGCTCACCTCGAACAGCGCGAATCGAATACTCGAAGAGCCAGCATTGATTGTCAGCACATTGGGCATTTTTCTCTCGGCACGTTGCGCGTAGGACAAACACCGACATGCGCGCATGTGCGCGCGGCCCGCGTCGGCATACAATAGACCATTCGCCCGCGTGCGATGCTCAAATTCACGAAGGAAATACAAATGTCACATTTTCATGCCGTCGCCTGGATCGACCACCAGAAGGCCACCACGTGGCAATTCAGTCCAACTGAGCAAAGTAGCGCTGTGATTCTTGCACACGACCAACATCAGCGCGTGCACAGCCGCAAGAGCGCACACGGTGGCCATAAGTCGCCGGCCGATCCGCATTTCTTCGACGAGGTGGCGCGCGCACTCGAGGGTGCCCACGAAGTCCTCATCATCGGCCCTGCACAGACTAAACAGGAGTTCGCGAGCTACTTGCGCGACAAGCACCCGCAACTGGGAAAGGCCATAGTCGCCGTCGAGAACGCCGATCATCCCACCGACCCTGAAGTGCTGGCCTATGCGCGCAAGCATTTCAAGGCCATCGACCGCATGTTCCCGCCGGACGCGTAGCCCGCCCCTTTCGCGCTCCCTTCACAACCGCTGTAAATTTGCACTAGCCCTTCTCAGCGCCTAGCGATATCCTATCTAGGAGGATAGGATACGGCTAGGAGTTAGGTGCATGCACAAGTTTCCCGCCATCGCTACGCGGCTGAAGCGCGCCCAGGGACACCTTGCGGCCGTCATCGACATGTTGGACGCCGGGCGGCCGGGCATGGATCTGGCGCAACAACTGCACGCGGTAGAGAAAGCCATCGGCAACGCCAAGAAAGAACTGATCAAGGATCATATCCACCACTGCATGGAAGAGACGTCTGAGGCGATCCCGCGCCAATTCAGGGAGCTGATCAAAGAGTTCCAAGGCGTCACGAAGTATTTGTAGGACGCATCGTGGGGACGAATACGTCACTTAGAGAGCTGAAATTTGCCGGCCTGGGAGTGTCGCTCACGACTACGGCATTGCTCGCGTCCCTGCCGAGCGCAGCGTTGGCGGCCGAACAGCCAAGCGCTGAGTCCTTCGCCCTGCATGGGCAATTCACTTACGTGGAGCAGGAGTCGTCGGACTTCAATGCGCCCTATGCCGGCCTCAATAGTCTGTCGCCCGCACGCGGCGCCGAGACCACCGATGCCACGCTGTACTTGGGTAGGCGGCTGTGGCAAGGCGCGGAAGTATGGATCAACGGCGAGATCGATCAGGGTGCCGGTCTCCATGACACATTGGGGGTCGCGGGATTTCCCAGCGGCGAGGCCTACAAGGTCGGCAAGAACCAGCCCTACCTGCGCCTGCCGCGACTGTTCCTACGCCAGACGCTGGACTTGGATGGCACACTGCAAGCAGTCGATGCCGCAGCGAATCAACTGGGCGGTTCCCGTAGCGAAAGCCGTGTAGTGATCACCATTGGAAAATTCAGTGTCGGGGACATTTTTGATACGAATCGATATGCGCATGATCCGCGCAGTGATTTCTTGAATTGGGCCGCCATCGACGCCGGTACATTCGACTACGCCGCCGATGCTTGGGGTTACACAGCGGGCGCCGCCGCGGAGTGGTACCAAAATTCGTGGACGCTGCGGGCCGGCCTGTTCGATTTATCGAACGTTCCCAACAGCGCACGTCTTGACTCCGGTTTTCACGAGTTCCAGTACATCATAGAAATTGAAAAGCGTCATCATATCGCCGGCCTCCCCGGCCGACTGTTGCTCAGCGTATTCGACAGCCGCGGACGCATGGGTCTGCTCGATGATGCGGTTGCTGTCGCTGAGCGAACGGCTGCGGCGGTGGATATCGCCGCGGTCCGCCGGTATCGCAGCCGCGGCGGCGCCAGCCTTGACTTCGAACAACAATTGACGCCCGACCTGGGTGCGTTTGCGCGTGTCGGCAAGGCTGCAGGCAACGTCGAGGCCTATGAATTTTCCGACATCGATCGAAGCGTCGCCGCGGGTCTATCGCTGCAGGGGAGTTCATGGCACCGCGCCGATGACACTCTCGGAGTGGCCGCAATCAATAACGGCATCTCCGCCGCCCGGCAGCGCTACCTCAATGCGGGCGGCCTCGGCATTCTCGTGGGCGACGGGCGGCTACCACACCCTGGCCCTGAGCAAATTCTCGAAACCTACTATTCTCTCGCCGTGCTAAAAACAGCGTACCTCGCATTCGATTATCAATGGATCAATCACCCCGCCTACAATCGCGATCGCGGACCGGCGTCGGTGGTGGCGCTGCGGCTGCACGCGCAGTTTTGAAGATTACGGCCAGCGCTGCGGTACCAGCCGCAGCTTGGCAGCGTCATAGCCGAATTTTTTGACCATCGCGACCAAGCGCTGGTACTCGCTTGGCGCCAGCACGGGAGTTCGCGCCATGATCCACACATAGTCGCGGGCCGATCGTGCGATGATGGTTTCACTGTAGTCCTCGTCCACATAGGCAATCAAATACTCCGCCTTGATCGGCCATATGAACTGCATGCCCCAAACGGCGTTCGACGAATCGCGGACCCAGCCGCGCGGCCGCATGGTCTTAACAGGGCCCTCTAATGATCCCTTGCGGAATGTAAACGTGGTCGCAATGCTTCCATCCGTCTCCAGCCGGTAGGACTCGACCGCGTTGTATGCGTGTTTTTCCAGAAATGTGGGGATGCCGGCAATGACATACCAATCGCCCATGAAGCGCGGCAGATCGACATGAGCTACTGTAGGCACCGAAGCTTTTGACATGTGGGCACACGAACTCAGAAAAAGACTCAACGCTAGCGTGGCGATGGAAATTGGGCGCATAGTGATGGTTTCGGCCGGCACGCCCAATCGGATTCAAATTTATGAAATTAAATACTCTTGCCTTCAGCCTGATACTGACCGCACTCGGCTGCAACGCCTTTATCGACAGCGCGTTCGGCCTCGAATTGAGCTCGCTGTCGAACTCCGATGCTTCCGCAGGACTGAAAAAAGCCCTTACTCAAGGCATCGATCTCGCGGTGGGAAAGCTCGGCGTAACGGACGGTTTTCTGAAGAACCCCAAGGTAAAAATAGACTTGCCGCCGAAACTTGCCAAGGCTGAAGGGATGATGCGCATGCTCGGCATCGGCGAGCAACTAGACCAACTCGTCACCTCGATGAACCGCGCCGCCGAAGCGGCCGTACCGGAAAGCAAGACGCTGCTGAAACAGGCCCTGAAGGAAATGTCTGTGGAGGACGCGAAACGAATTTTGACCGGCGGAAATGATGCCGCGACGCAATATTTTAAGCAGGTCACAGGCGCACAACTGAAAGTAAAATTCGCCCCCATCATCGGACGCGCCACGGAGAAAGTGAAATTGGGCGAAACCTACAATGCACTGGCGAAGAAAGCCGTCTCTATCGGCGTGCTCAAACCCGAGGACTCCACGCTGCAAGGCTACGTCACCGATAGAACCCTCGATGGCCTGTTCCTGATGATGGCAGAGGAAGAACGCGCCATTCGCAAGGATCCGCTGGGCCAAGCCAGCAGTTTGCTGAAAAAGGTCTTCGGGGCAATCCACTAACCCGAACACGCTTGCCCGCGGCGCATCGGGTCAGTACCATCAACCGGCAATCAGGGCGTGCGCACGGCGCTTGCGTCATCGGTGTTCATCGCTCAATGCTTATAAAATAAGGAGATTGCCGTGGGAATAGGTACAGAATTCAAAGAATTTGCGATGAAGGGCAATGTGGTTGACTTGGCTGTCGGTGTGATCATCGGCGCCGCTTTTGGAAAGATCGTCTCTTCCCTGGTCGGCGATATTTTTATGCCGGCGTTGGGCAAGGTGATTGGCGGGTTCAACTTCTCGGATCTGGCGGCTGCTTTGGGCAAAGATCCCACGGGCAAGGAGATACTGATCAAGTATGGCGCCTTCCTGCAGACCGTCTTTGATTTCATCATCATCGCAATCGTGCTGTTCATCGCGATCAAGGGCATCAACAAGCTAAAGAAGCCGATTCCCGCCGCGCCGGCCGTGCCCGCGCCGCCTGCCAAGAGCGAAGTGCTGCTCGAGGAAATTCGCGACTTGCTCGCGCGGCGCGCTTAAGCTCGCCGTGCTCATTCACGAATCCAAGCCCCGGGCGGGGGTTGCCCCGCCCGGCGTTTCTGTGTCAATTACGAGGGCTCATGAGTAATTTTCGTCTCGCCGCGTTGAGTGTTCTGCTGCTCTGTCCCGCGGTGCGCGCATGGGCTGACGACGCACCCGCGCCGCCACCCACGGGCGTGTGGATCGGCAAAGGGCAGTTCGGCTTTTTGAGCTCTCGCGGCAACAGCGAGTCAGAGTCGATCAACGGCAATATCGATATGCTCCGCTATGACGGTGCATGGAAGAACGAACTCTATTTGGGCGGCCTTTACGGCCGCAGCTCCGGTATCGTCTCCGCGCAACGCTGGGAAACGCGTGCTCAAAGCAACTACAACATATCGAGCGATTTATTCGCCTTCGGCGGCTTTCGCTATCAGCGCGATTTATTTGACGGTTTCCAGTATCAGGCCAGTGCCACAGCCGGTATGGGATACAAATTTATCGATACTAACCACACCAAGCTATCAGGCCAGATCGGTGCGGGTTACCGGCGATTGCGGCCCGAGGATATTTTCAAGGATGCCAACGGCGTCGTCACCTCGCGGGTCTTGCACGATGCCACCGGCGAAGCGATTGGCACGGCAGGACTGGATTTTTCGCATGCATTCAACAAGTCCACAACGCTGACCAATAAATTCCTCATGGAAGCCGGCTCGAGCAACACCCTGCTACACGATGACCTTGCACTGACGGTGAAGATGTCGGAAAAATTGGCATTGAGCGTGGGTTATGGAATCACGGATAACACCAATCCGCCGCCGACGCTGAAAAAGCTCGATACGATAACCACGGTAAATTTGGTTTTTGCTTTTTAGTTCCAAGGAGCAGCAACATGGGATTATTCGACGGATTGCTGGGCGGAGTTGTCGGTGCTGAAATGGCAACCGTGGTCAACGGCCTGATCGAAAAGCACGGCGGCGTTCAAGGAATCATCGCACAGCTGGAGCAACAAGGACTGGGCGGCACCGTGCGTTCCTGGGTGGGGACCGGAGCCAACCTGCCCATCACCCCTGATCAGGTTCATCAGGCCTTTGGCTCCGACGCCGTGAAGCAGATAGCTGCCAGGCTCAATATCACGCCTGAGGACTTGGCAGCGAAACTGTCGCATGCCTTACCGCAGGCGATCGACAAGCTCACGCCCGGCGGCGTGGCCGTCAAGAGCTGATCTCTCGAGTCGAGCCTCCCTATGCCAGCGCCAGGGCCCAGGCGACGAACAACAGCGCTACGGTGGCGGCGCCGGTGACGATCTGCAGGCTCCTACGGTGATCCCGCGGGACACCCGCGCGCGCGAACATCCAGCCAAAACCCAAACCAAACACAAAGCCGAGCCCGTGCCCCAGCACATCCACATGTTCGCCGCCCGCGCCCAGTAAGGTCAGTAAACAAATCCCGGCAATCAGCGGCGCAAAGGCATTCCAGCGGCGCTCGCGCAAGCTAAGACGCTGCCGCCATGCGAGGCCGGCGATCAACCCTAGAGCTGCGAACACGGCTGTGGACGCTCCCACCGCGCGATGATTCGCGGGTGCTATGAGTATCTCCACGTAATTGGCGAGTCCACCGGCGCCTAATATGCTCGCCCACGCAACGCCGGGCCCCAACAACCGGCCTGCCGCAATGCCGGCAAACACGCCGAACAGAAGATTGCCGAGCAGGTGCTGTTGGTCCAAGTGCAAGGTTAGAGCCGTCAATGCACGCCACCACTGGTCTGGCGCGCCCGCGTCGAGATCTCCCAACGATAGCCAGTCGGCGCCGAACAGGCCGATGCCTGCACAGTAAGCGGTGATCAAAAGAATCAGCATGTAACCGATGACGCCGAATGCAGCGCCCGCAAACGGTTGGCTGAGAATTGGAACGCCGCGCGGCGCACTGCGCTCGGCGGCGTAGCGGCCAAGTTCGTCATACGCCAGGCGCAACATCGACGGTGCGACGGTCAACAACCAATGGTCTCCGTTGTCGCGCACTTCGTGCTCGATAGCTTTGGCCTCAAGCACCAGGCTGTATTCACGGCACGATAATTTCGACCCGCGATATACCACCGCCGGCAATTGGGCCGGCGGTGCGCCCCTATCGACGCTGGAGAATGGAAGGGTCAAACAGGCACTCCGCGCAATTACCTCCCGGCCCAATGGGGGCGCCGCGGGGCAAATCAACCGGTTACCGGCAGACAATGACGGCTCACCGTGAGCCCCCGCCCAACAATATTAGGGGGAGGGTAATTCGCCTTCAGGCGAATTACCATATGAGCGTGACTACTCCTTCGCGCCGCGGCCACCCGTCGCACGATGATTTATTGACACCAGCCGAGTGGCGGATCGTGCATGCGGTTAAGCATGGCATGACCAGCCGTCAAATCGCCGCACACCGAGGCATCAGGCACCGAAGGACAGCGCTCTGAGGCAAAAGGGGGAAGGTATGAACGTTCGAGTGACATTGGGGGCAATCGGTCAAATTTCGCGCTCGGTCCGAGATATCAAAACCTCGAAGGCTTGGTATGGCGAAGTGCTCGGCATCCCCCACCTATATACATTCGGCAAGCTCGCATTCTTTGACTGCGGCGGCACGCGTCTCACGTTGACGGAAGAAGCAGCGGGCACCGCATCGGAATCCGTTCTCTATTTGTGCGTGACGGATATCGCGGCGGCCCACCACGAACTGCGGTCGCGGGGCGTCGAATTCAGCAACGCGCCGCACATGATTCATCGACACGCCGATGGCACGGAAGAATGGATGGCCTTCTTCAGAGATCCAGAGGGGCGCACCCTCGCGATCATTGCGCAAGCTGTCAAATAATTTAGCTTGTATCAGTAACGGCCAATTACGCCGCGGCTAGCCGCGGGGTGGCTCACCTCGAGCCGATGGACCATCGACAACTCTCTTAAGCTGCTGCAACTGCGCGCCGAGCACGTGGTCGGCGGCCTTCGACAATTCGTCGAATCCATCCTTGACATAGCCGCCGACCGAGTATGTAAAAGTAATGTCGGTCCCACCATCGGCGGCGATCTTCACGCTCCAAGTCATGACTCCATCCACTGCAAGTCCTTGAAAGGGTCCCAGCGCGCCGCGCATACGCAACAGTTTTCCAGGTGACACGAACACCACTGACAAGTGCTCAACCGATCCACCGCCGGGCAAGTTCTCGCACCAGCAGCCCCCTGCGCGTGCATCCAGCACAAGATTCGCTGCGCTTCCCGAAAACGTGTGATCGGAACTCCACCACTGCGCAGGCAGTAGCATCTCGCCATAGACCTTGTCGGGCGCAGCAGCGGAATGCGCCGTCTCGCGAATCTCGAAACCGTTGGCGGCGACATTGAGCACTTCGGCCGAGGCGTGTTCCGCCGCCGCAGCTGCCAGAACCGTCAAGGCGGCCGCTATCGCAGGAATTCTTGAGTGCATTTCGTATCCCTTTTTAGTCAGCTTTCCGCGCAAATTTTAAATGCCTCGAGGATGCCACCCCATCCGCCGGGCGAATCCACCGCGTTGCGTGCCGCAGCTGCTTTGTCGCCCATGCGCTCCAGGTATCGATGCTCCAATTCGATGCGGGTGGTACTGCTGCTCTCGGCAATGAACCTTACTTCCACTTCCGTGATCAACTCAGGGTCGTACCGCCAGTCGGCGTTGATTTGCCACGCAAGCACCACTTCGTGGGGTGGCTGCCATGCAATCACATATCCGTTCTCGCAAGTCGATCCGTCCTCGCCGACCGCGTACCAGCGGCCGCCGACACGCGGCTCGACGATGCTCTCTTTAAGTGGCGACTTGAGGATGGAATGCGTCGCAGGCCACCAGCGCGACATCTCGGCCGTAAATACTGTAAAGGCCTGCGACTGACTGGCGTTCACCAACAGCTGTTTGCGTACCGGTGCGATGCGAATCATGCGTCGGCATCCTTCTTTTCGATCTCAGCTTGGAAAGACAGTAGCGCGTCGTCCCAGAATTGGTCTAGCCAGATCCTGATGCCCGCCAAACCCTGCGGATCGATGTAATAAATGCGGCGTGTACCCTCCGCGCGATCCCCTACCAGTCCAGCCTTCTTCAACACCGCAAGATGTTGGGAGACAGCCGGCCGGCTTACCGGCATGTTCGCCGCGATCCTGCCCACCGACTTCGGTCCACGCCTTAACTCCTCGAATACCCGCCGACGGGTGGAGTCCGCTAAAGCCAAGAAAGCAGCTTGGTAAGCCATGACTAACAGTAAGCTTAAACTTACGCATAAGTCAAGCGTATCCGGCGGTTGATCCGGCAGCGAATCTGCCGGGGGCATTCCCTCGATCTGCTACTTCGCAGCTACCGTTTCGTCCGCTTTCGAATATCGCAGCATTGCCTAGCCTCTCAGACATTGCCCTGCTGATTTCGAGAGTGCCGATCGCGAATGCCGAGCGCACATCGTCGAGGTTCGACATCACCGCTTCAAATGTTCGATACGAAAACTTCGGATCCGGAACAATGGCCCAAGTTTTCCCCTTTCTTGCATCGACACCGTAATAAATATCGTCTCTATATAGGCTGTCTTCTTGGCCGTTGACCCAGATTTTGGCTGACGCATTGACGCGAGGTATGTAGTAGAGGGAATACCCCGATGAATACACGCCTACTTCCCAAATCGTCAGGTGCACTATGGCGTCAGCTTCGGTATGAATTTTGTCGTAGTCCACGCTGTCGGGGTCATCAGTCGCGCGCACTATGTCCGCCAGAATTTCAACGGTGAACCCCTGGTCGCGGAGCGCAGTGGCTATTTCTTCCGTGAAATTGCTACCGAGATCCAGCGGCGGCGACCTCATCTTTTCATTGAAGGCTCTTGCCTTTCCCTTGCTGTCGAATTTGTTAACCCAATACTGAAACGGGTAACCGCCGATGGGCGGCGCCGCATTGTCGAATGAGTACCAGCGCGGATTGGACGCTGGGATAATTGCGATACGCCTGATGACTGGCTGGGGTGCGACGATTGTGGAGTGGGTTGCGCATGCGGTCATCAGCAGGCACACCAAAGGTGCGATTATTATTCTCATTACTGGACTCCCTTCCACCCGGTCAATACAGGATACTGGCATATTGATGCGCAATTTCCTGAACTTTACACCGGCGAGAATCAAGTCGTGCGCGGCTGTTCCTTGAGCATCTGATAGATCCGCAGCACCCGCGGCACGTACGCCATGGTCTCGGCAAAAGGCGGAACTTGCCCGCCGTTGCGATCGACCGCGTTTTCACCTGCGTTATATGCCGCAAGCGCCAGCCGCAAATTCTGCCCGAAGCGATCGATGAGAAATTTCAAATAGCGCGCCCCGGCGTGCACGTTCTCGTGCGGATCAAAGGGATTGGCCGCGCCGTAGCGCGTCGCAGTCGCCGGCATCAGCTGCATCAGGCCCATCGCGCCCCGCTTCGAGAGGGCGCGCGAATTGAAGCCCGACTCCACCACGATCACGGCACGCAGCAGATTCGGTTCGACGGAGGCGGAGTCGGCAGCGTTCTGGATAATTGAATCGTACCGGCCGGCCTTCGCCAGTAGCATGGCATCGTAGCGATCGCCGCTAGCGGTTCTATCCTGCGGCGAGAGGACCAGCAGCCGGTAGCGATTGTTGTCCGGCACATCCGTGTAATGCCGCAGACCATCGGTGTCCACATACGTATATATCTGCGCGCCCGCCTCGGCAGACGACGCCGACAGCAGCGCTGCGACAAAGAATACGGACTTGAGCACCATGGTTTTGCGGCTTCCTTGCACCAAAGCCTAGCTCGAAGGGTGCGCTGCCCGCTGGGACTTGCATCAAGAAATGGCTATTTCCACGGCTGGGGTGGCGACTAATCGACGTCCGTTTGCAACGGTTCCAACAGCTTTTCGTCATTGTTGCGCGCAGAATTGACCCTGGAAGTCACCGGGTAGGCAACCATGAGATCATCGGCATAGGGGCGCAACGCCGCGACGGCGGCCTCAGGCGTGCCCAATAGCCATAGCTCGCGCATATCGCGCGCCAGAATTGCCGGCATGCGCGTCTTGGAGTTGTGAACCCCAGCCATCAAGGCATTGGCCGGCATGGTAATGATCGTGCAGGACTCGCCCTCCCACAGTCCCGCAAATCCGAATATCGCCTGATCTTCCAAATGGATGTAGAACGGCTGCTTGGTGCCGTCCGCATTGACATGCCACTCATAAAAACCCAGCGCCGGAATGATACAGCGCTGCCCGTGCTGCCATGGGCCACGGAAGGCGGCACTGCTCGCGAGCGTCTCCAAGCGCGCGTTGAAAGTGCTGTACTTGCCCGGCTGGCCGTGCGCGAAGAACGGCACCAAGCCCCAACGCAGCAAGGCGCTGTCCCGCTTGCCGTCGCGTTCCCGAATGGCCGGCACCGCCTGAGTGGGTGCCGTGTTGAAATTGGCGGGGAACTGCCACTCGGCGCGAACGAGGTTGAACTCGCGCTCGATCGAGGCCTCATCGGGGCTGACGTAACGGCCGCACATTCGGAGATGATACTCTGCTAAAGAATACGGCGTCCGAGCCGATATCTCCATGTGCCAACTCAAAACCAAGCTGTGTCCGAAACCACCGACTGGAAACAAAAATACCGCGACTCGCTCCTTGAAATAGAGGCCGAGGAAAAAAGCTGGCGCGAAGTCGAGCAGCTGCTGCGGCGCCTGATCGGACGCCTATGCGCCGCCGGCCTGGGTCAGGATTCCGACCTCGACG
The DNA here is from genome assembly GCA_038226325.1 of Steroidobacterales bacterium. Classification (GTDB taxonomy): domain Bacteria; phylum Pseudomonadota; class Gammaproteobacteria; order Steroidobacterales; family Steroidobacteraceae; genus Bog-1198. The sequence continues at coordinate 99,895 of JBBRQO010000004.1, read as the reverse complement.
AAGAATTGACGACGCTGGCGGCCGCCAATCGGCGCAATGCCGATGCCGCCGAACTGGACCGGCTTGCGACGTCGTTGACGACGGCCGTGGTGGCGGTGGACGGGGTATCACGGATGACTCGCGCCGCGGAGCCATCGAGTTCGATCGCTTCTTTTGCTGCGCAATCCGGCCGCTTCGCCACGGGCGCGGCAGTTGCCGCCCTGCTCGAACGCCTCAAGTCGGGAGCACCCTCGGTCTCGGCCGTGCAAACGCTGCTTCAAGAATTAGCAATCGCGCAAACTGACGCCGCTTTGGCCGCTGTCGTGCAAGGTGCCGCAGATATGATTCACGCGCGCGGCGAGCTATTGGTGCGCGAGCGGCTGCAGGCCGCCGCGCTGCTATCCGATGTCACGCAGCGCCTGGAGGAGATGGCGGGCTATCTGACCGAATCGAACAGCGCCAGCCGCAGTCACTTCGATGACACCGAATCCCTCAACGACACGGTAATGTCGCATGTTCGCGAGCTCACCGACGAAATCAGCGAAGCAACGGAGTTGTCCCTGCTGCAATCCTCGGTAAGTGCACGCTTAGAGTCCGTTGCGCAACAGGTGAGCGACTTTCGCGCGCGCGAGCAAACCCGCCTCGTCGAATACAACGGGCGCGCCGAGCATATGCGCGCGCGAATCGCGGACCTGGAACGCGAAACGCAGGAACTGCATTCCAAATTGGATCTCGAAAAGCACGTCGCCAGGCTCGATCCTTTGACCGGCGTGGCGAATCGCAAATCCTTCGAAGAACGGTTCGCGCTGGAGATCACGCGACGCGGACAGGGCGGAGCGCCGCTCGCCATGCTGCTGTGGGACATCGACAGTTTCAAGCTCATCAACGACAGCTACGGACATCGCGCGGGTGACCGTGTGCTGCAAAGCGTCGCCGCATGCTTCGCGGCGGCGCTTCGCGCTACCGACTTCGTTGCGCGGATCGGCGGCGAGGAGTTCGCTGTGTTGTTGAGCGGACTGACGCCGGCGGAAGCCCTGCATGTCGCCAATCAAGTACGAACGGCGGTCGAAGGCCTACGATTCCATTTTCGCGGCACGCCGGTGCGCGTCACTGTATCCTGCGGAATCACCGAACTGAAACAAGGTGACGCCTCGGAACAGGCTTTCGATCGCGCCGACGGCGCCCTGTACCGCGCTAAAAACGGCGGCAAGAATCTCTGTGTAGCCGCTTGAATTAACGCAGGCCTATTGGCCTAGTTAACGGATATTTAACGTATTTTTTGCGGTTCGCGCACGGTTTTGCCCGGCTGTACCGTTAAAATAATAGCCGCGACAGAATGAATTCTATGCACCGTCCCGAAACCATCGTCACCGAACCGTCCATCTCCGCGCCTGTCGCGGGCGTAGCCGCTGCGTCGAAACGGCGCAGCATTTTGGGGCTGCGCGCCTGGATTTTGACCGCAACGCTATTTCTCGTGCCCTTGGTCACCTACTGGCCGGCTACTTTCCACGAATTCGGATTGCGCGACGACTACTCCAACATACGCGAGGCACACGAGGAACCGGGCGTTATTGTTAAATTCTGCGCCTCGCATGCGCGGCCGATATACGGCTGGTTGCTGCAGGCCACTTTCGGCCAGACCGATACGGTGCAGGACCTGCAATGGCTGCGGTTTATCTCCGCGCTGCTATTAGGCGCGATTTCCCTGGTGAGCTTTCGCGGTCTGCGAGCGCTTGGCTGGTCGTTCGGCGCCAGTCTATGTTTCGCCGTGCTTCTGGCACTGATTCCATCTGAACAGGTCATTGCCTCGTGGGCCGTCGGCTGGCCATATGCAGCGACGGCGTTGCTGGCTTTCGCGGCATTCTTCACAGTGGAAGGCGCAATTAACGTCGGTATAAGCGCCGGTCGCGGACGCGCGGCAGGCCAGTGGGCGTTGGCAATCGGGCTCATGGTCGTGGGCGCTCTGATATATCAATCTAGCGTGCTGTTCTATGTGGTGCCGCTGGCGGGCGCGCTGATCGTGCAACGACGCCGCAGTCTGGCGCAGACCGCGCGCTGGGCCGGCATTCATTTAGGGTTCGTTGTCGGCACTTTGGGCTTGGCCTACGCCGTCATCAGCGTGCTATATGCAAATGGCGTGTTCGTCAAATCCGGCCGCATCGCGTTCGAGCATCACTGGGGCGAAAAAATCGCCTGGTTCCTCCAGGAAACGATGCCGAATGCGCTCAGCCTATTCGTGCTGAATGACAACAATCATCGTGACCATTCACTGTACTTCGGCTGCGCGCTGCTCGTCGGCGCAATCCTGGTCGCAGGCGCTTATCTCGAATGGCGCCGTTATGGCCGCGCGCGTGGAATAGTGTGGCTGGCGGCATTGCTCGGCCTGCCCGTGTTCGCATGTGGCGTCAGCTTAGTCGCCTCCGAGCACTACGCGACCTATCGCACCATATTGGCCATGACGGCCGTGCTGCTCTGCTTCCTGGTGGCATCCATCGGCGCCTTGACTCAGAACTGGGGGCCGCTCAGCCGCCGGCTGCTCGCCGGCAGCGTACTGGTCACGGCGTTGCTCACGGCGCAACACCACGTGTACGCATTGATCGCAGTGCCTCAGGGCAATGAGTGGAAATTGATCAAGTCTGGCGCGAAACAAGTGCGCTTGGATGGCTCGCATCCGCGCATCTTCGCCATCATGTCGACGCCGGCCGACAAATCCACCGCAACGATCTATCACGATGAGTTCGGTTCGCTGTCGTCAAACTCGGAGTGGGTGCCGAAGGAAATGTTCAAACGCGCCATGCGCCAGTTGCATCCCGAGATCGCGAATCTCAATGAGCGTTACGACTTCTTCTTAGGCCCTAAATTGCCAGCCGACCAGCACTACGACGTCATTATCGATTTACATCGCCTGCGTCAGTTCTACACCGATAATTGACGCGGCGTGCAACGCGCGGCGTGCAACGCCGTGCTCATCCCATGCCTAGAAAATCGCTGAGACGGCCGCGCGCAATCACCGCTCGTACTGCAACCGGCCACAGCGCGTGCATACCGATGGTCTTCATATTCGTTACGGGCATATCGAAGTCGGCGGTTGGGGCCAGGATTCGGCGCGCCAGTTGGTCTCCCATGGCTGTGGCCATGGCCACACCCCGGCCGTTGTAGCCCAAGCTCACGAGCATTCCGGCGGCCGGCTCGTGAATGTGCGGATACTGGTCTCTGGTCATCGCCAGCCGCCCGCCCCAAGCGTGAGTCCACTCCACCTGCGCCAAGCCGGGCCATAGGCGCCTTGCATAAGCAACCAAGTGGGGCAGCGCGGAGGTGCTGGATATTTCGTGCATGGGACCGCGGCCGCCGATCAACAGTCGCCCGCCGCCATCGACGCGGTAGTACACCGTAACCGGACCGCTCTCATAGAGCACGCTGCGGCTCGGCATCACCTGCGCCGCAATGTCGTGCGGCAGTTGCGCCGTCGCCGCCATTGCGCCGAACACTGGGACCACGGTACGCCGCAAGCCGGCCCATAGATCGTCGGTATAGCCATTGGTTGCCAGCACCACATGCGAGGCTGTCACAGTGCCGGTCGCGGTGCGAATCTTCCAAGATTGACCTGCGCGTTCCATGCCGAGAGCCGCGCTGCGGCCGCAGATGACGGCGCCGGCGGCTAGGGCGGCGCGGCACAACCCGCGCGCGAAGCTGAGAGGATTCAAATCCCCTCCGCGTCGATCGAGCATGGCGCCGACATAGCGCTGTGTTCCGGTGACTGTTGCAATCGCGGCGGAGTCGAGAAATTCGACCGGCGCGCCGCGGCGCGCCCATTGCTCTACGGTACGGCGAATCGGTTCAGCCTGAGCCGGCCGAATCGCTGCGCGCAGCGTGCCATTGCGGCGGGCTTCGCAACGAATGGCGTGTCGCTCGATGAGATCGAAGACGAATGCCGGCGCAGATCCCGTCAGCGCGTTCATTCGCCTTCCTAAATCGACACCAAAATCGCGCTCCACGGCATCGGGATCGTGTTTCAGGCCCGGATTAACCTGGCCACCGTTGCGTCCCGACGCACCCCAACCCGGTTCATGGGCTTCGAGCACCACGACGTCCACGCCTTTCTCGGCTAAATGCAGGGCGGTCGACAAGCCGGTGATTCCCGCTCCCACGATGACGACGTGCGCGCGCCTATCGCCGTCGAGCATTGTCAACGCGACGCCAGGTTCCGCGGTATCTTGGTAGAGATTCGGCATGGGAATTCTCTTCGATTATGACATTTGAGCCCCTTCAATGGATATTCGCCGTTCTCGGCGCCTTTATGGTCGGTGTCTCGAAGAGCGGCATCACCGGCCTGAGCATTTTATCGGTGGCCCTGTTCACGCATGTTTTCCCGAGCAGTAAACAGGCGAGCGGCATCGTGTTGCCCCTGCTGATATTCGGCGATATGGTCGCAGTAATGTCGTATCGCCGACACACGCAATGGCGTTATTTGTGGAAGCTCTTCCCCTTCACCGCGGCCGGCGTGGTCCTGGGATATTTGACACTGGGCTGGGTCTCGGATCGGCATGCGCGGCTGATGATAGGCATCATCATCGTTGCGCTGGCCGTCTTGAGCTACTGGCGCCGCTATCGTTCCTCCCAATCGGGCGCCGAGTCCGGCCCTCATTCCTGGGTGTTCGCAGCCGCGGTGGGAGTGGTCGCCGGATTCATTACCTTGATCGCCAATGCCGCCGGTCCGCTGATGGCGATCTATCTTGTGTCCATGCGTCTGCCCAAGATGGAATACGTCGGTACTGCGGCAGTGTTCTTCATGTGCCTCAACTTGTTCAAAGTGCCGTTCATGGTAAATCTAGGGTTGATTACCCTGAATAGCTTCGAATTCAATCTGCTGCTCGCGCCCGCCGTCGTGATCGGCGCGCTTCTTGGGCGCTGGCTGGTGGTTCGGATCAATCAGGCGTTATTCGAAAAGTTGGTGCTCTCGTTGAGCGCCATCGCCGGCGTATTGTTGCTGCTGTGAATCGGCAGCGCCGGTACGGCCTTGCCGGCGAGACTTTGCCAGATCGGCCCGCAAGCGTGTAGCTTATAGGGACTGCGCCGCCAACAAGGATAAGAAATGCAATATCAAGGTCTGTTCGGAATCATCGTACTGATCGCCGATGTGTGGGCAATCGTCAACATTTTCCAAAGCAGCGCGGACACCGGAAAGAAGGTTATTTGGACCGTGCTCGTGATCATCCTGCCCGTGCTCGGATTCATTCTCTGGTATTTCCTGGGTCCTAAGACCGGTAGAGCCTAGCTGCCTTGCGGGCGCCCGAGCGCCCGCGCATTCGCGGCTCGCCGCACTCCGGCATGGAATCTTCTATGCAGCCGGCGCGCTGTTAATATATACAGGCCACATGCGTCCCCGCAATCACGAACTCCACAGATTGGGCGGAATTGGCTGGTTGCGCGCCAGCGTCTTGGGCGCCAACGACGGCATCGTTTCGACCTCCAGCTTGATACTGGGCGTTGCCGCGGCCCACGTGTCGCAGGCGAATATCCTCCTGAGCGGGACCGCGGCGCTGGTCGCTGGGGCAATGTCCATGGCGACTGGAGAATATGTTTCCGTGCATTCACAAGCGGATACCGAGGCGGCCGCGCTTGCACAAGAGCGCGCCGAACTGGAGAGCGACTTCGCCGGTGAAAGCCGCGAACTGACAGAGATCTACATGCGGCGCGGACTTGATCAGGCGTTGGCCTCGCAGGTGGCCGCTGAGCTCATGGCGCATGACGCCTTGGGATCGCACGCCCGCGACGAGCTGGGATTGTCCCCGGGCAGCGCCGCGAGGCCGCTGCAAGCCGCCTTGGCCTCGGCCGGCAGCTTCGCCGCCGGCGCCGCCCTGCCCCTAGTGGTGGCAGTGTTGACGCCGGAGCGCTATCTCATGCCCTGCATCGTCGGCGCCTCTCTGCTGTGTCTGTTGTTTCTGGGCGGCTGGTCGGCGAAGGTCGGCGGCGCCGATATTCGCAGGGGCGCGCTGCGCGTGGCATTTTGGAGCGCTCTCGCCATGGGGGTGACCACTCTGGTCGGCACCATCGCAGGCGCCATTGGTTGAAGGACGCGGAGCACGTGCGGCCGCTGCCATCTGCCCTGCTCAACGTTGCGCAGATGATCCAAGCCGATGCTGCAGCGATTGCGCTCGGCATTCCCGGCCCGCAGCTCATGCAAAATGCCGGGAACGCCGTGGCGCAGGAAATTATCCACCGCTGGCCGCCTCGCGCCGTCACCGTTCTGTGTGGCCCAGGAAATAACGGCGGCGACGGTTTTGTGGTGGCCATCGCTCTGGCGCAGGCCGGCTGGCCGGTGCGAGTCGCCTTATTGGGAGCGAAGGAAAACCTTCACGGTGACGCCCTGCTGTATGCAATGCGCTGGACCGGCAGCATCGAACCCCTGTCCGTAGCCGCCATTGAAGGCGCCGGCCTAATCGTCGACGCCCTGTTTGGAGCGGGCCTCAGCCGCCGTTTGGACTACCAGATCGCCGCCATACTGGCGGAGGTTGCGCGCCGTCACCTACCCATGATCGCCGTCGATATACCGAGCGGCGTGCTAGGCGATAGCGGCGAGAATCTGGGCGCGTCAGCGGCAGTGTGCACCGTCACATTCGCGCGCAAGAAACCCGGCCATGTATTGCTGCCAGGCCGGGATCTGTGCGGGGAAATTATTGTCGTGGATATCGGCTTTCCTTCCGCCGTTCTCGAGTCAATCGCCGTCGATACCTGGGAGAATCATCCTGACCTGTGGCGGGCCGCCATGCCGCACGCAACCGCCTCAGGCAATAAATACACGCGGGGCCACGCGCTGGTGTGCGGCGGTTACCCTATGACCGGGGCTGCCCGCATGGCGGCGCGTGCGGCGGCGCGTGCGGGCGCAGGCCTGACGAGCATCGCGGTTGCGCAAATCGCCTTCCCCTTATACGCGGCCGCACTCACCAGCATCATGGTGCAGCCTATAAACCAGGAAGGCGATTTTACTGGACTGCTTGCAGATCGGCGCTACACCGCGTTCCTGATCGGGCCGGGTGCGGGCGTTAACGACGGCACCCGCCAACGGTCACTGCAACTCCTGGCGACGGCGCGGCCGGTGCTGCTGGACGCGGATGCAATTACGGTGTTTGCCGGTAATGCGGACGTGCTGCGGCAAGCCATCCACGGACCCTGCGTCATGACCCCACATGACGGCGAATTCGCCCGCCTATTCACACTCAGGGGCGACAAGCTGGCGCGCGCTCGTGGCGCGGCGCGGCAGAGCGGCGCGATTGTTGTGTTGAAAGGTGCAGATACCGTCATTGCGGCTCCCGACGGCCGTGCCATCGTCAACACCAATGCGCCGGCAACCCTCGCTACTGCAGGCGCAGGCGATGTGCTGGGCGGCATAATCTTAGGCTTGCTCGCCCAGGGAATGGACGCATTTTTGGCCGCTGCGGCCGGGGTTTGGATGCATGGCGCGGCGGCCGCTGGGTTTGGCCCGGGCTTGCTCGCGGAGGACCTTCCTGAATTGCTGCCGGGCGTTCTACGGCAGCTTGGCGCAATGCGGGGTGCGCCATGAACGGCTGGTTTCCGCGAATCACCATCCATTCGCTGGTCATTGCAATCAGCTTGCTGGTCTATGTCTTGACCACCCGGCTCGAGGGTACGCGCCGTCCACCGTCCATCGCGATTGCGTGGGTATTAAGTTTGCTAGCGCTGCCGTATTTTGCACTGCCCATGTATCTGATTTTTGGCCGTCGCAAAGTGCGGCGCAAGGCATCGCGCGGTTCAGGCATTCCAGTACCGGATAGGCACTGGGCAGAGGAACTCATCGACAGCTTTGGTTTGGCAGGCGCTGCGCGCGCTACGATTCGGCTGCACCAGGACGGCGGCGAATCGGCGGCGGCGCTGTTCGCCGTGATGTCGGGCGCCACCTCGCGCTTGGACATCTGCACGTACATTCTCGGCAACGATGAGTTCGGCCGCGAGGTGACGCAGCGCATGATGGCGCGGGCACGTGCGGGAGTGCAGGTGCGCCTGCTCATCGACGGGGTCGGCGCGATTCAGTTGCCGCGTTCCCGCTTCCAACAATGGCAGGACGCCGGAATCGAGACTGCGGTATTCAGCCCCTTGTTCGCCCGCAAAACTCAAGGCCCGCGCAATTTGCGCAATCATCGCAAAATGACCATCGCCGACGGCACACGACTTTGGGCCGGCGGCAGAAATCTCGCGGCCGAGTACTTCGTGGGGCGGGACGGCGCGCCGCCGTGGCGCGATCTATCATTTGACTTGGACGGTGCTGTGGCGCATGCAGCCGCATCCCAATTCGAGGCCGACTGGGTGGCTGCCGGCGGTAAGCCCGCCTCGCCCCGCGCTGCGGCGGCAACAGCGGCATGCACTATTGCCGCTGCGGCGACCGATGCGACCTGCAGCCGGGCACAGTTTCTGCCCAGCGGTCCCGATCAAGCCGAAGATACGGTGCAGGCGCTGCTGATCGATGCCTGTTTCCGGGCGCGTCGCCGCATCATTGCGGTGACTCCGTACTTCGTCCCGGATGCCGCACTGGAAATGGCCATGCGCTTGGCGGCGCGGCGCGGCGTATCGATCGATCTATGCATTCCCGCCACCTCCAATCATCGCCTGCCGGACTTCGTCCGCCACCGAGCACTGCGGGCGCTCAGCGACGTGGGGGTCGGGATTCACCTGTTGCCTCACATGAACCACGCAAAGGCGGTGGTGTTCGACGGCACACTCGCCGTTTCCGGCTCAGTCAATTTGGATTCGCGCAGCCTGCTGCTCAACTATGAATGCGCCGTGGTCTTCTACGGCAGACGCGAAATCGACTGGCTGGCGAATTGGATTCAAGCCTTGATCCCGGGATCACAACCCTTCGATTGCCACGCTCCGAGTTTGTGGCGCGACATTGCGGAAGGCCTGCTCCTGACTGTCGCCTATCAACTGTAACCTACCAGCGCCAAAGTAGGAGAGCGCCTACAGGATTATTTCGTCCGCTGTGCCCTACGCATAGTATCCTTGTCCGCTGCTGCAAATGGATCGGTAGGTACGATGGAGTTCAAGGACTACTACAAGGTGATGGGTGTGGCACGCGATGCCACCGAAACGCAGATCAAGCAGGCTTACCGTAAGCTCGCCCGCAAATATCACCCGGACGTGAGCAAGGAGAAAGACGCCGAAGCGCGCTTCAAGGAGGTCGGCGAGGCCTACGAAGTGCTCAAGAATGCCGAGAAGCGCGCCGCCTACGATCAACTGGGCCAAGGGCCTCGACCCGGCGAAGATTTCCGACCGCCTCCTGATTGGGGCACGGGCTTCGAATTCAGTGGCGCGGGGGGGCGCGACTCAGACTACAGCGATTTTTTTGAATCGTTGTTCGGCGCCCAGGGACGCGCCGGAGCCAGGGGAACGCGGGGCGCCTTCCATCCCGGACGCGGTGAAGATCATCACGCAAAAGTCTTGCTCGACCTCGACGCCACGCTGCAGGGCGGCACGCGGCAGCTCTCCTTGCGCGTCCCCGCTGTCGACGCTGACGGCAGAGTGGTGTCGAAGGAACGCGTGCTCAACGTTCAAGTGCCGAAGGGAATATTGGCCGGTCAGAGTATTCGACTGGCGGGCCAAGGAGCGCCCGCGCATGGCGAAAGCAAGCCCGGCGATCTGTTTATTGAAATTGAATTTCAGCCGCACCCTCTGTATCGCGTCGATGGTCGCGATTTGTATCTCGAGCTGCCGGTCGCCCCGTGGGAAGCAGCGCTCGGCGCCACCATTAAAACGCCGACACCCGCTGCAACCGTGGATTTGAAAATTCCATCAGGCGCACATGCCGGCAGTAAGTTGCGGCTGAAGGGCCGTGGCATTCCGGCCGCGCCGCCCGGTGATTTTTACGTCATTCTGCAAATCGCGTTGCCGCCCGCCGATGACGACACGGCCAAGGCTGCCTATGCGGCCATGGCTGCAGCCTTACCCTTCAATCCGCGTGCTAACTTGGGAGTGTAACGATGTCCCCATCCGATGATCGGGCGCTCACCGGCGCCATATTCGAGGACTCGACGGTTCTCACCCTCGAGGATTTGAGCCGCATGTGCGCCGTCGACCAACAACACATCGTGGAATACGTCGCAGAAGGAGTGATCCATGCCGTTGCAAGCAGCGACCAATGGCATTTCAGCGGCGCAGCGTTGCGGCGTACCCGCCTGGCACTGCGCCTCGAGCGGGATCTTGAAATCAATCTTGCCGGCGTCGCTCTCGCGCTCGAACTATTGGACGAGCTGCAACAGCTGCGACGCGACCAGGCGGTACGCTGAATGACAACCACCCTCGATTCCGATGCCTTCGTTTTCTTCGGCGCCACAGGCGACCTTGCTTACAAGAAGATTTTTCCGGCTCTGTATGCCATGGTTCACCGCGGCGGCCTTGCAATTCCCATAATCGGCATGGCGCGCGCAGGCTGGACGCTGGAGAAACTCATTCAGCGCGCCCGCGAGAGCATCGAGCACGACGGAAATTTTGAACCCGCATGCTTCGACAAGCTCGCAGCGCAGCTGCGTTACGTGGACGGTGACTACACCGATCCTGCAACGTTCGTGAAATTGAAACAGGCACTGGGCGCTGCGGCCCGGCCCATACACTACCTCGCAATTCCTCCAAGTATGTTCAGCAGCGTCGTGCAGGGGCTGGCAAAGTCGGGATGCGCCGAGAATGCCCGGGTGATTGTCGAAAAGCCCTTCGGCCGCGATCTGGCCTCAGCGCAAGCGCTCGATCGCACTCTGCACCAAGTGTTCACGGAATCATCTATTTTTCGCATCGATCACTATCTGGGCAAGGAGGCGGTGCAGAATCTTTTGTACTTCCGTTTTGCCAATACCTTTCTCGAACCGATTTGGAATCGCCACTACATACAAGACGTGCAGATCACCATGGCGGAGCAATTCGGCGTGGAAGGCCGCGGCGCCTTCTACGAAGAGGTCGGCGCCATTCGCGATGTGGTGCAAAACCATTTGCTGCAGGTGACTGCATTGCTGGCAATGGATCCTCCGACAGGCCGCGAGCCACAGGCGATGCAAGCGGAGAAGCTGCGCGTGTTTCGCGCCATGCGACCGCTCGAGCCGAAGGAGGTGGTGCGCGGGCAGTTCACGGGCTACCGGGACGAGAAGGGAGTCGCCAAAGATTCGCAGATCGAGACCTTCGCCGCACTGCGCCTGCACATAGACACCTGGCGTTGGTCCGGGGTCCCGTTCTACATACGCACCGGAAAGTGCCTGCCGATCAGTGCAACTGAAGTCAGGGTGACCCTGAAGCGACCGCCGCTGGCGATATTTGACTCGGGAGAGGACATGCCGGCGAACTATTTCAGGCTGCGCTTGAGCCCCGAAGTGGTCATCAGCGAGGGCGCTCTGGTCAAACGCAATGGCGAACAAATGCGGGGCGAACCCGTCGAACTGGTCGCTCGGCATCGCTCTGAGACGGAGAAATCGCCATACGAGCGCCTGCTGGGTGATGCCATCCGCGGCGACACTGCACTCTTCACACAGGACGACAGCGTCGAGGCCGCGTGGCGGGTGATCGACCCTGTTTTGACTACGCAGACGCCGGTGCTGGAATATGCACCCGGTACCTGGGGGCCTCCCGCCTCCAACGAGATCGTGAAGGGCCAAGACGCTTGGCATGACCCCGCCCCCGAGAAGACTTCGCCGTGCTGACCGATAAGAAAGTGGTCTTTCTTTTGGACGTGGACAACACGCTGTTGGACAACGACCGCTTTGCGGCGGATCTCGGCCAGCGCCTGGAGCAGGCATTCGGCCCCCCGCAGCGGGCGCGATACTGGGAGATCTTCGGCCGATTGCGCAACCAACTGGGCCTTGCCGACTATCTGGGAAGCTTGCAGGTATTTCGTAGCGGACTCGATGACCACCCGGAATTGCTCGCCATGTCCGAGTTTCTGTTGGAATACCCCTTCGCCGCCCGGCTTTTTCCAAACGCCCTGGAGGCTGTGGCGCACCTGGCCGAGCTCGGCCGGCCGGTGGTTCTGTCGGACGGCGACATCGTCTTTCAGCCCCGCAAGATTCAGCGCTCGGGTATCTGGGACGCCGTCGACGGCCGCGTCATGATTTATCTGCACAAGGAGCGTGTTCTCGATCACATGCAAGAGCGCTTCCCCGCAAATCACTATGTCATGGTCGACGACAAGCCGAATTTGCTGGCGGCCATGAAATCCGTCTTGAAGAGTAAACTCACCACCGTGTTCGTGCGCCAGGGGCACTACGCGCTCGCCCCCGAAGCCACATCCGTCGCACCCGCCCCGGACATGACCATCGAGACTATCGGGGACCTCATCCACCACCACTTATCCGACTTCCAGGTACCGTCATGACAATCACTAAACGCCTTCACGATTTGGGTCAAAGCATTTGGCTCGACAACATCACCCGAGAAATTCTTGATAACGGTATCTTGGGCCGCTATATCAATGAACTGTCGGTTACCGGGCTGACTTCGAATCCCACCATTTTTGACGAGGCCATCGGCAACACGGCGGCTTACGATGACGGCATCCGCCAAAAAGCACGCGCCGGTCTTAAAGGTGAGGAATTATTCGTCGAATTGGCGTTGGAAGACCTGCGCCGAGCCGCCGATTTATTTCGGCCGGTGTTCGATCGTACGTCTGGTATCGACGGCTGGGTTTCCATGGAGGTATCGCCGCTGCTCGCGAACGATACCAACACCACACTTGAGGCTGCGCTTCGCATACATAAGCAGGCCAACAGGCCGAATTTGTATATCAAGATTCCCGGCACCCCCGCCGGCGTACCCGCCATCGAAGCGGCAATTTTTGCGGGCGTCCCGGTCAATGTCACACTCTTATTCTCGAGCGAGCACTACTTGGCTGTCGCAGAAGCTTACCTCAAAGGCATCGAGCGTCGCGTCGCTGCGGGCCTGGACCCGAAGGTAAATTCGGTGGCCTCGCTGTTCGTCAGCCGCTGGGACCGAGCCGTCGCCGACAAAGTGCCGCCGGAGTTGCGCAATCGATTGGGTATTGCCATCGCCGGGCGCGCCTACTGCGCACACAACGAGCTGCTGGGCGGCAAGCGCTGGCGGGATCTCGAAGCAGCAGGCGCGCGTAAACAACGCATGCTGTGGGCGAGTACCGGCACCAAGGACCCGAACGCTGCATCTGATCTCTATGTCTCGGCGCTGGCGGCTGCCGACACCATCGACACAATGCCGGAGAAGACCTTGCTCGCCTTCGCCGCGAGTGGGACGCTCCAGCCGGTGATGGCGAAGGACGGCGGCGACGCCGAGCAAGTCCTCGCCGCTTTTGCGAAAGCCGGCATCGACCTCAAGGCACTGGCCGCGCGCCTGCAATTGGAGGGCGCAGAGTCCTTCGTCAAGTCGTGGTCCGAGCTCATGAAACGCATTGCCGACAAGAGTGCGGCACTGGCCGCCGCTTGAACCCGAGGATCAATCCGGGCGCCGGCCAAGCGGCGCCGGCGGCGTCCTTGGTGGACGTGCCGCGGCTCATCACCGCGTATTTTAGCGAACGTCCGGATCCGTCAGTTGCGGCGCAGCGGGTCTCTTTCGGCACTTCAGGCCATCGCGGCAGTTCGTTCGACACGAGTTTCAACGAATTTCATGTGCTCGCCATTAGTCAGGCCATTTGCGAGTATCGCAGCCAGCAGAACATCAACGGCCCGCTGTTTATCGGCTTCGACACTCACGCGCTGTCGGCGCCGGCGTTTGCCAGCGCGCTCGAAGTGCTTGCCGCCAACTGTGTGGAGGTCATGGTTTCAGCGGGCGACGAATACACCCCGACGCCGGCGGTGTCGCACGCCATCCTGACCTACAATCGCGGACGCCATACCGGCTTCGCCGACGGCATCGTCATCACGCCCTCGCACAACCCTCCCGACAGCGGCGGCTTCAAGTACAACCCGCCGAATGGCGGTCCAGCCGACTCTGACGTGACCCAGTGGATCGAGTCGCGGGCGAACGATTTGCTGCGAATCGGGATGGGGGCCGTCAGCAGGATGGGATTCGCAGCCGCGCGGCGTGCCGCCACTACGCATGAGCACGATTATGTGCGCAGCTACGTCAATGACCTGGGGGCGGCGTTGGATATGGACGCCATACGCAATTCGCACATTCGCATGGGTGTCGACCCACTGGGCGGCGCGGGCGTGCATTACTGGGCGCGCATCGCCGACACTTACCATCTCGATCTGACGGTGGTCAGCGACCAGGTGGATCCCACGTTTCGTTTCATGACCTTGGACTGGGATGGCAAGATCCGCATGGATCCATCCTCCTCGTATGCCATGCAGCGGCTCATTCATCTAAAAGATAAGTTCGACATCGCCTTTGCCTGCGACACCGATCACGACCGGCACGGCGTCGTCACCCCCAGCAGCGGCTTGCTGCCGCCTAATCATTACCTGGCGGTGGCCATCGACTTTCTGTTTCGCACACGAACCCGCTGGCGAGCGGATGCCGCCGTCGGCAAGACCGTGGTGAGCAGCGCCATGATCGATCGCGTCAGCCGTCGCCTAGGCCGCAAACTGTACGAGGTGCCGGTGGGCTTCAAATGGTTCGTGGCCGGATTGGTCGACGGCAGCCTCGGATTCGGCGGTGAGGAAAGCGCCGGCGCGTCCTTTAGCCGCATGGACGGCAGCGTGTGGACCACGGACAAGGATGGTCTGGTGCCGGCGTTGCTGGCAGCCGAGATCACGGCGCGCACCGGCAAAGATCCGGGCGATGCGTACCGCACCATGTCCGAGGAATTGGGCGCCGTTTTCGCGAATCGCGTCGACGCAGCAGCGACTGCCGGGCAGAAGAAGCAACTCAGCAAGCTCGACGCTGCGCAGATGCGCATTACGGAACTTGCCGGCGATCCCATCGAGCAAATTTTGACGCGCGCACCCGCCAACAATGCGCCCATCGGCGGCGTAAAGGTCATCTCGCAGGGCGGGTGGTTTGCGGCGCGACCCTCGGGAACGGAAGATATATACAAGATCTATGCCGAGAGTTTCCATGACGAGAAACATCTGGGCCGGCTTACCGCCGAGGCGCAGCGCATAGTCGATGCAGCGCTCGCAGGCGTTTAGCCCGCCACCTCGCCTTGCAGGCCGGCAATGACATCACCCTCACCGACACCGCCAAACGGCTATTGCCCTGGCTGGTGGCGATCGGGTTTTTTATGGAGTCTCTCGATACTACGATTTTGAATACGGCCGTTCCGGCCATTGCGCAGGCGTTGAAGGTGGCGCCGCTCAGCATGAAGGCCGTGCTGGCGAGCTACACCCTCAGTCTCGCCGTATTTATTCCCATCAGCGGTTGGATGGCCAATCGCTTCGGCACACGACGCGTATTTGCGTCCGCCATCGGCATTTTCACATTCGGCTCTTTTTTATGCGGCATTTCCAGCGAAATTCACTGGCTGGTGGCCTGCCGCATATTACAGGGCTGCGGCGGCGCCCTCTTGCTGCCCGTCGGACGCCTCACCATGGTCAGAGCCTTTCCCAAATCCGAACTCATCAGCGCCATGAGTTTCGTCGCCATTCCCGGACTGATAGGCCCCATGATGGGACCGCTGCTGGGCGGCGTCATCATTAGGTACTTTCATTGGAGCGTCATCTTCTTCGTTAACATACCGATCGGACTCGCGGGCCTTGCCATGGTCTATCGGCACCTGCCCAACTACCGCGAGAGACGCAACTATCCGCTCGACATCGTCGGCCTGGTGCTGTTCGGCGCGGGGATTTCACTGCTGTCCTATGTGCTGGAGGTTTTCGGTGAGACCAGTTTGAGCGGACGCGAGATGCTGGGACTGCTGGCCATTTCCGCCGCCCTGCTCGGCGCCTATGGCCTGCATTCGACCCGCACGAAGCATCCTCTGTTGCGCTTAGGACTGGTGCGTATCCGCACCTTCCGCGTGTCACTGAGCGGCAATTTGTTTACGCGCTTGGGTATCGGCGGAATTCCCTTCCTCCTGCCGCTGCTGTATCAGATAGGTCTGGGCTTCACCCCGATCCAATCCGGGCTGCTGATCATGCCGCAGGCCTTTGCCGCGATGACGCTGAAACTGACCATGCCGCTGATCCTGAGGAAATTCGGCTACCGGCGCGTGCTTATCATCAACACCATCTGTCTAGGTCTGATGATTTTGTCGTTTTCGACCATCGATGCGCAGACGCCGGTGTGGTTGATTGTGCTGATGGCCTTTGCCTTCGGATTTCTCACTTCGCTGCAGTACACCAGCATGGGTACACTGGCCTATGCAGATGTCTCTGAACGCGAAGCCAGTCCCGCCAGCACCATCGCCAGCACCGTGCAGCAAATGGCAGTGAGCTTCGGTGTGGCCGCCGCTTCCCTCGCCGCCGCTCTATTCATCCCCGACGGGCTGCATGCGACCCCCTCTGAAATGATTCACGGCATCCATCTGGCGCTGCTGGCGCTGGGCGCATTGACCATCGTGTCGACCATCGTGTTCAATGGACTCAAAGACGGCGACGGCGACGCAGTGAGCCGGCACAATACGGAGCTTCCCAGCGGCTGATCGCATTCAATACTACAGGCGGAGATACGAAAGTGCCTTGCCGATATGGGACGATCCGCCCAATTACTCTTTTTTGATTTCGTGTCCGCCGAATTGATTTCGCATGGCAGACAGCAGTTTGTCGGTGAAAGAATCCTTGTCGCGCGATCGCAGCCGCTCGAGTAATGACAGGGTGATGACCGGAGCAGGCACGCCCAGTTCAATGGCCTCTGCCACGGTCCATCGTCCTTCGCCGGAATCAGCCACATAGGGGGCGATTCCCTTCAAGGTGGGGTTCTGCTCCAACGCATTCGAAGTCAGATCCAACAGCCACGAGCGCACGACGCTGCCATAGCGCCAAATTTCGGCGATTTGGTGCAAATCGAGCTTGAATTCGCTCTTGTGCTGCAAGATCGAAAAACCTTCGGCGTAAGCCTGCATCATTCCGTATTCGATGCCGTTGTGGATCATCTTGGTATAGTGGCCAGAACCCACTGGGCCGACTCGGCCCCAGCCTCGATCCTTCGCCGGCGCCAGCGTCTCAAAAATGGGGCGCAGCCGCTCGACCACCGCCTCCTCACCGCCGATCATCAGGCTATAGCCTTCAGCGAGACCCCACACGCCCCCGCTGGTTCCGGAATCGACGTAGTTGATCTGGCGTTTAGCCACTGTCGTTGCACGCCGTATGGTGTCCAGATAATTCGAATTGCCGCCGTCGATAATGGTGTCGCCTGCGGACAACAACGGCAGGAGGCCGGTGATGGTGCCGTCGGTGATTGTGCCGGCCGGAACCATCAGCCATATCACGCGTGGCGCCTTGAGCTTTGCAACCATCGCGTCAAGCGTGGCCGCGGATTCCGCGCCCTTCTGCTCAAGGGCGGTGCGTGCCGCATCGGCAGGGTCGAATCCAACCACCGTGTGACCGCCGCGCATCAGTCGCTGCGCCATGTTGGCGCCCATGCGGCCCAATCCAATCATCGCAATTTGCATAATATTCAACCCCTTTGCGTGAACGCACCGACTTTCAGTATAGATCCCGAGCCGCGACGAGGTACAGGGGGATCTAGCATGAGCATGACCGCGGGACTACCGACCGGCTCGAATCGACCGGTGAACTGCAATCCGCCGGTGGTCGAGTTGATGCGAAAGGACGTAATCGAATCGCCACGCTGATTGCATGAAAAAAGAAACTCGCCCCGGGCGTCGATGGCTAGACAACGCGGGTTGTCGGCGCGCGCCCAGACTTCGGACATCATGCGCAGCTGACCGTCTGTCGCCACCGCAAAAACCGCCACCGCATTGTGTAATCTGTGGGATACATACAGGAATCGACCGTCCGCCGTGACGCGGATGTCCGACGACAGATTGCTGCCGCTGAACTTGGGTGGCAGCGCCGACACCGACTGCTTGAGCTTGCAGCCGCCCTTGACGGGATCGTAGTCGTACACCGCGACCCGCGCGTCGTGTTCGTACAAATTGTAGAAAATCCGGCCGTTTGGATGGAATGCGAAATGGCGCGGTGCCGAGCCTACCGGCGCAGCGACCACCGGCACTTCCGCAGGTAGTAATCGGCCGGCCTGCGCATCAAAGCGCCACACCAATGTCAGATCCAACCCCGCATCGTTTGCGATGACGAAATTACCGCTAGGATCCGCCGCCACCATTTGCGCATGCGGACTATCGTGGTCGCTGATCGCGAATTGTCCCGGCGGGTCGTCCACCGCTCGCGCGTGGTGCCTTGGACCGACGCTGGGCCTTATGTCGGTTGCGTCCCCCAGCGCTCCGTCCGGACGCACAGGAAATACCGCGACACTGCCGCCGCCGTAGTTGGCGGCGAACACGAACTTGCCCGCAGGGTGAACGCTGACGTACGTCGGTGTGGCGCCGCCCGAGCTTACGGCGCCCAGTCGCGTGAGCTGCCAATTCTCGCCGTCGATGGCATACGAGACGACCGCGCCGCCATGCCCGTCCTGGTAGTTGTCGATCTCACTCACCGCATATAAGCGCGTGCGCGCCGGGTTAACAGCGAGCCAGGACGGATTTCGAATGCCGTCCACCACCTGCAGCTGGGTCAGTGCGCCCGACGCACCGTCGACGCGAAACAGATAAATACCGCCGCCATTCGGGGTATAGGTGCCGACGTAGGCGTAGGCGGCATCGCCGGGGGCGGCGCCAGTGACTGGAGGATAGATCACCGGTGCGGCGAGCAGCGAAGCCGACTTGAGAAAATCACGGCGGGTGATTTGCGTTTTCAATTACTGAGAGTAAGTGTAATGCTCGTTGCGAACAAGCAAAGATCTGTGAAGACGCCGTAACGTCGATGCGCATCGTCACATCCGGCCGACAGCCTACAGTGAGCGTGAAATAACCTCTTTCATGATCTCGTTGGTGCCGCCGTAAATACGCTGCACCCGCGAATCGGCGAACACGCGGGCGATGCGCATCTTGCTGGCAATCTCAGCTAATTTGAACTTGGTATTCTGAAATTCTGCACTGCTCTTGCCGAAAGCTTTGCGATCCTTGACGTAACGGATGGTTTCAGCCAGAGCCAGATAGTGCGCACAAATGCTGTGCACGCCCTGACCGAAACCACTCAAGCCACGCCGCACGAGTTCCTCGTACAGCACCACTTCATGTCGGAAGTCACCACCGGCCCCAGCGTAATCGGCTGAGATATCAGTACAAAGCAGGCCCATCGCCCCTGCCTTGCGCCAGATATCCTTGCCCACATGCTGTTGTTTGCGCCACTGCGATATGTAATCGCTCATCATCGGTGCGCTACGCGATGGGCTTGACCGGCAGTGGATCTGCGGGTGCGTCTGTGACATCGGCCGATTCCGGGGCGCTCGCCCGCCGCTGCTGCTTTGCATCCTGTCGAGCCTTCCGGGCAGTCTCTTTTTGTTTCTTTGCGTGACGATAATTGGGCTTTGCCACCTAACTCTCCTGAAATGATTTCGTGATTTCGAGTTTACTCCGCCTGGACCGAAACGCGAACCGATAAACGATGCCGTCCGCCGCCGATGATGACTCCGCGCAGCGGCGAGACATCGCCGAAGTCCCTGCCCCACGCGATGACGATGTGATCGGTCGCCACGCGCACGTCATTGGTCGGATCGAGGTCAATCCAGCCGAATGGCGGACAAAACACCGAAACCCAGGCATGCGACGCATCCGCGCCCAGCAGAGCCGCATCGGCCCCCGGCGCCGCGGTCCGCAGGTAGCCGCTGACGTAACGCGCCGCCAGACCCCGCGCGCGCAGGCATGCCAGCATGATGTGGGCAAAATCCTGGCATACTCCGCGCCGCGCCGTAAATGCATCAAGTGCCGAGGTGCTGATATTGGTGCTGCCGGGCGCGTAGCCGAAATCGCGATGGATCTTATGCATCAGAGACGCGGCTCCCTGCAGCAGTGGACAGCCGGGGGGAAAGCAATCCGCTGCATAGTCGCTGAATACCTGTTTGATCCTCACATAACTCGATTCCATGCGAAATCGGCAGGCATCCAGCTGCACCTCGCGCATCGGCCGGCCCGAATACGCCAGTGAATCGCGAACTTCCTCCCATGGGATGGAATCCTCTGCCGCTGCGTGCGCGGGGACGCAGACCTCGACCGCCACCTCCGCCAGCACATCGAGATGATCGTGCGGCAAATCAAACTCAAGACGCGTGACGAAATTACCGAAAGCGTCGACGTCCTCACGGCGAATGCTCGGCTCCGGCGTGAGCGTGATGGATCGCGATCGGCATGTTTGCACGGCCGAATCGCGCGGCGTCAGGTGCAATAGCTGATGAGAGTGTGCAACATCGCCGCCATACCGATAGGTGGTCTGGTGGCGCACGCGATAGCGCATCAGGCCGCTCATGCAGCCACCGTGCGGATCTCGGCATCAATGAGGGTGAAGTGCTTCAAGCACAGGCGGTCGGAAAGCTTGCCCGCGGCGGCGCATAGGCCGCGCAGCTGTTCAGCCAAGGCTTGTCGCGCCCGCATGGCGCGGCTGCTGTCGCCCTCGATCGCGCTTAATTGCATTTCCTCCACCTGCGCCACCGCCTCATCCAGCGTGTCGTCCGGCGCACCGCCGAGCGACGCAGCCACACGCACCAATGAATACTCGATCGCGTGCCATTGAAACGCGAGCGCCCGCGGGTTGGTCTGATCAAACACCAGCACGTCAATGGTCGAACCCAAAGCAGGCGCCGCCAGGTAGCGTGTGCGATACGTGATGGTGCTGTCACCGATGTCGAGCAGCCATTCCAACTCGCTCTGCATGGATGCCTCTCCGGTCTCCAGCCTCTGCGATAGCAGGTCCGCCAGGAATTTCAGTCTCTCCAGGCGCCGGCCGATCATCATTAGGCGCCAGCCGTCATCCTGCGTCATATCGTCGAGAGCGTAGCCGGCAAGGCCAGCCAAGGACAAAAGCAGCGCATCTAGGGTCTCGCGCGCATCGCGGCGGGCCTTTGCGGCATCATGAAACTCCCTCTGCAGCACGCTGATCGCGCGCCAGTTCTCAGCCGATAAACGGCTGCGCGCCTGTGCGGCGCACCAGCCGAGGCGTTGGATGTCGGCGCTCAAACTCAAAGGGCTGGCCTCATCGAACAGCGAGGCCGCAACGAAATTTCCGCAGGTCGCGCGCACCAGCGGCCACAGCTGTGCATTGGGGCGCACGTCCAAGGTGGCGCGCAACAGCCGCGCCTTGTCCTCGCAGCGCTCGCTATAGCGGCCCAGCCAGAACAAATTTTCCGCCAATCGTGAAGGTAAATCGTCGTGACGCGTGGCGGCGCGCGGCACGCTGCCGGCGACATTCACCTCGTCGATCGATTTGCGGTCCGGGGTCAGCACCCAGACATCCTTGCTGCCTCCGCCGCGCTGCATTGACACGATGCCGGCCGCCTCCGCCGCGATGCGCGCAAGTCCGCCCGGCATGACTCGATAACCGGACGCCGTGGCAATGGCGTAGACGCGAATTCCTAGCGCGCGCGCTGCGAACCCTTCGGCAGCGCCGCTGCGCCACACCGGCGCCTGGGAAAATGCCAGGCGTTCTTGCGCTACATAGGCATGCGGCCGCGCCCTGATGCGCCGCGCCAGTTCGGCGCGCGCAGCGGTATCGAGATCACGGCCGAATACGGCCGGGAAATTCTGATTCGGATAGGCCGGCTTGAGGACCAGCCGTTCGAGGTTTTCCAGCACGTAGTCAAGAGCCAGCCGCTCGCCGCACCACCACGTTGCCACCGACGGCAGCCGCAGCTTTTCTCCAAGTATCCGTTGCGCAGCTGCCGGGATGAATCCCATCCACGCCGCCGACTCGAGCACGCCGCTGCCCAGCGAATTGGCGATCACCACTCTACCCGCGCGCACCGCGCTGAGCAGACCGGGCACGCCGAGCGCTGAATCCGCGCGCAATTCCACCGGATCGCAGAAATCGTCGTCCAACCGTCGCAAGATGGCATGCACCCGGCGCAGCCCGCCGAGAGTCTTCAAGTACACGGTATCGCCGCGTACCGTCAGATCGTGCCCTTCGACCAGCGGCAGGCCCAATTGACGCGCGAGATACGCGTGTTCGAAATAGGTCTCGTTGAACGAACCGGGCGTCAGCACGACCGCCAGATCTGAATCGGTGTCGAGCCCATGCCGCAACAAATTGTCGCGCAATGCGACGAAGAACCCCCCCAGCGAACGCACCCCGAGATCGCCCAGCAAATCCGGAAATACCCGCGAGACGATTTGTCTGTTCTCCAGAGCGTAACCCGGTCCGGACGGTGTTTGAGTTCGGTCGGCGAGCGCCCACCAGCGGCCGTCCGCGGAGCGCGCTATATCGACGGCATAAACGTGCAAGCGGCGCCCGCCCGCAGGCGTGATGCCATGGCAGGGCCATAGAAAATTAGGATGGCCGAAGGGCAGCTCTGCCGGAATTGTTCCATCGGCGAGCAGGCGCTGCGAGCCATAGATGTCTGCCAGCAGCGCGTCAAATAACGATGCCCGCTGTGCGACACCCAGCTCGATTTCGCGCCATTCCGCGGCGGTCAGCAGGATGGGCAAGGGATCGAGCACCCAAGGGCGGTCGCGACCCTGACTGTCCGCGTACACGTTGTAGGTAACGCCGTTTTCCACGATCAATCGCCGCGCCAATTCGGCGCCGCGCCGCACTGCGCCGGCACCATTGCTCGCCAAGGCGTCCATTAGCGGCTGCCAATGTTCGCGTATGCCGCCGGAACTATCGACCAGCTCATCGTAGCGGCGCGTATCGCTGAGATACGTTTCAAGTCGCGCGTCGGTCATCTGGCGACATGCGCCGTCTTGCGCAAATCGAGCGTGAACGGAAATTCCGCGTCGATTGTCGGCGGCGCCGAAACCATGGTGCCCGGGGTGTGGCCCATGCGGAAGAAGCGCGCCATACGCCGGCTTTCTGCCTCGAAGGAGTTGATGGGAAATTTCTCGTGACTCAGGCCGCCGGGATGCGTGACGTGATACTGACACCCCCCCAGTGAGCGCTTCATCCATGAATCGAACAGATCGAAAGTCAGCGGTGCATCCACAGGAATACCCGGATGCAATGCGGATGCGGGCTGCCACGCGCGATAGCGCACGGCGCCGACGAATTCCCCCACCGTTCCGGTGGGCCGCAGCGGCACGGCATGGCCGTTACAGGTGACCAGAAAGCGCTCCGGCGCGAGGCCGGTCAGCTTGACTTGCAGTCGCTCGACTGAGGAGTCCACATAGCGCACCGTGCCGCCCGGCGAGCCCTCCTCGCCCATGACATGCCACGGCTCGAGTGCCTGTCGCAGCTCGAGCGCAATGCCGCCCACGACGAAATCTCCGTGTTTCGGAAACCGGAATTCGAAATGCGGCGCGAACCAATCGGTCTGCAGACCGAATCCCTCCTGTTGCATCTCGGCCATCACGTCAGCAAAATCCGCCGCGACGAAGTGCGGCATCAAAAATCGATCGTGCAGTTCGCTGCCCCAGCGCACCAGCCGCTCCGGGGCATAGGGCCTGCGCCAGAAGCGCGCTACCATTGCACGCAACAAAAGTTGCTGCGCGAGACTCATGCGTGAGTGAGGCGGCATCTCGAACGCACGCATCTCGAGCAGCCCCAGGCGTCCCGTCGGTCCGTCGGGCGAATACAGCTTGTCGATGCAGAACTCGCTTCGATGGGTGTTGCCCGAAACGTCGATCAGCAGATTACGCAGCAGGCGGTCCACCAGCCACGGTGGCCCGGTCTCGCCTCCTTTCGGGAATTGACGAAAGGCGATCTCGAGTTCGTACAGCGAATCATTGCGCGCCTCGTCCACGCGCGGCGCCTGCGAGGTGGGACCGATGAACAAGCCGGAGAATAAGTAGGATAGCGAGGGATGATTGTGCCAGTAACTCAACAAGCTGCGCAGCAGGTCAGGCCGGCGCAGAAAGGGCGAGTCGGGCGCGCTGGCACCACCCATCACGATGTGATTGCCGCCGCCCGTACCGGTGTGCCGGCCATCGAGCATGAATTTCTCGGTCATCAATCGCGACTCGCGCGCCGCGTCGTATAGAAACGTGGTTCGCTCCGACAGTTCGTCCCAGTTTGCCGACGGATGAATATTGACTTCGATGACGCCAGGATCCGGTGTTATGCGAAAACTCTGTAGGCGTCGATCGCTCGGCGGCTCATATCCTTCCAAAATGACGGGCTGCGCAAGCGCCTCGGCCGCGACCTCGACCGCAGCCACCAATTCAAGGTAGTGCTCGAGCTCGCGCACCGGCGGCATGAATACATACAACACGCCGTTGCGTGCTTGTGCGCACATCGACGTGCGCGTGATGCCGGCTGCCGATTGATTCGGCAGCGGCGCCCGCTGCCTCAGCGCGTCAGCCGCGGGTGGGCGCTGATCTTGCGCCGGAGAGCTGTCGGGCACGCGAAACTGCGCGCTAATTTCTGCATGCGCAGTCAACGCAGGAAAGCTGCGGAACGGATCGGGAGCGTGAATATAAGGATAATCATCCTTGGCAACCCAGGGCTGAGAGTCGAGCGGTAAGCGATAGCCGATGGGCGAATCGCCGGGCACCAGATAGCAGCGTTCGCTGCGCAGGAACCACGACCCCGAGTGCCATTGATCGTGCTTCTCGCTGCGCGCGATGGGCAGCACATGCCCGATGACTTGATCGAGCCCCTGTTCGAACACCTTTGCCAGACGCGCCCGCTCCAGCGGATCTTCGAGCCGAGAATCGAGAGACTCGACATTCTCCGGCAGACGGCGTTCGCGCCACAGATAGTAAAATGCGTCCTCATAGGCCGGGAACACGTAAGTCTCCGCCAGCCGCAACTTCAAGGCGACGCGCGCCAGGAAGCGTCGCGCCGTGTCCTCGGTCGCCGAGTGTGTTGAGCGCTCGGTATATTCATTGCCCATCAATTGCTGATTCGCCCACAGCGGCTCGCCGTCCTGGCGCCAATAGCAGTTCAACGACCAGCGCGGCAACTGCTCGCCCGGATACCACTTTCCTTGGCCAAAATGTGCCAGACCCTGGGGCGCATACCGTTGCTTGAGCCGCTGGAACAGCGCTGCGGCCAAGCGGCGCTTTTCCGGGCCCAGCGCCGCAGTGTTCCACTCGACGCCGTCGCGATGATCGATGGACACAAATGTCGGCTCTCCGCCCATTGTGAGGCGTACATCCTGCGCCAGCAGGTCCGCGTCGACCGCGCGGCCTGCGTTCTCAATGGCAAGCCACTGTGCGTCGCTGTAAGGTTTGGTGACGCGCGGCGCCTCCCAGATACGCCTAACACTCATGCCATGCTCGAACGTCGTCTCGCACTCATCGACCGCCCCGCTGATGGGCGCAGCCGCGGATGCCTCCGGCGTGCAGGCGAGTGGAATATGTCCTTCCCCTGCGAGCAGCCCCGAGGTCGGATCGAGCCCGATCCAGCCGGCGCCCGGCAGATACACTTCGCACCAGGCGTGCAGATCGGTGAAGTCCTGCTTCGACCCAATCGGTCCGTCCAGTGCCTTCACGTCCGGCACCAACTGAATGAGATAGCCGGACACGAAGCGCGCCGCCAGGCCCAAATGGCGCAGCAGCTGCACCAATAGTGCGGCGGAGTCCCGGCACGAACCCGACCGCTTGGCCAGCGTCTCCTCGGGCAATTGCACGCCCGGCTCCAAGCGGATCAAGTAGCGAATGTCCCCCGCGAGGCGTTGATTCAGCCCTACGACGAAATCGATGGTGCGGCAGGACTCTCGAGCAACTCCGGCCAGGTAGTCGGCGACGCGCACGGTTGCGGGCGACTTGACCAAGTACGGCAGTAATTCACGCCGCTCGTCCGGATCGTACTTGAAGGGGAATTTTTCGGCGTAAGGAGCGAGAAAAAAATCGAAGGGATTGAGTACCGACATTTCGACGACCAAATCCACCTCGATGCGAAATTCACGCGTCGGTGCCGCGAATATCAATCTTGCCAGGTAGTTCGATTGAGGATCTTGCTGCCAGTTGATGAAATGCTCGGCGGGCAGCACCTTGAGGGAGTAGCTTAAGATCCGCGTGCGGCAATGGGGAGCCGGACGCAGACGCACCACCTGGGGACTTAAGGCCACCAATCGATCGTAGCGATAACGAGTGACGTGATTCAGGGCAATGTGGATCGACATAGACTCCATCGCGCACCATGACAGTGCGCAGCAAAATCACGGCGAATGCCGTGTGCGCGAATTTAACACCCTATTGCCGACTGACCAGGACTCTGTCCGGAAATTGTGCAATGTCGCGCATCGGCACGCCCATGGCGCTCAATTTCTCCCGCGTGCGCGGCGGCATCACGGCGAAGCCGTGGCTGAGCTGCCGCCAGACAGCGGCGAATTCCTCGAGCCTGGCAATGCCGCGCCGCGGATCCTGCTGCAGGCCCAGGTCGAATTCATCGCGATAATCAACCAACACCACCGGCTGTCTCAAGTAGAAAGGCAGCGACTGCTGATACGACTGCACCGAGAATATCGGTGTGGCGCCCGGCAGCGCGCGGGCCAGGTCCCTGGCGCTGAACTTGGATTGGGCCGCATCGGCGGCCAGCAACACGGTCCCAGATCCTAAGAACCAGGCGCTGCATAAGGCGGCGAGAGCCATTTGCCGACGGCCCCGCGACACCCCGACGACGCACAGCGCCGCACCCAGCGCCAGCAAAATGCCCGTCGCGAACAGCAGCGGCCGTGCCTGCAGTAGCAACGAGCGCGTCTCGATCGAGATCCACAGGCCACCGGCACAGGCCAATACCGCGACGCTCGAGGCCAAGGTCAGCAGAGCACCTGCGAGCAAATTGCCGCGGCTGTCGCCGTTCGTCTGGGCGGCGCACAGCAGCGCAAGCGCGGGCACCGCCGGCAGCACGTAGGTAATCAATTTAGAGTCGGACAGAGAAAAGAACACGACGACGAACACACACCAAACCCACAGCAATCGCGCGGCATCGAAGCCACGCTGCGCCCCGTGCGCGTCAATCGCCGCGCGCCCGGTGAAAGGTGCGAGCAAGGCGCGCGCCGCCTGCGGCAACCATGGCATGACTCCCAGCACCAATACCGGCACGAAGAACCACCACGGTTCGACGCGCTGCTCCACCGGAGTGAGGTAACGCTCAAAATGCTCGCGCACAAAGAAAAACCATAGAAAGCGCTCGTTTGCGCGCGCCGCCATGACGAACCAAGGAGCAGCGAGGGCCACGAACAGCGGCACACCCCAGCGCAAATTCAGGCGCTTGAGCATGAACCAATCGCGCTGCCACAGCATGTACCACAAGGCGGCGGCGCCTGGTATCAGCACCCCGATCAAGCCCTTGGTAAGCACCGCCAACGCCATCGACGCCCAGCACCCCAGCATCCAGCCGCGCCATGGATCTGCGGCATCGCGCCGCACCTGTGCCATCAGGAAGCACGCCAGGGCCGCGAGCAGCCAGAAACTCAAGAGCATGTCGAGGGTGAGTTGATGCCCGAGCAACACGAACAGGGTCGACGCCGCCGCATAGAGCAACGTGCGCATTCCGGCCGCAGCTCCCCACAGTTTGCGGGCCAGTAAGTACAAGATCAGCAGCGACAGAAAGCCCGCGACTCCGGTGCACAGCCTCGCCGCGAATTCATTCAGCCCTAAGACACGAAATGCCAGCGCCGTCAGCCAGTATTGCAGCGGCGGCTTCTCCAGGTAGGCAAGGGCGTTCAGATGCGGGATCACCCAATCGCCGCCGCTGAGCATTTCGCGCGGGATCTCGGCATAGCGCCCCTCGTCGGGGTCGAACAGAGGACGATGCGCCAACAGCGCAAACCACAATACCGTGGTTGCGACGATCGTAGCGCCGACCATCCATGACTTGAGGGGCATATCGGCTACTATACCGGGGCGTGGCAGATCAATCTCATCAGTCCTGGGTGCGCTCGGCGGGTTTTGGCTTAGCCATCCTCTCATTCATCAATCTGTTCAGCTACCTGGACCGATACATCGTGTCTGCGCTGGCCGAGAGCCTGAAGCACGCGAACATGGGTCTCTCGGACGCGAATCTGGGCTCGCTCATGTCCGGGTTCTTGATCGTATACACCCTCACGGCGCCGGTGTTCGGCGCCTTGGGCGACCGGCGCTCACGACCGCGATTGATCGCCCTCGGAGTGGCCTGTTGGAGCTTCGCCACCGCCCTGTCGGGTTTTGCAGGCAGTTATCTGGCGCTATTCCTGGCGCGCGCATCCGTGGGTGTGGGTGAAGCTGCGTACGTGACAATCGCGCCGAGTTTGCTGGCGGATTATTTTCCCGCACGCCAACGCGGCCGCGTCATGGCCATTTTTTTCTGCGCGATTCCGGTAGGTTCCGCGCTCGGCTATGTGGTCGGCGGGCTGGTCGACAAGCACTATGGCTGGCGCTCGGCATTCTTCGTAGCCGGCACTCCCGGCTTACTGCTGGCGGCGCTGTGCCTGTTGCTGCGCGACCCGCCGCGCGGCGCACAGGATGCGGGCGGCGTGCACACGGGCGCCGTGCACGCGGGCGCCGCAACTAAGCCCGTAGCGCCGGCAGCGTCCATTGCCAGCATCCCTGCACAAACGTGGGCGGCGTATGTGCGGCTGGCGCATAACAAGCCGTATGTACTCACGGTGCTCGCGTACGCCGCCTACACATTTGCGCTCGGCGGTTTGGCGTTTTGGATGCCGGCGTTTCTCGAGCGAGTTCGCGGCATGCCGCGCAGCGAGGCCACCGTCAGCTTCGGCACTATCGTGGTCATCACCGGTTTCATCGGCACCTTCGTCGGCGGATGGCTAGGCGACTACTGTGTCAATTATTCACGCCAGGCCTATCTATGGCTATCGGCAATTGCGACCCTGGTCGCGGCGCCCTGCGTATGGATGGCTCTGACGACGCCTTCGCATACGGGGTACTTGACCTGGATGGTGGCGGCGCAGCTGTGTATGTTTTTGTCGACCGGTCCGATTAACGCCGCCATGATCAATCTCGTCTCGCCCACGGAGCGGGCCACGGCCATTGCGCTCAGTGTCTTCACCATCCACGTGCTCGGCGACGTACCTTCACCTTTTCTCATCGGCGCCCTCTCGGATGCGTCGTCCCTGGGGCAGGCCGTCAAAATAGTGCCGATCGCCGTTCTGATCGCCGGCGGGTTATGGATCTTGGCGGCGCGTGCCCAGTCACAATCGCCGCCCCTCGCACCCGCACGTTGAGTGCTCAGGCAGGCTCAGCCTTCACGCGCCCGGCGAATGTCTTGCAGATGGGCGGCCAGATCCGCGCGTGCCGCCATGTCCTCCAGATCGACCGACACCTTGCGTTGCCAGTTCGGATATTCGCGGTCAGTTCCCGGCACGTTGACCGGCAGCGTCTCGCCCAGCAGATCTTCGACTTGCACGGCCACCAGCGCGGTTGCCGAACGCGCCAAGTACAAATGCAGGGCACGCGCAAGATCGGCGGTAAATGCATCGTGCGCACCCGCCGGCTGCCAGGGCTTGAGTCCTTCGTTCTCGAGGGCCTGCAGTAGCAATTCGCGGTCACGCTCGCGCTCTCGGATGACGTCGCCCTCGACCTCGGTGCTGGGATACAAATTCAGACGGCGGCGCAACTCGATATCCCGCCCCTCCCAGAAGCTGCGCAGCGTGGGCATATCGTGCGTCGTCGCGGTAGCCAGCGCCAGGCGCGTGTACTCGGCGGGACGGCGGAAACGGCCCTCCAGCTTCTCGAACAGCAGAACCTTGTAGTGATACAAGCCGTATTCGGGCATGGCGCGGCGCATTTCGTCAGGCACAACGCCGAGATCCTCACCGACCACCAAGCATGAGGCCCGAGTACTCTCGAGCGCCAGCACCGTGAGGAGTTGCTCCAATGGATAGTGCACATACGCGCCGTCGGTGGGCGAGAATCCGCCCGCAACCCACCAGAGGCGGAACAGCGACATCACGTGATCCAAGCGCAGCGCGCCGTAGTAACCCATATTGTTGCGAATCAAGCGCACGAAGCCCTGCAGCCGCTGCGCCTGCATCAGCAATGGATCCTGCGGCGGAATGCCCCAACCCTGACCCTTCAGCGCCAGCGGATCCGGCGGCGCGCCAATTTCAGCGCCCATGCAATAGCTCTCTTGATCGGACCAGGTTTCGGAGCCGGAAGGATTCGCGCCCACCGCATAGTCGCCATATAGGCCGATCGGCATGCCGAGTTCGCGGGTCAGGCGCTGCGCGTCGCGCAGCTGTTCGTGCGCCAGCCATTGCAGGTAGGCGTAGAACTCTACTTCGCGCGGGTTGTCCGCCGCGAACTTTGACGCTGCGTGACCCTTCATATGCTGAAATTCCCGCGGCCAGTTCAACCAGCCGGAAGCCGCCCCCCGCGTCGTGCGAAAATACCGGTCGAGTGCATCGAAGCGAGCATGCATTTGCAACAGCTCGCCGCCGGCTGCAACGAATTCGCCAAAGGCACGTCCACGCTCGCTGCCGGGCGCGAGATGCCGAGCGCAAAACTCAGCATACAGCAGCCCCAGAATCTCAAATTTAAGCGCCGCCACGCCCGCGTAATCCACCAGGTCCCGAGCCCGCAGTTGGTAAAGCCGCTGCGCGATCTCAGGGTCCGCCAAGCGCGCGGCCGCAGCCGCGCATTCTTCGAATTCCGGCACCAGCGGTACCGCGATATACAGCACATTGAGAAAGTGCCGGCTCGATGCGCTGTACGGACTGCATCTCTCGGGGTCTGCGGGGGCCAGTGCGTGCAGGGGGTTCAAGCCGATGAACCCGGCGCCATGCGCAGCCGCCCAGCGGATCAGCCGCTTCAAATCGCCGAAGTCGCCCATGCCCCAATTGTCGCGCGACCGCAGGGTGTACAGCTGCGCAGCAATACCCCAGAGCCGCGCGCCACCGTGGATGGCGGCGGGCGTGTAGCATTGCGCCGGCGAAACGATGAGCGCGCAGCGAGCGGCGGTGGCGCCGGCAATTTTCGCCTCCAGCTCATGATAGCCGGGCGGCATATCCAAGGGCAGCTCGAAATGCCGGCGCGTAATCCACGATCCTTCGACTTCGCCCCTCCAGATCTCCCGGCAATCGGCCGTTGCGGTTACGCCCTCGCGACGCGTGCCGTCCTCGAAGCGCACCGACCACAACAGCGCCGCACCGAACTCACGCGCCGTGACGTTGATGTCAATACCGATGCGCGCGCCATGCGCCGCGGCCACTGGCGGCAGAAAATTGCGCCAGCGAGTCACTTCAAGGCGGGACAGTTCGCGCGCGGCCGCTGCCGGGTCGTCGACCTCGCACCCCATCGCCAGCAGCAGCGCCTGCTTCGTCTTCGTCGCGAAGTAGCGCAGCTCGCCACGGTAATCATGGTAGGCATCGCCGATTCCATGCAGGCGCGCCATCCTCTCGATTACGGCAGGGTCAGCCAAATCAACACTCCAATAAAGCGACGCTGGAGAGCTCCAAGCGATAGTCACGTACGGCGCCCAAGCTCTGCGCCTCGAAACTGTCTAGTGCCGTATCGAATTGGCGGATCCACGGCTCCTCGGCCGAAGCCATCGGCAGCTGGAAGGTCTGTGCACTGTCGCTGCCATTAACCAGCAACAACAGTCTTCCTGCCGAATTGTTTTGCTTGCCGAACCAGATGCCCAAGGTGCGCAGGTTCACGTCCTGCCAATCACTTTGCGTCATCTCGGTGCCACCGGCATTTAACCACGTCACATCCTTGACGCCGGCGCGTGAGGCGGCGCCCTTGAGAAAAGTCTCGCGCCTAAACTCGACGTGCCGCCGGCGCAGCCGCGCCAGCATTTGAACGAATCGCAGCAAATTGAAATTGCTGCTGCGCAGGCGCCAGTCCACCCAGGAGATCTCGTTGTCCTGACAGTAGGCATTGTTGTTGCCGCGCTGCGTGCGGGCAAATTCATCGCCGGCCTGCAGCATGGGCACGCCCTGCGAGAAGAATAATGTGGCCAAGATATTACGCATCTGCCGGCGGCGCAGCGCGTTCACGGCCGCATCCTCAGTGGGACCCTCGACCCCGCAATTCCAACTCAGATTGTCGTTATGGCCGTCCGTATTGTTCTCGAGATTCGCTTCGTTGTGCCGCTCGTTGTAGGAGACCAGATCGCACAAGGTGAACCCATCATGCGCGGTAGGGAAATTAATGCCGGCAGTGGGCTTGCGGCCATTGTGCCGGAACACGTCGCTGGAACCCGCGAAGCGCTCGGCGAACTCGCCGACTTTCCCGCCGTCGCGTCGCCAGAACGAACGCACGGCATCCCTATAGCGGTCGTTCCATTCCGCCCAGCCCGGCGGAAAATGCCCCAGCTGATAGCCGCCCCAGCCCACATCCCAAGGCTCGGCGATCATTTTGACGAAGGCCAGCGAGGGTTCGGCGCGCAGGGACTTGAAGAGTGCTGAGTGCTGGTTGAAGTCATTGCCTTCGCGGGCCAGCACGGTGGCCAGATCGAAGCGGAAGCCGTCCACATGCATCTCTTCAACCCAGTACTTGAGGCAATCGATGATCAGCGTGCGGACCTGACCGTGTTCGCAGTTGACGGTGTTGCCGCAACCGCTGATGTTCTCGTAAAAGCGCTTGTCCTGGGGCATGAGACGGTAGTAAACCGAATTGTCGATGCCCCGCAGCGAGAGCATTGGGCCGGCTTCATTGCCTTCGGCGGTATGGTTGAACACTACGTCGAGAATCACCTCGATTCCCGCCGCATGCAATGCCTTCACCATGCTCTTGAATTCAGCAACGGCATCATCCAAGGCGTATTCATTCGCCGGCGCGAACCAGGCGACGGAATTGTAGCCCCAGTAATTGCGCAGCGATCGATCGCGCAGGAACTGCTCGGTGACGAAGGCCTGACAAGGCAGCAGCTCGACAGCGGTCACGCCGATGGACTTCAAATGCTCGATCACCGCCGCCACCGTCAACCCTAAGTACTTGC
This sequence comes from Steroidobacterales bacterium, assembly GCA_038226325.1. Taxonomy (GTDB): domain Bacteria; phylum Pseudomonadota; class Gammaproteobacteria; order Steroidobacterales; family Steroidobacteraceae; genus Bog-1198. The sequence continues at coordinate 67,019 of JBBRQO010000004.1, read as the reverse complement.
CGCGAAAGTCCGCCGGCACTGCCGGGTGCAGCCGGGTAAAGCCCTTGACGTGCAGCTCATAGATGAGCGTATCGCGCCAGGGCACGGCGGGCGGGCGGTCCTGGCCCCAGTCGAAACTGCCGTCGATCACTCTCGAACGCAACGGCACAGTGCTCGAGAGTTCGCGCGCGTACGGGTCGATCAATGCAGCTGTGGGATCGAAGCGGTGACCCTTGTGAGGCTCATTCGGGCCGTGCACATAGAACGCATAGTGGCTGCCAGGCCCCACACGCCGCGCCGACAGCAGGCCATGCCAAATATCACCGGTGCGAGCGGGTAAATCATAGCGTTCGAGCTCGGCGCCGCTTTGCGCGTCAAACAGACAGACCTCGACTCGCGTGGCATGACTGGAGAACAAGGCGAAATTCACTCCGCGCATGGTCCACGTGGCGCCCAAGGGACGCGGCAGGCCCGCGTGAATGACTTTCACTTGGAGGCCGGCGGCCCGACGAAGAACATAGCGCCGAGCGGCGGCAGATCGAGGCGCAGCGACAGCGGATACCCTTGAGCGCCTTCAAGTGCCGCGCCGGCCTCGCGCTGCTGGTTGTAGCCGGAACCGCCGAACTTCACGTCATCTGAATCGAATAGTTTGCGATACGTCCCTGCAGCGTCCACTCCAACCCGGTAGGCGTCGCGCGGCACCGGCGTCGCATTGAACACGCAAGTAATCGGGCTACCTTCATCCCCGCCGACGGCACGGCGCGCGAACACCCAGACGCTTTCATCTGCATTGTGCAAGTCCACCCAGCGAAACCCTTCTTGATCGCAATCGCTGCCGTAGAACTGTGGCGTATTGCGGTATAGAAAATTGAGATCGCGAACGCAATCGCGCAAGGCCGAGTGTTCCGCGACGGCCAGCTGCGACCATTCCAACTGCTCGTGATCGCGCCACTCCTGCCATTGCCCGAATTCCGAACCCATGAACAAGAGCTTCTTGCCCGGGTGAGCGCACATGTAGCTGAGCAGAAGTCGGAAATTCGCGCGTTTCTGCCAATCGTCGCCGGGCATCTTGGCAAGCAATGAACGCTTGCCGTGAACCACCTCGTCGTGCGAGATCGGCAAAATGAAATTCTCAGACCAGGCATAGACGAAGGAAAATGTAATCAGCTCGTGGTTGAAGCGCCGATACACCGGATTAAGAGCGGCATAGCGCAGGGTGTCGTTCATCCACCCCATATTCCACTTGAAATTAAATCCAAGTCCGCCGTATTCGGGCGGTTGCGTTACGCCGGCGAAGGACGTCGACTCTTCCGCAATCATCAGCACGCCGGGGAATGCCCGGTGCACCGCGTTGTTGGTCTGGCGCAGGAAATCGATGGCCTCCAAGTTCTCGCGTCCACCGTCGCGATTCGGCAGCCATTCGCCGGGCTTGCGGCTGTAATCCAGATAAAGCATGGATGCCACGGCGTCGACGCGCAATCCGTCGATGTGATAGCGGTCGGCCCAGAATAGGGCGTTCCCCACCAAAAAATTGCGCACTTCATGGCGTCCATAGTTGAAAATCTTGGTGCCCCACTCCATGTGCTCGCCTAGACGCGAGTCGGCATGTTCGTACAGCGCGCTGCCGTCGAAATACGCGAGACCATGATCGTCGCGCGGAAAATGCGCGGGCACCCAATCCAGAATCACGCCGATCCCGGCCTGATGGCAGCGATCGACGAAAAACATGAAGTCCCGCGGCGACCCGTAACGCGCGGTTGCCGCGTAATAGCCCACCACTTGATAGCCCCACGAGGCATCGAGCGGATGTTCTGCGACACCCATCAGCTCAAGATGCGTGTAGCCCATCTCCAGGACGTAAGGAATTAATTGATCCACGGCCTCGAGCCAGCTCATGAAAGGCGGAATGCGCCGATCCCAGGGACGCCGCCACGAGCCCAAGTGCACTTCGTATGCATTGAACGGCCGGCGCAAGGGGTCGCTGCGTTCGCGCTGTGCCAGCCACGCCGAATCGGCCCAAGCATGACCGTCGAGCGAAGCCACCACGGAACAATTCTCGGGCCGCAGCTGCATCGCGAAACCATACGGATCGGCCTTGACGAACAGGCGCCCTTCTCGGTCGCGGATTTCGTACTTATAGAGGGTTCCTTCCGAAAGGCCGTCGATGCTCGCCTCCCATACGCCGGACGAGGCGCGGCTGCGCATGACATGGCTGCGCCCGTCCCAGTGATTGAAGGGCCCGACCACACTCACCTGCGCGGCATTGGGCGCCCAGACGGCGAAACGAGTGCCTTGCGCGATGCCGTCGCCGTAAGGATGCGCGCCAAGTTTGTCGTAGATGCGCTCGTGTTTGCCCTCGCCGAACAAGTACAAGTCGAAATCGGTAAGCCCTGAGTCGGTCAAATGCGCGGCACCTTAGATCACGGGCTTCACGGCCCAAATTCGGTCCGCATATTCGCGGATACTGCGGTCGCTAGAGAAATAACCCATATTGAGACAGTTGATCACGGCTTTACGGCTCCAATCGTCTTGCCGGACATACAGAGCATCGACCTGATCCTGTGCGAGCGCGTACGCCGTGAAATCTGCCAGCACCAAGAAGGGCTCGCCATCGCTCAGCAAGCGCTCGACCACGGGCTTGGCATCGAATTCCGACCCGATCAGACTCAAGGTGCGTTCGAGTTCGGGATTGGCTTCGAGTTCGCGCCGCGGTTGATAGCCCGCCGCCCGCCGTGCCGCGACCTCTACGGCCGTGAGACCGAATATGAACACATTTTCCTCCCCCACATGATCGCGGATCTCGATATTCGCGCCATCCAAAGTGCCGATGGTCAGCGCGCCGTTCAACGCCAGCTTCATGTTGCCGGTGCCGGACGCCTCCATGCCGGCGGTGGAGATCTGCTGCGACAGATCCGCGGCGGGCATGATTTTTTGCGCCAGTGAGACATCGTAATCCGGCAGAAATACCACGCGCAGCTTGTCCCGAGCCACTGGGTCTGCGGCGACAATGCGCGCTACGTTATTGATGAGCTTGATTATGGCTTTGGCCATCACATAGCCCGGAGCTGCCTTGCCCGCAAAGATGACGGTGCGCGGCACGATGGCGGCGTGCGGATTATCACGAATGCGCTGATAGCGGGCCACCACGTACAGCAAGTTCAACAGCTGGCGCTTATATTCATGAATTCTCTTTACTTGCACGTCGAACAGCGAATCAACGCTGATCTCCATACCGGTGCGCCGCATCACCTCGTCCGCCAGCCGCTTCTTGTTGGTGTGCTTGATGCCACGAAACTGCCGGCGAAATTCCGCATCGTCGGCAGCACCCAGCAGGCGCGATAGCTCTTCCAGGTCGTTCTCCCACGCCGAACCCAAGCGCTCGGTCAGCAGCGCGGAGAGACCTGGATTGGATTGTTTCAACCAGCGGCGCACCGCGATGCCGTTGGTGACGTTGATGAACCGGTCCGGATACATATCGGCGAAACCGGCAAACACCAGCTTGCGCATCAAATCGGAATGCAGCTGCGCGACGCCATTGACCTTGTGGCTGCCGACCACCGCCAGGTGCGCCATGCGCACCCGCCGATCGGCTGCGTCGTCGATGATGGATAGCTGCCGCTGGCGGTCATTGTCGCCGGGATAGCGCAGCCGCACCGCATCCAGGAAATCGCGGTTGATCAAGTAAATAATTTGCAGGTGCCGCGGCAGCAAGTGCTCGAACATGGCCACCGGCCAGGTCTCCAACGCCTCGGGCAATAGCGTGTGGTTGGTATAGGAGAAAACGCCGGTGCTGATTTTCCAGCTTTCAGACCACGACAGACCATGCTCATCGATCAGCAATCGCATCAGTTCCGGTATGGCCACCGTCGGATGCGTATCGTTCAATTGAATGGCGATCGACGCGGGAATTGATGCGAGCGAGCGGCCCTCACTCAAATGCGTCGCCAGGATATCCTGCAAGCTGGCGCTGACGAAAAAATACTGCTGCTTGAGGCGCAGCTCCTTGCCTTGAGAAGTGGAATCGTCCGGGTACAGCACCCGCGACAGGTTCTTTGCCTCCACCTGCTCCTGCACGGCGGCCGGATAATCTCCGGCATTGAAGGCATCGATGTGAAACGGGGTGATCGCCCGGCCGGACCAGAGCCGCAGGTGATTGACGGTCGGCCCGCGGTTGCCGGGGATCAGTTGATCGAAGCCAATGGCGTAGATGTCGCTGGTGTCGACCCAGCGCTGCGCCTCGGTTTCGGTCGCCGCCGCACAGGCCTCGACTCGGCCGCCGAATCGCACCGTGTAGCGCACATTGCCGCGCGGCGTCTCCCACACGTTGCGCAGGCGCAGCCAGCTGCTGGCGACTTCGCGCTGGCCGCCGTCGGCGCCGATGACCTGCGTAAAGATGCCGTAGTCGTAGCGAATGCCGTAGCCCACGGCGGGGTATTGCAAGGTGGCCAATGAATCCAGAAAACATGCCGCGAGCCGCCCGAGGCCGCCGTTGCCAAGACCGGGGTCGACCTCCTGCGCCGCGATGTCATCCAGGTCATGCCCTAGATTGCGCAGCGCGGTCCGGGCTTCCTGCAGCAAACCGCCCTCGAGGCTCGATAGCGCATTTAATAAAGACCGCCCCGGCAGATATTCGACCGAGAAGTAGCACACCCGCTTCACATGGGCGTTCGCCACGCGGCGCTGTGTAGCGAGCCAGCGCAGCGTCAACTCCTCGCGCACCGCCAGCGATAATGCATCGTAAATATCCCGCGCCGTCGCCCCTTCCGGATTCTTGCCGAGCGTTCGGGTCAGACGGTCCAACAGAGCCGCTTGCAAGGTGCCGGGCTGCAATGCGACGTTTCGGCGGGTAACAAACTGAGTATCTATGGAGTTCATATTAGCGGGTATTATAGGGTCGAAAATCTGCGGCGGCGGTCGAACCTCACAATGCGGGAATTAACTTGACTACTTCACACCTGGCCGTCGGCATCGACGTCGGCGGTTCATCCATCAAGTGCGCGCTGATCGACTTGAACACCGGTGCATTCGCCGGCGAGCGCTTCAGCACTCCGACTCCCGCTCAAGGATCCACCGAAAGTCTGCTGTCCGCCCTTCAGACCGTAGCGTCGAAAGTGCCGGGTAACTACCCGGTGGGTCTGGCTTTTCCCAGTGTGATTCGTGACGGAATCGTGCGCACGGCGGCAAATCTCAACAAGGCGTGGATCGGCAAATCGCTCGCGGCAATGACCGGCGAGCAATTGCAGCGGCCGGTGACAGCCATCAACGACGCCGACGCTGCGGGCCTCGCTGAGCTGCGCTATGGGGCTGCACGCGCCGTGCAAGGCACGGTGCTGCTGCTGACCCTGGGCACCGGCATAGGCAGCGCCTTGTTCGTCGACGGCCGGCTGGTACCGAACACGGAATTCGGTCATCTTCAAGTGGCGGGCCGCGAAGCCGAACACCGGGCATCGGGGCGCGCCAAAGTGGAGCAGAACCTCTCCTGGGGGGGATGGTCTGACGAGTTGAATTTGGTATTGAAGGAAATGCACGCACTGCTGTGGCCCGATCTTATTGTCCTGTGCGGCGGCATCACCGAGGAGCCGGAAAAATTTCTGCACAAACTACACTGCGAGGCGCGGTTGTGCGTGGGAAGCATGCGTTCGGATGCCGGCATCGTCGGCGCGGCATTGGCCACGCTGGCGGTGTCATCGAATCGCTCGTGACGGCGGCGCCCTGGATCAGAGCCTCGGGAGTGGCCGTCTTGTCGGGCGTTCTCAGTGCCTGTGCGAGTACCGCGCTCCACAGCATCAACCCAAACGGCTCTTCGCCATCCCGGCCCGACTTGTCACAATCGCCGGGCGCTTCACACCCGCCTTCGGGCCCGACGGCGCTTATGGCCGATCTCGCCCTGTCCATGCGCGGACAACCATATCGTTACGGCGGCGCCGCTCCGGGCGGCTTCGACTGCAGCGGGCTGGTGGCCTATGCCGCGTCCGGCGCCGGCATTCGTGTGCCGCGAACCGCCCAGCAGCAGTTCGGCACGGGAACGCCGGTTGCGCGCGGCGAACTGCGCCCGGGCGATCTCGTATTCATGCATCTCGCACACAAGGAATTGCATGTCGGTATCGCCATTGGCGAGGAGCGCTTCGTGCACGCACCGTCCAAAGGCAGCCAGGTGCGCATTGATTCCCTGGACGCACCGCCCTATGCCCGAGGATATTTGGGCGCGCGGCGCCTGAGCGTTCGCTAGATCCCTCCGGTACAATCCCCACTCCGATCCGCAACCCCGACGACCGCAAAGGACATCGAAATGAAGCTCTACTACGCCAAAGGCGCCTGCTCGCTCTCCCCGCACATCGTTCTGCTCGAGGCTGGCTTGCCGTATACCTTGGAAAAGGTCGATATGGGATCGAAGAAAACCGACAAGGGCGCGGACTATCTGACTGTTAATAACAAGGGCGCGGTGCCCACGTTGCAGCTCGATGATGGCAAGGTGCTGACCGAAGGACCGGCCATCGTCCAGTATCTCGCGGATCTGAAGCCCGACTCCGGGCTGGCGCCGCGCGCCGGAACTTTCGAGCGTTACCAGCTCATGGAAATCCTCAATTACATCACCTCAGAGGTGCACAAGGGCTTCACTCCGCTGTTCAATCCGGCGTCCTCGGCGGAAATGAAATCCGCTGCGAAGGCCGCCCTCGACAAGAGATTCGAATGGCTCACGGGCTTCCTCGGCAACAAGAACTATTTGATGGGAAGCACTTTCACGGTGGCGGATGCCTACCTGTTCACGGTCTTAAGTTGGACTGCGCACGTGGGAATCGACCTCGGCAAATGGCCGGCGCTCAGCGCCTATCACGGGCGCATCGCACAGCGTCCCAAAGTGCAAGACGCGCTGCGGGAGGAAGGCCTGCTCAAGTAGCTGCGTCGACCACTTCGCTGCCCACGGCCGCAAACTGCAGGGAAGCGAGCCGCGCATACAGCGGACTGTGAAGCAACAGTTCTGCATGAGTGCCGACGGACATCTTGTGTCCGTGGTCCATCACCACGATACGGTCCGCCTTCAGCACGGTCGCAAGCCTATGGGCGATGATGATGGTGGTGCGTCCCTGCATGAGTCTTTCGAGCGCCTCCTGCACCAGGCGCTCGGATTCCGCGTCCAATGAGCTGGTGGCTTCGTCGAGCAACAGTATGGGCGGATCCTTGAGTATGGCCCGCGCCAACGCGATGCGCTGCCGCTGACCGCCGGAAAGCCGCGTGCCACGTTCGCCTAGGAAGGTGTCATAGCCCTGCGGCAACTTGCGCAGGAACTCATCGGCGGCCGCGGCCACTGCGGCGGCCTCGATTTCTGCATCGCTCGCCGTCGGGCGCCCATAGCGAATATTCTCGCGCGCGCTGGCGCCGAACAGCACTGTTTCTTGCGGCACCAGCCCGATCTGCGCACGGATGTCTTCCGGCCGCAGATCCGCGAGCCGCTTATCGTCAATCAGCACTCGTCCCGAATCCGGATCGTAGAACCGCAACAGCAGCTGGAACGTGGTGCTCTTGCCGGCACCCGACGGGCCCACGAAGGCAATCGTCTCGCCCGGCGCCACTACCAGGCTGAAATTGGCGAGCGCCGCGCTATCGGGACGCGAGGGATAGTGAAACGTGACATTGTCAAAGCGAATTTCTCCGGCAACCCGCGCTGGAAGATCGATAGGGTGCGGCGGCGCGCTGATGACCGGCCGCGCCTGCAGCAACTCGCTCAGGCGCTCCATGGCACCGGCGGCGCGCTGCATCTCGCCCCACATTTCGGTGAGCGCGGCGGCGGAACTGCCCACGAAGCCGGCGTACAGCAGAAATTGAAACAGCTGGCCGCCAGTCATGGTGCCGGCGAATACCTGGCGCACCCCCAGCCATAGGACCAGTGTGATGCCCGCGAATACCAGCATGATGCCAAATGCCGTGAGCGAGGCGCGCACGCGCGTGCGGCGTATCGCCGTGACGAAGCTGTCTTCCACCGCCTGCCGGTAACGCTCGCTCTGCAGGTCCTCCATGGTGAAGGCCTGCACGGTCTGGATGGCATTCAATGTCTCCCCGGCAAGCCCGCTGGTATCGGCGATACGATCCTGAGAAGCTCGCGACAAACTGCGCACCCGCCGGCCGATGACTATGAGAGGCACGACCACCACCGGAATCAGCACCAGCATGATGCCCATGAGCCTGGCGTTCGTGAGGCCCAGCATGACAAGGCCGCCGACCAAGCTCAAAGTCGAGCGCAATATGATGGACAAATTGACGCCGGAGATGGCTTGCACCAGGGTGGTATCGGTGGTCAACCGCGACAAGACTTCACCCACTCGCGTGGTCTCGTAGAACATGGGATCCATGCGTACCACCCGCCGGTATACCGCAGCACGCAGGTCCGCCACCACCCGTTCCCCCAGCCAGGTCACCATGTAAAAACGCAGCGCGGCAAATACTCCGAATATGACGGACGCCGTCAGAAACCCGATGAGATAGCGGTTGAGCGCGCTGGAGTTCTTGGCGGCAATCACATAATCGATTAGTTCGCGCAGTGCCAATGGCAATGCCAACATGGCGACCGACGCCACCAGCAAGGCGGCCAGAGCCCCCAGCAACATGCCCCGATAAGGCCGTAGAAAGGGCAGCAGCGAGCGCAGTGGATTTAAGTTCTTGGCGCGGGAACGTTCGGCATTTGTGCTCATGACCCAATGATCCCATAAGGCCGCCCGTTGTGTGACGCCAACGGCCGAATTGCCTTTCGGCCGAAGGCTCGCTATGGTGCCTCCTCACGGGGATTTGGTGCGCTGAACGAGCGTGCTTCGTTCAAACAAGAAATGGGGATGCATCATGCTGGGACGCGGTAAAAATCACGAGTTGCAGATCAGCCACGCTCGCTTGGCAAGCGCGGGGGCGTTGTACGTCGCCGTCCTCGCCTGGTCACCGACTGTGCTGCGCGCCGCCGAGGCGGGCGCCGTGGACGAGACCACAGGTCCATTGACGGAAATCGTGGTGACGGCGACTCGCCACGAGGAGAGTCTCAGCAAGGTTCCCATCAGTGTCACTGCCCTGACCCAGGAAGCCCTGGATATACGCGGCATCAAGGACTTCCAGGATGTGGCGAAATTCACTCCCGGTGTGAATATCGACAATTCGGGCACCAATAATATCTCGATTCGCGGCATCGCCTCGAGCGGCGGCGCAGGCACCACCGGCATCTACATCGATGACACACCCATCCAAATGCGGGCGCTGGCCTTCAATCCCGACGACGCCTTACCGAAGTCCTTCGACGTGGAGCGCATCGAAGTGCTGCGCGGCCCGCAAGGCACGCTGTTCGGCGCCGGCTCCGAGGGCGGCACCGTGCGCTACATCACCACGCAGCCCAGCCTCACCAAGAGCAGCATATACAGCCGTTCAGAAGTGTCATTCACCCAGGGCGGGGACCCCAGCTACGAGGCCGGTGTTGCCGGCGGGATGCCCATTATCGACGGCACCTTGGGTGTGCGGGCCAGCGTTTGGTACCGGCGCGACGGCGGCTACATCGATCGCATCAACCCGGTGACGCTCGGCAGCGAGCAAAAGAACGCGAACTTCGATGAGACCATGCTGGTGCGGTTGGCCGCGGTGTGGGCGCCTACGGACAAAATTACCGTGACGCCGAGCTACTACTACCAGGATCGCTATCGCAACGACGTCGAGAGCTACTGGCCGCTGTATTCGAAACCCGGCAACAACCGCTTCGTCAACGCCGATCCCACGCAGCGCTCAGACCCGGATCGATTCTATTTGATGTCGCTGAAGGTCGAAGGCGATTTGGGCGCGGCGAAGCTCATCTCGAATACTTCGTACTACCATCGCAAGGAAGAAACCGGCTACGACGGCACCCTCTACAACCTCGGCTTCTACCAATTCTATCTGGGAAGCGGCGGCGGCCTGTCGCAGCCCCTGCTGCTCGACGGAAACGGCATACACCTGCCGGCCGGAGCCACGAATTATCGCTCACCCGCCTCGGTCGATAACGGCCAGCAGAACATCACCCAGGAACTCCGCCTGCAATCGAACGATCCGTCCTCGCGGCTGATCTGGACCACCGGTGTGTTTTTTAGCGTCAGTCGGCAACGCTACCTGGAGCAGATCCACGATCCGTTGTTGAATGAGCTAACCCAGGCGGCGGCCGGCGTGCCTTACACGGACATCTTTGTCGATGCGAATGGCAACCCGGTACCGTACGATTCACGCTATCCCAATGATTCGTATTTTTTGCTCACGAATGCCAAGGATCAACAATTCGCCTTATTCGGCGAAGGAACCTACAGCTTCACGGATGAACTGAAACTGACCTTGGGCGCGCGATATTCAAAATCCAAGTATTCGTTCACATCATTCACTGGCGGTCCGCAATTGTTCAATGCGCCCGCCGAAGTCGGCGCGGTCAAGAACGAGAATTCATTCACGCCAAAGGTGAGCTTCTCCTACCAAGCGGATCCGCGAAACCTCTATTATTTCACGTACGCCAAGGGCTTTCGCCCGGGCGGCGGCAACAATCCCGTGCCATACGCCGCCTGCGCCCAAGACTTTCAGAGTTTTGGAGTATCGGGCGCCCCGTTGACTTTCAATTCCGATACCGTCAATAGCTTCGAGGTCGGTGCCAAGAACAATTTCAACAATCGCGTAAAAATCTCCAGCAGCGTTTACTACATCCGTTGGAACAACATCCAACAAACCGTGGTGCCGCCGGTGTGCCAAATCTCGTTCATCTCGAACTTAGGTACGGCCGCTGCGAAGGGCTTTGACCTGCAGGCGGAAGTCGCCTTGACTGATTCGTTCACGGTGGAACTCGCGACCGGTTACACCGATGCGCGCTACACGCAGGACTCGCGCTTGGTTCCCAGCGAAAATCCTCCCGTCGTAGCCAAGGGGAATGCCATCAGCGGCCAGAGCGGACAGCCCGGCTCGCCGTTCACCGCCACGATCGGCTTGGAGTACAAATTCACGCTGTCTGAGCATGAGTCCTTCGTCCGCGTCGACGACGAATACGAAGCGCGAGCCAAATGGCTGTCGCCTAGTCAAGATGGAACGCCGGCGGTTCCCAACACTCAGCAATATGACTCGGCAAACTATACGCTGCCCTCGACCAACTTCGTGTCGGCACGCGCCGGCATGACTTTCGGCGGCTGGCAGGTGGCGGCTTTCGTCGACAATCTCGCTGATACGCACACGGTCACGAACTACAATTTCACCATCGATCCGGGCGACGGTGAGAGCCGCTTGCAGCGCCAGTACACTTTCCGCCCGCGCACGGTCGGGCTGTCCTTCACCTACCGCAACTAAACCTCTATCGGCCTGCCGTCCGTGTCCACTCGCGTGACACGGACGGCAACGAGCTTCAAAGCGAGCGACCTGGGTGGTCGCCGTCACTCATTACCCGGTACACACTGTCGAAGCGTGCGGCCGCGATTATGCCATGATCTCCAGGCGCGTATTGCAGCAGCCAATCGCCCGCCGCGCCGCGCAATACATCGCCGCCCGCCGAACGCGCAACGGTAAAGGGTCCGGTCATTTTTTTCGCACGAATGGGAACCGGGATATTGCGGTAGATGCCCGCCCTGCCCCCCGCAGTCCCGGCCTCAGGCCGGTATTTGGCATCGAATCTGTCGCGCGACACGCACCATCGATCGCCCGTCGAACCCATTAGCAAAGCATCGCCCGCGGCGTAGCGATTCGGCCCGACGACGGTGGCGAGCAGGCCAGTGGCGACAGCGAATTCCACCGCCACGGCTTCGTCCTTCACCACCCAGCAAGCGAGCGGATCGCCGCTTAAGTCAGGATTCTCAAGTTGCAGCGTCATTACACATGCTACCTGAGCCTCAGCAAACGAACCCATCGGCGGTTGCGCCGCTTTTTGCGCGGTGCTACTGTCCCCAAAGTTATCTGGCCATATAACTAATCACGGGGTTGTCATGCTCGCCACTGCTTCCAAGCGCTTCAATCGGCGGATTTCCTGGCCAGTGTTGTTTTTACGCACTCTTATAGTCAGTGCAGTGGCCAGTGCCGCAACGGGGGCGCTGGGCAACGACGCAGCCACCGTCGAACCGGCCGCCACCGGCGCCGGCGCGCTCGAGGAAATCGTCGTTACCGCCACCCGCCGCGAGGAGAGCATTAGCCGCGTGCCGGTGAGCGTCACCGCCTTTAACCAGGAAATGATCGATCAGAAGGGTATCAAGGATTTCCAGGACATCGTGCGCTTCACGCCCGGAGTGTCCATCGACAATACGGGCACCAACGCCATCTCCATCCGCGGCATTTCCTCATCCGGCGGCGCTGGCACCACCGGCATCTACATCGATGACTCGCCGATTCAAATGCGGGCGCTGGGATTCAATCCCGATGACACTTTGCCCAAGACCTTCGACTTGGACCGCGTCGAGGTCTTGCGCGGCCCGCAAGGCACCCTGTTCGGCGCAGGTTCCGAGGGCGGTACGGTGCGCTACATCATGAACCAGCCCAGCGTCATCACGGAGTCCACCTACGCCAAGAGCGAGGTTTCATTTACCCGGGGTGGCGAGCCCAGTTACGAAGCCGGCGTCGCTCATGGCGGACCTATCATCGACGGCATCTTCGGCTTCCGTGCCAGCGTCTGGTACCGCTACGATGGCGGCTGGATAGATCGCATCGACCCCACGTCGCGCAAGGTGGTGGATAAGGATTCCAACCGAGCCAATACCGTGGCGGCGCGGCTGGCATTCTTGATTCAACCCGTCGATGGGCTGAAGATCTCACCCAGCCTCACTTATCAGAATTCCCGCAAGCACGACCTGGCGACATACTGGCCGGCCTATACCGATGTCGGCAGCGGAAATTTCTACAATGCGACGCCGGAGCGGCTACCCGATCCCGACCGCTACTACCTGCCTGCACTCAAGATCGAGGCTTCGCTCGGCAAGATGCAGTTCATTTCCAACACCTCGTATTACGATCGGCACGAACAAACGGCCTATCAGGGCACCTCCTACGATCTGGCGTACTTCCAGTCGATCGGCTGGCCCACGGCGGCTTACGGCGGCTATGACGCGAATGGCAATGGCATTGGCCTGCCCTGCGGCAGCGCCTCTACTGCGCCTAATCCCCCCTGCTCCTGGTACCCGTTACTGGATGCGCACGGCGTGCATCTGCCGGCGGGGTTTGCCGGCTATTCAACCCCCAACACCGTGACCAATACGCAGAAAACCTTTACCCAGGAATTTCGTCTACAGTCGGATGATCCGAGCAGCGCCTGGAAGTGGACCGTGGGTGCGTTCTGGAGCCTGGCGAAAGAGTCCAGCGTCGAGGAATTGCGCGATACGCAGATCAATCAGTTTCTTACCGCACTGTACGGCCTGGACTCCACCGCTATATTCGGCCCCTTCTATTCCTGCAATGGCGTGGGTCCGCCGCAGAACTTTCCGCAATGCGAGATCTACTACAACAATAACCGCAGCTTCGATCGCCAGCTCGCAGGCTTCGGCGAGGTGACGTACAGCATCACGGATCGGCTCAAGCTCACCGCCGGCGGCCGCTACGCGAAAATGTCTTTCAACCTCGCGCACTATGCCGACGGCATCGAGAACTTTGGTCCCAATTATTTCAGCGGTTCCTATAAAGAGAACGCATTCACCCCCAAGCTGAGCCTGTCGTTCCAAATGAACCCGGACAATCTGTTCTATACCACCTACGCGAAGGGCTTCCGTCCCGGTGGCGTCAATCCGCCGCTGCCCGGCGGCTACCTGGCCGACGGCACGCCGAATGTCTGCACGCCGGGCCTGATAGGCGACGGTTATGCCAGCGGTCAATCCCCGGGCAGTTACAAGTCCGACAACACCAAGAGCTTCGAGATCGGCTCCAAGAACACCTTCGCCGACCGGCTGCGCATCGCCACCAGCCTCTACTACATCAAGTGGAACGACATTCAACAGAATGTTTATGTTGGCAGCTGCGGTCTGCAATTCACCGACAACTTGGGCACCGCGGTGGCCAAGGGCGGCGACATCCAGGCGGAACTCGCCCTGGGCAACGGCTTCTCGCTCGATGCCTCGGTCGGCTACACCAGCGCGCGCTTCACCAAGACTTCCAAGGGAAATCTGGCCATAGCGGGCGATGCAATCTCCGGAGAAGCGGCCATCAACTATTCCCCCGGCACGAATCCGCCGTGGACCGTGGCCATCGGCCCGCAGTACGGCTTCAAGGCGTTGGGACGCGATGCCTTCGTACGCTTCGACTGGGAATACACCAGCCGCAATCCCTGGCTCGCGCCCGTGCAAGATCCGAGTTCAGTGCAATACAACCCGAACGCCTTCACGCTGTCGTCGACCACCTTTGCCTCAGTACGCGCCGGCGTCACGCAGGGCAAGCTGCAGATCGCAGCCTTCTGCGACAACCTGTTCGACTCGCGCACCACCACCAACTATGCCCAGGTGCAGGTGGACGCCTTTAACCCGAACATCGATCAGTCGCTGCCCTCTTCGGTGCAGCAGAACAATTACACGTTCCGTCCGCGCACCATCGGCGTAACGTTCACCTATAGAAACTAAGTGGGCCGCCCTAGCTACGCCTCAAGCCACCGCCCGCTTCGACTCCTGACCGTACGCCTCGCGCAGCGCCGCGGCCAGGATATCCAAACCTTCGCTGAGCACCGCGTCGGGGATGGTCAGCGGCGACAACAAGCGCACCACGTTGGCCGACGTACCGCATGACAGCAGGATGAGCCCGCGTGCTTCGGCGTGAGCCAGTATGGCAGCGGTAAGCTCCGCATCCGGCTCGCGTGTCTTCGGATCCTTGACCAGTTCGAAGGCGATCATCGCGCCGAGCCCACGCACGTCGCCGATGCAGGGCAGTTCCTTGGCAAGCAATTGCAGCCGCGTGCGCATTTTGTCGCCCACCGCCGCCGCGCGAGCGCATAGTCCCTCGCTCTCAATCACATCCAGCACCGCATGTGCCGCCGCAATGCTGATGGGATTCCCACCGTACGTGCCGCCGAGCCCGCCGGCATGTGCCGCATCCATGATGGTGGCGCGGCCGGTGACCGCCGACAACGGGAATCCGCCGCCCAATCCCTTAGCCAAAGTCATGAGGTCCGGCACCACTCCCGCGTGTTCGATCGAAAACATCTTGCCGGTGCGCGCCATACCGCCTTGCACCTCATCGGCAATCATCACGATGCCATGTTCATCGCACAACCGCCGAAGGGCGCGCAGAAAGTCCACGGGTGCCACATTGAATCCGCCCTCGCCCTGCACCGGCTCAATGATGATGGCTGCTACCGATTTGGGATCGACGTCGCCATGAAACAACCGGTCCAGATCGGCGAGCGCCTGCTCCGTGGTAATGCCGTGGTAGGGATGCGGAAATTCAGCGTGATAGACCTCTGCGGGAAATGGACCGAAGCCGCGCTTGTACGGCATGACCTTGCCAGTCAGCGCCATGGTCATCAGCGTGCGGCCGTGAAAGCCGCCGGAAAATGCGATCACTGCGGAGCGCTTGGTCGAGTAACGCGCAATCTTAACGGCGTTCTCAACCGCCTCCGCCCCTGAGTTCAGGAACAGGGTCTTTTTAGCGAACTCCCCGGGTGCCAGCGCGTTCAGCCGCTCGGCGAGCCGCACGTAGGATTCGTAGGGCGATACGTGGAAGCAGGTGTGGGTAAACGCCTGCGCTTGCATCGCCACGGCCTCCATGACTTTGGGGTGGCGGTGGCCGGTGTTGAGCACGGCGATGCCGGCCGCAAAATCGATGAAACGCCGGCCGTCCGCGTCCCAGAGTTCAGAGTTCTCCGCCTTGACCACATAAATACCCCGGCTGCCGACGCCGCCAGGCACGGCCGCTGCTTTGCGAGCTTTTAGTTCGGCTGATTTCGACATAAAGATCCCCTGTAGATGGCGCCGCTCAATACCCAGGAACGGTATCATTGGCCGCCAATTTGAGCAAAAGGTGGGCGCTCCCATGAGTACGGTTGACAAGCTATTGCCGGGCGCTGCGCCTGCGGCACCGAGCGGGACTTTGAACGTACGCATCCTGCGCGTGAGTCTCGATGGCCGGGTGCCCAAGGACGATCGAGTGGCGGTCGAGGCGCCGCTCGAGTTCCTGCTGCACCATCCGGCACTGGGTCTGGAGCCGCTGTCCTTCGGCACTACCATGCGCACGCCGGGTGAAGATGAAAGCCTGGCGGCCGGACTTTTGTACGGCGAAGGAATCGTCGATCAATCCACGGACATTGTCGCCATTGAATCGAGCACCCGTCGGCCGAATGTGGTCAATGTCCGGCTGCAGCCGTCGGTGCAAATCGTGCCCAATACACCGTCGCGGCTTTTTTCAGCCGGATCAAGCTGCGGTGTATGCGGCACGACGGGACTTGATGCCGCCATTGCACGAGCCGCTGCGACGCACCTTGCTGGCAGCGGTCAAGTGGCGTTTTCTATGCTGCTGCGCCTGCCTGACCGCATGCGCGCGGCGCAATCGAAGTTCGGGGATACCGGCGGGATTCACGCGTCCGCACTGTTCGATTTTTCGGGCAATTTGCTCGCCGTGGCAGAGGACGTGGGCCGCCACAATGCCTTCGACAAATTGGTGGGCACGAGCCTGATGTCGGGAGATTTGCCGCTCACTAATCGCGTCGTGATATTGAGCGGCCGCGCTAGTTTCGAGCTCGTACAAAAGGCGATTCGGGCCGGCGTAAGCGTGCTTGCCGCCATCGGCGCGCCCTCAAGTCTGGCAGTGAATCTTGCCGTTACTTCCGGCCTGACATTGGTGGGATTTCTGCGCGACGCCCACTGCAACATCTACGCGAACGCCGAGCGCGTCAGCTAAGCCTGCGGCCGCTCTGCGCAGAACCGCTGTCCGCCATCGAGCGCGCGCAGCCAATTCGATGAGCGATCCGTTGGCGCCGCGGCGTATCCCGCGAACGCCGGGGTCGCGTGCACCGCCGCCACAAATTCGCGCCATTGTCGAAAATTTGAAAATCTGCGCTTCCCGCCGAGAAGATCGCCCATATCAGCGCCGCGACAGCAAGTAGCCTGCCGCCAAACCGAGTAGGCCTACAACGGCCAGCGCGGCATAGGGATTGTCGTGAACGAAGTCGTCCGCGTCGCGCACCGTGTGGCGTACCCGTTTGACCCACAGCTCAAGGCCATCGCCCATGGGATCTGCTACGGCCGCCAGCGCACCCGACACATTTGCGCCCAAGCCACCCACATGTAAATCTCTTTTCGGGACGACGGAGCTTGGATCGGTGGTGAGCATCACGATTAACCTCCGCGCTGCAGCGAAACACTAAATTGCTTACGATGATGCCTGCTGCGGCGGCGCCTTACTGTCGGCGGTGGACAGCGCTACGCGTAGGATTCCGCTCACGGTGTCCATGGCACACCCTAATTGACCTGGTAACCCCGACCCTGCAAGCAGGCGGACATGGCGCGGTTGTAGCCGCTGCGCGCCGTATCGGGATTGCCGGAAACGCCGCCGCCCGGCTGTGTCGGATCGAAGCCGGTCTGGCCCTTCGCCCAATTGTTGCACTCGTACTGATCGGCGGCCTGCTGTTCCTTGCTCTGCCCGTTCTTAGGATAAATCATCAAATCTTCCTGTGTACTCGGTGCGCTCTCGGGCGGGGGCGAGGGCGCATCGGCATTATCGGGTGGGTCGACGACGGCGTAGCCGTTCTGATCCGGCTGCCACGTGTAATAGACATTGTCGGCGTAGTAGTAAGGCACCCCGCCGAGCCACACCGTGGAATAGTAAGGCGGCAGCACCGAGATCACGAGGCCGGGCGGCGGCGCCACCACCACGAATTGAGGTCCGCGGGGCGCATACCAGATGCCGCCGCTGAAGTAGAAGCGGTCTCTGCCGCGATAGTAGGGAAGGTAGCCGTCGGGCAGTGAGGGCCTGATCGCCCCTCTGGGGGGATAGTAGCGGCCGTGGTTGTAGCGGCCGTCCAGAACCTGACCGCGTCCATCGTAAGACGGGCGCGCGGGGCCCGGTCCGAACGCCGGCCGGCCCGCGGCGGGGCCCGGTGGCCTTGCCTCAAGCTGCGGTGCCGGCGCCGGGCGTTGCGCCGGTCTCGGTTCAGCGCGGCCGCGATCATGTTCGTCGGCCGCGGTAGCCGTGTTGAGCGCAACACCCCATAACAATAGCAACGTCGACAACAACGCAATTTTCAATTTCTTGCCCATGGGCACCACCGTAATTCAGGTAACTCAGCTAATCGTGTAGCCCCGCCCTTGCAGGCACGCGCTGATGGCACGGCGATACGAATCAGCCCGCGCACGTCCCGTGGCCGCGCTTTGATTGTAGCGCTGCTGGGTCTGCTGGGCCTGAGTCTGCGCGTTCGCATCCGTTGCCGACCCCACGACGGCGCCGGTGGCGCCGCCGATCAGCAACCCGGCACCCGCGTTACGCGGCCCCGCAATAATGGCACCGAGAATGGCGCCGCCGATGGCGCCCGCCGCCGTACCCGAACCCGGGGGATTGGCAGGCTGCACCACCACACGCTCATAGGCGCCGGCATCGGCGCGGCTGGGATCCACGCCGGTTTGCTGCACGGCCCAAATATGACATTCGTAACGGTCGCGGTCTGTTTGTTCCGCACTCTGGCCGTTCGCAGGATAGACAAAAACTCGCTGTGGCGGCGGCGCGGGTACGGCATAGGTACGGGGTGGTGGCGTCGCGCAAGCCACCAACATAACCGTCACCACGGTCGGCACGGCGAGGCGCAGCGCCCAGACCGATTTGCGTGAAAAATATGCCAATTTCATGTGCTTAAATCCTTAGACCTACAACTGATCAACGTCAGCGACCTGCTTCAGTTGACAGCCGGCGGCCCACTTGGTTCTCACCTTGCCGGCTTACGAAATTTTAATATGAACTGATCGGTATTGCCGCGCACCGACGGATCGAACACCTTCGCCGCGCGGCTGTCGCCCGGCCGGCGCAATAAATCGCTGCTGCCCTCGAAAACGAAGCCCGCGGCCAAAACCTCGGCCTTGACCTTCTCGGCATCGATCCTATGTAAAGTCTGGGTATCCCTAGCGCCCGACCCGGCCGCGGCGCTGTGGTCCAGGATCAGGTAAATCCCGCCGGGTTTTAAGTCATCGAACACCATTTTGTTGAACACCCCCACATCCAACCCGGGGAAATTGTGCAGGTCATGGTAGTTCTGCGATGTCCACATCAGGTCGACCGGCGCCGGAACCCCCAACTGACTGAAAGGCTCGACCACCACGCTGATATTGGAATAATTCGGGTCGGCGGCTATCGCCTTAACGCGCGCAGCAAAATCCGGCACATCCGCAGGCGCGTCGACGGTGCGCGCCGGCACCAGCGCATACACATGTCCCGAACCGCCCACCGCCTTGCTGAACAGGCGCGTGAAGTAGCCGCCTCCCGGAATCAACTCCGCGATTTGCGCCCCGGGCTTGACGCCGGTAAACGCCAAAATCTCCGCTGGTTTGCGTCCCGCATCGCGTTGCTTGTCGGCCTCGGGGCGGTTGCTGTCGTCCACCGCCGCCGCGATATTGGCGGGGATGACCGCTGCGCCTGCGCAGTTTGCCGCGAACGTCAGTGTGACGGCCATCGCGGCACCGAGAATGAGCGGGTAGCGAGTCATGGGAACACTCCGTTGTGGGATCTGGCTAATTTGTTTTAGCGCCATTCTACCACCTGCGGCGTCGCGTTTTGACAAGCGCGCACGCAGCGCGGGCGTATCATCCTGACATGAGTCTCAGCGTCTTCGACATTTTCAAGATCGGCATCGGCCCGTCCAGTTCACACACCATGGGGCCGATGAATGCGGCGCGTAATTTCGTCGAGCTGCTCAGCACTCGCGGCCTGCTCGAACGCACCGCGCAGGTGTCCGCACAGCTCTACGGTTCCCTGGCATTGACCGGCCGCGGCCACTGCACTGATCGCGCCGTCCTGCTCGGACTCGAGGGCATGAGCCCCGACACCATCGACTCCGCGGCCGTTGAACCCACGCTGCAGAGAATTCGCGGCGCCGGGCGCATTCGATTGGCGGGCCGGCATGAGATCCCATTTGATGAACCGCTCAATCTTTTATTCCACATTGATCAAGTGCTGCCGGGCCACTCCAACGGCATGCGCTTCACGGCGCACGATGCAGCGCTCAATGTGCTGGCGCGCGAGGAGTATTACAGCATCGGCGGCGGTTTCATCCAGCGGGCAGGCGCAGAAGCCGACGCCGGCGCAGCACGCGCCGCGCCTCCCTATGAATTCAACTCAGGCGCGCGGCTGCTCGAGCTGGCGCGCGCGCAGGGCCTGGAGATTCACGAACTGATGCTCGCCCGCGAGCGCAGCTGGCGCAGCGATGCCGAGATTCGTGCACAGCTGCTGCGCATCTGGCAGGTCATGCAGGATTGCGTGCGCCGCGGCTTCGATGCCCAAGGCCTGTTGCCGGGAGTGTTGGGTGTGCGCCGGCGAGCGCCGAAACTCTATCGACAGCTCATGAGCGGCAACCCGCAAAGCCCCATGCACGCGCTCGATTGGGTGAACGTATTCGCGCTGGCGGTGAACGAAGAAAACGCGGCCGGAGGCCAGGTAGTGACGGCGCCGACCAATGGCGCAGCGGGCATAGTTCCGGCAGTGCTGCATTATTACCGGCGCTTCGAGCCCGGCGCCGACGATGACGGCATCATCCGATTTCTGCTCACCGCCGCCGCCATCGGCATGCTGTATAAGCAAAACGCCTCCATTTCCGGCGCCGAAATGGGCTGCCAGGGCGAGGTGGGTGTTGCCTGTTCCATGGCGGCCGCCGGCTTGGTGTCGGCGCTCAACGGCAGCAACGAGCAAATTGAAAATGCCGCCGAGATCGGCATGGAACACAATCTCGGACTCACCTGCGATCCCGTCGCCGGGCTGGTGCAAATCCCCTGCATCGAACGCAATGCCATGGGCTCGGTGAAAGCCATCAACGCGGCGCGGCTCGCCATGCGCGGCGACGGTTCGCACAAGGTATCGCTTGATCAGGTGATCAGCACCATGCGCCAGACCGGGCTCGACATGTCGACAATTTACAAGGAAACCTCGCAGGGCGGCCTTGCCGTCAACGTCCCGGAGTGCTGAGTGAAAAGCGTCACGGTCGCGAGCGCGTCGGTCGCTAACCGTTGGCCCTAGCCGGTCGCCTGCAATCCTTGTGCGATGCCGTTGATGGTGGCGCGCAAGGCGCCGAACAAGGCCGCATCCTCCCGCCCCGTCGCGCGCCAGCGCCGCAGCAGATCCACCTGCATCAGGTGCATGGGATCGATGTAGGGATTGCGCAGCTTGATCGAGCGCTGCAGGGTAGGATCGCTGTCGAGCAGCCGCGCGCAGCCGCGCAAGCGCAGCACATGCGTCACCGTCAGTGCATATTCCCTGCGAATCGATTCGGCCGGCGCGCGCAGCGCATCGCCGGCGAGCGCGTCGTAGTGTCCGGCGATATCCAGGTCGGTGCGCGCCAGCATGGCTTCGACATCGTCGAGTAAGTGCTCGAAGAACGGCCAGCGCACCAGCATTTGCGCTACCGCCTCCTCGCCGTGCTGCTCGAGCGCGGCGGTCAGGCCGCTGCCGAAGCCGAACCACCCGGGCAGCATGTGGCGGCTCTGCGTCCACGCGAATACCCACGGAATAGCGCGCAGCGCATGAATGCCGTTGCCGCCGGCGCGTGCCGCCGGGCGCGATCCGATGTGCATGCGCTCGATTACATCGAGCGGCGTCGCAGCGCGAAGATATTCGCAGAACTCGGCGCTGCCGAACACCAGTTCGCGATATACGGCGAGGCTGCGCGCCGCGATTGTTTCCATTGTCGCCAGATGTTGCGGGGATATGGGCGGGCGTTGCTCCGCGTGCGCCGTCGCCAGCGCCACGGAGGCGAATGTACGCTCCAGAGTGCGCATTGCGATCGGCCGCAAACCGTAACTTTGATTGACCACTTCGCCCTGTTCGGTCAAGCGTAGAAAGCCGCGAATGGCGCCATTGGGCGCGCCCTCTACCAAGCTTTCAGTGCGCCCACCGCCGCGCGCGGGGGTGCCGCCGCGGCCGTGAAAAATCAGCACCTTGATGTCCGTCTCGCGGGCCGCCTCCAACAGCCGTACCTGCGCCACTTGCAGGGCCCAGCGCGAACCGGCTATCCCGCCCTCTTTATTGGTGTCGGAATAGCCGAGCATCACCATTTGCCGATTGCCGCGCGCAGCCAAATGCCGCCGATACGCCGACTCGCCGGCGAGACCCCGCAGCACCTCGCCTGCCCGCTCCAAGGAATCGATGCACTCTAATAACGGCGCCACATCGAGAGGCGCTTCACCGCTGCGTTTATCCGTGATATCAGCCCAGCGCGCGAGCAACAGCACGGCCAAAACGTCCTCCGGCCCGCGGGCGCCGCTGACGACGTACTGCCCGATGGCACGGCCGCCATATTTATGGCGCGCCTGTGCGATGGCTTGAAACACCCACAGGCTGCGCCGTCCCACGGCATCGAAGTCCGACGTCGGCCCTTGATCGCGAGCCAGCAAATCGCGCAATTGCCGCAGCCGCTCGGCGGGCTGCAGTGACGCCCAGTCGGCCACTGCCAATCCCTGCGCAATGACTTGGTCATGCAGATGCGCGTGCTGCGTGACATCGAGCGTCGCCAGATGGAAACCAAAGGTGCGCACGCGGCGCATGAAGCGGCGCACCAGAAAATATCCCGCGTGGCGTCCGCGGTTCATGGTCAGGCTGTCGGCGGCCAACGCCACATCGGACAGCAATTCGTCGGGACTCTGGTAGGCGTTGGGCCGCCCCTCGTAGGTGGCCTTGAGCCGTTCGCCGATTTGCCCGAAGAACATCCGGTATGGCATGCGGTCGTGGCGTGCCGGCGCCAGCGCCTGAGCACCCGGCAATATGGCGCTGTAGGAATTGATGCGCGCGGCGAGCGCACCGCTGACGGCGACGCGACTCGCGCTCTGACTCAATGTCTCGGCCAGCTGGCCGGATTCGGCAAAATACGTCGATATGATGAGTTGCTGATGCCGGTGCAGGGTCTCGCGAATGGTCTTGCCGTGCACGTCGGGGTTGCCGTCCATGTCGCCGCCCACCCAAGACCCGAAATGCAGGATGCTCGGCACATCGATGGATTCCGCCGGCACCGAGTAGGCCTTGGCCAGTGCCGCCTCGATCTCTTCGTAGAACAGAGGCACCACGCGGTACAGGATGTCGATCAAATAAAACAGCACGTGCTCGCGCTCGTCGACCACGGTCAAACCCTCGCGGGGATGCTCTTCGGTCTGCCAGATGCTGGTGATCTGCAGGCGCACGCGTGCCCACAGCGTATCCAATTCGGCGCGCGTCGAGGCCGGGTTCTGACGGTCGAGCAAGTCATGCGCGATATGCTGCTGCTTGCGCAGGATGGTACGGCGCGTCGATTCGGTGGGATGTCCCGTGAACACCGGCTCGATGCTCATGCAGGCAATCAACTCCAGCGCCTCGGCGAGCGTCACACCGTCGCCGTGCAGGCGTGTAATGCAATCCGCGATACCGCCGGGCTGCGACATGCTGGAGTCATTGAGGTATTGGCGGCGACGTCGAACTCTATGCGCTTTCTCGGCCGTGTTCACCGCCTGGAACCAGATCGAAAACGCACGGGTAAGGTCGGTGGCTGCCGACGGCGATCGCCCAGCGGTGCGTTCCTGCAATTCCTTGCCGTCCGCGGCATCGCCTTCACGCCTGCGAATCGCCGCGATCCGGTCGCCTTCCACCACCTGAAAGAACTCCTCGCCGCCTTGGTCGCGCAGCGTCTCGCCGATCAAGTCGCCGAGCGCGTGCACATCCTCGCGCAGCGCCGCGTCCTTCACCGGAAATTGAATGTTTTGGCGGTACATTTGCTAGGCTCTGGGCGATACAGGGAGAAATTTTATATGAGCTTGTTGGCGCAGATCGCTATATTTCTCGCAGCGGCGGTCATCGCAATCCCGATATTCCGATACTTCAAGTTGGGCTCAGTGCTCGGCTACCTGGCCGCCGGCATCATCATCGGCCCCGGCGGCCTGGGGCTGATCAGCAAAATCGACACTACCCAGCATCTCGGTGAGTTCGGCATCGTACTCCTGATGTTCGTCATCGGCCTCGAATTGCAACCCTCCCGCCTGTGGGTGATGCGCAAACCTATTTTCGGCTTGGGGTCTGCCCAGGTACTGGTGACCACTTTGGCGCTCGGCTCGGTCGCCTACTTCGCCTTCAGCCAGCCCTGGCAGTCCGCACTAGTCATCGGCCTTGCCCTGTCCATGTCCTCCACCGCGTTGGTGCTGCAGCTCTTGGCGGAACGCGGCCAGCTCAATTCCCAATACGGCCGTTCAGCCTTCAGCATACTGCTGTTTCAGGACATTGCGGTTTTGCCCGCCCTCGCCCTGCTGCCCTTGCTGGGTGGGGTCGCCGCGGCCAGAGCGACCGGACCTGGCGGCTGGCTGGCGCTGAAGTTCGTCGCCGTGCTCGCTACCGTCATCATCGGTGGCCGTTACGTCCTGCGCCCCATGCTGCGCGTCGTCGCTGCCACGGGCGTCGCCGAAGCCTTCACCGCCGCGGGCCTGCTGGTCGTCATCGGCACCGCGCTGCTCGTCAGCCAAGTAGGCCTATCCCTGTCGTTGGGCTCCTTTCTGGCCGGCGTATTGCTCGCAGACAGTGAATTCAGACATGAGCTCGAGGCCGACATCGAGCCGTTCAAGGGCCTGCTGCTCGGTCTGTTCTTCATCACGGTCGGCATGTCGGCCAACCTGTCGCTGGTGCTGCAGAAACCCCTGATTTTGATCGCGCTGATCTTGGGTTTTATGCTGCTGAAGCTCGCCATACTGCTAGCCATCGGCCGGGTTTCGGGCCTGTCTCCCAGTGCCTCGCGCGGCCTGGCGTTTAGCCTTCCGTCCGGCGGTGAATTCGCCTTCGTGCTGTTTGGTCTTGCGGCCACTCTGGGCATCATGGATGCCGAATATGCCGAGCTGCTGGTGCTGGTGGTGACCGGCTCCATGATCTTGAGCCCGCTCTTGCTAGTGCTGCATGACGTCACGTTCAGCAAGAAGGAGTCCGACGATCGTCCATTCGACACGCCCGAGGAGCTGTATCCCAAAGTTATCATTGCGGGCTTCGGCCGCTTCGGACAGATCGTCGGCCGAATCTTGCGCGCCCGACAGATCTCATTCACCGCGCTCGAGGCGAGTCAGTCCCAGGTCGATTTTCTGCGCCGTTTCGGCAACCAGGTCTTCTACGGCGACGCCTCCCGCCTGGAGCTGTTGCGTGCGGCGCACGCCGAGAATGCTTCGGTATTCGTGCTAGCCATCGACGATGTCGAAGCGTCTGTGAAAACCGCGGAATTGATCCGCAAGCATTTTCCGCATTTGAAAATATTTGCGCGGGCGCGCAATCGCCAGCACGCATTTCGGCTGATGGACCTTGACGTGCGCTACATCATCCGTGAGACCTTTGTATCGAGTCTCGAGTTGTCCGAAAAAGTACTCGAATCCTTGGGAATGCCGAAGTCGAAGGCAATCGACACGGTGCGCCGATTCCGCGCGCACGATGAAGCAACCATGGCCAAACAGGCGTCGGTGAAAGACGATGAAAAGAAGCTGCTGCAATCTGCGCGAGAATCCGCGGAACAGCTGCTGACGCTGTTCGAGGCAGATGCCGTGGAGACCGAGGAGACCAAGCCCAAGCGCCGCGCCATCGGTTCCTAGCTGCTAGTGGGGATTTAGCAGCACCGTGGTATCGAAGCTCTCGAAGCTGGTGAGCACGCGGCGGTAGGCGTTTTGCATGATGCGTTCCGCGTTCTTGTCGGCGCGCGCGCCGAGCAGCATGCGAATCACCACATCATCCTGCGGTCGCGTCAGGTCCTCACCCAGAATCTGATAAGTGAAGCGTGCCAAGCGCTGATTGATTTCGTTGGCGAAGCGCAGGCGAATCGCATCGTTACCGTCGCCGGCGCCCACTTTGGCCTCCTCCGCGACTTCGAAAATCAAACGCGTGACGAAGCGGGCCTTGTCGATCAGACCCAAATCGCTGAAGAATTCGATTTCCGATTGAATGTTCATCCGGCGGGGAAGAAGTCAATGGGTTTGGTGGCAGTGAGCATGGCAACATCCTTGGCGTCAAACTTGAAGAGGCGGATACGCGCCAGCAATTTACTTTCGAATTCCTTGTCGTTGAGTTCCGAGGAAACGATACGCGCCGCGGTGATGTCGCCGGACGGAGCGATGGTCAATTCGAGCACTACTTTGCCCTGCAACGCCGGATTGTCGCGCAGCGCACGCGCATACATGGCATCGATGGCACCCTTGTTCTTGGTGAACACCAGCGCAATCTCGTCCGCACTGCGCGAAGCCTTGCCGCTGCCGCCGCCGCGCGTGGCGGCTTGGCCCCCCGTGCCCATGTTAGGGTCCTTCACCTGCGTCGTGTAGATGCCGCGCAGCGAGCCCGATCCCGCGGCGAGACCGCTGCTGGTCGGCCCGCTGATTCCGCCGCTGGTGCCGCCGATCTTCGAGCTGATGATGTTTCGCGTCACCACGCTGACATCGCCCGGATCGGTCGTTTTCGGCTGATTCTTGGCGAACTTGTCGAGGTCGACATCTCGCAGCGCCGCGAGTTGGTCGAATACCGCCAGGCTCTTCTGCGCCTTGACGCGCGGATCCACGGGCACGACAGGCTTGGGTAGGAGCGGCGCCTTCTCAAGGGGCTTTTCCGGCTTGGGTGGCGGCGGCGGCGGCGGAGGCGGCGGCGGCTCCATGACCAATTGCACCACTCTCTCGGGCAGCGATTCGGTGTTCACGACAACCTGATGCCGGGGCAGAAACGGAATGGCGATCGCAAAGATCGCGAACACAATGGCGAGATTGCGCAGAATGGTGCGGAAGCGCCGCTCCATTTCCTCCGAAGGCGACCACGGCAATTCATAGCGCCGGTAGAACGGAGCAAGCCCGGTGGGAACGCGTTGTGCGGGGTTGGCGGCTGTCATTTAAGTCGCCGCCCTTTCGCGCTCGACCACGGCGAAGGACACCTTGCCGTATTCGGCATCGCTGCAGGTCATCATGATCTTCTTCAGCACGCTGTAGGGCGTATCCTTGTCGCCCATGATGGTTACTTCGCGCTTGGCAGGATCGGATTGTTCCGCGCGCAAGCTGCGTGCGTTCTGCGACATAAGAGCGGTCTTGAGGGGTGCGAAGGATGTTCCCTGGTTGGCGACGATGTCGCCCACTGAACCGACCAGCGTACCGTCCACATAAATCGAGTCCTTCGTGACCATGACGACCACGGCGGCGCTCGGTTTGCGGTCAGACAGCGACTGCGGAATGGAAATATTCTTGGTGTTCGGCAGGATGTCGACCTCCGCCGTGTGTGCCAGCAGGAATACCACCAGGATGGTCATCATGTCGATGAACGGAATCAACGCAAAATGATTCGCGCCGTGGCGCCGTTGACGATGGCGTTTGATCCTGTAAGACGTCATGTGGGCGCATCTCCGATGGAGATGTCCGGAAAAAGCTCGGCCTTCGAAAATGGCGCCACCGGCAGCTGGTATACGCGCACCGTGTCCATGACCTGCACCAAGGTGTCGTAGGTGGTATTGGGGCCGGACAGAATGGTCGCGTCGCTCATCTGCGGGTACTGCGATTTTATCCTGCGGATGAACTCAGACAGATTATCCAAATCGTAGCCTCTCGGCGTATTGGCGAGGACCTTGAGCGGCCCGGAGTTACGGTCGTTGACCACGATGTCGCCCGGGCGAATGATGACCTCGAGCTTGAGATCCTTGGGCAGGTCCAGCGGCGCGGCGGTGCTGCTGTTGGGCAGATTCATCTGAAGAATATTCGTCTTGGAAAATACAGCTGTGAATATCAAGAAAAACACCAAGATCACCATCATGTCGATCATCGGCACGATGTTGAGGTCATCACGCCCCTGGTGATAGCGGGCGTGATTGCGTCGGACGAGGCGCTGAGACTTTGATTTCATGGACGGAACACCGCTCCAGCGTGCGCTACAAAGACCTTAAATACTGCCGCGCGCAGCGGCCGGACTTCGCGGAGCGGGTGCCGCGGCTGCCGGTTCCTGCGCCGGCCGGTCGGATTGGCGTTCGGTGATGGAGTTCAAAAATTTCACCGACGCGATCTCCAGGCTGTCGATCAGCGAGGTGGTCTTCGATTCGAGAAACATATGCGCCGTGAGCAGAGTGATTGCCACCGCCAAACCCGATGCGGTGTTGTTCATTGCGACTGATATGGCCGCAGCGAGCAAGCTGGCCTTCTCTGCGGGGTTGGCGGTCGCCACCGCGCTGAAGGCGCCGATCAACCCGGTAATGGTGCCGAGCAAACCGATCAACAGGCCGACGTTCGCCAGCGACGACAAATAGTGAGTGCGCTTCTCGATGCGCGGAATGACCTCCAGCAGGCTCTCATCCATGGCCTTCTCGATGTCATCGCGGCGGCGTGCACTGGCCACCCGCGCGACGCCGTAGTTCAGAATCGTGGCAATAGAAGCCTTGGAGTTTTGCGTCAGGCTCACGACCTGCTTGAAGTTGCCGGCGCTCAAGGCAGGCACCAAATCGTCCCACAGGCTGCGGTTGCGAAAGGTCTCGCGGGTCAGGTACACATATCGCTCGATGGCGATCGAGACGCCGACCACGAATATCAAGGCCAGGGGATAGAGGAAAATCCCGCCGTCCTTGAAGAAGTTGACGATAGAAGTCATGAAATTCATCTGCGCGCTCCTAAAAAATGCCCATCCGCTCCGAACCTGTAATTCAACCAGATTTCGTAAAATCAGCTATGACTTACTTCTCACCCTGCGGCGCCGGCTTGGGCACTGCACCGTTTTGAGACGCGTCTGCTTGTACAGCGCGGTAATAGACGACTTCACGTTTGAAAACGTCTCGATCGACGGGTGCAAGTATCTCATCCACCAAGCTATTCATCGGTTTCCCCGCCAGATCGCCTATGTCCGACCTCTTCCAGGGGACGATGTACATGACTTTGGGCTGCTCACGGTCGCCCGTCACCGTGGCCGTGCCCAAATCCAAGCGATCGATTTTAGCTGGCGTTTTAGCGGCCGCTGCGCCTGCCGCTGCGGCACGGGCCGGTGCGGCCGCATGAGCCGCTACAGGGGCGGCAGACGTCGCCGGGGCGGTGGCCGACGCCGCGGCTGGCGCGGGTGAGGCGGCAGACGATACGGCGGAGGGTGGGGGTCCGGGCGCGGCAGGGCCTGAAGTATCGGCTCTGGGCTCGCCCGCGTCCGCTTGTGCGTTTGCCGGCTTAGCCGGTGCCGTTGCCTGCTGCGCCAGGGAAACACCCGCAGCGCAGCACAACATCAGCAAACTCAATGCCTGGGTCGCTGTGTTCACGCGGGCTCCTTCTTTGGCGCGGGCGCCGGCGCGCCGACGCGTTTGCGCAGTTCCACCACCCAGCCGGCGACTTGTTTATTCTCACCGGCAATCTCGATGTAGCGCTCGAACTCATCGAGTGCCTTTTGCGGCTGTGCCATATAGAGATCGTAGAGCACGCCTAGATTCAGATGCGCCGGGGCAAAATTGGGCTCCGCCGTAATCGTACGCTGATAGGCCGCTTCAGCCTCGGCGAATTTACCCAGCCTACGCTCGACGATGCCGAGCTCGTTACCTGCCACTGCGCTTTGCGGGCTGTGCTCGAGCGCCGCCTTGAAGGCAGCTTCTGCCTCCGGCAATCGCGAGTCCCGCAAGTACAAGAGCCCCAAATTCAATGGCGGTCCGCTCAGCTGCGGATAAGCGACGGCCAATTGCTTGAACTCCAGCTCCGCGTCGGTAGTGCGTCCGGCTTTCATGAGCTGTAGCGCCTGCGCATATTGTTGCGCCGCGCGTTCCGGAATCGGTGCGAGCGCAGCAGCGGGCGCAGCGACTGCGACGGGCGCGACCGCGGCGCCAGAGGATCCGCCAGCGGCAGACACGGCGGCGCTGGCAGCGGTGACAGCGCCGGGTTTGGCCGCCACAGGTGCCTGCTGTGCCATCGCAGCAGGCACAGCAGCGGGCTTCGGCGGCGCGCTGTGACAGGCGGCAAGTAGCGCGATCGCGCTTACGCTAACGAATCGATTCGACCTGTTGCTCACCGATTTCCACCTTGCCGTAGCGGCCTGGATTAAGTTGCGCCAACGCCGTAAAACTCTTTTGGACCCATTCATCATAGGTACCGTCCTTGGTCCGCGCGGCATTGACTTCGTGCAATTTGATGGCCTTCTCCTCGAACGGGAAAGCTTGCTCCTCGAGTAATACGTTGTACTGCTCAATTTCATCTTTGGATAAATTCTTCGGCCGTTCCGAAGTCATCAAATCTTTGCCGAGCTGCCGATACAATTCAGCACTCTCGAAAGTGGCCGCGGTCGTGACCTCCGCCACCTGATAGTCGGTGGCTGACTCGTAGGCCTTGAGTGCGGCCTCCATGGACTTGCGCTTCTCGGCCAAGGATTTCTTCAGCGGCGCCACCAGCTTGATGCTGCGGAATTCCTCGCGCAGCGGACTCGCTAGGGTCAATGTAGCCTTGGCCGCCAAAGCACGACTGCGATCGGTGCGTGCGCCGCCCGCGGCACGATCGGCGGCAATGACGTCTTTGAGCCAATAGTCGCGAGCGCCGATGTCGCCAAGCTTTGCCGTGATCACGCTCAATTTGTTGCGCGCTTCCATCGCCGGATTCAGAGGCTGCGGGAAATGTTTCACGAATGCCTCGAGCATGGCGCGCGACTTGGCCGTATTGCCCGACTTGTCGTAGAGATCGGCTGCCTGCAGGGTGGCCTCGCGCTGCGCGTCCGGCGACTCGCCGGGAGTCTGCGCGATTTTCTCGAATTCCCCCGCCGCCTGACCGGGATGATTGGATTCGGTATAGGCCACCGCAAGATTGCGCGTAACGTCCACTTGCAATGGACTCTGTGGAAAGTTACGCCGGAACCCTTCCAGCACAACGATGGCCCTATCCCATTGCTTATCCTTGATGAGCAGCGCCGCCGCATCGAAATCGGCATTGGCCCGAACTTTCGAGGTCGGGGCCAGCGCCGCCACCCGCAGGAAGTCATCCACAGCTGCCGCGCTGTCGCCGGATTTACTCTTCTGCTCGCCCTGCTTGTAAATGGAGGCTGCCAACCGTTCGACGATCACCGGCCGCTCCGGGTCGCCGGGCGGCATCAGCGTCTGCGCATGGCCGTAGGCTGCTTCTGCCTTGTCGAACACGCCTTGGTCGAAATTGGAATTGCCGATGACCGTCCAGGCGACGCGTTGCTTGGTCACGTCCACCGGCGGCTGCCGCGCCAACAAGGCCTCCGCCGCCGCGATAGCCCGGGGATAATCCTTGATGGTGTACAGGTCGGTCGCAGCGCGCGTCAGCACCTGTGCGCTTTCCGGGTGCGTCGGAAAGGTCTGGGCGAACTTCAGCGAACTATCGACGCTGCGGCTGTGGACCGTGGCTTTCGTCTCACCGCTTAAGCTCTCTTCTTGCTTGCCGTACGCAACAATGGCGGCGTAGCCTGCCGCCGCTGCTTTCTCGTTGTTGCCGTAGTGATAAGCGGTGCTTTCGTATTCCTTCGCAGCCTCGAGATATTGCTTGCTCTCGAACAAGGTGTCGGCCAGCAGGAAATTGGTAACTGCTGAATCTGGGTCATCCGGGAAGGAGGTCAAATAACTGTGGTACCACTTCGCTGCTTCCTGATAGTCCGCCACGTTCTTACTGCGCTGGGCCTCTGCGTGGTAATGCTGCGCCACGTCCTTGAGGTTGGTCTTGAGCACGGCCACCACTTTGGCCTCGTTCTTCGCCTCGCGACCCTGCCAGTAGGGCGTGCCGAAACTGTAGTTTTCCACGAACTCTTTCTTGCCCTGCAACACGAGTTGCGGAAATCCGCCCTTCTGATAAGCCTCGATGGCCTGCATCTCCAGCAGCGGCGCTTTCTCGTTATTGCGATCCTGCATGACGAACGCGCGGTAGCTATCGGCGGCGTCCGTGTAGCGCTCCTTCTCCATGTATAGATCGCCGAGACGCGCATAAAGCAGGTAAGAATAGGGCCGCGGCTGCCGTCCCGCGGGCGTGTGGCGCTTCACGAATTCGTCGATGGATTTCGGACCATCAGAATAGGAGAAGGTAATGCTCATGACGCGAAAGGTGTCCTCCACCAATTCGCGATTCGGCCGGCTCAAGGTGTCGAGTTCGACGAGTTCGGCCGGGTTGCGCTTCGACACCAGCACCGAATCGAGCACGCCCGCGAAGGATTCCAAGCTGCGTTCGTTCTCGCCCTGCTTGAACAGCGACCAGCCGTGCTTGTAGAGACTCTGATTATAGAAAGGTGACGCCGCACCGATCTTGATCACCGCCTCGTAGGCTGCCTGCGACTTCGGGTAGGCCTTGTCCGAGAACAGTATTTCGCCGCGTCGAAATTGCGCCTCGGCCAGATACCGGCTGTTGGGATAGCTCCCCACCAGTTGATCCAACGAGGTCAGCGCCTTCTGCGGCTGTGCATTGAGCTCGTAGGCGCGTGCCAACTGGTACAAAACGGAGTCATTGCGCTCGTACTTGGGATAGGCCTTCAGCAAGGCGGTGTACAGATGTATGGCTTCGGTGGCGCGCAAGCCCTCATTGGTGACGAGTTCGCGCTCGATACGCTCGGACTCCGAACTCTCCAGATTCAAATCACCCAGCCGGCGCAGTGCTTCGGCACGCAAGGCCGCGTCGCCTGCATTCAACTCTAGAAAGCGCTTGTAGCTGTCCATGGTCTTGTTGGCGTCCACATTCCTGGGTGGATCCGTGCTCACGTCGACTTGCTGGGACTCGAGATCCTTGATGGTCGGCGGCTTTTTGTTCGCCGCACGGCTCGAAGGCGCCCACAGTAGCGCGACCAACGCCGCCGCCATGAGGGTCGAACTCACTGTGCTGGACTGATGGCGCGGCGACATCAGGGCTTCACCTTCGACTTATCGTTAGCCTTCGACTTATCGTCGTCGGCGCGGTCGTAGATCGCCGCTAGTTCATAGCGCGCCTGAATCTGGTAGGTCGAAATGCGCTGCTTCTGGCCTTCGAGCTCGCGGATGGCGAGGACCTGCAGGAATCGATTCTGTTGCACCGACGCATCGTTCAAGCGCTGCTGTAGCGTGTCCAGTCTCGATCGCACCGCGGCGATCCGGCTTGCGTAGGCGCCGGTATTGGTCGGCACGCCGGCCCGCGCAGCTCTGACCATCACCGCGCGCTTCTGCGTTACCTTCAAACCTGCCTCCAGCTCCTTGACCGAGCGGCGTTCGTTCCATAGCCGGGCCTTGAAGCTCGACGATAGGCGCCAGTACATTACGCCCTTCATGAGGCGGTGCTTCTCGCGCATTCCGGCAAGGTCGGGATCATCCGGATGCGCGGCCAAGTACTCCTCGACGCGTTGCAATCGCGCCCAGGTCTGCTGCTCCTCAGGAGTTCCCAGAGCCGCGACATCGCTGGATTTCTCGATGACATTGATGCGCGACTCGAAGTCCACCCGCTTTTGAGTGAGCGCGTCAAGATCGGTGGCCGCCATGACCGCGTCAGCCTTAGGCACCCGCTGCTTATATGCTTCCTGCCGCGTATCGAGCATGTCATCGTAGGCAGACACATCGTCGCGCCAATTATCCAAATTGCGGCTCATATAGTTGAGTTCGCGATAATTCTTCAAGCCTTCCTGAAATTCGTTGCTCGCCAAGAGCTGGTACAGATACCGCGACTCCGGTGCGTTTGGCAAAGTCGTCAGCTGCCAATACCACGTCAATGTGTCTTTCTTGTCGTCATTCAGCAGTCGGTCTAGCAAATGTCCGCCGCGTATTTCCTCGATCGAGTCGTCGATATGCTTGATTTCCGCATCGAAGGAGTCGATGGCAGAGCTGTAGTTTTCGGCGGCCTGGCCGGTCGCCGCCAACTGGCTGTAAGCGTAGGGCACCGTGAGGAAGGATTCCTGCACTGCCGAGTCGAGCAAATTGCGCCGCCGCAGCGTGAGCCACGGCACCAGCGCACGTTTGAATTCGCCCACCCCGGCATCCGCCCAGCCCACACCAAGCAGCGCCTTGCTGGAGTACGGACCTTCGAGGCGTACCCGTTGCAGGATGGGCTTGGCCTCGGCCGCCCGCTGCGCCTGCAGCAGCGCGAATCCCAATGCCAGATTCGCCTTGTCCTTAAGCGACAGCAATTCCTCGCTGCGAGTCTCGATGCGCCCGACCCGGTCCAGATAGGGGATGGCCTCGGTGAGCCGATCCTTGCGCACCAGGGCAACCCCTAGATTGAACTGAGCGTATGCCGTCCAGTCCGGAGCGCCCTTCCAATGGCTCAACGCCGTGATGGCGTCGTCGTAGCGCTGCTGGCGCATCATCAACTGCGCCAGCAGCATGTAGCGCTCGGCGTTGATGCGCGGATCAATTTTATCCGACACCTGCCGCAAGGCGCGCTCGGATTCCTCCAGGTAACCGCGCTGATACCAGACCTTGCCCAAATAGAACCAGGCCCGATTGCGCACCGCCTCGCTGGTGTTTTGTTTGAGCAGCGCCTCGAATATCCGCCCCGCCTCCACATGTTCGCCCAAGGACAGGTACAGCCCGCCCAGCAGCAGTTCCGCCTCGCCCTGGGTGTGCGGAATTCGCTCTAGCTGCCGCGCCGCCAGCAAGCGCGTAATCGAATCGAAATAGTCGTCTTGATAGAAATAGAACAGCACATCGCCGTAGTGCAGATCCTTCACGTCATGCGGCGGCAGGCCGTCGGGATTCGGCTTGACGTTTTTTGACTGCGCGGCGATCGGGAGCGCGAGCAGCAATCCGCCCAGTATGAGCGGCCGGAGGCTATTCATCAGACGTGGCACGCATCAATCCCAGTCTTTGATCGTGAACTCTGGCTGATGCTTGGCGACGCGGTCCGTAATCTTGAGCTCCAAATACTTGGCGCCGACGCCCTTGTCGAAGCTGATCGTGGCGCCGCGCTTGTAGTCGCGCTCCACCGGGCCTTTCCCAGTGAAGAACGCCACCAGCTCATGCTTGCCCACTTTCAGATTGCCTAAGTAGATCTGCTGCACGCCGCCCTTCAGCAGGGCGTCGGCCTCGCGCGCCGTGTACAGGTAGTTCTTCACTTCCTTGTTATCGATTTTAACGGTCACAGAATCCAGGGCAAAAAAGGTGCCGACGTCCATAGACACATACAACGCAACCTGGGTATTGGCGGGGAACAGCAATTCCTCCTCCAGCACGAACAGGTCCTTGTTGAGGTCGATGACGTCCTTCTTCAGGCCCTGCACTTCTTGGTCCAGCGTCTTGAAATCGCTGGGAGCAGCGCTCGCCGCCGGCGTATCAGCCGAAGGCGTGGCAGCCGGTGCGGGTGCGGCGATGACCGCGGGCGGGGTGACCGTCACCGCCGCGCCATCGGGCGCCGCGCCAGCGGCTACCGTGAGCGCCGAACCTGCCGCCCAGGCTGCGGCCAGCAGCGCTGAGCGCGCAATGATCGACACAACTCGATACTTGGAATTCATAAAGACTGACCTATCGTTTTACTCGCGAAGCAATTCGCGAATGTGATCAAGATAAACGCGCTCATCGCCGCGCTTGAAGCCGACGTTGGCATAGCGCACGACGCCCGCGCGATCCACCAGGATGGTGACGGGCATCTTCTGCAGCAGGTAATCCCGGCCGATATCGGCGCCGGTATCGAATAGGATGGGATAGGACACCTTAATGGCGCCCGCGAACTCGCGCGCGCGGCCCAAATCCTCATCCACCGACACCCCCAGCACCACGAGTCCGGCCCGGTTGTAAGTAGTGTTGATCCGATCCAGCGCAGGCATTTCCTGGCGCGAGTCTCCCGCCCAACGCACCCAAAAATTCACCAACACCACCTGACCGCGAAACTCGGACATGCGCAGGTTTCTGCCGTCCATGCCCTTCAGTACGAAGTCCGGTGCGTCCTTGCCCACCAGCGTAGGCGCGGCCGCCGGCGACGGGCCGCTCAACGAGGCGCCTACGAACAGTAGGGCAAGCAATATGCTACGCACGCAGCGACGGCCCGCGAAACATGCTGCAATTAACTGTCGTTGAGCCGCACCTTAAGCGCAGCAATACATCAATCACGCTGGTAACCCCGCTGTCGTAGACCTTCTCCCTTGAAGAAGGGCCCCGTACCGGAAGCTTTGCGCCCTCGCCTTACGGCGAGTTTGCCCTGATCAGACCTTATGCAAAATCGCACAATGCGAGCCGTAGTGTCAACGCGGCAGGCTGCTGCTTTGCTAGATTTCTATATGACTTGGCGCACATTCACCGAAATTGATCGAACTGCGTCGCGCAGGCCGCATAGAAAGCGAACGTCGCGTCGCTACGGCGTCGAAGCGATGTAGCGCTTAATTACGCGCGCGACCATGTCTCCGGATTGAGACATGGCTCAGCCGAAGGGTGCCGGCGGCGAGACTTCAGGTCACCTTGCCGTTGACCACACTGGCCAGCGGTTGGTACGTGATCAGCGGAGTCAGCGTCGAACCTGTGCCCAAGGTGTTGTTCAAATTGGGACCCGTCATTCCGGCTCCCGGATACAGACTGGCGAAGGCGTTCTCCGCGCCAGGGCCATGCAGCGCCATGTAGTTGAGCACGACCATCTGCACCAAGTTGAATACGTTGTTGCCGGCCGGGCTACCATTCGTATTGAGCGAGCCATCCGAATTGAAATAGCCCATTTGCAGGCTCATTTCAGGCTTCAATGCCGGAGAGGGCTTGGCTTTGGGATCAAATACCAGGAAGTAGGTGGCGGCGACGTTTTGGTTGTCTCCGGTCCACACACCCTTGCCGCGTCCACCGACCGAGTTATCGATCATGCCACTGCTGGCGAGCGAACCGTCACTGAACACATAGATCATGACCGGCTTGTTCTTGCGCGCGGCGTACTCGAGCACGGCTCCGATACAATTGCCCAAGTTAAAGTCTCGGCCCTCACCCGTCATGCGGTCGCCCGTATGGTAGTCGAAACCGCCCATCTCGATGGTGCCGGCAGCGGCGTTGCCATCGATGACAAGCTTCATGACGGCCGCAGTCTTCTGGAAGTCATTGCTGGCCTGATATTCGGCTGTGGTGAAGATGCCGGTGGGTCCGACGATATTCGGGTCGACGTCCGGGTTCACTGACGCAGGATTGCCATAGGCATCGATGACGTAGGCAGACTTGGTATAGCCGCAGGCCTGCGACCCGTGAGGCCCTAACGCCGCTGTATTCATCGTCGCATCCGTGTAGGCGGTCACCTGCGAATACTTGGCGTCGCTGATGCGCTTGACAGATTCCATCACGGCGGTGACATCGGACGGCAAAGGCAGCAAGGTACTCAATTGGCCGGTGTTGACCAGGCCCTTGCTGTCGGTGGAACTGGAAATCTTCACCGGCGTGGCGCTCGGTATCATCATGGACATGGGCGACATGGAATTGCCGCCCGACATTGAACTTTGCGACCCAATCAGGTCAAGCAGGCCGCCGCGCGCGCCATATTGGTATATCGCGTACATCGGATTGTGTGGATTCACATTGGTGTCGTTCTGCGACAGCGCAGGGATGATTGTGCCCGTGGTATTCGCCAAAGCCGATGCTGTCTTCACACGTGCCTTCATTCCGCGAAGGTGCGCGCTATCGGTGTGATACCGCAGCCCAAAGGTCGCATCGACGAAGCTTCCGGCGGCGCTGGAATTCGGCACCATGGTTCCGGGCAGGCCCAGTTTGCTGTAGCCGGCCACCGAGAGGAAGTCGAGCTGTCCCTTGGGGCCGCCCACCAGCACATTGGAGCCGGCGATGTTGCCGCCGCCCGCCAAGTCGAAGCAGATGAACGGTATTTTGCCCGCCCCGAGCGAGATGCCGCACGGCGTCAGCAGCGCATTGATATCGGAGGAGAGCCCGTTGGCGCGCGCCCGGCGCGGCAGCATGCCGAGCAAAGAGGGTGCCAGCACCGTGGCCGCGCCGGTCATAAATCCTTGCGCGACGAATTCGCGGCGCGTTCTCGGGCGCGAATGTTCCTGCAGGCGGAGCGGTTCGTGCAGGCCGAGACCTTTGGGCGGTTTATTACTCATATATTAAAGACCTCTTCGATTCGTCTGCTGCTTAGTTGATCAACATTTCGGAGCTGCCGAACGCCGCGGCACAGGCCGCAGCCGCCACCGCTTTCGCACGCGTATCCGTCGTGCAAGGCGCTGCGCCACCGCAGAGCTTGCCTACCATCGTCACGAGCTCGCTGCTAACCACGGATGACGTAGGCTGAGTCGTAAGGCCAGTGCCAACCACCCGCGCCGCCAGCGCGTTACTGACGGTCGTAGTTCCCGCCGCCATGCCGTTGGCGCCAAATACCGCGCTCGTGATGCTCGGCACGCCGAACAAGGACTGGACCAAGCTCGGAGTATTGACCGCCGTGTTGCAGTACTGGATCGCCAGTTGCGCAATGCCCACCTGGTTGGCCGATGAGAAGCTCTCCAGGGTCGGATCGACCGGCAGCTGCTGCTGCACTGTCGTATAGGTCTGCATGACCGCTGCGTTCGTAGTGGGCACTCCTGTCAGCTTCGACAGGCTGGAATTGATTTGCGCGAAGGTGCGCACGCCCACTGCTGCAGCCATCGGCGGATAGCTCAGCGCGATCGGAATCGGCACCGGCTCGGTCGTCACGTGGGTTTTGCTCCCAAGCTGGTCGAAGCTAAGGAAGAACTGGTCGGTGAGCGGGCCGCTCTGAATGGCGATCACCGTGCCCACCTTCGACAGCAATTCGCCGGCGGTGGTGTAGTTGGCTGCGGTCACCGTGGTATTCAACGTGCTGTACGCCTGGCCGACGGTGGGAATGGTGCCATTGATGCCGATGCGCATGCCCTTGATCACGACATTGTCCGGCTTCACTGTCGGATCCAGCGAAATGAATGTCGGGGCGGTGAACAGATAGCTCGCGCTATCGTATTGAGCGCCGGTGAACATGACATAGCCCTGTGACACGCCCGTCGTCGCCGCCACATTGAACAACAGGAAGAAGCGCTGTCCGACGCCGGCATTGAAATTCTGCAGAATCTGCGGTCCCGTCAGCGAACGATCGTGAATGGCGACGAACTTGATGAGTCCCTGCCAGGAACGATCGCTGGAGACTTCATTGCCGAGAACCAGAGCGAAGGTATCGTCCCAGTTCGAAATGCTGCCGCCCTTTTGCGGATCCGGCACATTAATGTTCACGCCGTTCACATAGATCTGACGGCCGCTGACCGGGTCATAGGTGAGCACCACATGCTGCAACGTGGCCTGCAGCACCATCGCGGTGGTCGGCGTGGCCAATTGCGGCATGCCGTTGAGGTCGGACCCGGAACTGCGCATCAAGAAGTCGTAGTTCTGGTTGGTCTGCCCCAGCGTGAAATTGCGCAGGGTATCGCCGCCTGAGTAGCTGACCATGTAGGACTTATCGGCCGCCACCAGGGCTGGCGCAACCCAAGCCTCTACGGTGTATTCACCCGTGGCCTCGATCAGGTCATGGATTTTCTTGCTCGAAGAAGTCGACGCCTGGGCCTTGCCGCCCGCGCCTACCGTGATGCCCCAGCCGCCCGCCCAGCTGACGCTGCCCGACAGTGACAGATCGGCTGACGGATCGACACCGCTGGTGTCGTAAGCCACCAGCCCAGTTCCGGTCTGGAATTCATACTTGGCGATGACATTGGAATCGAAACGATTGGCGCCGCTGGCAATGGTGCCTTGCGCCAGCGCCAGGGTCTGGCTGGTGACCAAGGAGGCATCGACCGCGGTCGTGGGTACCATGCCGGCAAAGCTTTGAATCGCCGCCAGGAAGATCCCGGCGCTGCTGTTCGCAGGTCCCACGGTGGTGACGCCGGCGTCAGTCACCATGGTGCCGCACACGGCCCAGCAATTGTGCTGATCTATGGCCATGCGGCTGACGAAGCGCGAGCTGATGGGCGTATTCAAATTCATCTTCGGTATGGCGTATTGGTACGCCTGATTGATGTCGGACGAGGCGAAGTACGGCGACTGCGGCGTGGCAGCATCGGGTGCATGGCACTTGGAGCAGTACTGCGTGAGCAGCGGGTATACGGTTGCATTGAAGGCCGTCGTATCACCGGGGAAATTCTTGCTGGAACCGACGTTCTGCGCGGGCGGAGGCTTGAGCTGCACCTGAGTGCCCGTGCCGCCCACCGACGCACCGGCCCAATTGCCGATCCAGGTGGTTAAAATCTGGCCGCAGGCGTTGGGATCGGCCAGCCAGCAATTGTGGCCGCCGCTGACCTTGGTCACGATGAGTGAGGTCGAGGGCTGCTTCAGATTGACCACGGTGTTGGCCTGCGCGTAGGCCAAGTTCACATCGTCGCTGCGCGCGAAGTTCGGCATTTGTGCCGGGGAAGTCGCGTTATGGCACTGTCCGCAGCGATTCTGCACGCGCACATTGGCCCAGAAATTGACTGCGAAGGCCTGCACATCGGCGGTCGCCGCGGCGGGGCCGGTGTAGGCGTTAGCGGAGCCGATCGGGGCCGTGGCGCCGGTCGCCGTCGTGGGCGCCCCGCCGCCGCCGCAGGCTGCCAGGACTAAAGACACGACGGCGACAAAGCCGACGAGGCGCAGACTACTTATATATTTGAAGTTCATGATTAGATCCCCGCCGTGCAGTAAACAGCGGCGTCAATAAAAACTTGCCGTAGCGAGTAACCGCCCGACTTGAACGAGGCCGTCATCGTGCTGACCTGGCTAGCATCTGCCGCGCCCGGTGCGCGCAGGCACACATACTTGAATACCCGCGAGACTTGGCAGCTGGCGAAAGCGGTACTGCCTTCGAGCTCCGTTCCTAAACTCTTGGCGCCGTTGCCGCTGCCCGACTGAGTTGCGTCCCAGCCCAGCAGCGAGTTCACGCCGCCGCGCATGCGATTGGCCCAGCTGTCGTCCGGGGTAACGAACCCTTGCGGGAAGTTCGTATTGTTAATGAAGTACTTCGGCTGCACCTGACCCGCGGTGTAGACAATACTGCCGGCAGCCCCGGTCGGATCGCTGGCGACGTTATAAGAGTAATTGTAGTAAGCGAACGCCTGCGCCATGGGGTCCATGCTGCTATGGCATTCGATGCAATTGTTCAAGAACAGGCCGCTGTCGCCGCCCGGGCTGCGCGTCACGTCCTGACGGATGCGATCCGGCGGACGCGTGATGTCCGGGATAGTCTGCAGGTCGGCGCACAGATGATTCATCATGGTGAAGCGGTACATGCGGCGATTGGTGCCGTCCATGAAGAAGGCATACGCGGCGGCGCGCGTGGTCAAGACGCCGGCGGTGGCTGCCGTCGGCAAGCCGGTGACGGCGGATTGGACCTTTTGTTGCAAATGCACCGACAGATCGGCTCCGTCGGTGTCGAGCGCCTCGTACATATCATTGTTCGAATTCGAGTAAGCAGGCACGCCGGCGCCGGCATCGGCCGTATAGATAATGTCTGCGCTCAGCAAGGTGTTGAAAGGGACGTTATCGCGCACCATGCCGATCACGGTGGCGGTGTAGTCATTCAACGGCGCAAACACAGTTTGATCGCGATTCGTCCATGGCGTCGCCAGGTTGCGAATCGTGTTGTTGTAGAACGACGGTACTTTGGTGGCGAGCAGCGCGGCCGCGCTCGCCGTGCCGGCCGCCATCGTCGTCAGCTCCGCGTCCGTGGCCGGAACGCCCGCAATGCGATCATAGATGCGCTTCGCCTGATCCCGGGTGATTTGCGCGGAGGCAGTCGCGCTCAACAAGGTGAGCGTGCTCGCGCAGAGGGCTGCGCGCAACAGATGCGTTGCCCGGCGCCGCGTGGGCTGCGCACGCTGCGTCCCGTTCATCTCTGGCTTTGCCATCCCATTCTTCATATGCACATCCACTCGCGGTGAGTTGTGATTTCGACGTGGCGCAAATATAGCGACTAAAAAAGTCGGTCAGTAATGTCTCATCCGAACGACGTCGGTGTTTCGCGACATATCGACTGACTACTATCCGCCTATATCCTTCAGCCTAATTTGCGAAGGTAAGCCCTTAAGGCGCACAGAGAAACGGAAGTGGCGAACTTCTTCTGTGAGTGCGTTAACAGAACACGCAGCAACATGGAACGAAGATGCGATTCTGAGACCGATTAAGTTCAATGAACTCGCGCAAGTGGGCAGACTGATCGCTGAACCGATGAATGACCGAAGGTATTCGAATCCATGAACACATTGCTCGCGCGTGAACTTCGTCACGGTTCCCTGAAACTGGCTGTGCTGCTGCTGCCCATGTTACTGACCGGCGGTTGCTCCAGCGGTGTGAGCGGACATGCCCCTGGTCTCGCAGGCGTACAGACTCAAGATCCCGGAACCCTGAACTTTCCTCTGGCCTATGTAAAGCGCCCGCCGCCGGCCATGACCGCGAATGCCGTCGATATCGACGCACGCGATCTCATCACCTCCACCACCGGCGGCGATCTCTACCTACGTGAGCAGGCGAGCCCCGGCTCCGTCGAGACCAATATCACCGCGTCGATTACCACGGGAAAGGGTGACGTCCGTGATCTGGACGTGTCTCCCGATGGCAAGAAATTGGTGTTCTCGCTGCGCCTGCCCTTGAACCCCAACAAGCCCAACACCGACGTCTCTCAACCCACGTGGAAGATCTACCAGTACGACGCCGTCGCCAAAACCGTCACTCAGCTGACCAACGACAATACGACTGCCGGCCACGACGTGGGTGCCCACTACCTGCCGGACGGACGCATCGTGTTCGCGTCCTCACGCCAGGCCGCCACCCAGGCCATCCTGATCGATGAGGGACGCCCGCAGTATCCGGCGCAAACCGATGATCGCAAGCAGCCCATCTTCTTGCTGCATGTCATGAATGCCGACGGCACCGGCATCCATCAAATCAGCTTCAATACCAACCATGATTTCGCGCCGTCGGTATTGGCGAACGGCCAGATTGTGTTTTCACGTTATGAATCGATCAACGGCGATCAGATCAGCCTGTATCGCGCCAACCCCGATGGCACCGGCCTTGAGCTCTATTATGGCGAGAACAGTCATGCCACCGGCGCCAACATCGCCGGCACGAACAACAATGTGATTCAGTTTCTAAACGCCCGGCAGCGGGCGGATGGCAAACTCATCTCCCTCGTTCGGCCCTTTCAGGGCACTCAGCAGGGCGGCGACATTGTGCAGATCGATGCCGCCGGTTTCGTCGAAATCAATCAGCCGTCGACTCCGAAGGGCGCGGCGGGCACTGCGCAGGCCAGCGCCACCACGCTCGGGGTGACCACGGATGCCGATAAGCCCTCCATGGGAGGCCGGTTCGCTTCCGCCTATCCTTTGTACGACGGTACCAACCGGATGCTGGTGAGCTGGGCGCCCTGCCTGGTCCTTGATACCACCGTCACCCCGAACACCACCAAGGTGTGCACGAGCGCCAATACCAGTGGCGCTAATGTCACGTTGGCGCCGCCGCAGTACACCATCTGGATCTATGACCTGGACAAGGGGACCTTGAGCCCCATTCTCGGTGCTCAGACCAATACCGTCATTGTCGAGCCGGTCATTATGCAGGCGCGCACGCCCGTGCCCGCCTTCGTGCCGGATCTTGTGCCCACCGGCGACCCGGGCGGCTTAGGCGTGCTCGTCATCCGCAGCGTTTACGATTTCGACGGCGTCGACAAGGTTGCCGCGGAAACGGCCGCCCAAGTCGGCGGCCCCATCGCCAATATCGCGGCCCTTGCCGACCCCAAACAGGCGACGGCGGATCAGCGCCCGGCGCGCTTCGTGAGAATCGTCAAACCGGTCGAGATTCCAGCGAAAAAAGTCCGCAAGATTAACGGTTCGGCTTTTGGCCCCGCGGGCTTAGGTATGCGCGAGATTCTCGCCTATGCACCGGTCGAGCCGGATGGTTCGGTGAAAATCTCCTTGCCCGCCAATGTGCCGTTCACCGTCGAGGTGCTCGACAAGAACGCGCGGCTCATCGGCGCGCGGCACACCAGCTGGATGCAACTCATCCCGGGTGAGACCAAGACTTGCAACGGTTGCCACGTCGCCGGCAGTACCTCCACCCCCTCGCACGGCCGTAGCGGATTGACGGCATCGGTCAACGCCGGAGCACCGGCCGCGGGCGCTCCCTATCTGCATACCCTGGCCGCCCTGTCGGCCGCGAATCCCGGCGATACCATGGCCGATACGCGCGCCTGGAACACCTGTTCCAACGGGGCCACGCCCTCGGGCGCGACCGCTGCCTGCTCGCAGATACCCAGCATCGATGTGGTATATGCCGACGTCTGGACCGATGCGGTGGCTGCTGGGCGCGCCGCGGACACGGCCTTCTCTTATTTGTATGCGGACATTCCCACGCCGAATCCCGCCAATAGCCATTGCGCGACGGCCAGCCCGGCGATCAAATGGGATCCTCTCTGCCGTAGCACCATTCACTATCCCGATGCCACGGGAGCTGGCGGCACCACCAACTACCACATCCAGCCGATTTGGAATTTCGTCAGGCAAACCATAGACCCGGTCACCCTGGCGGTCTTGACGGACCACACCTGCGTGCTTTGTCACAACCCGGTGGATGCCGCGGCCAAGGCGCAGGTGCCGGCCGGCCAGCTGGATTTGACCGACAGTGGTTCCAACGTCGACACCACCGTAGTCACCTCTTATGAGCAACTGCTGTTTGCACATAATGAGCAGACGCTTAATATGGGCGTCTTGCTGGACTTGCTGGTGCCTGCACCCGGACCGCCGGATCCGGTGACCGGTTTGCCGACGACGATCATGGTGCCGGTGTCGTTGGCGCCGCCGCTGACGGCGGGTAGCGCCGCAGGATCGGTGGTGAAATTCTTGAGGATGTTTGACGGTAGCTTTCATGACCCGGTGCT
The DNA here is from genome assembly GCA_038226325.1 of Steroidobacterales bacterium. Taxonomy (GTDB): domain Bacteria; phylum Pseudomonadota; class Gammaproteobacteria; order Steroidobacterales; family Steroidobacteraceae; genus Bog-1198. Next base: position 22,200 of record JBBRQO010000004.1, on the reverse strand, counting down.
CGACCACACGGGATTCCTTAACAAGTCGGAGTTGCGTTTGATCACTGAATGGCTGGACATAGGCGCGCAGTACTACAACGACCCCTTCGTCGCGCCGGTTGCGAATTGAGCTGATGCGGCGTCTGCTTGCGTTCCTCCTGCTGCTGCAGACGTTCGATGCCGGCCTGGTCCATGCAAAGAGACAGCTGCTTGAGGTGGTGGTTACTGCGCCATTTCTTGAGATGCACAGCGGCCCTGGCCGCGGTTTTCCCGTGGTTTATGTCGTCGGACGCGATGAAGTCGTCACCGTGCTCTACAGCCGCACGGAATGGTACAAAGTGCGCGCCGCGCACGGCCAGGAGGGCTGGGCTCGCCGCGCAGAGCTGGCGCAGACCCGCCTCGCTTCGGGCGAGCCGGCGCCCATACCCCCTTATCCGCAGTTCGCCACGCACCGCTGGGAAATCGGTGCCGGTTATGGCGTGTTCAATCACCAGAATCTGGTCACCTCTTGGGCCGACTTCGGCCTCACCGACAGCCTCGACGTCGAGTTCGTTCTGCAGCAGGCGCTGGGGACGATCGACAACCGCTATCTGGCGAGCTTGGGGCTGCGCCACACCTTTATCCCCGAATGGCGGTGGTTATCGCCTACGGCCGGCATCGGCGGCGCGTACCAATACGTCGATGACAAGGTCCCGCCCAAGCCGCTGCAGTCCAGCAACCAAATGGTGTACGTGTCCCTGGGGCTGCGCGGCTTCATTACCCGACGATTCATGTGGCGTGCGGATTGGCGCAAGTACGTGGTCTTCACCAATCAAAATCAGAACGAGGAACCGCAAGAATGGAAATTCGGCTTAGCAGTGTTCTTCTAGCGGCAACGCTGCTGTCCGGCTGCGGCTGGTTCCATCGCGGCGACAAGGGCCCGACTCAGATCGTTGCCGAGGAACCCGCCGGGGAACCCTCGATCATCGAGCCGCAGGTCAATCGTCGTGTCGTCAAGACTCCGAAGATCAAGGCCAAGGATTTCGAACTCGGCGGCTACTTCGGTGCTCTCAGCATTCAGGACTTCGGCACCAACCCGGTTTACGGCGTGCGTGCGGCCTATCATGTGTCGGAGGACATTTTCCTGGAAGGCTTTCTGGGTCGCTCCAAAGCCGGCACCACCAGCCTGCAGGACGTGTTTCCCGCGATCACGGTTCTCAGCGACTCTGGGAGACGCTTCACGTATTACGATTTGGACGTGGGCTACAACGTACTCCCCGGCGAGATTTTTTTCGGGCGGGGGCGTGCTTTTAACTCGGCTTTGTATGTGAATGTCGGCATGGGCGCGGTGAAATTTGCCGACAAGGATCAGTTCGCGCTGAATTTTGGGTTGGGCGAGCGCTTGCTGATCACCGACTGGCTGGCACTGCACTTGGATGTGAGGGATCACGTGTTCGAGACGGATTTGACCGGCCGAACAAAAAATGTCCATAACCTCGAGGCCACTCTCGGCTTTACCGTTTTCTACTGATCAGGAGGACAGATCATGCAATATTTAACGATGAAATTTCTCAAGCGCTGCACGATGACTGCGGTCGTCATTGCATCGACAGCGTTCGCCGCCAGCGGTGATGCCTCGGGACCCGCTCCGGCCTTCACCCTGACGGCGCTGTCGGGACAGCAAGGCGCCCTGAGCCAGTACAAGGGACAGGTGGTGATGGTGAACTTCTGGGCCACATGGTGCGGTCCTTGTCAGCAGGAAATGCCGCTGCTCGACCAGATGTACAAGAAGTACAAGCCGGCGGGATTTACTTTGATCGGGGTCAATGTCGACAAAGAAGGGCCGGCGGTGAAGGAATTGCTGGCGCGCAAGCCGGTAAGTTTCCCGGTGCTGCTCGATCCCGCCAATCAGGTAAGCAAGGCCTATCACGTCGATGAAATGCCGAGTTCGGTCATCATCGATCGCAAGGGCGACATCCGCTACATCCATCGCGGCTATCGGCCCGGCGATGAGAACGAGTATCAAGACCGCATCCGCCAGCTGATCCGCGAGTGAGCATGTGCGCCGCACCGAAGCTTGGCATCATCGCAGTTTTGCTGCTGCTCGGAGCCTGCAGCATACAGCCCTGGGTCAAGCCCTATGAGCGCGACCGGTTGGCGGATCCGATCATGTCGTGGGACCGCGATGCGATCTCCGCGGCGTACCTGGATCATATCTATGAATCCCGCGAAGGATCGCGGGGCGCCACCGGCACCGCCGGCGGCGGCTGCGGCTGCAACTAGGCGATCGCCATCGAAATGAGGATTGTCCCGCGCCACCTGAGCCGCTTAGCCGCCGTTGCCACCCTGTCGCTGATGTGTGTCGCCGGAGCCGCCGTGCTGCCGGATGACCGCGCCGATCTTTTTTGGAGCCAGTATAAAGGCGGCGGAATGGACATCACCGGCGAGTCAGTGCTGGTGCGCAAGAAATTCTCCGAGCAATTTGCGGTGGAAGCGAACTACTTCATCGACAAGGTCAGCGGCGCGTCGGTGGATGTGCTGAGCAACGCCAGTGTCATCAAGGACACACGCAAGCAGAAAAGCCTCTCGCTCGGCTACATTCATGACAAGACTCAATACAATCTCTCATACACCAACAGTACCGAGCGCGACTACATCTCGAATACGACCCATTTCTCGCTGAGCCAGGACATGTTCGGCGATCTGACAACCGTATCCCTCGGATTCACCGACAGCCGCGACAAGGTGGGTGAAAACAACGGCAAATCCTATGCGCCCAAGGTCGCATGGCTGGGGCACGCGGAGAGTCGCGCCTACGAAGGCGGGGTGTCGCAAATCATCACCAAGAATCTGATCGCGGGAGCCACCGTCGAGGTAATTACTGACCAGGGACTGCTCAGCAACCCATATCGCTCCATTCGGTTCCTGGATTCCAGCGTCCCGTTGGGCTACTCGCTCGGCCAGCAGATATATCCCAAAACACACACCAGCACAGCGGTGGAGACCCGTGTGAAGTACTACCTGCCGTATCGCGCGGCGGCGTCACTGTCCTACCGGTATTTCAGTGACACCTGGGGAATTCGCGCCAACACCATCGACTTGGAATACACGCACCCCATCTCGGACAAGTTCATTCTCGAAGGACGCATTCGGCATTACAGCCAGAATTCGGCGACATTCTACAGCGACCTATTCCCGTTCGTGAATTCGCAAAACTTCGTGGGCCGCGATCAGAACCTCGCTGGACAGACCAACAATACCTATGGATTTAAGGCAACCTGGGCCTTCGCGCCCGAAGGCTTCCTCATCTTCAAGCGCGCCACCACGACATTCGATGTGAGTCGCATCCAATTCAAATACAGCGACTTCAGGAACATCAAGGCCTACACCATTGCCAACGGCTACGCACCGGGCACCGAGCCCCAGTACGCATTTAACGCCATGGTCTACCAGGTGTATCTGTCCGTGTTCTTTTGACCCATGGGGTGACGCGGCCGATATTTTTCGGCATATTTGCATGCATGCTCGTCACCCGTCGTTTGTTGCTTGTAAACCTAGGTGTTGCCGCCGGCGCGGTGACGCTGCCTTGGGGTCCAACTCAGGGTGCGGAACCAGTGCGGCTGGACGTGAAGGATCCCGCAGCGGTGGCCCTCGGTTACATCGAGAATGCCGCTCAAGTGGACGTCAAGATATACAAGGATTACGCGGCGGGATCGAACTGCGAAAATTGCCTGCTTCTGCAGGGAACCGCCGGCAACAACTACCGCCCCTGCAGCCTATTTCCCAACAAGTTGGTCTCGGTCAGCGGCTGGTGCAAAGGTTGGACGCCTGAAATGTAGGCATCGCGGACGCGCACGCCTACTGCGGGAAAATCGACGAACAGGCCGTCGATGCCGCGGTCCAGATACCGCCGGATTTCGCCCTCTAGATCGCCGTGTGCGGCCGGCGCCCCGCCGCTCTTCAGGTCGTCGGGCAGGAACTCGTTTTCGGCGCGAAACGTCCAAACATGGACTTTAAGATTCACCGCATGCGCCGCGCTTACACCGGCGGGAGTGGCCAAGACTTTCGCGATACCGATCCCATCGGCGTATTGGGCGATTTCGGCCAAATCCCCCAATTCGTGCTCCAGCAGCTGAATCAGCGGCAATCGCGTCATGGCGCGCAGTTCGCGCAAATTACGCGGATCGAATGATTGAATGAACACCGGGCTACCTGCGGCGCCGTAGCCATGGCGCCGCAGCGTATCTAGGACGGGCTGCTCTTGGGCCAAGCCGAGCGCGGCGAAATGCGCCGGATGCTTGGTTTCAGGATACACGCCGATTTTTCTCGCGCCGTCACGATCAATATTGGCTGCATTTGCCAATTCCAGTATTTCATCAAAAGTAGGGACGAGGAATTGACCGTCGAACACACAGTTCTGCGGTCGCAACTCCGGCAACCGCTCCCGCGCCCGCAGGGACTTGATCTCCGCCAGGGTGAAATCTTCGGTGAACCACCCCGTCATGGTCTCACCGTCGATGGTTTGAGTACGGCGACGCGTTGCAAATTCCGGATGCTGTGCCACGTCGGTGGTGCCCCCGATCTCGTTCTCGTGCCGCGCGATGAGCACGCCGTCGCGGGTCATGACCAAGTCGGGCTCTATGTAATCAGCGCCCTCTTCAATCGCCAGTCGGTAGGATGCGATGGTGTGCTCGGGGCGTTCGCCACTGGCGCCGCGATGAGCGATGACAAGAATGTTAGGCAAGGGACACCAAAATACGCATGGCCCTTAAGTTTAACGCACCCAGTTCAAGTTGAGGCTCCGTTGTCACGGAGCCTCACCCTTGAAGCACCCCTGCCGTGCTAACGCGGAGGTGTCAGCACCGAAAGACTCGGTTCATAGGCCGACATCAATGCATTTGTGCCGGGGACCCACGTTGATCCCGGACGCAATACTCCCGGGCCCCAATCGGCGCGCAACGATGTCGGCTGGGCCGCGAAGGCGACGCCAAAGGCAAACACCGCCGCCGCTGTCATCATCACTTTTCGACGATACATTCCTTAAATCCTCAGTAGTTGACTAGATCAGACGCGGCGGCATGGTGGGCTGAGAATCCAGTACCCGGGCGCGTGGCGGCATGGTGGGCTGAGAATCCAGTACCCGGGCGCGCGGCGGCATGGTGGGCTGGGAATCCAGTACCCGGGCGCGTGGCGGCATGGTGGGCTGGGAATCCAGTACCCGGGCGCGCGGCGGCATGGTGGGCTGGGAATCCAGTACACGCGGCGGCATGGTCGGCTGGGAATCCAGTACCCGGGCGCGCGGCGGCATGGTCGGCTGGGAATCCGTTAGGGCAAAAGCGGAACTGGCGACTGCGCAGCCGGCGACCAAAGCGATTAGACTGATCTTCATTATGAATTCTCCAAGTGGTTGTTTAAAGGCGCACCGATGCGAGTCGCCGTCGAATGGCGACTCGCACAGGTAAGAGCGACATAACGGGGAAAATCCCCTCATGCCAGGCTCCACGCTGTATGCTTAAGGGAAAACCTGCACGCTTGCACTATGTTTTTAGGCGAGGTTAAGGGCACGACGATGTCAGTCCCGGCCAATTTCACCCAGCTGCTGACCGACTGGCGATCGGGCCAGCCTGAGGCTCTGGATAAACTGACTCCCTTGGTTTACGACGAATTGCGGCGACTCGCCCGCAATTACATGCGCGGCGAGCGCGGCAGCCACACCTTGCAGGCAACCGCCGTGGTACACGAGGCATTCATGCGCCTGATTCAAGCCAATGTTGCCTTGCAAGACCGCGGTCACTTTTTTGCCCTGGCCTCGCGCCTCATGCGCCGGGTATTGGTGGACCATGCAAAATCGCGATCCCGCATGAAGCGCAATTCCGGCGCCCGGGATTTGATTGCTGAAGACACCGGCGAGATGTTGCCGCCGGTAAATTTTGACGTACTCGCGCTCGATGACGCCCTGGAAGGTTTACAGCAGATGGAGCCGCGGTTGGCCCAGGTCATCGAATTGCATTATTTCGGCGGCCTGACTTACGACCAGATCGCCGCAGCGGTCGGCACCTCGGCCGCAACGGTGCATCGTGATATTCGCCTGGCGCGGGCCTGGCTGCTGCAGGAAATCGGCGGCCAGACCCCGGCATGATTCCGCGCGCACGTTGGCAGCAAATTCAATCGCTGTTCGAGCAATTGGTCGATACGGGCACCGCTGAGCGTGCGGCCCATCTGGCGCGCGCCTGTGGCGATGACAAGGAACTGCATGCATCCGTTGAATCGCTGCTGAAGTCAGATCAAAGACGTGAAGACCCCCTGCTGCAGGCCATCGGCGTGGCGGCAGAATCGCTGCTGGAGGACCACCAGGACCGGCTGATCGGCACACGCGTCGGCCCATACCGGGTGGTGTCGATTCTGGGACACGGCGGCATGAGTACGGTGTACCGCGGCGAGCGCGACGATTCTCAATATCAACAGACCGTGGCCATCAAGGTTTTGCAGCACGCCACGTTGCATCCGCGGCTGCGCAGCAGGCTGCACAGCGAGCGGCACATTCTCGCCACCCTCGACAACCCTTCAATCGCGCGCTTGATCGACAGCGGCGATCTGGAGGACGGAACGCCGTATCTGGTAATGGAGTTCGTCGACGGCGTATCCATAGACACCTACTGCGATAGCCGCACCTTGTTCGTTCGGGAAAGACTCGAACTGTTCATCCAGGTATGCGCCGCGGTGCAGTATGCGCACCGCAACCTGGTGGTGCACCGGGACATCAAGCCCTCCAATATCTTCGTCACCGACCAGGGTGCGCCCAAACTGCTCGATTTCGGGATCGCAAAGCTGCTGGCTCCGGAGAGCCTGTCGCACACTTTGCCGGTAACGCGGCTGCAAGAGCGGATCCTGACTCCGGAAAACGCCGCTCCCGAACAAGTGCTCGGCCGCCCAATTACCACGGCCACGGACATTTATGCGTTGGGGGTGCTGCTGTATCAGCTGCTGACCGGTCGCTCGCCTTATCGGCTGCTCAGCTACAGCCAGCTGCAGCTGGAGCGCGCCATTTGCATGGATGACCCACTGCGCCCCAGCCAGATGGTGGTTTCCAAGTTGAGCGGCGAAAATGCCGTGGACCGTAGCCGCATCTCGGATCGGCGCGGCCTCTCGCCGCCGCGGCTGCGCGCCCGCTTGAGCGGCGACCTCGACGCCATTATCGCGATGGCCATGCGCAAGGAACCTGACCGCCGCTACCCCTCCGTTGAAGCGCTGGCGGACGATATCAATCGGCATTTGCTCGGCCAGCCGGTACGCGCCCGACATGGCGACTGGCGTTACAACACCTCCAAATTCCTACGGCGGCACGTCATCGTGGTGGGCGGCGTCGCCGTCATGTTCGTGGGCCTCGCACTGTTTGCGGGCGTCATGCTATGGGAAAACCGCCGCATTGAATTGGCGCGAGAAGCAACCGCCCAAGAGCGCGACCGGGCACAGCAGGTGTCGGCGTTCCTGGTAGACGTGTTCGGGCAGGCCGATCCTTTCAAGGCACTGGGACGGGAACCCACCGCCAAGGATCTATTGGATCGGGGTGCCGCCAAAATCACCGCAAATGCCAACCTGCAGCCGGAGGTAACGGCGCAGCTGCTCGAGAGCATTGGCCTTGCCTATCGGCGCCAGGGCCTGGCCGAACGGGCAATTCCCCTGTTCGAGCAGGCACTGGCCATACGCCGTCAGGAACGTCCCGCCAACAACAGCCATGTGGCCGTGGCGCTGGCAAATTTGGCCCATGCACTGACCGACGCCGGTCACATGATTTCTGCGGAAGCCGATTTACAGCAGGCAGTCGACCTGTCGCAATCCGATGGGGGCACTCAACCCCTCGAAATAGCAGATATTCTGGTGCAATTCGGCAGCTTTGCTCTGGCCGCCAAGAGCGATCCCGACCACGCCGCGCTGCTGTTCGGCAAGGCGCTCAATATCTACCGCGCCGCGCTCGGCAATCAGAATCCGCAAGTCGCCGCCGCGCTCAACGGTCTCGCCTCCGCGGCGGTGTGGAAGGGCGATTATCCACTGGCCGAACACTATCAGCGCGAGGCGGTGGCCATTTTTCAGGCAACGCTCAGCCGCAACCATCCTGACAATGCGATCGCCCTGGCGACCTTGGGCTCGATGCTCACCCAGCGCGGCAAGTATGCGGAAGCAGAGCAGCTCCTCAACGAAGCCTTGCAAATCGAGATCAATGTATTCGGCGCCGAGAATCCGCGCGTCGCGGCCATCGACGCCGATTTGGGCATTCTCTATGACCTTGAGGGCGACGTCACTCGCGCCATCGAGGCGACCCAGACCGCTTTAAAGATCACGCGCGACGGGCGCGGCGCAAATCACTGGGCGGTGGGTTATTATCTGGACGCGCTCGGAAGCCTTTATTTGAAGGCCAAAGATCTGCCGGCCGCGGAGTCTTATGCACGCCAGGCGCTTGCAGTCTACGCACTCTCGTTACCTGCACGCCATCTGTATGTTGCTTCCACCCATCAACTATTGGGTGATGTACTGCTGCAGCGCGAGTCCCTATCCGCCGCCGAGGCGGAGGTGCGTACTGCGTTGGAAATGAATGTCGCGCTGGCGGGTCCGGACAGCTGGCGCACCGCGCGCAGCGAGGCGAGTCTGGGCTGGATCCTGATCAAGCGCGACAACCTCACGGAGGGGGAACCGAGGCTGCTGACGGCGCGCTCAAAACTACTCGCGACAGTGGGTGCGCAGAACCCTGCAACACGGCAGGCAACCGCCCGCCTGGTCGAGTACTATCACGCGCATCATCGCGATGCCGAAGCACAACGGGTTCTCGCGGCGCCTGACAAGCGGTAAGCTTACGGAACTATGCAGTCCACGCGGAGTCCGCCTAAGCGGAAGGCGTGATTCCGTACGCCAAACTAGGAGCCTTGATGTCCACTAAAAAACAAATCGCTGCCACGCTGCTGTTCTCCGCCGTTATCACGGCCGGAGTTGTAAATCTTGCACGCGCCGGCGCTCGCGAGGAAGGCCGACTGCTGACCGCCACGGAGGTGCTGGAAGAGGTGCAGGCCATGCCCGACAGCCAGATACCGGATGCTCTGCTGTCCCGCGCCTATGGCATCGCGGTCATACCGGACGTCACCAAGATCGCGTTCTTTTTCGGCGGCCGCCACGGCAACGGCGTACTGGTGGTTCGCGATAAGCTGAACTCCCCGTGGAGCAATCCGTCCTTCGTGTCCGTCACAGGCGGCAGCTGGGGATTGCAAGCCGGAGCACAATCCTCCGACATCGTGTTGGTGTTCACCAGCAGGGCCGGCATCGAAGGCATCGCCGGCGGCAAACTGACTTTGGGCGCGGATGCGTCGGTCGCAACGGGACCCGTCGGCAGACAGGGTTCGGCGGCCACCGACATGAGTTTCAATGCGGAAATCTATTCGTATGCGCGCACGCGTGGGTTGTTCGGAGGCATAGCCCTGGATGGCAGCGTCATCTCGATTGATCGCTCGGCAAATGCTGCCTTGTACAGCAAGCATGGTGTCACGGCCACCGAGATATTCTCAGGGCAGGCACCCGCCGCACCGGCGACGGCGCAACGTTTTCTGGATAGATTGGCGCAAGCCACTCACACCACTGTTCGCAGCTCGCCCGCACCCCAGGCCGACGTACCGGCCTCAGCTGCGCAGGCACCCGCCGCGTCTACCGCACCCAGCGTCGAAGCGCCGCGCACCTACCCCTTGGAACAGCAGAAATAATAGAACGGTGTTTGGCCCGACGGCGCCATGTTCGGCGCCGTCGTACCTCCGGATGTGGAGACGAGCCGCCGTTCGGTTGCTCAAGATGATTTGCTTCACTCGGTTTCCTCGACACTCACCAGGCCGGCACCGAATACATTGGAGCACTGCCGCGCCACCCCGAGATCCCGCCCATCGCCGGTGACCAGGCACGAGGGTTTGCCGGCGGCCGCAGAGAGGCTCGCGATCTGACTAATGAGCGCCGCCGCCTGCACCGTCGGGCGAATCTTCTCAAAAGGGCCGGCGGCGCTGACGTATTCGGCCGGGAGCGCAAGACTCGAGAAATCCCGCGGAGTCGCCGTGACCATCACCAGCAAGTGATCGACGCCGCGGGGCCCAAGCGCAGTCACGCTCCAATCCTGACGCGGCAGCTTGAGCTCCTGATTTGCTGCTATCGCATTATTCGAGTCGAGTTGATTCGGAAACAGCAGATAAAAGCTGCCCGGTTGGGTGCCTTGGTAGAACAGATACACGAAACCATCGCGCTGCGAACGAAGCGATAGGCCGAGATTGGTGCCGATTTTCACAGTCGGCTGCGCGAGACTCGCCTGCACCTGCCAGCGGTCGTCTCGCTGGCTGTAGATATCATTCAATGTTGCCAGTGGGTCCGATGCCGGTGGAATTGTCGGAGCGACCGGCGCGGTCGGCGCGACCGAGGACGCAGCGAGCGGTAACGGATACGCGGCGGCGGACTCTACAAAAGCTGGGATGAGCGCGCCATTGCCGGCTAGTGTCACGTGCTGACGCGCCGCTTCTTCCTGGGTCTTGTCCAGCCGCGCCTGCACACAGGTGCTGAGTTCCTGCATGGAGAGCGCACCGCTTCGATCCGAATCCGCCGCACCGCCGTTGAGGCATTGCTCGAAGTTGTAGGTGAGCGCGCCCCCCTTCGACGTATCCCAGGCCACTTCATTGTTTCTCGCGGCGGCGAGAATCACCAAATTATTGTCGGTGGTATTCAGATCAGCGCCACGAGTCTGCGAAAAGCTGCGGTCATTGACCGCCAGCGAACATTGGGGACTCGAAGCTTCAGGACTGAATTTTGCTCGCTGTTGGGATCCGGAGCCGATCTCGCGCGAACTTGCCGCATGCGCCACCCCGCCCGAGTGACAGGAATCGAGCATGACGATGGTTTTGTCGGTTTTGGCGCTCAAGGGCTTGAGCATGCCGGCGAACTCTGAGTTCGTGACTACATGCATATCCTGCATCACGATGCTTTCCGTGCATTGCCCGGTCGCCTTGTTGAAATAACGCGCGCCGTGCCCGGAGAAATAAATATACAGCTTGTCGCCGGGCATAATGACCTGATTCATGCTCGCCAAGGCCTGCTTGAGTCCCTCGCGGGTGACCTCCTCCTCCGACAGTTCTACGATATTTTGCGGCGGTACGCCAAAGCGCCGCGCCAATTCCAGCCCAAGCTTGCGGTCGAGCAGCACCCCCGGCAGCGGGCTGCGCCTATATTCGGACACCGTAATGATTAGCGCGTGATTTGACGGCTGTGACGAGCTGCGCAATGCCGGCGCACCTGACTGCGCGAAAATCTCGCTAGCCGTGAGCAGGCACCCCAATGCAAGAATCCACTGCGCCGCGGGCGGTGCTTTATTTACAGTGAAACTCATGAGCTGCAGAAAACTTTGCCGGCCGCAGGATACGTGCGCACGGTGATTTGCTGGACGCTGAGTGCACCAGCGGCTACCCCTAAGCCTTTGGCAAGCGCCTCGGCACGGCTGCCATCGGCCGCAAATCGCTGCACCCCGGTCAGATCGGCAAAGAAGTCCGGCAAGCGCTCGAAAGCCAATACCGCTACCTGATCCGTGCCAAAGGGTGCGGTCACCAAGATGCGATCCTTCGGCTCGGTGCCGGGGATCGCCCGTGGCGCACCTGCTTGAACCACTTGCCGTTCCGATGCCCGCGTCGGATACAGCACCGTCAAATTGCCCTCGCTGTCGAGATCCAGCAGCATCACATACGCAGGCTGTTGCAGACGCACCTCAAATACGAAAGATTCACATTGCACGTAAGTGTTGCCGCGGCTGCCGGGATCGGTTTCGGCACGAAGCCCCAGGCTGTCGTTCCTCGCAGGCAGCACGCGATTCAGCCAAACCTGCGCGGCGATGCGCCTGATCAAATTTGGATCCGCGGCCGCCGTGCTCACAATAGGATCGCCGGCCGGTCCGAAAAGCTGCGCTTGATCTGCGTTCTGTCGCAAGGTCATGTCGCCGCCCTGCTCCACGATTGCAACCCCGTGCAGGCTCGCGACCCTTGCTTTCAGCGCCGCCGTCACCGACTCCAGCCGCAGATGCAGCGTGGCATCACGCGCGGGCGCAGCGGCGGTCGAGGACTCAGTCGAATTCATTCCCAAAAAAGGACGCGACCCGATGTCCTGCGGATCCTCGGCAATGGCCGGCAGTAATTGCGGATGCTGCGCGAAATTGCGGTGTTCGAGGAAATTGTTCATGGCCTCGCGGCCCTGCGCATAATTGAACGCCCCGGACAGCAGTTGCCCGCCCAGCAGGCGCAGAAACGCGTCGGTGAAGGCGCCGTGGAACTTGCCGTCCAAAGTCGGCGCCTGTTGCAGCGCCTGCACGGTGGATATATCCGCCCCGGTCTCGCTGTCGCTGGCGCCGGAGAGGAGTACCACGTGTTGATAGGGATAGGGCGGCGGCGGCGGCCGCGCGCCCACTGCGGCGGAGATCCGCGCCACCCCCAAATCGCGTGTCTGCAGCGCCAGGAACCGCGAGCGGCTATGCGTCTCGCCGAATGACCGCACCACTTGGCCGGAATAGCAGCTATCTGAAACCACGACCACCCAACGTCCGCCCTGGTCGAGCCGCTTGAGCCGCGGCACCAAATCACGCCGCCCGACAATCAATGTGCGTTGCGCGGCAGCGGTCGTGGAGAAATCCAGGTCATACGGCACCCATGCTCCGGTGGCGTAGGGCAGATCGTAGCTATTGTCATGGTCGTTGGCGCTCGTGCCATGGCCGCTGAAATAAATAAGCACGGTGTCGCCCGGTGCGCTGCGTTGCTCCAGGGCCGCGATTTGATCGAGTATGTGCTGATGGGTGGCATCTTGATCCCGCAAGGCGACCACATCCCCGGGCAGAAACGCCCAGTGTTCGGTGAGCGCGCGCTGCATGGAATCAATATCAATCGCGGGTCCCAGAAGCTGGTGCGATTTTAATTGGGGGTCGCTGAACTGCCCCACGGCCACGAGCAGGGCTACGTTTCGCGCCGCTGCGGGGTGTCCTATGAATGCACACAGCAGCAAAGCTGCCGGCAAAAGCACATGTCCGCGATAGCTCATACATCCCCATGCGTGAGTCTTCACTCTACCCACATCTAAGCGCCCGATCAGCTGTATGTATGTACAGCGATCGGCTGCCTCGCGGGCCGCCGGGACCGCCGGTCGCCGCCCGGGTGAATTGGCAAAACTTGAGGTAAAGTAAAAACCCATACGCGCATACCCGATGCAATCCCCCGCGTTGCATGACAGCGAAGAACAACATGGTTGAGCTAGGCGTTTTCCGAATCGCAGCGTGGCGCCGTTGGGCCGGACTGGTGTGCGCCTGGTTGTTGATGGCGCCTGTGGCTGTGTTCGCACAATCCGCCGACTTGCTGCGGGCCTATCAACATTATGAAACGGCCAAAAGCGACAACAAGGCCGAGGATGCAATCAAATTCGGCGACCTCGCTGTTGAGCTCACCGAGGAAGGGGGCGACAAGCAGGGTCTGGTGCAGCTGCTACGCGAACTCGGCGACTACGCCGCGCAAGCGGACCGTGAGCAGGCGGCCATCCGCTACTACGAACGTGCCTTGGCTCTGCAGGAATCCTCACTGGGCCCCGCGCACCCGGATCTTGTGCCGCTGCTGAGCGCCTTGGCGGATATACACATTAAAGCCAAGCGCTATGCCGAAGCCGCGGCGTTCGAACAGCGCATTCTCGGCATCGAACGCTTGGCCTACGGCGAGTTGCACGCGAATGTGCTGGCGACGCTCGGCAAGCTCAAGGCTATCTACCAGGACGCGAACGACGTCGAAGGGGTTGCACGCATCAGCGCCCAGATGCAGAGCTTCGCGGTGCACTCGGACACTCGCGGTTTGGGTGGACTGACTGCGGCCACTCACCATTACAAGCAGAACGAAGGCTTCGCCACCGTGCGGGTCTTTTACGGCACCAATCGCGCGCCCAGCGGAGAAGCCAAACCGGCGCTTTTCTACGGCAAGGGTCGCGGCGACCTGCAATACGGCTACCTGACCGTCACCATCCCGCAAGTCCACAAGGAAGCAGCGCTAGAAACCCAACCGCGCTGGGCCGAATACACCCTGGCGGTGGACCCGGCGTCGATGCGCCGTCGCTACGTACTCCTCGACGAGGTCACGCCCCTGTCAAAGGACGACTTCGTGCGCAGCTTGCGCCAGCAGGTCAAGGACTCGCCGTCGAAGGACCTGTTCATCTTCGTGCATGGCTTCAACAATACCTTCGAAGACGCAGCCAGGCGTGCCGCACAGATGGCATACGACTTGGATTTTGACGGCACGCCGCTGCTGTACAGCTGGCCGTCGCAAGGCAGCGCGACCGCGTATGCGGTCGATGAAGCCGCTGTCGGTATCAGCGGCCGTAAAATGGCCGACTTCCTCGACACGGTGGTGGCTCAGTCCGGCGCCGAGCGCATTCACCTGCTTGCCCACAGCATGGGAAACCGCGCCTTGATTGAAGCCTTGCAGACGTATCTTGGCAAACGTGCGCCGCAGCAGCGGCAGCATTTGTTCGGCCAGATCGTGTTCACTGCGCCGGATGTGGATCGCGATTACTTCGTCGATGCCATTGAGTCGCTGCGCGGCGCCGCCGAGCGCGTCACCTTGTATGCCTCCGGCAATGACTATGCGCTTCGCAGTTCGCAATTCCTGCACGGCGCGCCGCGGGCCGGCACTGCGGGTGACTTCATCATCCGCCTGGCCGGTCTCGACACCATTGACATGTCGGCGGTACCGGCCGACGCGCTGGGCCATAGTTATTTTGCTGCCAATTCGGGGGCCATCTTCGATATTTTTCGTCTGCTGTGGCGCGGCGATGCGCCGCCGCAGCGCTGTGGAATGACCGACCGCAAGGGCCGTGAGTCCCTCGCCGTGTGGTCGTTCAACGCGGATTTGTGCAAGGGCGACGACATGTTGGAGGCCGGCGTGCTGCTTAAGCGATTTGGAGATCTGGCGCGGGCGCGGGTCGAAGCGAATTTACGGACGCTCACCGACCCATCGCAAATCAAGGAGTGGACGCAGATCTTGAAACGGCTCGACGGCTTGTTGGCGTCACCGGGCCGCGGCGGGTCGAAGTGAATACTGCTGCGGTGCGGCTTCTCTGCATTCTCACATGCGTGTCCTTATTGCAAATGCCGCCCGTGTGCGCCGCGCCGGCGCCGCACGACGCCGTCGAAGTACGTGCCTTCGTGGACGATTCCTGCATCATTGCGGACGAGCCTTTTTTTATTCCGGCGAGCAGCAATGCAGAACCAGGCACGGCAAAATTTCTGCCCTTGATCGGCCTCGTGGTCGGCAAGCTAGCCGAACTATTCATCAATCACCTAATACAGACTTCTGCCAATCACATCAAATCGGGTGCCGTGCGCAAAGACACACACTACGCGATGATCAAACAGATGAATCTTTACCGTGCCGATTTCCAGCCGGTTCCGACCCTCGGCATTAACGCCAGGCTCGGTTGCATGACCATCGTTGCGGCCTCCTTCAAGCCTGAGCCCGCACAGTGCAGTGCCGACTATCTGCCGAAGGAACTGGTCCGCGAAAGCCGCAACCTGCCGCAAAGCGAGTGGCAGACGTCGCGAACCGATAATTCCCTGGAGAACCAGCTGCGGCGCGCTAACGTGTGCGTGGACGGTAAGATCAAGGCCGTATACGAGGCGCGTTTCGAATTTTCCAAGGATGGCACCGCCTATAAGCTCAAGGACGCCGGTTACCATGTGAACGCATTGCTGACGACGGCCGACAAGGGCGCATCGCGCGCCACCGTGTACACCTTGAAGATTTCCAATCCGGGCGCGACCGAGCAACAGGAAGTGCTATCGAGTGCCTGGGTCAATATAGGTATGGTGACAGCAGGATCGCATGCCGGCGCACCCCAGGCAGACCGGGCGCCGTGGCTGCGCGTGCCGCCCATGTCGGGCGAAGCGCGGCGGATGTACGAGGATAGGACCAAGATACATCAGGAAGTGACGGGAGAAATCGAGGCGCTCAAGCGCGCCTTGACGCGCAACCAGCGCGTACTCGCCGGCATCGATCAGCGCATCGCCACGGCCGACGCAGACACCGCCGACGGCCTCAAGCAGGAGCGGATCCGAATTGCGGTTTTAAGCCAGACCCAAGCCGCCGAACTCGATGCACGCAAGGAGGAATATCAGGACTTGCCACGCGCGCCCATGGAGTTCATGCCGGTTACCATCGAGGTGGCGGTGACGGAAACCGAATCGGAAAAGAAGGCGCAGCTCGCACTCGCCGAGATCATAGGCAAAAACAGCGACCTGGTTGGCTCGGCGGTGGGCGGGTTGTTTTCTAAATCGGTGGCGCTGACCGACATCAATACCGATGCAGATTCCGGGAACGATTTGGAGAGTGCGCGAGCGGGCTACTACGACGCGTGGGTGGAAGTCCAAAGCAATGACTCAGGTCAGGGCAGCGCCGAGGCGCAGCGGAGGCTCGCCGTGATGAAGGATAAGTACAATGCGGCGCGGCGCGTGCAGGGACTGGAGCAGATGAAATGATATTGAAGCGCCGAGTTTTCTGGGCTGCAATGGCCATGGTTTGCCCGGCGCTGCTCTGCTGGGGTGCCGATCCGCAACCGCAAGATTCCACGACGGTGCTATCCGGCCGCCAAATTGAGGAGGCGCTGCAGCCGCCCAGAACCCGCAGTTTTGTGCCGCGCGGCCTGACGCGGCGCAACGCGCCGGAGGCGCAGCAGTCAGTCAATTTGAATATTCCTTTCGCCCACAACTCCAGTGAAATACGCGCGTCGGCGGAAGCCCAACTCAAGCAGCTGGAACTGGCGTTGAACTCGGCGTCTTTGGGCAAGGATAATTTCGTGGTCGCGGGTCACACCGATGCTAAAGGCAGCGCGCACTACAATAAACAGCTGTCTTTGCGTCGCGCTGACGCGGTCAAGCGCTTCTTGGTGGCCAAGGGCATGGATCCAAAACGATTTGCCACCGTGGGCTTCGGCTCGGAGCATCTATTGGCGCCTGATCGGCCCGATGATCCGAGCAACCGCAGAGTGGAAATCCGCGACACGGGACAATCCTCGCCCTAGGCTCCGATGAATAACGCGCTTCTACACGTGGGGCTGCTCGACGCCGCCAGCGAACCCTACCGGACCGCCGGCCGCTTCGCCTATTATTTTGCCCGCGGCAAGCTCAGGACCGATCCCGTGTATCGGGCCATCCTCGAATTGGGCCTGCTGCGAGGGCGGACCCGGGTGCTCGATTTGGGCTGTGGTCAAGGGCTTCTCACCGCCTGGCTGCGGGCAGCGGAGCAATGTTACGAGCGCGGCCGCTGGCCCTGGGGCTGGCCGCCCGCGCCGCGCACCCTGTCGACGCGCGGCATCGAGTTGATGGCTCGCGAAGTAGAGCGCGCCCGCCGCGCGTTGGGGTCCACCTCCGAAGTATCGCACGCCGACATCTGCAGTGCCTCGTTCGGCGCGGTGGACGCCGTCGTCATTCTGGACGTGCTGCACTACTTGAGCCCGCCGATGCAACGGGAAGTATTGCAGCGGGTACACGCGGCGCTTCCTGCGCGGGGCCTGCTGCTGCTGCGCGTCGGTGACGCCGGCGGCGGACTGCGCTTTCGCTTCGGTCAGTGGAGCGATAAGCTGGTGATGCTGATGCGCGGGCATTCCATCGTCACTCAGCACTGCCGCAGTGTTGTCCAATGGCGCACGCTGCTGAAGGAATGCGGCTTCGACAGCGAGTCTAAGCCGATGAGCCGGGGAACACCGTTTGCAAATGTGCTACTGATCGCGCACGCAACCTGACCGGATGCACTACCGGGGTCGTAACCCGGGTGCTTACCGAGGTCCTGATTGTCACCGGTTTTAGCGCGCCGGCTGGTATGTGACCAAGCTGGTAACGCTGTCGTCGCCGCTGATGGACTTGATGCGCCCGTCCGCCCCAAAATTCAGGTCGTACTCGCCACGACTGGATCGCCAAATCCGCCACATGGATGCATCCAGAGAGGCGTTTTCACTGGTGAGCGGGTAGCCGATGGATGCGATGGCCTGCTCTCGGGTCATGCCGACCATCACTTTGCCTTCCCGGATCGCAGCCTGCACCGGGGGCGGATAGGTGGCGACGCGCGGACGCGGGTCTTCATTGACGATTATTTTCCCCACCCACGCTTCGAGCGTTTCCTGATCACGCCCATAGTCCTGGCCGAGGCGCATGGGTTTACCGTCGACTTTGACATGGGCTCGATGGAACCCGTAGCTCAGGACTTCGACGGGAGTACCCGCGGCAATCATGGGTAATTCCGCGTAATTACCGTCGTTGATCCAATCCTTGCTGTAATGCAGATTGCAACACGCAAAGCCCTGTCGCGGTAACGCCTGCGAGCCGGCGGCCGGCGGCGCAGGCTTTGACAAACCCACGGATACCATCACATCGCGCAAAATGCCGGCTTGCGAGCCGTCGCAGACAAGTATCAGCGACATGCCAAGCAGCAGCGCGGCCGCTGCGTGCGGAGGTATGCACACATCCCAGTTGCGGCGGTTCATCGTTTATTCCCCAGAGAAGCGAGTGGGGACAGATAATGCCATCAAGCGTTGCCGCTTCGCCAGCAGCCGACGGCCGCGAACCCAAAATATTGAAGCGGCTCGCACACCCTGCGGATTATGTGAACGAATCCGCTGCACCCTTTGCCCTCAGCGACGGCGGTTACCCTCTATACTTCACCCACATGGGCTTGATTCGTTTAATTCTTCTGACGCTGACGATCCTCGCGTCGACCGCATTGCAGGCAGAAGAAACCAGAATTGCCCTGGTCATTGGCAACAGCGATTACGCGAGCGGACCTCTGCCCAACCCCGCCAACGATGCCAAGCTCATCGGCGATGCGTTGTCCGGCCTTGGTTTTGAAGTCATCGCACGCCGCAACGCCGATCAGATCACCATGAAGCGCGCCATCCAGGAATTCGGCGCGCGACTGGAAAAGGCCGGCCCGGGCGCCGTCGGCCTGTTTTACTACGCCGGTCACGGCGTACAACTCAGCGGGCGAAATTATCTGATTCCGACCACGGCGCACATCGACCGCGAAGGCGATGTCGAGATAGAGGCGGTCAGCGCGGACTGGGTAATAGAGCAGATGCGTTACGCGCGCAACCGCCTCAACATCGTGATTCTCGACGCCTGCCGCAACAATCCCTTCACACGCAGCATGCGCTCGGTCGACCATGGTTTGGCCACCATGGACGCACCTGCGGGAATTCTTATTGCCTATTCCACCGCACCCGGCGCGGTGGCCGCCGACGGCGTAGGACGCAACAGCCCCTACACCGAGGCCCTGACCCACGCCATGCGCGACATGCACGAACCGGTGGAACAGGTGTTCAAGCACGTGCGAGTCGGGGTCATGAGTGCCACTTCTGGGAAACAGGTGCCCTGGGAATCTTCCTCTCTCACCGGCGATTTTTATTTCGCCGCGCCGAGCAAAGTCGAGCCGAAAACCGTGAGCGCCTTGACCACCGGGGCCGTCATCGCCGCTCCCAAACCCGCCGAAACAGGTACTTTAGGCACCTGGGTATCAGGCCTCTTTGGATCGGACAAGCCCGCGCCCGACGCGCCCCGGCCAGCGATGCCGGCTGCACGGCCGCAGACCCTGGTCGCGACCGCAAGGCCGCCCGCCGTCGCCGACAACAATCGCGCAGCCGCGCCGGCAGGCGCGATGTTATCCGGCGCACGCGCCCTGCCGCTGCTGCAATCGCTCGGAATTCCGGTCAACGATATCGATGGCACCCATGGCTATCCCGAAACCACCATCCGACAACTCCTCGCCAGCACGCCGCGCCGAGTGACTCTCGGCAGCACTCCCGAGCAGATTCGCTCGGCCTTCGCTCTATGTAAGCGATATTCATCGGCTTGCCAACTCAGCTGGTACGGAGATGAGGGATTACGCAATGCAACTTTAGAACCCTTCGAACTCGACCTCGCGCCGGTCAGCGTCAAGGCATTCCGGCAATTCGCGGAAGCCAGCCACTACAAGACTCAAGCCGAGACAGCGGGCTTCGCGTATGCGGTGGTCGAGGGCACCTTGCAGCCAGTGAGCGGCGGATCCTGGCGCAACGCCGTAAAACAGCACACCGTCGATGACGGCTTGCCGGTGGTCGGTGTGAGCTTTCAAGATGCGGCGGCTTTCTGTCGCGCCAAAGGAGCGCGGCTGCCCTCCGAGGATGAATGGGAATATATTGCACGCGGTCCGAAACGCTCCACCTTCCCGTGGGGCGACAACATCGATCCCGTCGCCACCGCACCCAGCGCGCCACCAAGTGTCAACGACGGACCGGCGGAAGGAACTGGCGGGCACTACAGGGGCCTGTCCGGAAATGTCTGGCAGTGGGTGGACACCAAGGTGAGCGGCAGAAGAGTGCTCAAGGGCGGTTCGTGGCTGGAGCCCAACCCGGCCAATAAGCGTGCAGCGACACGCCGCTATGAGCTGTC
The DNA here is from genome assembly GCA_038226325.1 of Steroidobacterales bacterium. Lineage (GTDB taxonomy): Bacteria > Pseudomonadota > Gammaproteobacteria > Steroidobacterales > Steroidobacteraceae > Bog-1198. Next base: position 1,748 of record JBBRQO010000004.1, on the reverse strand, counting down.
CAGCCGTGCGGATGAGGACAGCGGATTTCGCTGCGCCAAGGCCACGCCCGCCTGGCCGGACGCCGAGCTGTGGCTGGCGCAGATCAAATGACGGAACTGACCTTCCATTGCGCCGACGGGGGTGTGCTGCGTTATTGCGCCGCGGGCAGCGGCGAGCCCGTCGTGCTGATTCATGGTCTCGGCCTCGATGCCGCGATGTGGGATGCGCAATGGCCGGTGCTGCAGCGGGAATTTCGCGTCATTCGCTACGATGTTCGCGGCTTCGGCGGTTCGAGCATTCCCACGCGCCCGTATAGTCACGCCGACGACCTGTTTGGCTTGCTGGAATTCCTCGACGCGCGTCCTGCTCATGTCGTCGGACTCTCGATGGGCGGGCGATTGGCATTGCGCTTCGCACTCGATCGGCCGAGTGCTGTCAGCTCGCTCACTCTCATCGACCCGTCGCTGGAAGGATTCCCGTGGAGCGAGTCATGGACTCGAAGCATGGAACCCATACTCGCCGCAGCGGTCAACGGCAACGTTGACGCTGCCAGGCAACTGTGGCTGGATCACGAATTATTTGCCCCGGCGCGGCGCCAGCCGCAGATCGCGGCCGCCCTGACTGCCATGGTGAAGCGCTACAGCGTCTGGCACTGGCGCAATGCCGATTCTCTGCGATTGTCCGCGTCGCCGGCAATCCAGTGCCTCGCCTCCTTGTCATGCCCGACACTGATAATCCTCGGCGAGCTTGACCTGCCCGACTTCAAAGACATTGCGCAGCGTCTTGCAAATGAAATTCCCGGTGCCCTCCTGCGCACCATTGCCGATGCCGGCCACATGGCGAACATGGAGGCGCCGGCTGCCGTCAACGGTCTATTGCTCGCGCATCTGCGCGCCCACGTGAAAGCCGGCTGAGGAAAACAAATGAAGAAAAGATTCTGTCTCGGAGTTGCCTTCTGTCTCGCACTGCCCATGTATTTGGCTGCCACTGCCGAAGCTGCGGAAGCGGTGCGGGATGGCGTGTATTTGCCAACGGCTGTCGGCCAGACGGAGGCGGACGAATATACCCGTTACGAGTTGCTCGCGCCGGACACCGCCAGCTTCAAGATTTACTACGAGGTTTCCGCGACCACGGCAGGCGCCAAGTTTTACTACAACCCAATCCGCAAGGGCAGCTCCGCCAGTGATGAAAGCGTGTACGACGCAATGCGCGGGACGCCGTTGCACTTCGAGGTGGTGAGCGGCGCGCAAGCGCGCAAAGACCCGTTGATGGCGGATGCGGACTTGGGCACCAATTACATCAAGGTTCGGCTGGCGAGGCCGGTACCGGAACATGGCCGAGGCCGCATAGTCATACTCAAGACTTATAAGGATGCGAACAGCTATCACTGGGACGGCACGGCCATTGTCTTTAATCGACCGCTGGGCGTGAAGCGCAATAAAGTGGTGCTGCCGCTCGGATATGAAGTAGTGGGTTTGACAGTGCCGTCGCAGATCCTGACACAAGACGATGGCCGGATTGCCATCAGCTTCCTGCACGCCGGAAGCGGCGAAGCGCCGCTGGAGCTGCGCGCGGTCAAGGATGCACAGGTGGGAGCGGCGGCGCTGCCCAAACCCTTGTCCACGCAGCTGAGTTGGGAGGCACCGTTCAAGGGCGAGACCGAACAGGATCGGTTGTCGGAGCGTGCCCATCAGGACCGCGATATCGTCTACTTCCTGCAGCAACCCGACACCCACGCCTTCATGCTCTATCACGATTATACGGAGTC
>JBBRQO010000003.1:0-208198 GCA_038226325.1 Steroidobacterales bacterium | reverse complement strand
GATTTCGGTGAAGAAGGTCAATGGCGGCACCGTCAAAGGACAGCTGAAAAAGGATGGAAAGAACGTCGGTACTACGACCCGCACGATTTCGGGGGCCGGCAAGGTGCTGACTCTGTCGACGGCCATGAAGACCGCCAAGGGCGGCACGATTCACGACGTAGCGGTGTACGACAGACAGTAACGGCAGGTGAAAAACGGCACGGGGGCGGGGAGGGCTCCCCGTGCCGACTCGCAGAGAGCTGGGCGCTTAGAATTTCGCCGTGAACGCCACGAACAGCTGGCGACCGAACATATCATACGAGCTATAAGTGTTGGCCGCCCCGCCCGGCGCGATATCTGTGTTGATGATCGGCGGATCCTTATCGAGTACGTTATTGGCACCCGCGCGGATCTGCAAGATCTTGTTGACGTTCCATGTCGCCTCCAAGTCAACATAGCTGAAAGAGGGGATCCTGGCGTTGAAAAAGTCATATGCGCCGAATGTCGCAAAATGCAGAGTTGGGTCCCCGCTGTTGTTGTCTTGTGAAACCGAGCCGATGTAACGCCAAGTGAGGGATGCAGACACGTCCCAAGGGCTGTCCCAAGTCGTACGGAAGATGTGATGCCAGCGCGGATTGATGGTCTGGCAGGTAAAGCCAAACAGGGAGGCGCAATCATAGGTATGGGCACCCGGCAGCGGCTGTGCCTCGTTGTGCAGCAAGTAGGCACCGTTGAGTGCGAAGGATATGCCTCCAAAGCCCGTCGGCAGGTCAAGCCTGTAGTTCATTTGCACGTCGATGCCGCTGTTCACTGCGGTACCCAGGTTGTACAGCTTCTGGACGACAAAGCCGCCGCCGGCAACGGTGTTGCCGTTCAAGCTGCCGGTGCCGGGTTGACGCACGATCTGGCCGCAGTAAGTCGGGTCGCCGGTGTTGGCGCAATTCGAGACAATCACCAGGTACGGGATAGTGCCGACTTCATCCTTCACCTGGATGTGAAAGTAATCGATGCTGCCGGAGAAATGCGCAATTTGGCTGGGAGCGAAATTTACGCCGAGTGTGTATGTGTCACCTTGTTCGGGCTTCAGGGTCGCGTTGCCGCTCGTTTCCTGCGACAACTGCGAAGCGGTCCCCTGGGGAATCGAGCCGCTGTTGTACTGCGCGGCAGTCACGCCCGTGCGCTGACACTGCAGCAGCGAGAAACTAATGGGTGGGGCACAGGGGTCGTTGCCCACCGCGGCAAGCCCGACGATGGGCGGCGTGAACAGCTCCGCGACGCTTGGGGCGCGGACGGCGCGATCAAATGACGCGCGGAATCGATAGTCCGCAATCGGTGCGTACTGCACTTCGAATTTGTAGGTATTGGTCACTCCCGCAGTCGAATAATCCGAGCGGCGGTAGCCGGTGTCGAACAGCAACTCTTTCGCTCCGGGCTTGTCCTGCACCAGCGGTGCACGCAATTCCACGAATTCCTCCTTGACCGAAACGCTGGCGTCGATGGGTGCCACCGCACTGCCGAAACCGGACAGCAGCCCGCTTTCCTCGGCGGAGTCAGGCTGCAGGAATTCGTGATCGCTCCGATGCTCGAAGCCGACATTGACGCCAACGCCTTCGGTCGCGAATGGCGAGGCGATGCCATAGTTGCCGAGCTTGCCGGTCACATCGGCATGCAGGGTGCGTAGCGTCGAAGCTCCTTGCGCCGTGCCCAATTGGTACAGATAGTTGAGCTGCGCCGGCGTGACGCCGCCATCTGCGAAGATATTGTATGGAACGCAGCCAGCGCCGCTGATGCAACGCGGATTCGCTGCCGTGCCGGTCACCAACAGGGCATTGCCGATGCCGGCGTAGCTGAGATACTTTTGGTTGGAGTCGGAAAACGATGTGTAAAAGTACTGTCCATAGATGTCATAGTTCCAGGCATCCGCAAAATTGCCCTTGCTGCCGACCACTGCACGGTAGTTCGTATGTTCGAAATCGATGAAGCGGTCGCCACCCTCGAGGTTGCGGCGTCCGATTCTCACTTGCGCGGCGGCTGAGCCGGGGACGGCCGTATCGGCGGCAATTTGCGCCGGAGTGCAGAGGGTTCCCCGTTGCTGGGCACTCAATAGTGGATTGCTGCAGTTAACGTAGTAGTCGCCGGCACCGGTCGGATCGAGCGGATTGCTGTCCTTGAACAGCGCGGCCGGCGCCACCTGCTGGTGTGTCTTGTCGTCCATGAAAAAGAACTCTGTGTACGGCTGAAAGTATTGCGTGATCTCCTGATGCGCCATGAATGCGGCGTTGTAACGATCATCCTCCCGCGTCATGAAGATGAAAGGCTGTGAGTTGTAAGTGGACGGAGGGGTGGTTGCGATGCTGCCGAAGGGAACAAAGCTGTGCCCCGACACGCTGTATACCGAGCCGGCGTTGGGGCCGCCTGTCGGCTGGAACCAGTTCGAATTCGATGAACCGCCGCACGATACGCCATTGACGTTGCCATTGTTGTCGAAGTTCGGAAACAATTGGCAGGCGCCGAAATCGCGCTGGCTGCTGGCGACAGGATCGGCATGCCGATAGCTCAGATAGGCCGTCACATTGCCGTTGCCATCCGCGAAATTCGTCCCCATCAGCATGTCGAAGCTGCGGTTACGCCCGTCTTTGGCCGTGCCCGTGGGCGGCGGGTAGCCAAATTGCTGCACCAAATTCTGTGCGAACGTGTTGTTGTTGTCGTGCCAGTTCTGGCCCATTTGCCCATCTACCTGGAAGCCTTGGAAATTTCGTTTCATGATGAAGTTAACGACCCCTGCGATGGCATCCGAACCGTATGCTGCGGAGGCTCCACCCGTGACGACTTCGACGCGCTCGACGAGTCCGGCCGGAATTTGATCGAGGTCGGGCGCCGGCGAGGAAATGGCCGTATTCGGTGAACCCACCCCGAGCCGGCGGCCGTCGATGAGGACCAAGGTGCGGTTCGGACCGAGACCCCGCAAGTCTGCAGTCGCGACGCCGCCCGCGGTGGTCAAGCCGCTCGTGCCGTTGCCCAGATCTTGGCCCAGGTCATTGTTAAAATTCTGCGGCAATTGGTTGATGATATCGCTGATGTCGGTCTTGCCCGACACCTGAATGGATTGCGAAGTAATGACCTGGATGGGGCTCGTGCTCACCTCGTTCGGTGCGGCAATGCGCGATCCCGTGACGATGATAGCCTCCAGGGCCGGCGTTTCCGCTGGCGCGGCAATCTGCTGCTGCGCGGACACCGGCAATGCCTGAGCCAGCAAATAACTGTCGGCGTAAATGCTCTTCGACTTGGGTACGGGCGAGTCCGCCACGACGGCTTCGTCGCCGGTCGTTTGCAATGACACGCCGGCGCCCTCTGAAAATGAGGAAGTACTCACCGGCACCACGGTCACCGTTTTTTCGTCCAGATAGCGGTAGGTGAGGCCCGTGCCCGTGAGCAGCTGGTCGAAGGCTTCTTCAGCTGTGATATCTCCGTCTGCACCGCGAGTCCGCACATCCCGAACAGTGTTCGACAAGTAGAGAACCTGCAATCCGCGGCTTTGGGCCAGCTGCTTGAGCGCCGGCCCGAGACCTTGCGCCTGGATGTGAGTGGGCTTTCGGATTGAGGCATTCGCGCTGTCGGCCACGGCAAGGCCGACGATGGAAAGACACATGGCCGCTGCAACTACTGCAATACGCATAAACGCTCCCGAGCCTCGTAAGAGGTTCTTGATGTTGGCCGGCCAACGCGGCCGCCAGTCCTGATGACAATAGAGCGTTGTCACATAAAAAGTGGGTATGGCTAGTGTGCTTCGCGGCGAACGATGCGCACCTGGTTCTCCGTTTCAACGACCTCGATAGAGGTCTGGCTGCGCAGAAAATTAATCAGTGATGCCGGGTCGGTGGACGAATACACGCCACTAATCTTAAGTTTCTGCAGGTCACGGTCACCGATAGCCAGCGGCCGCCTATTGTAGCGATTGAATTCCTCTGCGACGTCGCTCAGCGGGGTCTCTTCGAACATTAGGCGTCTCTGCAACCATGCAGTGGCGACCACGGTGTCGGCCTTCATCGGTTTGCTCACGGTGTTCGGCAGCACGGTGAGCTGCTCGCCCGCAGATAGAATGATAGGCGCGGCGCCGGCCTTGCCTGATGCGTCGTAGGTTTCAACCCGTCCTTCGACCACCGTCACCACCGTAGCGATATGCTTTCTGTAGACATCGAATTCGGTGCCGACTGCACGCACTTGCGCGTCACCTGCGCGAACCACAAACGGCCTATGCCGGTCCTTTGCGACACGAAATAGTGCCTGGCCTTCGAGCAATGCGACGTCGCGTTGATGATCGGTCAGATGCACGCGAATGCTCGAGCGCGCATTCAGCTCGACAGTCGAGCCGTCGGCAAGCTGGATGGTTCGCTGCTCGCCGATCCCTGTCGTGTAGGCGCCGCTGGGATCGCGGCCCCAAAATCCGACGACGGCTAAAGCAAGCAGGACGACCGCTGCCGCCGCCAGCGCGGCGCGCCGGCGCCCGTGCTGGAATGTCGCAGGCATCACGCGAGGCGCAACGCTCGAGGGCGTAGGCCGTGCGGGGGATAGCGCAATGACATCCGCTTCGTTGCGCGCACGTGCCAGCAGGGAGGCGATGTCGATCCTACCTTCGGGATCCGATGTAGGGAGTTCAGCCCATACTCCGGATACTTCCAAATACGCTTGGATGTGTTCGGGCGAACGCCGCAGCCACTCGATAAATCGCAGGCGCGCTTCACCGTTCACGTCGCCGGCGCGAAATTCGATGAACCACGCCGACGCCTCTGCGACGACTGCCGGATGGGTCTTTGCGCTCGAGGCTCTGATTTTCATTGGCTATTGGCTCTGTCGGACGCCCGCAGATTTCGGCAGTGCTCGACCGCGCGCGCCAGATATTTCTTGGCTGTCTCTCTGGATACGCCCAGTTCGTCTCCGACCTCTTGCACAGAATATCCCGCAACTCGGTGCAGCACGAGCGCAGTCGCCACGCGCGTAGGCAGGTAGGCTAGGATTCTTTCAAGTTCGTCGAGTTGCTGGGCGTGAGCCGCCTGGTCGGGAGGGTCATCGCTCGACGGAGCCTTGAGCTCTGAGAGCACGTCCGCAATATCAACCGATACGGGCTCGCTCGAACGCCGCACCGCGTGCTGGTGAATCACGTGACTGGCAATAGTAAAGAGGTAGGCTTCGGGACTGCGGATGCTTTCGTAGCCCTCGACGCGCAATAGACGCAGGAAGACTTCTTGAGCTAAGTCCGGCACGTCAGCCGCATTGCGCAACCTGACCGACAGAAATCGGCGCAGCCGTGGCCCATACCGGGCGGCTATGCTGGCGACGAAGCCACGATTGTCTGATACACCCACGCTATTGAATCCAGGCTGAACCTTCCCTTGGTATTAGAGCGCGTTGTGCTGAAAAGTGGGTATGCCCTTCAGTGACATTTCTAGCGGCGGCCAATCGCAGCGCCGCTGCGAAACCTGCCTGGTCATGCTCCGGTGCGATAAATACTATCGACGTAAATCGCCAAGCCATTGATTGTACGTGAGTTAATGGCGCTCTCACGCCGGCTTCTCGCCGCGCACGGTGGTCCGGTACAACTCGCGACGGTAGCCGGCGTAATCGTTGTAAGCCTGGTGAACGCAGAGCCGGTTATCCCAGAGCACCAGCATCTGTGGCTCCCAGCGTAGCCGACAACCGAAGACAGGTTGAGTAAGGTGCTCGCTCAAGAAGCGCATGATGGGCGCCGATTCCTCGGCTGACATTCCTTCAATACCGATGCCATAGGATGGGTCGACGTACAGGGCCTTCTCTCCGGTCACGGGGTGTGTGCGGATGATGGGATGAACATTGCCCTTGATCTTGCGCGCCAAATCATCTGACAGCCTCGCTGAATCGCGCGTGGCCGCGAGACGGCCCATGGGGCTGTCGCTCACCTCGACGGAGTGCTGCGAAGCCTTGAGCACATCGCGCAAGGAGAAGTGCACTTTGAGGCCCTGGATGATTCGTTGATAGGCCTCGCTCAGCATGGCATAGGCCAGCGCCGAGTTGGACCAGGTGGTGTCACCGCCAATGGGTGGAATCTCAATCGATCGTAGCGTGGTGATCGCCGGCGGTTCGGGTAGAAATGGCGAGTCTGTGTGCCACCCTTCGCCGAATACCATCCTGGAAGAGTCGTCCGCCTGCTTGATCAGCGGATGTACGTTTCGGTGTCCGGGGACGCCCTGGGTGTAGGCGTCCTCGGAGAAGGGGCCGAAGCGCAAGCTGAAGGCCTCGTGATCGTCGTGAGTGAGCTTCTGATTGCGCAGATAAATCATCTTGTGCCGGAACAGCGCATGCACGATCTCCGCGAACTGGGCATCGGTGACCGAGGCGGCCTGCGCGCCGCATACTTCCGCTCCCATTGCAGCAGACAGGGGCATCACACGGATGTGCCGGTACTCGGCCGCGTGATTGTCGAACTTGCCGGTGGGGTGGAGCCGCATGATATTACTGCTGCCGAAGAATATGTACCGCGGCGCAAGCGCCATCGGCGTGATAGCAAGCCGCGGTGGCAACGCTGCCGAGACAGAATGTGCGGCGGTCCATGACGCTCCGTTGTAACGACGAAGCGACCAAATATAGGTATTTCCAGCCGGAACAACTCGCACCACAGTGAACTCCACTCACCGCATGGGTCGTGACGCGGAGAGCGGCCGGCGGCGCCGCGCTGAGATCGCTGCGTGGGCAAATCAGGCGCCTTTCCAACGAGAAGGGATTCCTGTAGAACGGCCTCTTGCCGTTCACTCGTTTATGGATCGAAATAATAACAAACCGATGGACCGGAATCTGCCCTTAGCGGTATGCCGCTTTTTCTGGCTGCTGCTGGCCCTGCCGGGCGCGAGCGCGACGGCGGCTGGCGCTGTCGATGCTTACGGCCGCCTGCCGTCCATCGAGCAAGCGGCGCTCTCCCCGGATGGAACGAAAATCGCCTTCGTACAGACCACCCAGGACTGGCGAATACTGGCCATCGTTGACGTCAACGAAGAAAAGCTCATCGATGGAATCCGAATGGGCGACGTCAAACTGCGGTCGGTGGAGTGGGCGGACGATGAGCATCTGCTCCTAACGACGGCGTCCTCATCAATGCCGATAGACCTCGTCGGCGAGAAGACGGAGTGGCGTTTGATGTCGGTCTATAACGTGAAGACCAAGAAAGTCACTGCGCTCCTCAACCACGTATCGGGTGGTACGACGATGAATACGATGTTCGGGACGCCGGTGGTGCAGCACAAGGGCAACGAAACCCTGCTGTTTCTGCACGGCATGTACGTATCGGATAGGACGGAGGCTGCGCTGTTTCGCGTCAACTTGACCAGCAATGCGGAAGTTCTGCTCAAGGAAGGCAGCGCTGCAACCAACGAGTGGCTGGTCGACGACACGGGCGAAATCGTCGCCGAGCAAGAATACTTAGAAAGCGACCGTCGCTGGGAGATCCGCCTGTTCCGCGACGGTCATGCGAAGCAAACCGTTTCCGGTGTTGCGCCCATTGATGCACCGGATATCCTGGGGCTGAGTGCAACCGGCGACGCCATCATGGTTGCTCTAACCGAAGCCTCCGGAGTGACTTGGAAGCCGTTAATGATCAAGGACGGCAGTTGGGGGCCGGAAATTGCGGCGAACGAAGCGTTGACCGAGCTGGTCCTTAAGAACGGCAGCCGTAGGATGCTCGGCACTGCGTACATCGGCGATGACACACGCTATCACTTTGTCGATCCGGGACTGCAGGATGCGTGGAACTGGGTGGTGCGAGTGTTTGGATATCAGCGCGTCGAATTCGTCTCGGCCTCGGCGGATTATTCCAAAATAGTCGTTCAGGTGATGGGACCAAAGTCCGGCTACGGCTACTACCTGGCAGACGTCAAAGAGCATTTCACACGTCCTATCGGCAAAATCTACCAAGACGTCGTGCAGATTGCGGAAGTGCGGCCCTTTAAGTACTCGGCATTGGACGGGCTGGAAATACCCGCCTATCTGACTTTACCCCCGGACCGGCCGGCGAAGAATCTTCCCCTCATCGTCATGCCGCATGGCGGCCCGCAGGCGCGCGACACGTTGGAATTCGATTGGTGGGCTCAGGCCTTAGCGGCGCAGGGCTATGCCGTGCTGCAACCCAATTTTCGCGGGTCTTCACTTGGCCGGCAGTGGGTCGAATCGGGCTACAACGAGTGGGGCAGAAAGATGCAAACCGATCTCTCTGACGGAGTGCACTATCTCGCGGCGCAGGGAATCGCCGACCCGAAGCGCACGTGCATCGTCGGGGCGAGTTACGGAGGCTATGCGGCACTCGCCGGGATCTCTCTACAGACGGGCGTATATCGCTGCGCGGTCGCGGTCGCAGGCATATCCGATCTGTCGAATTTCATTCGCTGGGTCGCCCGCAAGGAGTCTTACGGCAACAGACAGGGGTTGCGATATTGGCAGCGATTTCTCGGTGTCGATAACCCCAACGACAAGAAACTCGATGAGATTTCGCCTCTGCGCCATGCCGAGCAAATCACGGTACCTTTGATGCTGGTCCATGGGCGAGACGATACGACGGTTCCTTACGATCAGAGCTCGGACCTGGTCAAGGCGCTGAAACGCCTGGGGAGACCGGCGGAGTTCGTCACGCTCGACAAGGAGGACCACTACCTTTCGCGCAGCTCGACGCGCCTGCAGATGCTTAAATCGTCGGTTGAATTTCTCAGAAAATACAATCCACCTGAGTAGTGCGAGCTCTGCGACTCATGATGCGGTCCGTGCGCCGAGCCGCCTACGAGGAGTGAGAGCTGCGAGCACCGCCGCCACGATGAAGAGTGCCGGCACATCTCCCAGCAGATGGCCATGATTCTCGGACGCCTGCAGCGACTGAAAGGTCATGATGGCTGCGTGTACGAGGCTCGACCAAACCGTAAACCAGATCAGGCTCAGATGCTCGAGGGGGTTGCGTGCCGCGAGAATGAGAAATACTCCAAGCGTGGCGTAAATGCCGACTATCATCAACGGATAATGGGAATGCCCCTGGTGCCATGTCCATCCCGACGGCCAAACGACCATTAATAAATAGATTCCACCAATGAATATGACGCCGACCGCTACCAGCGCGATCCGCAGAAACTTGAGCTGTTGAATATCGTTCATGTGACCAGTAATCCTAGGTTTGTAATTGTTTGCTGCTCAACCAACTCAGCGCCTGGTGATTACGATCTCAAGATACTCGCTCGGGACGATCATGGTGCCGTCAGTGGCACGATTGAAGTTTGCGATCAGCGCTAGCAGATCTTGTTGCAGGGCCGCTTGAGACTGAATATCGAGTGCGGCGAATGCCTTGAGTACCGGTCCGTAGAACCCACCGAAGACTTCCATCCAATGTTGGGGCGAGCGATAGCGGAATACGAAATGTCGTTGCACCGCCTCAACGGATGCGGCGTGCGGTTCGAACAATTCGGCGATTCGTGCGCGGGCACCCCACAGCGCAGGGGACTTGGCGCCGGACGGAGGAGGAAGGTATTTGCCGATGGTTTTGAAGAGTTGCCCTATGAATCCCTCCGGCGTCCAATTGGCAAGTCCGATCTTTCCGCCGCGTTTGCATACGCGAAGCATCTCGGCCGCCGATCGTTCGTGATCGGGCGCAAACATGACGCCGAACGTCGAGACGACCACATCAAAGGATTCATCTTCGAATGGCAGTGCCTCAGCGTCCGCCTCGCGGAATTCGACATTCAGGCGCTCGGCCGCGGCACGTTCGCGGGCTCGCTCGAGCAACGAGGGCACGTAGTCGGTGGCAACCACGCTGCACCAGCGGCGGGCTGCCGCCAGGGAGACATTGCCGTTTCCGGCGGCGACGTCGAGAACCCGGTCGGTGGAGTGCAGATCGAGGGCCTCGCACAGAGATTCGCCGACGATCTGCAGAGTTGTTCCGACGACTGAGTAATCACCCGACGACCAGGCCGCTTGCTGCTTGCGTTTCAGGCCTGAGAGGTCAACGGTTTCGGCAGGTTTAACGACTGCGGACATATAAATTCTCCTCGGTAAAGGGTTGGTGGCCAATCTCTGGACGCCATTTGAATACAGAGCGACGTGCGTGGGGTAACGCAAACCGGGACAAATGTCGGGACAGTACCTGGTGAATTCCCGGTAAACTCGCCGTTCTCGGTAACGGTGGGGCGATATGCGGGAATTGGCGCAATACTTCGGCTATTGGTTGCGGCGCCGCAGAAAAGCGCTCGACCTTACCCAAGAAGCGCTTGCCGAACGCGTGAGTTGCTCCGGTTTCGCCATCAGAAAAATCGAAGCGGATGAGCGCAGACCGTCGTTACCGCTTGCTCATCGGCTGGCTGATGCGCTCGCCGTCCCGGTGGAAGAGCGGCAAGCATTTCTCGAGGCCGCGCGCGCCGTTCGATCCGCAAGCCGTTTGCCGCTGGGCCGTTCGCCGGTGAACTCGCCCGCAAGCATCACTGACGAGGATGCCCCACGAGAAGCGGCACTCTATGCGAAAAACGAAACCGCTCCTTTTGTCGGCCGTGCCAAGGAGTATGACGTGCTGATCGAGCTTGTCGCCGGCCTTGCCGGCGGCAGCGGCAATACGGTGCTGATTGAAGGCGAGCCCGGTATCGGCAAGAGTCGGTTGATTCGCGAGTTCGTGCGTCATGCCGAGTCCCTGGGATTGTTCACCATCGCCACCAATTGCTACGAAATAGAGCGCGCAATTCCTTATCAGCCCGTCATCAATTTGGTCACGAGCGCGCTCAATCGCACCACGCCCTCCGCACTGAGTAAGCTGGCGCCGGTGTCGCTTGCCGAACTCGCCGCGCTGGTTCCCGCCGTGGCGCAGCGCTATCCACAGCTGCCGGCGCTGTCGCGGGATTTCCCAGAAGCGCGCCAGGCTCGATTGTCCCACGCGATTGGGCAGCTATTCGCAGCAGCGGGACGGGGCCGGCCCTCGATTCTGGTTGTGGATGACATCCAGTGGGCGGATGAGGCAAGCGCGCGGGTGCTTCACTACCTCGCTCGGCACGCCGCCGAACAACCGACGCTGATGATCTATGCCTACAGGGACGATGACCTCGCGAGCGACGAACGCCTCGCTTTGCTTGTAGAGAGTCTGCATCGTGAAGTAGGCGCGCGGCGACTGCCGCTGTCTCGATTGCGTTTCGTCGACGCGAGTTGCTTGATCGGAGCATTTTATGATACCAAGCGCGATCGACCATGGATCGCAGCCCGCCTTTTTCACGAGACGGAAGGCAACCCGTTCTTTCTTGTGTCGATATTGCAATCGCTGAGCGACGGCGAGATACATTTGGATGAGCGCGACGGCAAAGGACCCGGCCTGTTGCCGGACGCGCTGCGCGCCGCGGTACGTGTGCGCCTTGCTCACGTGCCCAAGCGGATCCGGCCCACTCTTGAAACTGCCGCGGTCCTGGGTCGCCGATTTGACTTTGATACCCTGCGCGAGGCGACCGGCGAACCCGAAGCGGACGCACTCGATTCGGTGGAGGCGTTGGTGAAGCGCGGCTTCCTCAGAGAGGAAGCGGATGATGGTGTGTACGACTTCAGTCACGACAAGGTACGCGAGGTGGTTTACCGCGATGTCGGCAGTGCACGGCGGAGGCTATTGCATCGCTTGGTGGCGGAAGCTCTCGAACGCAGTGACGAAGGCGAGGCGCATGAGCGCGATGCGCGCCTGTCCGAACACTATGAGCGTGCTCAAGAATGGTCCAAGGCGCTCAAGTATCTTATTCTTACCGCCGAACGCTCGCTGACACTGTTCGCCATGCGTGATGCGCTGCACTGGCTGGATCGTGCGATCGCGCTATACGAGACTCATCCTGAGGCCATGGCTCCTCACCAACGGCTCGCGCTGTATGAACGGCGCGGCGCTGCGCGCGCCCAAGCGGGACAGACTGAAGGCGCGGTGGCCGATATGCGCCATGTCATCGACAGTTCGCGTGCTGCAGGCGAAACCGAGAAGGCGCGCGACGCATTGATTCAGCTCGGCATGGCTTATCGACGCGCCGATCAATACGAGGCGGCTACGTCGTGTCTCATGGAGGCACTGGCGGAAACTAGAAGTTTGCAAGATGAAGGCCAGGCCGCCGTCATCCTGTATCACTTGGGCACAGTGGCCTGGAGCACCGGTTTGAACGAAAAGGCAATTCCAGCTCATGAGGAGGCGGTCGCCATTTGCCAAAAGCTGGGGCTCGCCGATCTCAGCGCCGTACAGGCCTATCACGGCCGCGGCGAAGCGTACTTTGCGAATGCACAGCCCGCGCAGGCCATCGGATGCTTCGTCCGCTCGCTGGATCTCGCCAGGCGGATCGGCGATAAGGCCTATGAATCCGAGAATCTCATGATGGTGGGGCACGCCTGCGTGGGCGGAAAAGGGCTCGGCGATTACGCTCGAGCGGTAGCGAATTTCGATGCCGCTTTGGAAATTGCCTATACCGCAGATCTACAGTGGCATATGGGGCCGACGCTCCTGGGCCTCGATCATGTCCGCGCCTGTACCGGAAGTTATGGCGAAGCTTGGACCGGTATGCAGAAGACTATTCGCTGGCTCGAAAGTCTCAAACAAGTTCGATATCAGCTCATCGCCTATGACTACGTGGGTGAATTACTGCTCGATCTGCATCTGAATGAACAGGCCGTTGAGCACATGGAGCGTGGGCTTGCGCTAGCACGCTACTCGGGCATCAATTTCTGGCGAGCGGCCCTGGAGGCGCATCTCACGGTCGCGCAAATGCGCCTCGGCAGGACTCCCGACACGGCCGCGCTCGAGACGGCGCTGGCTCGCACGCGCGGCGCGGCCGAGCGCTATCTCATGATCCCGTGCCTCGACGCTTTGGCGGAAATTGCGCTGGCGTCGGGCGAGCCGCAACGATGCCGGGAGTTTGCCGGCGAACTGTTGGCGCTGGCCGAAGCGAACGGATTGCGCGAAGTCGAGGCTTGCGCCCGGCGTTGGATTGGCGAGGCATTTGCAGCAGAGTCCGGCCACATGCAGGCACACGCCGAGCTGTCGCATGCGTCGGCGCTGGCGTACGGCGTGGGGCGTGTGCGGCTGCAGATGGACCTGGAATTGGCGCTCTGCAGGGCGTGTGTGTCGAGCGGGCGGCAACTCGAGGCCGTTTCGCACCAGCGCAAGGCCGGCGTAATTCGCGAGAGAATAGCAAAAAGTCTCGAATCCTCAGGGCTTGAAGCGCAATTGCTGTAAGGCTCGGAAGCCCGCCGCCGCGGGACCAGCATCATGACCACGGACATGGTGGAATTCTTGCGTTAGCTCAAACCGTACATAGCCGCAAGGCTTCCGCCAACGATTCGAACGGATCGCTGCGGGTGGGTTCGAATTCGTGCGCGACATAGCCCTGATAGTTGAGGTCGGCGATCGCGGTGGCAATGGCGCGGTAGTTGAGTTCCTGGCTGTCGTTGATCTCATGGCGACCCGGGACGCCGCCGGTGTGAAAATGTCCGATCCACTGGATGTTGTCGCGGACAGTCCTGATTACATCGCCCTCCATGATCTGCATGTGATAAATGTCATATAACAACTTCACGTGCGGCGAATTGATTCCCTTCATAACCGCGACCCCAAATGCAGTGTGATCCCCCTGATAACCGGGGTGGTTCACCTTGCTGTTGAGTAGCTCAACGCAGATCGTGACTCTGTACTCGGCGGCCAGGGGCGCAATTTTCGCCAGGCCCGCAACGCAATTGGCGATCGCCGCCTCGTCGTCGATGCCCGCGACGCGATTCCCGAACATGGCGATCACGTTCGGTACTTGTGCGCGCGCAGCGAGCGGGAGCACCGTTTCCAATTCGTTCAGCAGCAATGCGTGATGGGTGGGGTCGTTGAAGCCGGTCTCGATGAATCTTTGTCGCCTGCTGGCATACCCCATGGAGACGGTGAGCCCGGCATCGCGCGCAACCTGCCACTCATCCGGGAACAACAGGTCGATCGCCGCGAACCCCATCGGTTTCACGCGCCGGCACAGATCGGGCAGCTGTATATGCGCATAGGGCCATCGGCACAGCGATTGCTTGAGCCGACCGCCGGACGAAGCAGCGGGCGCACCTGAAGTCCGTGGCGTTGACGGGACCTCCGGGATGTCGCGGGCGGCCGCCACTCCGGCAGCGGCGGCCAATGCCCCTACTGCTGTGCGGCGGCTGATCGGCAGATATTTTTCGTCCATACGCTGTCGTCGCCTGCTGTCAGCTCATGGCGTGCAGGTAGCCGTAGGCATGCCGAGCCGCCTCCACCTGGCTCATGCGCGCGAACGGCCCTTCCTGTTCCGCAAAGTAGTGCTGCAATCCGGCCTTTGATGCCGCAGTGAATATCGGTTTGTAGTCGATGATGCCGTGTCCCAATTCGGCCCCGGCAGGTTCGCTATTCTTACCCTCATTCGCGCTTTTGCTGGGCGGCAAGAAGTCCTTGACGTGAATCATCGGGAAGCGATTTGGATACTTCTTGAAATAATCGACAGGGTTGCCGCCGCCCAACACCATCCACCCGCAGTCGATCTCGAACTTAACCAGTTCCGGGTCCGTTTCGCGCAGCATGAGGTCGTAGCCGGTGGCGCCGCCACCTTGGTCGACCAGTTCTCCGTTGTGATTGTGATAGGCGTATTGCAGGCCAGCCTGCTTGGCCTTCTCGCCTATTTTGTTGGCAAGCTCGGCGGAACGTTTTGCTTCCTCAAGAGACATGGCCTGTGTTGCATTGACCAGCGGCGGACGCAAACTTGGGCGCAGGTTGCCGCTGGTTGCGTAGTGCGCGCCCAGCGCGTGCACATCCTCGAAAGTTGCGCCTAAATTGGCCATATCGAACTGCATATGTGCGCTTGGACAGGCCAGTCCGTTGTCATCCAGCAGCTTGCGAAATTCTTTCGCTGACAAATTGCCGAAACCAGCTGTTTCCACCTCGGCAAAGCCAATGTCTTTGATGGCTTTGAGAGTGCCCGCGGGATTCTCCTTCATTCCTGCGTTGACGGCATAGAGCTGAATGCCTATGGGTTTACCCAATGGATTGGAATACGCGTGCGGCAACCAATTGGATGCACAAATCGCCGCGCTCAGTCCACCCGAGCGGATGAGGAATTTTCTGCGGGACAATGTTTTCATATGGGCTGCCTCCACCTTGGATGATAACGATATTACATTTACCGAACCGAGATAGACTAGCGGGGTAACTTTGTGGGGTCCTACCGGCAATGGTGCAGTCTGCAAGCTATGACGCGATTGTGGTCGGCTCCGGAATATCCGGCGGATGGGCCGCGAAGGAGCTCACGGAGAAGGGGCTTCGCGTCCTGCTTCTAGAGCGAGGCCGCAATGTCGAACACATCAAGGACTATGTCAACGCCACCAAGGCGCCTTGGGAGTATTTGCACCGCGGCGGTAGAACCCACGCCATGGAACAGGCTTACCCCGTGCTCAAGCGAGACTACCCGCTCAATGAGAAGAACCTCGCCTTCTGGGTAGACGAGAAAGACTCGCCGTATACGGAAGTGAAGCGCTTCGACTGGTATCGAGGCTACCAGGTCGGCGGGCGTTCGCTTACCTGGGGACGCCAGAGTTACCGCTGGAGCGACTTCGACTTCGAGGCCAACGCCAGGGAGGGGATCGCAGTCGACTGGCCCATTCGCTATGGCGAACTCGCACCCTGGTACGACCGAGTTGAACGCCATGCGGGCATCTCGGGCACGCGGGACGGGCTGCCGCAACTTCCTGACGGACAATTTTTACCGGCGATGCCGCTCAATTGCGGCGAAGAATTGGTCGCCCATCGAGTGAAGGCCAAGTTCGGCGGCAATCGTCGAATTATCACGGGACGCACGGCGAATGCGACGCAGGCGCTGGCAGGACGTGCTCCGTGCCAGTATCGGAACGCCTGTTGGCTGGGCTGTCCGTACGGAGCTTACTTCAGCACGCAGTCCTCAACGCTGCCGGCCGCGATGAAGACCGGCAAGCTCACTCTGAAGCCGTGGTCGATCGTGACCGAAGTCCTCTATGACAAGGATCGCCGGCGGGCCAGCGGCGTGCGAGTAATCGATGCCGTTACCGAGCAGTGGACCGACTACACCTCGAAGCTCGTCTTTATCTGCGCATCGACACTCAATTCAACTTGGCTGCTGATGAGATCCGCGACGTCTGAATGGCCGGGGGGCCTCGGCAGCGGCTCAGGTGAACTTGGCCACAATCTCATGGATCATCATTTCCGCTGCGGAGCGGACGGGAAGCTCGAGGGATTGGACGACAAGTACTACTACGGTCGTCGCCCCACCGGCATCTACATACCGCGCTATCGGAACTTGTTCGGCGACAAACGGCAATACCTGCGGGGATTTGGCTACCAGGGCAGCGCCAGCCGCGAGGGCTGGTCGCGCGCGGTCAAGGAGCTCGGTGTGGGCGCGGCCTTCAAAGATGAGCTGACGTCACCGGGCCCCTGGGTATTCGGCGCTACGGCCTTCGGCGAGATGCTCCCCAATCATGCAAACCGCGTGGCGCTCGATTCGATGAAGAGCGACAAATGGCGGCTGCCGGTGCTCAAAATTGATTGTGCTACGGGCGAGAACGAGCGTTTGATGCGCAAGGATATGATGAATGATATGGCGGAGATGCTCGAGCAGTGCGGCGCGAAAATGGTCAAGACCTTCGATGACGAATATTATCCGGGAATGGGGATTCATGAGATGGGCACCGCGCGCATGGGGCGAGATCCCAAGACGTCCGTGCTCAACGCGCACAACCAGGTGTGGGATGCGCCGAACGTCTTCGTGACCGACGGTGCCTGCATGACATCCTCTGCGTGCCAGAACCCCTCGCTCACCTACATGGCGCTCACCGCCCGGGCGGCGGATTTCGCCGTGAATGAACTCAATCGACGCAACCTATGAGAGCAAACCGACATGCCAATTGACGTGGAACAGGCGCGGCTGCTCAATCGCCGCGAGGCGATCAGTCGCGTCGCTGCCTTGCTGGGGGGCTGCGCGCTTGCGGGTGGAAGCGGACTTTTTGCTGCAATTGATACAGCCTGCGCCGCTGAGTTTATACCGCGAGCGGCGCCGGGGAATTTCACTGCCGAACAAATCGCATTTCTGGATGAGGTGGCTGAGACGATTCTTCCTGCCACAGAAACTCCGGGCGCAAAAGCGGCCAATACCGGCGCGTTCATGGCACTGATGGTGACGGACGCCTACAGTCCCGCGGAGCAGCAGGTGTTCCTGGAAGGGATGCGCAAGGTGGACGAGGCGACGCAGCAAGCGAACCGGGTTGCCTTTATCGACGCAACGCCGCAGCAGCGCCTCACCGTGCTCGCGCGTCTAGACCGCGAACAGAAGCGCATAATGGATGCGCGCGCAGCGCAAGGGCACAGCAATGATACCCGCCCAGCGCACTATTTTCGCATGATGAAGGAATTGGCGCTGCTCGGCTACTTCACCTCTGAGATCGGTTGCACCAAGGCGTTGCGCTACGTCGAGTCGCCCGGCCGCTTCGATCCTTGCATTTCATACGCCCCGGGTGACCCGGCTTGGGCGTCGCATGCCTGAGTGCACCGGCAACGACGGATCTGTGCAACCAGCTCTGCGCCGCCTGCGTGCCGGCATCGTTGGCGGCGGCCGCGGCGCATTCATCGGGTCGGTGCATCGCATAGCCGCCGAGCTCGACGGCCAGGCGCTGGTGGTGGCAGGTGCCATGTCCTCGGATCCGGCCACCGCCGGCCAAAGTGCGGCGGCATGGTTCCTCGAGCGCACTTACCGCTCCTACTCGGAAATGGCCTTAAAGGAAGCCGCCGACGCAAACGGTATTGATTTCGTCATCATCGCCACCCCTAATCATCTGCACTACCCGGTAGCGAAGACATTTCTTCAGGCAGGAATTCATGTCATCTGCGACAAACCTCTCGCCTTCACCGTCGCGGAGGGAGAAGCAATGGTCCGCCTCGTTGAAGGAGGTTCGGCACTGTTTGCGCTCACGCACAACTACACGGGCTACCCGGCCGTGCGCCAGGCGCGCGAGATGGCGCGATCCGGACAGTTGGGTGACATTCGCAAGGTCATGGTCGAATACTGCCAGGATTGGCTGATGCAGCCGCTCGAGAACCAGGGCAACAAGCAGGCCGAGTGGCGCACGGATCCCGCGCGGGCCGGCGTCGGCGGCTGCGTGGGTGATATCGGTTCACATGCCGAGAACCTGCTGGAGTTCATCACGGGCCTAAAGATCGAGGCATTGTGCGCGGATTTGAGCCGTGTCGTTCCCGGCCGCCGTTTGGATGACGATGGCAATATACTCTTGCGACTGAGTGGCGGAGCTAAGGGGACACTGGTGTGCTCACAGATTGCCTGCGGCGAGGAGAACCGGCTGTCCATTCGTGTCTATGGAGCGCTAGCGGGGTTGGAGTGGCATCAGCAGGAACCGAACACGCTCACCTACAAGGCCGCCGGTAAACCTTGGGCGCAGTTAAGGACGGGACAGAACTATATGAGTGAACCGGCCAAAGCCGCAGCACGGATGCCCGCGGGACATCCTGAGGGCTACATCGAAGCGTTTGCGAATATCTACCGTGATTTCATCGAGGACGTACGCCGTGTGGGTTCCGGCCAAGCACCGCTACGAAACTACCCCGGGGTTCAAGATGGCTTGCGCGGCTTGCGCTTCATTGAACGAGCGGTGACAAGTTCGAAATCCGGATCGGTCTGGCTCAGCGTGTAGGGCGCAATGGCTGCCATCACTAGAACTCGGCTCTGCATCATGATGTTCCTGGAGTTCTTTATCTGGGGTGGCTGGTTCGTGACCATGGGCAGCTACCTGGCGGCGAACCTCCACGCAACCGGGGCTCAGACCGCGCTGGCCTATTCCACACAGTCCTGGGGCGCCATTATTGCGCCATTCATCGTCGGGTTTATCGCGGACCGCTATTTCAATGCCGAGCGTCTGCTGGGCGTCATTCACATCGGTGGCGGCATACTGATGTATGTCTTGTTCTCGAGCCGCGAGTTCGCGAGCTTCTATCCCTACCTGCTTGCGTACATGATTCTTTACATGCCAACCTTGGCTTTGGTCAACGCCATTGCATTTCGTCAGATGAGCGATCCGGCCAAGCATTTTTCCGGCATCCGAGTCTGGGGTACCATCGGTTGGATTGT
Source organism: Steroidobacterales bacterium (assembly GCA_038226325.1). Classification (GTDB taxonomy): domain Bacteria; phylum Pseudomonadota; class Gammaproteobacteria; order Steroidobacterales; family Steroidobacteraceae; genus Bog-1198. The sequence goes on along the minus strand of JBBRQO010000003.1, from coordinate 189,068 downwards.
CGCTGGCCTGGTCATCAGCTATCTGTTCAGTTGGGATTCGAGCGCGGCTGTGACACAGGGATTTCTCAAGAACACCTTTCTGATGTGTTCCATTGCCTCATTCGCGCTGGGGTTGTACAGCTTCACACTGCCGCGAACGCCGCCGGTGCCCCTGTCTCGGCACGTGGCTACGCTTGGCGGTCTCCTGGGGCTCGATGCAATGGTATTGTTGAAGCACAAGAACTTCGTGGTGTTTTTTGTGGCGTCGATATTGATCTGCATCCCGCTGGCGTTCTACTACCAGAACGCCAATCAGTTTCTTACCGAAGTAAACGTCGCCAACGCCACCGGTAAGCAAACCATCGGTCAGATGTCCGAAGTGCTGTTCATGTTACTGATTCCGGTGTTTCTGCACCGCTTCGGCATGAAGACTACGCTGCTGCTCGGCATGTTGGCTTGGGCTTTGCGCTATGTTTTGTTCGCATTCGGCAACGCTCACGAGCTGGGATACATGTTGCTGCTCGGTATCGCGCTGCACGGTGTGTGCTACGACTTTTTCTTTGTCTCAGGACAAATTTATACCGACTCCAAGGCCGGTGCGCAGCATAAGAGCGCCGCGCAGGGCTTGATCACATTGGCTACCTACGGCGTCGGCATGCTGATCGGCTTTTGGGCAGCCGGCCGCATCGACGATGTGTATTTCAGCGGCGGCGTGCACGACTGGAAAGCGATATGGTTGTATCCGGCAGGATTTGCCGCTCTAGTTTTCGCGCTGTTCGCGTTGACCTTCCGCAACGAGACCGTTGCCTACGCCAAATCATGACCCCAGTGATGCAATTCAAGCCCCGGCCCATGAAGCTCAGCGTACTGACGGCTGCGCTGCAGGAATTGACCTCGCGCGAGCGACGCGAGGCGGATCCGGATCTGGCCGTGGAGGAATGGCTCGAGTTTGCGAGACAGATGGATTGTCCGCATATCGAACTGTCCGCGGCTCTGCATCCCAGTGAGAGCGATGTGCCGGCCGCGGCGCTTCTCGATCCCGTCGCGAATACCCTGGACTTACGCCAACCTTTCGACGCGAAGCGTGCAGCTCGCGTGCGCCGCGCAATGCAGGCGAGCGGGGTAGGCCTGTCGGATCTGGCCTACTTCGACAATATGCTAGCCGCCGATGATTCCGTGCGGCGGAAGAAACACGATTTGATGCTGCGGGTGTTCGATGCCGCAGTCCTGCTCGGCGCGGACGCCGTCACCGGCTTCGTAGGCCGCAACCCGCTGTTGGAAATGGACGCCAATTTGCTCATGTTCGAACAGGTGTTCGTGCCGCTGCTCAAACAGGCGAAAGCCCGTGGTCTGACATTCCGGGTGGAGCAATGTCCGATGCCGGGATGGAACGTCACCGACAAGTGGCACAACAATATCGCCTATGCGCCGGGTCCGTGGATTGCATTGCATCGGATCTGCGAACGGCACGGCGTCGGCGATCAGTTCCGCATCCACTACGATCCCTCGCATGCGATCTTGATGGGACAGGATTCGCGTTCGGTGTTTCAATATTTGAAGGACGCAGGCTATAATTTTTTGATCAACGGTTTTCACGTCAAAGGTCAGGTCATCGATTCGCGCGGCATCTCCGGCTGGGGCTATGGTGGCCAGACCATGCAGCGTGGCGACTGGAACGGCGATAGGGCGTCGCTCGATCCGGTTGAGCAACAGAATGCCTGGAAGAAGCAAACGGTGTTTTCGCAACACGAATTGCCGGGCACGGCGCGGCACGATCCGCTCGCCTATCTGCAGAATCGAAGCGTGGATTGGCTGGACCATCAATTGGCGGCGCGCGAATTGCTGGACATCGAGCCTGATAAAACTTTCCTCGTGGTGGAACACGAGTACCCCTTGGCGCGCATCCAGGATAAGGCACGCTTGCAGCCGATTTTGATGGGCTCCATCGCCTTCACCCGCGCGATAGACGCAGCTGCCGCGGCCATGTATGCCCTGCAGCACGAAGTGCTTGCCTCGCAGGATATTGCGGTGCAGGGCGTCGGGCGCGAGGCCTACCGCTCCTGAGCGGGATCGCAACGCCATGCCCTTTGTCACCGCGGAAACCCAGCAGAAGGACTACGACGTCATCGTGGTGGGTTCCGGCGCCGCCGGCGGGCAGTCGGCGTATACACTGGCTATGGACGGCGCCAGAGTCCTCATGCTCGAGGCCGGGCGCAATTACTCCGCCACCGAGTCGCCCATGTTCCGCACCCCCGATCTGGCACCCCTGCATGGTGCCGACACACCGGATAAACCTTTCGGGTTCTACGATGCGACGGTGGATGGTGGCTGGAGCGTTCCCGGCGAGCCCTATGTGCGTGCGAGTGAAGAGGATGCAGGGCGCTTCGAATGGTGGCGGGCGCGCATGCTGGGCGGCCGCACCAATCACTGGGGACGCATCGCGCTGCGCAACGGTCCTTATGACTTCAAGCCGAAGGCGCGAGATGGACTGGGGTTCGATTGGCCCATTGGTTACGATGATGTCGCTCCGTACTACGACAAGGTGGAATTACTGATCGGCGTGTACGGCAGCAACGAGGGTCTGGAAAACACGCCGAATTCACCGCCGGGCTGTCTGTTGCCGCCGCCGAAACCCTTGGTCAGCGACCACTTGATAAGACAGCGCGCGAAGAAGCTCGGAATTCCTGTAATAGCCGGCCACCGCGCAGTACTCACCCAGCCACTCGATTTCAAGCATTTACCGGCGCGCTTGCATCCCGGAAACGCCGTGGCGCAGAAGATTCTGACCGACGACATGCGCAGCCGTACCCCTTGTCTATGGGCGACTCCCTGCGGCAGCGGCTGCGCGGTCCGCGCCAACTATCAGTCGACCACCGTGCATTTGCCGCCTGCTCTTAAAACCGGGAACCTCGACATCATCACCGATGCCATGGTTTATGAGGTGACTCTCGGCCGCGATGGCCGCGCGAACGGCGTCAATTTTATTGACCGGCGCAGCGCCAAGCAGCGGCACGCGACGGCAAGAGTAGTGATACTCGCCGCCAGCGCCTGCGAGTCGGTGCGCATTCTGCTCAACTCTAAGAGCCCCCAGTTCCCGGACGGACTTGCGAATTCGAGCGGCAAAGTGGGGCAATACCTGATGGATACGGTGGGCTCGAGCGTGGGCGGCCAGATCCCATTGCTCGAGAACCTGCCGCCGCTCAATGAAGACGCCGCCGGCGGCGATCAGATGTACGTCCCCTGGTGGTTGTACCGCGAGCAGCACGCAGGAAAACTAGGGTTCGCCCGCGGCTACCACATTGAATTCGGCGGCGGCAAACGAATGCCCGGCCCCGACACGGGCGCCGGTCTGGAATGGCTGACCGGCGGCAGCTACGGAGCGAAATTCAAGCAGGACGTTCGACGCTATTACGGCTCCTTCGTCTGGTTCAGCGGCCGTGGCGAGATGATCCCCAACGATAAGTCCTTTTGCGAGATCGATGCCAGCGTCAAGGACAAGTGGGGAATCCCGGTGCTGCGGTTTCATTGGCAATGGTCGGAGCACGAGCGGCGTCAGGCCGCCCACATGCAAAGGACCTTCGCGGACATCATTGACGCCATGGGCGGACGCACGCAGCACGCCGTGCAGAGCGACGGCGCCAAGGCCATCGCTCCCGGTGGCTCGATTATTCACGAAGTGGGAGGGGCCATCATGGGATCTGATCCCAAATCGTCGGTCACGAATTCGTGGGGCCAGACCTGGGACGTGAGCAATCTGTTTATCAACGACGGCGCCGTGTTCGCGTCGAATGCGGACAAGAACCCCACGCTCACCATCATGGCTTTGGCATGGCGAGCGTCGGACCATATTCTGGGGCGCATGCGGCGCAAGGAGCTGTAGTGGACCGGCGCACTACTCTCAAATGGGTGCTGGCCGCCGGCGCACTCTGGCCGCCGCGGCGAAATCAAGATGCGCGGGCCAACGAGCCGGCGGTGGGACGAGGTTACGGTACCGATCCCAATCTTGCGGTGAACCACCCCGCCGGTGAGCTGTGGCCGCTGACGATGACCGGCGCGGAGCGCCGGCTGGCCGGCATTTTGTCGGACATCATTATTCCGGCGGATGGCTTTTCGCCCGGCGCGTCCGCCGCCGGCGTGGTCGATTTCATTGACGAGTGGGTGAGTGCGCCGTATAGCAATTTCCAACGCGACCGCGGAATCGTGCTCGGCGGCTTTGGCTGGCTGCACACTGAAGCCGGCCGCCGCTTCGGTAAAGCATTCATTGAGATCGACGCTGCGGGGCAACTTCTAATCTGTGACGATATCTGCGATGAATCGCGCGCAGCCGACGCGCTGCGCGAGGCCGCGCGCTTCTTCGCACTGTACCGCGACTTGACTGCCGGCGGGTTTTACTCGACTCCCATCGGCCGCAAAGACTTGGATTACATTGGCAATGTACCCTTGGTTGGTTTTGCTGGACCGCCGCCGGCGCTGCTCAAATCACTGGGCTTGTTGTAGGCATCAAATGAACGGTGAAATATGAATGAGATCCGCTGCTTCGTCGCCATACTTGGTTTCGTGTGCGCCCCATCATTGTCCGCGGCGCCCGCGCCGTCGGCCGCCGGCTCGTCCTGGCGATCCCTGGTGCAGGACCACCGCGCACCGGAGTGGCGCGGTTGGAATACGGCCGGATTCCCGAACGGCTGGCGTGTTGACGGCGGCGTGCTTTCCAAGGAGGGCGACGTCGACGATCTGGTCACAAATCAGAGCTTCGCAAATTTCGAACTCGAGCTCGAATGGAAGATAGGTAAGGGCGGCAACAGCGGCATTTTCTACCGCGGCACGCGCGAATACGATCATATCTATTGGAGCGGGCCGGAATATCAGCTCCTCGATGACGCCAACGCGCCGGATGGCAAGAATCGCCTCACTTCCGCCGCATCCGCCTACGCCCTCTACCCCTCGCCGGCCGGAGTGGCGCTGCCGTTCGATCACTGGAATAAGACTCGAATTGTCGTCAACGGATCGCGCGTCGAGCATTGGCTCAACGGCCGCAAGGTCGTGGACTATGAACTCAGCAGCCCTGATTGGAAGAACAAAGTAGCCGCAAGCAAGTTTTCGGCATACCCGAACTACGGCCTTGCGCCGACAGGGCTGATCGGCATCCAAGGCGATCACCCGGGCGCGCTGGCCATTCGCCACATCCGTATACGGGAATTACCATGAGAGGCGAACTACCATGAGAGGCGGGTGGAACATGCAACAGAGCTTGGCGGGGCGCATTCGTTGCGCGTGTTGGTTGTTGACCATGCTGGTGGGGGCGGCTTGGGCCGGCCCGTCTCGCGCGGGCGATTCACGGCCCATGCCGGGCGAAGAGTACATTTCGGCGGCGCTAAGCGCGCAGGTTCACCCGCCGCTGCCGGCACCCAACCGTGCTGCGGGTGAGGGATTGGGACCCTACCGTCGCATGGTGATACGCGGGGCGACACTGATCGACGGCACGGGTGCGCCACCCATCGGTCCCGTGGACATCGTCATCGAGCAAGATCGCATTGCGCGCATTCAGGGCGTTGGTTATGCGCATCTGCCGATCAAGGAACAGGGCCGGCCGCCGAAAGGCGATTACGAGCTCGATGCCACCGGCATGTACGTGTTGCCGGGCTTCATCAATGCACACGCACACATCGCCGATGCCTCGCAAGGCAAGGTGGGCGAAGTGCCGCCGGCCGAATATGTCTACAAGCTATGGCTGGGACATGGCATTACCACGGTGCGCGAAGCAGGCTCATTCAACGGCTTACGCTGGACCCTGAACGAGCGCAGGCGTAGCGCTGCGCACGAGATTGTGGCGCCGCGCATTGTCCCGTATGTGGGATTCCCGGTGGAGGTGGATACTCCGGGCGGTGTCAGCACTCCGGAGGAAGCGCGGCGCTGGGTCGATGCCGTCGCCGCCGCCGGCGCCGAAGGCATTAAATTTTTGGGGTCCCCGCCGGACCTGATGCAAGCAGCGCTCGCCGAGGCGAAAATCAAACATTTGCGCAGTGCCTGCCACCATGCGCAAACCGCGGTGGCGCGCATGAATGCGTTGGATACTTCAGGTTGGGGGCTCACCAGTCTGGAACATTGGTACGGCCTGCCCGAAGCACTGTTCACGGACCGGCGCGTACAGGATTTTCCGCTCGACTATAACTATAGCGATGAGTCCAATCGATTCGGCCAAGCGGGACGCCTCTGGTCGCAGGCCGCGCCTCGCGGCAGCGAGCGCTGGTCCCAAGTCATCGAGACGCTCAAAGGCCGCGATTTCACGCTGGTGCCCACTTTCACCATTTATGAGGCCAGCCGCGACCTTATGCGGGAGATGCGTGCGGAATGGCATGAGGAGTACACGCTGCCGACGTTGCTGCGTTGGTACGCGCCGAATCGTGAGGCGCATGGGGCGTACTGGTTTAACTGGACGACTACGGATGAGATTGCCTGGAAGAAGAACTATGCCATTTGGATGTCATTCATCAATGACTATAAGAATGCAGGTGGGCGGGTCGCGGTTGGGGACGACGCGGGGTATATCTACAAGCTGTTCGGCTTTGCCTATATTCGAGAGCTCGAGTTGCTTCAGGAAGCTGGTTTCCATCCGCTGGAAGTGGTCCGCGCTGCAACCCTGTCCGGTGCCGAACTATTGGGTATGTCGGACCGAATCGGATCGGTGGAGGCAGGGAAAGTCGCCGATCTCGTGATCGTGAAGGAGAATCCGCTGGCCAATTTCAAAGTGCTGTACGGCACCGGGGCGCTGCAACTCGATGACGCAACTCGCAAACCAACCCGAGTCGGGGGTGTTCGGTACACGATTCACGACGGTATCGTCTACGACGCACCTGCGCTCCTCGGCGACGTGAAACACATGGTCGCGGTCGCCAAGCAGCGGGAGGCGTCCTCCGAACAATAGGCATTTCGCTGCGAACTTGCATTGGGCGGGAACGGTCCGCGGATGACCGATACGACGATTCGCGTTCCGCCGCTGACCGATCTACGGTTTGAGCCCGATGAGGGGGACGTGACTCGGGTGACGACACATGAGCCGACGCCCGTCCAGCCACCGCGTGCCGATCCCCATGTAGTCAGCCGCGTGCAGGGTGGCCCGGGGGCCGGCTTTCCGAGTGCCGATGATTTCTATCCGTCCGCGGCCATTTTTCACGGGGAGCAGGGCGCTGCGACGGTCAGGGCATGTGTGGACGGGCAGGTGCGCCTCACGGCCGAGCCGACGATTATCAAATCCACTGGAAGCCAACGGCTTGATGAAGGTGCCGTCCGGCGGCCATGTGCGCGTTGAGTTTGCAGCGCTGCTCGCAAACGAAGATAGTCGCACAACAGCCTGGGTTAGGGGACGATAGCGCCTGGCTTACGCGAGGGCATCCCCATGACAGAGTCATCCGCGGCGAATATTGAACTCGCCATCCTGCTTCCCCTCGGGGTGGTGCTGAGTCAGCTGATGCGGATAGAAGCGGATTTGCGATTTCTGAACATGAAGGCATTGGTTTTCGCGAAGGAGCGCGAAAGGAGCATCGTGGGCACGCAGGTATCGGTCCGCCTCGAACAAATCAATAGCGCACTCGATCAGATTCGCGGACTTACCTCGGATATTGAAGCGGACATGCAGTCCAAGTCCGCTAGCACGGCGGTGGAGCCATCGAAGGATCAGAGATCTCGCAAACCGGTGCCGGAGCGGGACGACTGAAGGCAATCTTTCCCGTCACGCAGTTGTGTGCTTCTCTCGCTGCGGCAGCTGCCATTCAGGCCGGATAAAATGGCAGGTATAGCCTCCGGGGTAGCGCTCCAGATAATCCTGGTGATCGGGCTCCGCCTCCCAGAAATCGCCGACAGGAGCCAGATCGGTGACCACCTTGCCCGGCCATAGCCCCGAGGCCTCGACGTCCGCGATGGTGTCTTCGGCAACGAGTTTCTGCTCTTCGCTGGTATAGAAGATGGCAGAGCGATAGCTGAGCCCCCGATCGTTACCCTGCCGGTTGGCGGTGGTCGGATCATGGATCTGGAAAAAGAATTCGAGCAGTTTGCGGAAGGTGATCTTGCGTGGGTCGAATATGATCTCGATGGCTTCGGCGTGAGTGCCGTGATTGCGATACGAGGCGTTTCGTACATCACCGCCCGAATAGCCCACGCGAGTCGAAATGACGCCCGGGTAGCGTCGCAGCAGATCCTGTACGCCCCAAAAGCAGCCGCCGGCGAGAACCGCGCGTTCCGTTGATGCAGTCATCTCGTTACTCCTTTCCCACATGGATTACCGATAGATTGGACACATGCGCCGTGAATGTCCACGGCAGGTTGAATTGGGCCGGAGCAGCCGAAATCAAGCGCAGTCTCTCGCGCCGTTAGCCGTCGACCCAAGTTATCGCCATCCGCATGGGTTCGGCGTTACCGGGCGCCACCAGGAATGAACCAGGCTTGGCAAGAAAGTCCCCTGCAAATCCTTGCGGGTCCGCGATGCCATGCCACGGCTCGACGCAGATGAAATTGGCGCCCGGCTTGGTCCAGACACCCAGGTATGGCATGCCCGGATAGCGGATTTGCAGGCGAGGTCCGTCGGCGGCGCCATAGGTGACTGTCTGGCTGCGGATTTCATCGAAGATGACAACATCGTCCTGGAAGAGGTCATCGCTGAGCGCCAGGCGTCGATTTAAGATGGGTGTGGCGTGAGGCTGCGGCGTCAGCAGACCGCCAGGGTTGAGGCGCCGCATCGGCGCAGGCTCTTCGTTCGTGAACTCGATGAAATGGGATGCACGTGAGTGGCCATAGGGCAGCGGCCACAGAAACCCGGGGTGGTAGCCGAAGCTTGCAGGCATGGGTTCATCGCCCGCATTTCTGATCCAACTAGTAATCGATAGTGTCGCACCCGTGAGCTCAAAGTAGACATCCAATTCGAAGCGAAAAGGGTAGATCTGCAGACTGGCGGCGTCTGCTTTTAACTGGAAGGCCGCGCTGACCGGAGTCGAATCCATGACACTGAAATGCCTGCCGCGCGCGAAGCCATGTCTGGAAAGGGGATAGATTTTGGAACCTAGGCGGTAGGCACCGCCGGCAAGCGCTCCCACGATGGGAAAAAGCAATGGTGCGCGCCCAGCCCAGACGCCCGGATCGCCGCTCCACATCAGATCACGCCCCTTGCCATCGCGCAATGTGGACAGTTGCGCACCCATGGGGTTGACCTCGACGCAGAGCTCATCAGAACTTAAGGACACCCATTGATCACGCTGCACTGACACGACTGGGAACCTCCGGCGTATAATATCTTGTATATACTATGACAACGCCTCCGACCATTACTGCCTTCGGCCGCGGCAGATGAATATCGAGGACTTCGATCTACGAGCGCTGCCGCGGTCATTCTACGATGATCCGTATCCCACCTATGCGGCTCTACGTTCCGCGTCGCCGGTGCATCGACTGCCCGACGGATCGTTGTTTCTCACCCGTTACGCGGATCTCGAGCACGTCTATCGTGATACCACGACATTCAGCTCCGACAAAAAAATAGAATTCCTGCCGAAATTCGGCGATTCGCCGCTGTACGAACATCACACCAGCAGTCTGGTGTTCAATGACCCGCCGCTGCACACCCGTGTGCGCAAGATCATCGCCGGTGCGCTGACTCCGCGGGCCATCGCCGCCATGGAGCCCGGTCTTAACGCCCTGGTCGATGGGCTATTAGATCGAATGGAGTCGAAGCGCAGCGTCGACTTGATCACGGAGTTCGCGGCCGTCATCCCGGTTGAGATCATCGGCAATCTTCTGGGCGTGCCGCATGATGAACGTGAACCGTTGCGCGGCTGGTCACTTGCCATTTTGGGCGCGCTCGAACCGTCGCCGACTCCCGCGATGCTGCAAGCGGGGAACCAGGCGGTTCGAGATTTCCTCGCGTATCTCAAGACGCTCATCGCCGAGCGCCGCCGCCATCCCGGTGAATCCGGCAATGATGTGCTGACGCGCCTCTTGGGCCAAGCACACGACGCCGCGCAACTCACCGAAACGGAGTTGCTGCAGAATTGCATTTTCATACTCAACGCGGGACATGAAACTACCACCAACCTCATCAGCAACGGGCTGCAGCTGCTGCTCGACTGGCCCGATCAGCGGCAGGCTCTGCTCGAGAATCCGCAGCTGCTCAAGACTGCGATCGAGGAATTTCTGCGCTTCGAAAGCTCAAATCAGCTTGGCAACCGGCGTACCACCGTTGTCACGCAGCTGGGAGGACGCGATTTGCCTGCGGGTACTCAATTGAATCTGTGCATCGGTGCGGCGAATCGAGACCCGGAGCAATTCGAAGTCCCGGAGCGACTCAACCTTGCCCGTGCGCCGAACCGGCATCTGGCATTTGGTTCCGGCGCACACCTGTGCATCGGCGTGAATCTCGCGCGTTTGGAAGGCAGGGTGGCCGTTGGACGATTTGTCAGCCGCTTTCCGCGATACCGGCCGGCCGGCGTCCCGGTTCGGGGCGGGCGGGCGCGGTTTCGCGGTTTTCTGTCCCTGCCGATAGAAGTGGATTGAGGAAACGTCCGCCTCGCGGCCACGCTCGCTGCGGTGCTAGAGACACAATATGTCAATTGAGGGCTATTACCGCTCGCTGGTCATTCAATAAGAATTCTCGCCGCAATCTCTGCGCTGCAGTATTCTCAGTGTATAAGCCGTTTACGGGGTGCTTTCATCGTGATTCGCCCGACAGCGGCTAAATAGCTTCGACAAAAAATTAAACAGGGGTATTCCGTCATGCCAAGTACCAAAGGATTGGTTGCCGCTGGGGCGACACTGCGCGAGTGGACGAGGAGCCTGCAAATTCTCGCCGTCACGGCCTTAGCCATAGTGGTGTCGTTAAGTCCCTCTGATGCATCCGCGCAGCAGACAGGCAACAGTCGATTCAAGCCATACGCCCGCACCGGCCCGATCGTGGCCCACCGCCAGCCTCTATCGCTGTTGGCGAAAGAGCGCGTCAAAGTAGTGGTGACCATGAGCGGTGAGTCGGTCGCCGAGGCGCGTGCACTCGCGCCGGACCATGTCGTAAGCAGGGCAGATCACGAGGCGATTCAGTCGCGGGTGGTGCAGCAGCACGCGTCAGTCGAGCCGGCGATTGCTGCGCGCGGCGGCAAGGTGCTTGCGCACTACCACGCCGCCATGAACGGCATGAAGATCGAAATTGCGCGCGGCGAAATCGCCGGCCTGTCGAGCCTGCCCGGAGTGATTCAAGTCGTTCCTGTACCGCAATACGCCCTCAAGAACGCAGTCAGCGTGCCTTTCATCGGCGCACCGGCAGTGTGGCAGGGAACTCCTTCATTCAAGGGTGAGCACGTCAAGATTGCCGTCATCGACACCGGCATCGACTATACGCATGCGGACTTTGGTGGCCCCGGTACCGTAGAGGCGTTCATGGCCGCTGCCGCCACCAGCACGGCGCCCGCGGATCCGACGATGTTTGGTCCGCATGCACCCAAGGTGAAGGGCGGAATCGATCTGGTTGGCGATAACTACGACGCAAGTACGCCCGGCAGCGTACCCGCACCGGATCCTAATCCCCTCGACTGCAATGGCCACGGCAGTCATGTATCTGGCACGGCCGCCGGTTTCGGAGTCGCGAATGACGGCAGCACCTACCACGGCCCCTACAATGAAGCCGTCTACAGTACTGGGTTTGGGATCGGCCCTGGCGTCGCACCGCTTGCCGACCTTTATATGGTGCGCGTTTTCGGCTGCAGCGGCACGACGGACGTAGTTACCGATGCCATCGAATGGGCGGTACAGAATGATATGGACGTGATCAGCATGTCACTGGGTGCGGCATATGGTCCCGCCTCCAGTGCGGATTCGATTGCCGCCGACAATGCCGCGAGGGCCGGCATTATCGTGGTCGCTGCGGCGGGCAACGAGGGGCCCGCGCCCTATGTCACTGGCGATCCGGGTTCCGCGACTCGAGCCATCAGTGTCGCCGCCATGAACGCGCGCCAGTTCCTCGCCAACGGCGTGCACATTGCGTTCTCCTCGGGTAGCGGCGTTAACGGTGTCGAAGCAAACAGCCTGCCGCTGCCGCACGGCAGCGTGCCGGCCGTGGTCTTGACTACATCGCCATCGGCGCTGAGCTTTGGATGCAATGCCACCGATTTTCCGGCGGACGCAGCTGGCGCGCTGGTGATCTTGTCGCGCGGTACATGCTCCTTTGTACAGAAGGCGACGAATGCCACAGCCGCAGGTGCGGTCGCAGTCGGCGTCGTCAATAACGGCGCAGGCTTCTTCAACCCGGCGATCGCCGGCGTCACTGTTCCGTTCATCGAGCTGCAGATCACCGACACCGCCACGTTCCTGGCTGTGCCGGCGACGGCCACTGCCGCGGTAGTACCGGCGAATGTGCCCGACGCCACCTTTAAGCTGGCAGCCTCATTCAGCTCCGGCGGACCCCGCGACGACGACGGAGCGCTCAAGCCCAATGTCACTGCGCCGGGCGTGAATGTGTTCTCGGTGAACGTCGGCAGCGGCAACGGCGGTACCTTCGACTCGGGCACCTCCATGGCGACTCCGCATGTCGCCGGTGTCGCGGCGCTCGCCGTACAGGCGCACAAGGATTGGAAGCAGTCGAGTTTGCGGGCGGCGGTCGTCCAGACCGCATCGCCGACGGCACTTCCGGACTATGCGCCGCGAATCGAAGGTTCAGGTCTGGTGCAAGCGGTGGGAGCAACCACGACGGACGTCACCGTGCATGGCGACGAGGACGGGAAGATGGGTCTCTTGTCTTTCGGCGTTGCTGAGCTGACGCGTGATTATCATGATGAAAAAGACCTTGTCATTCGCAATCACGGACGCTTTCCCGCAGCGTTCACAGCCACGGCGACCTCTCCGGGAGGCGTGCCGCATACGGTCAGGCTGTCGAGCTCGACCGTAAATGTGCGCGGCCGGGGCGAAACAACGCTGCGCATGTGGCTGGCGGTTTCGGCCAAGACCGCCGGTGCGACGCACGATGCGTCGGGCGTCGCCTTTACGGATGCTTCTGGTGTGATCACCTTGAATCCTGTGTCGTCGGCGAACCACGGAGTTAGCCTGAATCTGCCGTATTACCTCGTGACTCGGGCGCGTGCCAATGTCGATGCGGATATGCGCGACGGCAAGCAGCAGAGTATTCGTCTGACCAATCGCAACGGTGTGATTGCCGGTAACGGAGACTTCTATGCGTGGGGTCTTAAGAACCCGCGGACCGGAACCATCGACGAGGAATTCGAGCCGCGCGCCGTCGGCGTTCAGACCAACCTGATCTCCGCGACCGACAGCGTTCTGGTGTTCGCGGTGAACACCTATGAGCGCTTCTCGAATCCCGCGGTGGCCGAGTACGACATCTATATCGACGTCAATGGCGATGGCGTCTACGACTTCATACTGTTCTCGGCGGATGTCGGAGCGATCGAGCTCGGTGACGCGAACGGACAGATTGGCACTTTCCTGGTAAATCTGGCGACCGGCGCCGTAATTCCGGAATTCCCGGCCGAGGCGCCGACCGACGGTTCCACGGTATTGATGCCGGTATTGGCCTCCGACTTGGGGATTTCGCCGACGAATCCTCGCTTTACCTACATGGTCCATGCGTTTGACGGCACCGGAGCAGGGGAGTCCTTGGCGGGAACCGCTTCGTTCAACGCCTTCGCGCCGGCGATTTCGAATGCCATGTTTGTGACGGTGCCGCCCAATACAAGGGCCGATGTGCCCGTCAGTATCAATAAGGCTGAGCTTCGCAAGACCCCTGCGCTTGGCTTCATGGTGGTGACGGAAGACAATGTATCGGGAGGGAGCCAAGCCAACCTCTTGAGATTGAATCGCTGACGAGTGGCGGCCGCGCCGGAAGTTGCCTGAACTTCGGCGCGGCCGCTCTATTTTTTTGATTATTTGCACCCTCCCCGGGTGCCCCGTTCGTATTCCCTATTAAGACTGGCATTGCACCTGCCGTATAGCTCGTAATAGGAGAATCCCTTGATGAAAATAGGCGTAGGTAAATTTGCACTGGCCTGCCTGCTGTTGCCGACTCTGGGGACAGCCGGCGATGCCAAGCTCAATCTGCCGCAATTTCGCGGCCTCGCCGAGAAGGCAACCGAGTCGGTGAGTATCTCCTTGAATCCGTGGCTGCTGCACACCCTGGCCGCGTTCATGGACGAGAAAGATGCCGACCAGGCCGCGACCCGCAAGCTCCTGGCCGGAATCAAGTCGATTGAAGTACGAAACTATCAATTTGCCAACGACTTCGCCTACTCCGCGGCCGACATCGCCGCCATCAGGCAGCAGTTGGCAGCGCCGGGATGGCGCCGACTTGTGCAGGTCCATGACGCAAAGATGAACGAAGATGTCGACGTGTACTTATTGATCGAAAACAACCACACCAATGGGTTTGCGCTGATCGCGAGCGAGCCACGTGAATTTACAATCGTCAATATCGCAGGCTCGATCAATATCGAGGACTTACCAAGACTTGAGGGATATCTACATGTTCCCAAATTCAACGTGGCGCAGTCGCATTTGATGTTGTAACGGCCCGCTGGGCCAACGCGTATGCTGTTTCGTTTGCACGGACACGCTCTCGTTGAATGACGCGGCTGCGGATTTTTTGGATGAACAGTTGGCGAAGGCGCGTGCGGGCGAGCGGAGCGCACTCGCAGCATTGATCCGAGTGCATCAGCGATCCGTCTACAGCCTGGCGCTGAGAATGCTGGGCACCCGGGATCTAGCGGAGGATTTGACGCAGGAGGTCTTTATGCAGCTGCAAAGCCACTTGAAAGCCATCGAGTCGGGCGGGCACCTGAGGTACTGGCTGCGCCAAGTCACCACCCGACGCGCCATCGATCAATTGCGCCGCCGATCGCGTCTGCAGATGACACCCCTGGACGAGGCGCCGCCGCTGTTCAGCGGAGCGGTGGGCGCCGATCCGCTGTTGCAGCGGCACCTGCGAGGCCTGTTGTCGCAATTGACTCCGACGGCACGGGCAGTGTTGCTACTGCGGTATCAGGAGGATCTCGACCCCGTTGATATAGCTCGAACCCTGGGAATGCCCATAGACACGGTCAAGAGTCACCTGAAACGATCATTGGAACTATTTCGCCAACACACACCCGGCGCCCACCCAGCACACGGCGAGGATGAATCGATATGAGCGAGGAACTGGAATCCCGGCTGCGTGCGGTCTTGCGGCCGGTGGCACCTCGTGAAGAATTCACGCAGGAACTCATCGCACTCCTCAGCGCGGATCAACAATTGAAATCCGAAGCGCGCGGCGTACAGCGGCCTCGCGGCAGAGCGCCGACCTGGTGGCTGACTGCCGGCCTCGCCGCCTCGCTGCTGATTGTGGCGGGCATACATAATCATTTGCGCGAGTCCCACGAACGCGCGGGGGGACTGGAGGCGCGCCGACAAGTCATTGAGGCGCTACGCGTTACCAGTCAGAAGCTGGATTTGGCGTACGAAACTATCAAGAGTCAAACGTCCTCGCTTAGCGAAGAGCGGCCGGGCGTTTAGTGCAGGCGAGGAATTGCCCTATGAGAATTTACAAATTAAAGCCGACCCTGTTGCTCGTCATGCTAGCGCCCACTCTGGCATGGGCCGCCCCCAATCCTCGATTGGAGTTGCCGGAATTTTCCGCACTGGCGCACAAAGCAACCGAGTCCGTCACTATTACGCTGGATTCATCCTTGCTTGCCTTGGCCGCGCGCTTTCTCGATGCGAGCGATCCCCAGGATGCAGCTGCCAAGGAAGTTCTCAAGGGAGTGCAGGGTATATACGTCAGGAGTTATACCTTCGATGAGGACTCTGCGTACCGGCAGTCGGACATCGACGCTGTCAGAAATCAGCTGTCTACCCCCGGCTGGAACCGCTTGGTGCAGACACGCAGCCGCAAGACTCATGCGAATGTCGATATTTATATTTTGGTGGTGAACAATCAAGCCATTGGCCTTGCCGTGATCGCCAGCGAGCCGCGTCAGTTTACGATCGTAAATATCGTCGGGGCGATCGACCTGGAAAAGCTGCACAAGCTGGAAGGCCAGTTCGGAGTTCCGAAACTCGACATCGATCCGCCGCAAGCGCCGTAACCATACCGTTTATTCGAACAAAGCAACAAGCCAAGGGCGGGTTAACTCTGGGGCCCATAGATGTCATTCATTTCTTTCACCAAGAAATCGACGAACGCACGCGTCTTTGCAGGCACCGCGCGGGTGGCCATGAGAACGCTAACGGGCACGGCATCGAAGGACCATTGCGGAAGGACGCGCACCATGCGGCGCGCGCGGACCTCCACTCGGGCCATGCCCTCGTCGACGACGCCGATGCCGCACGAGAGCAGGATCAGTCGTCTGACCATCCCCATGCTATTGGCCATGAAAGGGCTTGCCAGCCGCACGCGGCGTTCGACGTTCCCTTTAGAGAGTATCCATTGGGCGTTCTCGACCCCACATAAGGTCGGAATCGTAGCTTGACCCCGCCAGATCCTCTGGCTTTTTCGGCGTCTTGTCCCAAATTTCGGCACGGCCGAAGGCCAGAAGGCGCAGACAATCATGGCCGACGAGATCATCTCGAAGCTGTGATTACAGCAATTGCTAGGCGGCGTACTCAGCAATCAGTACGAGGGTGTCAACGCGGTGGCCGAGCATCATAGGTTTGCTGATCATCTTGGCCATCATGGCTTCAGCCGGGGGAGGCGCGAATAAGAGGCCGGGTGCTCGTAGACAATCAAGTTAGCATTTGCTAACCTCGTCAAATGAGCGCAGCAAACCACTTCTACGTATCGCCCGAGGATCCGCCGTCCAAACAAGCCATCCTGAAGGCCGCGCTCACCGTCTTTGCCCGATATGGCGTCCCCGGTAGCAGTATTCGTGAGGTTGCTATGGAGGCCGGCTATACGAATCCGGCAATCTTTAAGTTCTTTCGAACTAAAGACGCGCTTGCACTATTCCTTTTCGAACGCTGCTACAACGAGTGCCTTTCTGTTTTGAAGCACGCGGTGGGTCAGCATGCCGCGTTCCCATCCAAGTTGCGGGCGGCCATTGAGTCGCTCATTGATTTCGTTGATAAACATCCTCAGCCATTTTTTTTCGTCCAGGATAATTTGCGCGTCTTTTGGCCGAAACTCCCGAAAGAGATGCGCCGGCACTCGCTGATGACAGAGTTTCGTAAGCTAATCGAACAGGGCCGCAGCGAAGGCCGAGTCAGTTCTAATGTGTCTGTTGATTTGCAACTCGCAGCGATGATCGGATTCTTGTTGCAACTGGCGCGGATGAACTATTTCAAGGAATTAAAACAGAATATCACCCGTCAGACGAACCAAGTGGAATCGATGATTCTGATGATGTTGCAGTCGTAGTTATTATCTAGGAAACAACCAATGGCTACTAATGCGAAGCGGCTCTTTATTCTCGGTGGTGGCGGATTTGTAGGGCAACAGGTCATACGGGAGGCAATCTCGACCGGTTGGCTAGTGCAAGCGCTGGTGCGATCACAGGAGTCCGCTCGAATTGCCGCCGACGCAGGTGCAACGACCTTAAGCGGCGACGTCGACTCACCTCGCCAATGGATCAATCATCTGAGCGGGGCCACGGCTGTCGTGGATCTTATTCAACCGCAGATTCCTAAGCGCCTAGGACTACGCCAGATCCGTGCTATCTCGGCAACAAGGCAACGGTACACGAGGGCATTGACGGGTGCGCTTATGGCCTTGCCCGTCGCTGAACGGCCTCTTCTCATTTCCGTCAGCGGCGTCGATGACCTTGCCGCAGACAAAGATGGGTATATTTCGGATCGGTCCGCGTTGCGGACCACAGAGTGGGGATGGAACCGCATCGGCATCCCGGTCCGCAAGATCATTGAGGAATCAAGACTTGAAGCCGTTTACGCCTATCTGGGAATCGTGTACGGGCCCGGTAAGGGGTTTGCCAACTCAATCATCCCAGGGGTCGTTTCCGGAAAGTGGAAAAACTTTGGGCCGCGTAGCAGCCAAATGGTCTTGATTCATGTCGAGGACGTTGCGCGACTCCTAATGAAAGTCGCAGATGCCGAGCGGTCGCAGATCCTCAATAAATCGCTGGTATTCACTGACGGCTGTGGTATCGAGATGGACATATTCTTTGCCTTTGCTGCCTCCCTGCTAGGCGTTTCTGCTCCTGGCCGCGTTCCTCGCTGGTTAGCCACCGCTTTCGCTGGCGGCCCCCTCGTCGAAGCAATGCTAAGCGATATACCGACTAAACCTTCAATCGAAAGATTTCCGGCGTTTAGCCTGAAATTCCCGTCGTATCGCGAGGGGCTCCCAGCAACACTCGATTCGCTCGGCTACCGTCGAGCCGGTACCAAGGGCTCTCAGCCGCTTCCTTGAGGCCACGGATCCCGCGATTCCACGACATCGAGGAAAGCAACGCATCATCGGATCCCATTGGTTCACGGCCATTGCCGGATCAATCGTCACATGGCAGACCCATCAGGTTCCCTGGATATCCAGCCGCGGGGTAGAAGCAGGCGTCGCACATTCCGCTTGACGGCCAATCATCCTCATCCTCACAATGACAGCAGTTCAGGTGCTCGTACAGCTGTGAGGTTGTCGAGTTAAACGGGAAGCCGGTGAATCCTTCAAGGACATTCCGGCACTGCCCCCGCAACGGTAATTGAGACAAGCCGAGTCTTTCAGCCACTGTGCGCAAGCATGGGAAGGCGACTCGGCCGGGTACGCCCACTCAAGAGTCCGGAGACCGGCCCGAACCGAGGCGGCATACGTTGCGGCGGGCAATGGCGATGCGAATCGGTCGGCCATCCGTACCGCTTCGTTCTCCATACCTTCCAAACGCGCCCCATTGTTACAGTAATCGCACGGCGGGTGCGCGGAGTGGTCGTGGCTGTTCATTGCAACTTTTGGCGCGGCCTTGCCGCCGGTTTGCTTGTTTCCGTTCTGTCAGTAGCCGATGGGGCGAATGCGGTCGTGACTGCCAACGTCGAGGGCGGTTCACTGGACGAGGTTTCGGTGACTGGAACACGCACGCCAGTGCGTGTCGACGATTCACTTTCTGCGGTCACTGTCTTCACCGACGAAACCATCGAGCGTCGGCAGGTGCAATCGCTTCAGGAACTCTTGACGGGCGCACCGGGAATTCAGATCAGCAACAACGGCGGGCTGGGCAAAGTCTCTTCAGTGTTTTTGCGCGGCGCCGAAGCAGGCCATGTGCTGGTGTTGGTAGACGGTGTGCGGATGGGGTCGAGTACGCTCGGTACCACTGCGTTTCAGTATTTACCGATGGATGAGATCGATCATGTGGAGGTCGTGCGAGGGCCGCTGTCTAGCCTCTATGGCTCGGAGGCTATCGGCGGCGTCATCCAGTTATTCACCCGACGAGCGACCACAGACGGTGTCTCCTTACGGGGAGATTCTTCGGCCGGCAGTCATGGCACGTATTCGATCGGCGGGGGAATTGAAGGGTTGTCCCGTGGGCTGTCGTTTGGAGTCTCTCTCAGCAATCTCACCAGTGATGGATATCCCAACTGTACGGGCGCACCCTACCTTTCTCCGGCAGCACCGGGCGGCGGCTGTTTCGTTTACGATACCGCACGCGACGGGTACCACAACGCGTCGGCCTCCGCGCACATTGGTTGGCAATTGGGCGAATCCGGTGATATCGAGGCCTCCTTCCTCCGTTCCCAGGGTGGTACGCGATACGCCGGTTCCTTTACCAATCACGAACGTTTTGTCGAGCAGGCAGCCCTCGTCGCGGCGCACTGGACGCCGCTCGAAGCTCTTCGAGTCACCGCGCAAATCGGCCAATCGCGTGACAATGAGCTCGACACCTTGGACTTTGTCGAGCCCTCCTCGGGAAACCTCTTTGACACGACGCGTAACAGCGCCTCGCTACAAATCGATTGGCAGGTGGCCGCTAATCAGATCTTGACGCTCGGCAGCGACTATCTCAGAGACACTATTGCGAGCGACGTTCAGCCGTCGTTTCCGATTACCGCGCGGAATGTGACGGGGATATTCGGCGAATACCAAGGAATGTTCGGTGCGCAGCATTTCGCGATCAGTGTGCGCAACGACCACAATACACAGTTCGGTGAAAAGACGACCGGCAATGCCGCGTGGAGTCTCCGCCTACCCGCGGACTTTAAGCTCTCAGCCTCCGCGGGGACGGCCTTCCGCGCACCGAGCTTCGATGAACTATATTTCCCCGGATTCGGCACCCCCACGCTTAAGCCCGAAAGTTCGACCTCGTATGAACTCGGGGTTGAGCAACGGCTGCCCGCCGTCCGCTGGTCCACCCACTTGTTTCAGCGAAACGTGCGTGATCTGATCGGTTTTGACAGCAACTTCCTGGCTGCCAATACCGATATCGTACGGATTCGCGGTGCTGAACTGCTAAGTAGTGCAAGCCTGGGGGATTGGTCGGGTACGCTCAACATCGATTGGCTTGATCCGCGCAATCGGACGCCGCATTCCCCTAATTACGACAATTTGCTCAATCGTCGCGCGCGGCATGTGGAGACTTTGGAATTATCGCGCAAGTTGCGCGCGTTGCGGGGTACGGTGCGATTCAACGTCGAAGGACCTCGCTTCGAGGACCTTGCCAACAGCGAAGCACTCGGCGGATTTTCGACATTCGATGTGCTGTTTGAATGGACGCTGCGCCACGAATGGACGCTGCAGGCGAAGATCGCCAACACGCTCGATCATCGTTATCAGACTGCGCTGTATTATCCCGAAGATGGACGAAATTTCCTGATCACGCTTCGGTACCGGCCGGCAGCACTCTGATGGTCCTCGTGCATCGCTGGAGACGCGAGTGAAGGAACTGATATTGGGTGGCCAAAAGAGTGGCAAATCGCGCGCCGCCGAGTCTCGGGCGCAGGCCTGGTTGGCCATTGAGGGCCACGAAGCGGTTTTGATCGCCACCGCATTGCCCGACGATGCGGAGATGGCCCATCGAATCGCCCATCATCAAGTCGAACGTCAGCGGCACACACCGGGATTGCAGACGGTAGAGGAAAGTCAAGACGTTGCTGACGCTGTGCGGTTGCTCTCGCGACCGCACAGGTTGGTCCTGATTGACTGCCTCACCCTGTGGCTCACACAAATCACCATGCCTCTTGAAGGCTCTCCCGCAGCATCGCAGACACTCGGGGCGTCCGTCGATGCTCTGGCTAATGCGGTGCTCGCTGCATCGGGTCCAGTGGTGTTGGTGTCGAATGAGATTGGTCTCGGCGTGGTACCTCTGTCGCCCGAAGCACGCCGGTTCGTCGACATCCTTGGCCTGCTTCATCAGAGGATGGCCGCGGCTTGCGATCGGGTCACTTTGATGGTGGCGGGTTGCGAGCTCAATGTGCGGCGTGAATCCGCTTGAATACGCCATCTTTATCAAAAACCTTCGCGTGGACAGTTCTGCTGGTGCTCCTTCCAACGGTGCAAGTGTCGCTCTACGCTGGCACACCGCCGAATGGTGCATCCGTCTCCGTCACGGATGATCGCGGACGACTGGTCCGGTTTGAGGCACAGCCCGTGCGCATCGTTTCCTTGTTGCCATCGCTCACGGAGTCGGTGTGTGCGGTTGGTGCGTGTACCCGGTTGGTGGGAACCGATCGGTACTCCAACTGGCCGACGCTTGTTGTTGCACTCCCCAAGTTGGGCGGCATTGAGGACGTATCCTTGGAGCAGATCGCCACCCTACATCCCGATGTGGTCCTGACGTCGCGCGTCGCGCGAGGGGTCGACCGGCTCGAGGAACTTGGCATCCCGGTCGTTGCGCTGGAGGCGACGACACTCGCCGACGTACATCGTGTATTGCTCGTGGTCGGACGGCTCGTGTCCTCCACGGAAAGAGGGGAGGCCGCGTGGCTTCAGATCCAGGCGCAAATCAACGTCGCCGCGAGGCGCATTCCCAGCCGTTGGCGGGGCAAGCGCGTATTTTTCGAAGTCTCCGAAGCACCGCACGCGGCGAGCGCCGGTTCGTTCATTGGTGAGCTTCTAGCGCTGCTCGGACTGTCGAACGCGGTTCCTGCCAATCTGGGTCCGTTCCCGCAGCTCAATCCGGAATACATCGTGCGCGCGCAACCCGACCTCATCATGGCGTCGGAACGCGAACTCGGCACCATGGCATCGAGGCCGGGGTGGAGCGAATTGCAGGCGCTGCGGCGTGGCAATACCTGCGGTTTGGAATCGGCCCGATTCGAGGTCCTCGTCCGGCCCGGACCCCGGCTGGGCGAGGCGGCCGAAGAAATTGCAGACTGTTTGTCAGGGTTAAACCCCCGGGCCGCCCAGTGAGCCGCGCGAGTACCGATCAGGCGTGCTTTTCGCCGCTGCTCAAGCGGGTTTCGGCGTCTGGCAGCCCCGCGTATTGGCTGTGCCTCGTGTTGCTCCTCGTCACGGTAATCCTGGGCCTCTGCGGTCTCGCCGCCGGGAGTTCGGGATGGTCCATCGCCGGGCAGGCAGATTGGTCGCTCATCCGCGCCATCCGTGCACCGCGTACGGTCGGTGCTTTTTTGGCCGGCAATCTGTTGGGACTTGGCGGCGCCATTGCCCAAGGGGTGTTTCGTAACCCGCTGGCGGATCCGTATTTACTGGGCTCGGCATCGGGTGCGACGCTCGCCATTGTCGTCTCGATTGCTCTTGGCGAAGGCTTGGGGATCCCGCTCGGTATCAGCGCAACGGTTTGGATAGTGAAATGGGGATTGGTGGGCGCCGCTTTCGGAGGAGCGCTCGCCGGGGTATCGCTGACGCTGCTGCTGGCTCGCGGCGCTCGCGCCCCGTCGGTACTGCTGCTCGCCGGCGTCGTGGTCGGTGTGTTGCTCGGCGCCTTTGCCAATCTCATGATGATGCTGTCGCCGGAGGCGCTGCGGGGAGCGCAGATATTTCTACTTGGCACGACTGGATTGTTAGGTTGGCGCAGTGTGGGACCTCTCGCCGTGGTGCTCGCCGTCTGCCTGCCCGTCGCTGTGCGCTTCTCACGAGTACTCGATGCCTTGGTACTGGGAGAGGCCACGGCACTCAGCATGGGTGTTGCCGTCACCCGGATGCGGCTGCTGTTGGTGGTATTGCTGGCGCTCTGCACGGGTACCGCGGTCGCAGAGATCGGTCTCGTGGCGTTTGTCGGTTTGGTCGCTCCACACTTGGTTCGAAGAACCGTTGTCGTTACACACGGCGCACTGCTGGTGTTGTCGTCCCTTACGGGCGGCGTACTGCTACTCGCTGCCGACGTCGTCGCGCGTTCGGTGTTGCCGCCGCAGGAACTGCCCGTCGGCTTGCTGACCGCCATTGTGGGCGGTGCTTACCTGCTGGTGCTGCTGCGCCAGCGCAGCGCCGGATTCCCTGTATGAATGCACTCGCGCTACCGCTGCTTGAAGCGTCCGGTGTGGCCTTCGCGCGCCGCGGCCGACCCATATTGCACGCGGTGTCGGCCATTTTTCACGGAGGCGAATGGACGGCGGTCGTGGGGCCCAATGGAGCGGGGAAGAGCACGTTGCTGGCCCTGCTCGCCGGGTTGGTGGCCCCGCTGTCCGGTAGCGTGCGATTGTCGGGACAACCGATTGCGCAGTGGACGACACCACAGCGCGCCACACAGCTCACCTGGTTCGGTGAAGCGACATCGTTCGAGGGGGATATCGCGGTGCACGAAGTTGTGCGTCTTGGCCGCCTGCCGCATTTTGGATTGCTGGGCGCGCCGAGCGTGCGCGACGAAGCGGCCGTGAGCTCAGCGCTCGAGGAAGCCGAAGCGACATCGTTCGCGCTGCGGCGCCTCGGCGAATTGTCCGACGGGGAGCGACAGCGAGTGCTTCTCGCGCGGGCCTTTGCGGCGGACACTCCGGTCTGCCTCTACGACGAGCCGACGGTTCACCTGGATGCACCTCACCAGCGACGATTGATTCATAGCCTCATCGCACAAGCGCGCGCCGGCGCCGCCGTGATCAGCGTTCTTCATGATTTGACGCTGGCACTGGCGGCCGATCGAGTGATCGCGGTTGCCGGCGGCCGAATCTGCTGCGATGGGTCTCCGGATAATGCCAGCGTGCGAAACACGCTCACCGCCGTCTTCGATCGGGCCTTTACTATTCGACCACTAGACCCGGGCGGCCGCCTGCGCTGGGCGGCTATCCCCAACCTTTAGAGGAATTCGTCATGGAGATCGAAATCCCACCAACCGAGCACGGCAATGACAAACCGATGGGGCGACGCCGCGGTCTGCTGATGATCAATACGGGCGATGGCAAGGGCAAGACGACGGCCGCATTGGGCCTGGCGGTCCGCGCCCACGGTCGAGGCAAAAGCGTGCGCTTTTTTCAGTTCATGAAAGTCCCTCCGGCGCGTTTCGGCGAGCACCGCGCATTCGATAGGCTCGAGCTTAAGATCGAGGGACTCGGCGACGGTTTTAGTTGGAAGAGCAAGGATCTTAAGCATTCTGCCGAACTCGCGCGCGAGGGGTGGTCACGCGCAGAAACCGCCATACGCAGCGGCGATCACTTCCTCGTGGTGCTCGATGAGATCACCTATCCGCTGCTCTACGGGTGGCTGCCGCTCAATGCGGTGCTTAGCACCCTGCGCAACCGGCCAATCCACACCACCGTGCTACTCACCGGGCGGCGTGCCCCGGAGGAACTGATCGCGATCGCGGATACCGTCACCGAGATGCGCTTGATCAAGCATCACTACGATGCCGGCATACCAGCACAACGCGGCATTGAGGATTAGGCCTCATGACCTCCAGGGATGCAACGGCAATCAGTTGGAGCGGCGGGAAAGACTGCTGTCTAGCGTTACTGAGGGCCCAAGAGGCCGGGCTTGAAGTTCGGATGTTCGTGACGATGTGCGACATGGACGGCACCAGCAAATCGCATGCGCTGCCGCCCGCACTCATCGCTGAGCAGGTGTCGCGTTTGGGCGGAGTCTGCCTCTCCGTGCGCGTAGCACCTGCGAGTTACGGCACTGTCTTTGCCGATACGCTGACTGCGCTGCGCGACAGCGGTCACGCGCGGCTGGTGTTCGGTGATATTGATCTACAAGCACACCGCGACTGGCTGGAACCGGCCTGCGCACGCGCGGGGCTGCAGGCGATCTTCCCGCTCTGGGGAGAGTCGCGTCAATCCCTGGCGGCAGAGATCCTCGCACGCGGGATTCGGGCCTGTGTCGTCGGAGTCGATACCGCGCGGCTCGATGAGTCATTCTGCGGCGCCGACTACGACGCGGCCTTTCTGGCGCGCTTACCCCTGGGAGTGTGCCCCTGCGGAGAGGATGGCGAGTTTCACACCTTCGTCTTCGACGCGCCGGGCATGACTTCGCCGTTAAAGATCGTGCGCGGAGCGTGTCGCCGCGTGACGAGCGCACCACCCTTAAAGCCTACGGTGCTCGCGTATCAAGACCTGCAATTCATCGCCACGGGATCCGCACCTTGAGCACCCTCCCAATTCGAGACGCCGGTCGATGAGCGCACGCGCCGTCATGGTATTGGGCTGTACAAGCGGCGCGGGCAAGAGTTGGCTTGCCACGGCGCTGTGTCGTGTCTATGCACGCCGCGGGTATCGGGTCGCGCCCTTCAAGGCCCAAAATATGAGCAACCACGCCCGCGTTGTACGTGTTGACTCAGCGGGCTATGGTGAAATCGGCAGCGCCCAGTACTTTCAGGCGCTCGCCGCGGGTGTAGTGCCTGATGTTCGGATGAATCCTGTACTGCTCAAACCCGAATCCGACACCCGCAGTCAGGTGGTTATGCTCGGCCGCGTGCGCGGTGACCTCGCGTCGATTCCTTGGCGGGAGCGAGCGCCACTTCTGTGGCGTGCGGCCCGTGAGGCCTACGAAAGCCTGCATGCGGAGTACGAACTGCTTATCATCGAGGGTGCCGGATCGCCGGCCGAGATCAATCTCGTACAGACCGATTATGCGAATACGCGCACGGCGCTCCTCTCAAGCGCCGCCTGCCTGCTGCTTGCTGACATCGACCGTGGAGGCGCATTCGCCCACCTTTTGGGCACCTACGAGCTGATGGATGCGGGCGTGCGGATGCAGCTTCGCGGCTTCGTCCTCAATCGCTTTCGCGGCGATGCCTCGCTGCTTGCTCCGGCACCTGAACTGCTCCTGCGGCGAACCGGCGTGCGCACGGTCGCAGTCATCCCGCTGATGCGCGATCACGGCCTGCCCGAGGAAGACGCAGTGCCCGCTGACAGCACGAATGATTCGGGTCCGCTTTTGGTCGTGATTGCCGGTCCCCATGCCAGCAATCTCGACGAATTTGAGCCGCTGCGAAGTGCAAAGGTGAGGCTTGTCTTCGCGCGCGATATCGCTACGATCAAAGTCGCTGACTGGCTTATCCTGCCGGGCACCAAGCAAGCTCGCGCCGACCTCGCCTGGCTCAAAGCACAGGGGCTGGCCACGCTGATTGAATCGCATGTCCGCGAGCGGCGACCGATGTTGGCGCTCTGCGGTGGTTTACAGATATTGGGAGAGCTCATCGAGGATCCCGACGGAGTCGAAGGGGGTCCGCCGGGTACCGAACCAGGGCTGGGACTCCTGCCTTGCGTTACCCGGTATCAAGCCAATAAGCACCTTCGCCCCGTGGCTGCACGATTCGGTTCCCTCAACGGCGCGTGGGAGTGTCTTTCCGGACATGAGGTCGAGGGATACGAGATTCATCGGGGAGAAACGGGGGTCAGATCGGGAGCAGAGGATCGTTGTCAATCCGTACTAGGCTCCGGTCATCCGCCCCGCACTCTCGGATGGCAGTGTGGCTCCGTGTTGGCGCTCTACCTGCATGGCCTCTTTGAGAATTCGTCGGTGCTGGACGCACTCACTGGCATCCGTTCAAGTGCACCCGGCATCGATTTCGACGCTTTGGCCGATCATGTGGAGCAAAGCTTCACGCCGGGCTTTCTCGATTCACTGATCGAGCCACCGAGCCGGCCGACCGCTGCGCGGGAGTCGAACCAGCCAACATTGACACCCCTAATCCCAAGGAGACTCTGCATGGTCGATGCCGCCGCTGCCGATTACGCGTCTGAGATCCCGTCATGGAGGCATTATGTCGTGCCTCCGCTCGATGAAGGTGCGCGCGATGCCGCCCTCCGACGGCTCGACACGCTCACCAAACCGCTGGGGGCGCTGGGTCACCTGGAAACGCTCGCCGCGCAGCTGTGTGCAATCCAAGGTAGGGCGATACCGCTGATCAACGTGCCGCACATACTCGTATTCGCTGGCGACCATGGCGCAGCGGACCGCGGCGTTAGTGCGTACCCGAGGGCGGTCACGGCACAGATGGTTGCCAATTTTGTGAGCGGCGGGGCAGCCATCAACGTCTTGTCGCGGATGCACGGTCTTGAGATGTCCATCGTAGATGCCGGCGTCGACGCGGAGCTGTCACCTCATCCGACCCTCATCGCCGCGAAACTTCGGCGCGGGACCCGAGACTATGTCGTGGAGCCCGCAATGTCCTCTGCCGAGTGCGACGACGCACTGTCGCGCGCCGGAAAGCTGGTCGATCAAATTGCGTCCGGGGGCAGCACGGTGCTGATTCTCGGGGAAATGGGCATCGGTAATACGGCATCCGCTGCGTTATTGATGCACGGGCTTACGGGACGCACGCTCGATCTGTGCATAGGGCGCGGTACGGGGCTCGACGATGCCGGAGTGCGACGCAAGCTCGGTGTGCTTACGGCGGCGCGGGCGCGGGCGCCAAATACATCCGATCCGATCGCGCTGTTGACGCAGTTCGGCGGCTACGAGATCGCCATGCTGGTGGGCGCGATGCTCGCGGGTGCGGCCGCACGCATGACTCTTTTGGTCGACGGATTTACTGTGACGGTGGCTGCAGCGCTCGCTGCCCGCATGGAGCCTCGGGTTCTGCCGTACTGCGTATTCGGCCATCGATCCGCAGAACAGGCCCATGGCGCTTTGCTTGAGATCCTGAACGTCGAACCACTGCTTGATCTGAAACTTCGCTTGGGCGAAGGAACTGGTGCCGTGCTCGCGCTGCCGCTGCTACGGTCCGCAGCGGCGTTGTTCTCGGATATGGCCACCTTTGCAGCAGCGGGGGTGAACGAGCAGTCGCCCCGATGATGAACGCCGCCGACGGGCATGGAATCGTAGGGCGAGAAATGCTGCGGCTGCTCGCCGCCATTCAGTATTTCACGAGGCTACCGGCGCCCGGTTGGGTAGGGCACGATCAAGCGTTGCTGGATGACGCAGTGCGCTATTTTCCAGCGGTGGGACTGCTCGTCGGTAGCGTCGGTGCGTGCGTTTTAATAGCGGCAGACCAGTTCTGGAAGATGCCCATCGCGGTGGTACTCAGTATGATCGCGACGATTGTCCTCACCGGCGCCTTCCACGAAGACGGTCTTGCGGACGCGGCGGATGGGCTCGGCGGGTCGAGTGATCGGACTCGGACGCTTGAGATCATGAAGGACTCCCGAATTGGGGTATTTGGCGCGGCGGCCTTAATCTTGGCGTTGCTGCTTAAGTTTTCCGCCTTGAGCGGGCTGCCGCTCGCGCGTGCGGCTTGGTTGTTGATTGCCGGGCACGCTATCAGTCGCTTCGGGGCGGTGCTCATCATGGCGACACTCCCATACGTCCGGGACGTAGACCAGTCACGCAGCAAACCTTTGGTGCGGCAAGTATCAAGGACGGCACTGATCCTCGGCGCCGCCACGAGCGGCGTCGGGCTCATCCCCGTGCAGTGGCGCGGCCTGCTCGGCGGCGTCGGCGTGTTGGGACTATGCCTCGGATGGCGCGCCTATTTGCAACGCCGGCTCGGCGGCTACACTGGAGATTGTCTCGGTGCCGCGCAGCAAGCGAGCGAGAGTGTCTTCTATTTGCTCTGCATTGGGAGTGTTTAAGCGATATTGGACTTGGGGGGGCGTGAGAGCGTTTTGCGACAATCGGTCCTGTCGCGCCGGTCGCCGCTTATGAGCGATTTCACCGCGACGGAAGTCGCTAGCGTCTACCGAGTGATGGCTTTGCGGCGTGTGGAGCAGCCCCACCGCGAGCGCTACGGGCACCCTCGCGCCGGCGCCGAAGTAGATTTCATCCGGCGTCTGATAGTCGAGGTACCCGAACCTTATGCCACTGATAGGTGTGTCTGTGAATTGACAACTCATGGAGCAGCAATTTTCCGAAGTCATGCGGTTAGTTGCCTCCATCAAGCAGGGCACCGTGACCGCGTCGCTGATCTTGCGAAAGCTTGCGGCGTATCTTCGCCAGAATAGCCTCGCGATGGGCTTGCGGAAATACGATCGGGTTGAACCTACTATCTTCACTCTCAAATGGCTGCGCGATCCACCGTTACGTCGCCGAGTGACCGGCGGCCTCAACAAGGGCGAGGCGCCCAACCCGTTGGCGCGAACCGTGTTCTTTCATCGGCTCGGCGAGATCCGCGACCGCTCCTATGAAAATCAACCCTACCGAGCCAGTGGACTCAATCTAGTGATCGCCACCATCACGCTCTGGAATACGGTCTACTTCGAGCGTGCCGTGGCAGCCCTTCGGGAGCAGGGACTGAGGCGAGCACGCCGCAGCTATCGGTTTATGAAGGGGCTGTATAGATTTGGCGTCAGTGATGCACGCGGGCGCTGGAAATCGACGCATATGCCGATGCGGATACGGCGAGCGCGCGTTGGCAGCCCGGGGCGGTATGGCCCGCGCAGCGTCCGCACAGGGAAGAGACTTAAGAGCGGCGGCCAAAAGCAAAGACGCGCCAGGACGGATTTGAACGGAACGCTGCTGGCAGCACAACTTTTGCCGGGCATCTCTGAGCATCAATCCGACACTGTATTGAGTAGGATCGCGGCAGGTGCCTGCGCCTGTTCAATTGGCGCGAAATCCGGATCGCGGGTACGAGCATACTGGCGGGGCGAGCAGCCCATGACCCGTCGAAAAGCGACGCTGAAGGCACTGTCGGATTCATACCCGAGTGAGTAGGCAATGACGGAAATGGTGTCGCTAGAATTCACCAGCTTGTCTCCCGCTAGCATCATCCGCCACCGCACCAGGGTATCGGCGCACAGGTGAACGGTCGCCTCGGTCCGCAATCCATCGCAGAGGCGCAATCGCTTGGGCTGAGCCTTGCATTAGATTACACCCAGCCGGTGCCGACCGTCCTCAACGGAACCTTCGACCTCGTTTTTGACGCCCATGCGAGCCTCTCGCCCCGCCAAGGCGAGCGACTTATTAGACGTGGCGGCCTCATCGTTGACATTGTGCCAACCCCGCAGAAATTCTTGAAGGCACTTGTATCGCGATCACGCAAGGTGGTCATCTCAAACATGAAGGCCGAAAACCTGCTACCAGTTATTGATCTCGCAGCTACTGGCAAACTGAGGATTCCGATTGCGCGAACCATCTCCCTGGCGGAGGCTCCTACGCTGCTTGCGTCTCTCGAGCGGGGACAAGGGCTGAATGGCAAAGTCATTATCGCGTTTTGTGATTGCGTACGTTGCCTTCAACGAAATCCAGACAGCGCCTCATGTACGTCGCGAGCTAGGGCGAGGGGTTGCTCCAGTGGTCAACTTTTCCAGGATCCATGCCGCTAGGCCAACGGGTGAATGGGTCAACGCGTAGGCGAGCGTCTGCGGTTTCGTCGCCAGCAGATGACTGTACCCCCTTCCCGGCCGATCCAGTGATTGCGTGCGGCCGCGGGTGATACAAACAAAAGTGCTTGTCGCTGCATTGTCACACCCCGCTACGCGTGATTTCCCATGTGCCCGATCCTGCGACGAATGAAATCCGTAAGGCTTTCCGGTTTGATATCGGCATAACGACTGTTCTGCAGGTTCTCGAGCGAGGTTTGTCCGGTCAGCATGTAGAGTTGGTAGGTGTTCACAATGGCGAGTCGTTGCTGGGTATCGTTGGCACGCAGATCCTGAATATGCATCTTTAAATCGGCGACCGACCCTAAGCGCTCTCGCTCGAACGCGCGACCGAGTACCCGGGCAAGTGCTTCGGACACGTCATCATAAGAGATGATCTGTCCAGCGATTGCAAATTTCCCGTTGGGTAGGTCACGATCAAGAGCCGCTTTGGCGGTGTAGCGGGCGACATCCTCGATGCTGGTGGCTTCGAATCGCTCATTTCCGTTGCCCCAAGTCCGCGCGATATGGGTTTTTAGATTGAACATCGGGTTCGGCGCGACGAAGAGGTCCATAAACACGCCATTCAGAACGTTCACGAATTCGAGGCCACTCCGCTCAATGACGGCGTCGGCTTTACGACGCATATCGAATAACTTGTGTTCACCGGGCGGCGCCTTGAACAGATCCAGAGCAAAATCAGAGGGGACAAATCGTCGCACGCCTGTATGCTTACCCGCCTCTAGGAGCGCGATTTGCCCATCCGCAATGACTTCTGATCCACCTTGGACTGCGGAAACGATCACATCGACTCCCATAGTCGCCTGTTGCAGACTGGCGGGGTGGGTCAGATCGCCCGTGATCAATTCGGCGCCGCGATCAAGGAGCGGCGTCAGGAGCGCTTTTTTAGTCATGTTCGCGAGTGCGCCCGAGCGCACCAGCATGCGAATAGTCGTGTTGGGCTCAGCGAGCAAATGGTGGGTGATACGACTCCCTAGCATGCCGGTGGCGCCGGCGACAAGAACGGTCTGATTCATATTTTTCTCGAATGGCCAAGTTGTGATCGGGAACGCATGCTCCCACTCGGCGGCTAACTTGATTAGTGGGATAACCCTGGACACATCGTTCCGGATCTGGAACTGTAAGGCATATGCTTGACTTAACTGATCTACGCGCGTTTGCGAGCATCGCCGATCTAAAGAGCATCTCGGCTGCCGCACGTGCCTTAAAGACACCAAAGTCTTCGGTCAGCCGTTCCCTCATGCGGCTGGAGGCCGCGACGGGATCGGTTTTGGTCGAGCGCTCGACTCGGCACCTGCGCTTGACGGATGCGGGTATGTTGTTTCATCCGCATGTGCTGCGGATCTTAAATGACCTGGATGAAGCGGAATCCGCGTTGGGCAGCCTCGCGGCCGCGCCACGCGGCGTCCTTCGCGTGAATTCTCCTTATGCGTTCACCGTCGGATTGCTCGCGTCCATGCTGCCGGGGTTTCTCGAGCGATACCCGGAAGTTAGAGTCATTGTTGAACTCGACAACCGACGGATCGACATGCTTTCGCAGGAGGTGGATCTTGTGATCCGCGTAGGGCCCCTTCCGGATTCCGGCCTCGTCGGTCGACGGCTCGCGACGGCAGAGGTTTGGTTCTGCGCGAGCCCTTTCTATCTAAAGGCGCGCGGTGTCCCCACGGTCATGACGGATCTTCGTAATCACGATCTCGTGGGGCGAGGGGATGGAGCAGCTCTGTGGTCCTATCGAACACCGGATGGGGAGAAGGAGTCAATCGAACTTAATCCGCGAGTGGTTGTGCCGGACCCTGTGCCATCACAAATTCTTGTCGCCGGGGGAGCCGGGATAGGTCGTCTTCCCGACTATATCGCGGCCGGCCCAATCGCCAGAGGAGAACTGGTACGGGTGCTCGCCGATTGGCAGATGGACACCGTGGATGTCCATGCACTGTACCCGAGCCACCGGAGTCTCTCCTCCAAGGTCAGAGTGTTCATTGATTCGTTGGTTGCGCACGTTGCGATTGTTCGCACGGGCATATCGCCCTTGTAACAGAAGCTGTGCGTGGGAAGTGTGGGTAGGGCTGAGATCGCAGAGAAACCGATACTTGGTGCGCGGAGGGTGCGCTTTTCTTGACTTCATCGCCCGATCGAGCACCGTGCGGATCACATGGGATAGACATACATATACCGTATGGAAATCGATCCCCACGTACAGACCCAGCAGAAAGATCGCGAAGCCAAGATCGAGCTTCCAGGTGTAATTAGTGAAATGAAGTTGCATGATGTGTATCTCTAAATATGTAAGGTGAAAGAGCCGGGCGATGAGCGTTCGTGTTCGCAGGAGCACAACTCATCGGGCTTAAAAGTATTTCCTCGAGCAAAAGGTTCGCATTACTTCTGCGACTTGATTAGTCAGGCAACTGTGGACACACCGTTCCGAATCCGGAACTGTCGAGGCATGTTTCGGCTAGACGATGCCGGTTCGTACGCGATCATTGAAGGTTAGAAAGGCAATGCCGGCCTCGCGCTTTCGGCCACGTCGGGCAACATCACTCAGAGTCGGAATTGCTGTTATTCGCGATCCATTCCGATTCGGCTCAACAGGAACCATTGACCGACGTCGATGAACAAGTTAACAAGCCCGTGGCAATGGCCCATCGTTAAGGCTCGTGCACGCTGCGTTCCAGAATGGGAACGACGTGTCCCACCCCACCACACTAATCAAACCCGATTGCTAATGTAAGGATGCCGGCCAGAGGAATCCTCCTCACCCACCGCCGGAGCAGATTGTGATCCAGATCGATAACGCCAGCAGCGTATTGCTATTCCACTATCGCAGAACACGTCTTCACATCACCGGTCGGTGTGAGCAATCCCCACGCGTTTCACGCCAATCTCCGTAGATAGTTCGGAGCCTAGCCAGCCGAAGCAGGGATGGCAGGAAAGGTCGACGGATCCAGTGGTGCGATGGGACGGCTCCCCGCAATCTGACCGCATGATCTTGATACGTCCCCTTTCCTAATCGATGCCTTTCCATCGCGGGTGCTTGAGAGCGATCCGGAATAACGCACCCTTTCGCCGATTTGTTTTCACGAGTGAGTGTGGGACTTGGCGGTTAGCCGCTGCATGACTGAATTCTCACGCGAGCACTAAACGGTACTTTGTTTAACTGTAATGAGGAATGATCATGAATTCGCAATTGAAGAAGTCGATGATGAATGTTGTATACAGCGCAACGCTGGTGTTCGCGCTCGCTAAGACCGGCGGGCCGGTGTGGGCGGACGTACTCAATGACGAGCCGAATGCGTCAATGGCGGAAGGAGATCCGGACGAGGGTCCCGGATTGCACGCCCGAATAGGCGTTGGCATTGATACGGTTCCTAAGTTTCCCGGCAGCGCGCACAACCGAACGCAAGGCGTGCCGGCGATCAACGTCAGCTACGGGCGATTCTCGCTTGGGCCAGGGGAGGGCGGTCCCGCGCTGAAGTTTACTGCGCTCGATGTAGCCGGCTTCAAGGTGGGCGTCGAGCTTTCAAGAAGTTTTCGGGATTTGCGGCGTGAAACCGACGATCCGCTGCTGAAGGGACTCGGCGACATTAAAGCGGCCACTCGCAGCGGAGTGTTCGCACAATACGAATATGAATGGCTGTCCGTCAATTCTAGCGTGCTCTGGGACATTAGCGGCAATAAACAAGGCATTCTCGCGACGTTGGGAGCTGAGGCGGAGTACCGACCGACGCAATCGTTGCGGCTTACTGCCGGTCCCAAGCTGGTCTTTGGTAACGGCGTGTATGAGCGCACGGTATTTGGCATCAATGCGCTTCAATCCACTAATTCGGGACGGCCGCAGTACCTTCCCGAGAGTGGCTTGACCGAGGCGGGGCTGGATTTTGGCGCCATGTATCAGATCACTCGGCATTGGAACGTAGGCGCCAGAGTCGGGCTTTCACGGTTAGAAGGGGATTCTGGTAAGAGCCCGATTGTGGAAAAAAGGAACCAGCATGACGGCATAGCGTTTATTGCGCACCGTTTCTAAATCAATTGGCCGAGAGCGTTCTACCGTGCGGCCCACCACAGCAAACCAGCAAGACGGCACATTGGTGTGCCGACTTCAGGAGATGGCGATTGCGTAATAATAGGATTCCGAACATGCACCAATGGAGGCCGGTTCGCAACCTGATGCTTGCCCTGATGGTGGCCGTGAGCGTCGCCGGCTGCGCGATGTTTGTGCGCCTCGTCTACCCGAGTTCCCAGGCGACGGCGAGACGGGTAAAATTCGAACGCTTTGTGGTCCTGCCACGTCACGGCAATGTCAACCTCCTCGATTACTTGAGGCTCTCCGAAGGGAATCTGTTCGCCGGCGGGGCTTCATCTGGCAGCGTCTTTAAAATACCTCTTACCTCTACCGACGCTCGAGAATCAGATGTCACGGAAATGACCGGGACGCCCGCCGTCCATGGCATCGAGATCTTACCTTCCAAGGAGGTTGCCTTCGTCACGAGAAGCGGCGAGAACACCGTCGATATGATCGATCCCCGCACCCTGACACTCATCAAGCGCATACCCGTAGCGCGAGATCCAGACGCATTGTTCTTCGACTCCCCCGATAACCTCCTCTATGTTGCGAACGGGCATGCAGAGCTTGCTACGCTCATCGACCCATCGGGCGGGCCGGTCGGTACAATCCCACTCGGCGGCAAGGCAGAATTTGCCGTTTACAACCCAAAGGACGGCCTTGTGTATCAAAATATCGAGGATACGCATTCAATTCTTGCGCTCGACCTTAAGCAGCGTGCGGTCGTCGGCAGCTGGACGCTTGCGAAATGCGAGTCGGCCCGAGGGTTGACTCTCGATGAGGCGCGCCAGCGGTTGTTTGCCGTTTGCGGGGGTAATGCTATACTGGTTGTTTTTGACATTGCTCGACACCGGATGGTTGTATCACTCAAGATTGCGCGCTGGTCCGACTCCGCGGCGTACGACTCCTCTCTGCAGCGCATCTATTGCGCCGGTGGTCTCGGGACAATGACAGTGGTTCAGCAAGACGACGCGGATCACTACCGAGTGTTGGAGAATGTGTCGACGCACTTGGGAGCTCATACGCTTGCTGTGGATTCTAAAACCCACGAGATTTATGTGGGCTATGCCGGATTTTTTGCGGCGCCACGAATTGCAGTATTTTCCGCACGTGAATAAACACGCTTGACAGCACAGTATGACGCCCATCCTCCTTGCACTCGTTCAATGCGCTCCAGCTTGGAAAGCTGCGCTATGATTTGGCGGAGGCGGAGCGGGCTCCATAGCAGCGTCTGCGATGAACGCGTTACAACAACGCTGTCGAAGACTGAGGCCTCGCCGACCGACCGTGCGTCCACGCTGTTTCCCCGGCACGCGGGACGATGGTGGCTCACCGCACTGGGTGTCGGCATCATTGCGGAATACGCAACCTTCATCGGAGCATTTTTTCGTCAATCCGGTCCGCAAGATGCAGATCAGTATTTGGTCTTTCATGCTCTTCAATATTGGAACGCCTCACTGTTTGGCATCGCGAAGCAATGGACGCCTCTAATGTGCTCCGGGATGTCAATGGCGGGCGAGCCGCAAATTCCGTTCATGTCCTTGACCATGGGGCTCACGTATATGCTGGGCCCGTTATGGGGCGTCAAACTCGGCCTCGTCCTCTATTTGGCCATCGGTGCTGTCGGTGCCTATCTTTATGCGGGGCTGTGGCTGAAGGGCTCCGGTCAGCGTGCACTGGCCGCAGTGCTATTTATCGGCAATGGATTCTTCTTTTGTCGGCTGGGGATGGGGCATTTCGATTTTGCCCCGTTTTTGATTTTACCATTCGTGTTGTGGGTTCTGCACCGAAGCAGCGAATGGCGACAACAGGCCCAGAAGCTATCCAAGCTAGGACGCATGACGATGGCGTCCTGGGGGATGGGGGCGATCCTAGCGCTTGCTATCGACGGCTCGCCGGTAGCGATTATCCATCTTGTGTTCTGGATAGGGCTCTACGCGCTGAGTTTATCCTGGACGACGCGAACAATGGCGCCCGCCATCGTCTTCGGCGGTGCGGTGGCGCTCACTGCGGTATTGGATGCCGGATATCTTTGGCCGATGCTCCAAGCCCAGACCGCATTTCCCCGCATCACGCCCGACCAATTCACCAATCCGTTTTCCGCTGCTTGGTTTGCATTGTTGCCCATACGCGGAAAAATATTGCAGGCCAATGGCAACGGACATGAGCTTAGCGTCTTTATAGGTCCACTCTTAGCGCTTTGTATATGGCGTTATCGAGCGTTGATTACGGCCACTTTGCCAATTGCAATGAAGCGTCCATTGGTGGTCGTGAGCATCGTGAGCTTAGTGTTGGGCATGGGTAGCCTCAGAGGCCTTCACATTCCAATATACTTAAGCCCCTTCGATTTGCTCCGTCCGCTGCCGGGATTTCGCTCGATCGGCGTTACGGGGCGCTACTGGGGCTTCCTCGCATTGCCGCTGAGCCTTTTGAGTGCTGCAGCCCTGTGGAAATATTGTGTCGAGTCCGCGGGTCGGTGGCACATGCACTTGTTTCTCGGATGCGCACTGATTCTGCAGTTGGGGTTCCAGGCCGAGACGTTGACGAGGCATTGGTTGCACTCTCCCGTTTATCGACTACCCGCCGGCGGGGTCTATTTCAGAAATGGCCCTGAGAGTGTTGATTATGTAGCTGCCGACGATAATCACGAGCAAGGCGAGTACCTAACTCCCACCCGCGGCGTTGCCAATTGCTATGACATGGATGACTTTAATCGGGCTCCGCGGAGCCCCGGCAACACGCTGATTGAACGGGTTCTGCAAGACGGGAAGGCGGGCGCGGTTTTCCCGGTGACTGGAAAATTCGCGAGTTGGAATCGAATACACCTCGAAGGTCCTTGTGCGCTCTCGGGAGAAGGCAGGGCGTGCTTGGCCGCGGGACCGAACCGTGTTAGTTGGGTGCTAGGTCAGGCCTATCACCCACTGTGGCGCGCGTCGTCGTGTGAACTCAGCTCGAGTATGGGGGGGCTCCTGACTGTCGATTGTCCGGGCTCAACGGTAAGCGAAGGACCCATCGATTTGGTGTTCAATGATGCGATCAGCGACTACGCGGCGCATATATCGTTGGTGTCCTGGGAACTGTGGGCCGGAGTGACACTAAGTCTACTTTTCCTTTTCATGGTCTTTCAGCGCCGCGTGCGCCGGTCAACAGCTATTGGCGCATTCCCGCGATCCGAGTGCACTACCTAACGCCGACCATCGCGAATGACGGAACGGTGCTCTATTGGGGCCGCCAATAGATCGAAAACGAACTATGAATTCCAATTCAGTGTTGATTGTTGGCGCCGGTCCCACAGGTCTGGTGCTTGCGATAGCTCTCGTTAAATGCGGAGTCATTCCTCGCATTATCGACAGGAAGGCGGGTGTGGGGCGCGAGTCGCGGGCGCTCGGAGTCCAGGCCCGCACCCTTGAGTTTTATCGACAACTCGGTATTGCTGATTGCATCGTGCGCAAGGGTGTTCAAGTGCAGAATATCTTCATGCGAAACAACGGTCGGACGATCGTTAAGATTGACGTCAAAGACTTCGGCGTTGGGTTGAGTCCGTTTCCGTTCATTCTCTGCTTACCTCAGGACGACCATGAAGCGCTTTTGGTTGAGCGTCTGGAAGATCTTGGCGTCCGAGTAGAATGGGGAAGCGAGCTCTTGCAAGTCCGCGTCGCCGGTACGCAGGTACAGGCGATGTTGTCCCGAAAAGATGGTGTTAGAGAGGAGTGCATTTCAGAGTATGTCGTAGGCTGTGACGGCGGACGCAGTCGCGTGCGCGAGGAGCTAGGGCTTGGCTTTCCAGGTGCCAGCTCCCAAGAGACCTATTTTGTGGCTGACGTGGAGGCGACAGGTTCGGCTACCGCTCCTGATATCGCGACAAATGGGTTTAGCTTCTGCTTGAGCGCGGAGGATTTCATCCTCGTGCTTCCCGCCAGGGCCAGTGGCACACATCGATTGATCGGCTTGATTCCGGAAAAGTTCAAGGGACGCGCGGAGACGATCTTCGAAGACGTACGGCCTACCGTCGAGAAGACGACAGGCACAACTATTAACGCGGTCAATTGGTTCTCCACCTATCGCGTTCATCATCGTGTCGCCGATCATTTTCGAGGAGATAGTATCTTCGTTGCCGGAGATGCTGGGCACATTCACAGTCCCTTGGGTGGTCAGGGCATGAATACCGGCATCGGCGATGCCGTCAATCTATCCTGGAAGCTTGCCGCCGTGCTGCAACGCAAAGCAGATCCGTCAATTCTCGACACCTACGAGACCGAACGCATGCCGTTCGCGCGTCTGCTGGTCTCCACCACCGACAAGCTCTTCCAGCTCATCAGCGGTCCCGGCATCGGCCGCCGCATTGCGCGAACGATTCTGTTTCTTTACGTCATTCCGCGGTTACTTCGCTTTTCAGCTACCCGAAAAATAGTGTTCCGTCGGATCTCGCAAGCGTTCGTGAGCTATGGCGCAAGTCGGCTCAGCCAAGGCTCGGTCGGCGAGATAAAAGGGGGTGACCGCTTGCCGTGGGTTGTGTTCGACGATGGAGTCGATAACTACATGCCCCTGCAGTCGTTCGAATGGCAGATTCATGTCTACGGGGGTGCGGAGGAGAGTTTGCGAGACGCCGCAAAGGCCGCCGACGTGACATTGTACGAATTCGAGTGGACAGCCCGGGTGGAAAAAGCCGGATTCCGGCGCAATGCGTGTTACTTAGTTCGGCCCGACGGCTACATTGCGACTGCCGAAACGGATCCACACGGCAAGACTCTGTCTGCATTGCTGTCTCGCTTTAAGGTGAGCACCCGACTCCCCGTTTTGGACGGAAATGAATAAAATAGAAGACCGACTTCGGGATCCTTTTAGCAACATGGCACGAATGGAGGGGGAATCCGTCATCAAGGCCCTCATTTCCTTCGGCGCGGCCGATGCTCGCAATGCAAGCATTAGGTCGCGCTGCGCAATACCCGCAGCTTGCTTTGAAAATCCTCCATATTGATGTAGGCGCCGCACATGTGCCGATGACCCTTGAAGCAGTGACGTCCGTGCATGGTTCGCCAGTTATCGAAGAACAGCACCGTTCCCGGCAGCAGTCGCATTGAGATCTCGTGCGCCGGGTCGTTGATCAAGCGATGCCAGAGGGCCAGTGCGCGATAAAACTCGCTCATGCGGGCAGCGGGTAGCCTGAAGGGCGCTCGATCGTAGTTGTTGTAGGCGATTTGTTTCACGTCGCCGTAGTCGTCCAGCGCGATGATGGGGTGCTCCGCCTGCAAGTGGACGCCGTCGCCTAAGTAGTGGGCCGGGACCTTGATCTGCGTCAACACTTCGAAAGCTTTCGGGTCGCTATTGCGAATCGTGTTGGCCACTTTGAAGCCATCCACCAGCGTGCTGTCGCCTCCCGAGCCGTCGAATTGCAGACAGCTGAACATCTGAAAACCGGGCGAATCATTGCTATAGGTGCCATCGGTGTGAGGGCCAATGGCGACCGAGGTGTACGCCGTGTCCTTGAACGCCATGTTGGCGGAGAATTCCCACATTCCCCCAAAGATGGTCTCGCGCACATAGCCCACACGTTTTACCAAGGCCTCGGTACCGGCCATGGATGCCTCGGCCCCGGTGGTCAAGGCGAAGCCGAATTCTTCGACCAGGGACAGCCAGCGCAGCAGGCCGGCATCCGAACCCATGACTTCCTCGTGGCTCACGCTCGGGAAGTTCTTCCCCATCGCGTCTCGATCCCATAGCGTGCGTTGCGGGGCACGCGGCCGGCCTTCGTCCTGCGCGATTTGCCAAAGAAATTGGGCGGGAAATTGGCTGACGCTGTCGTCGTGTCGCCAGGTGATGTGCAGTGCATTGCCGCCGTCCTTGATCTCGATCTTTGCCGGCATGATGTCCGCGGGTATCGCGAACGTATCCACTTCGCGCTGCAGTGTGTCGGCGTTCAAACTGTGCTTGGCGTGGCAATGATCGCGCAGCCAAAACGGTGAGAATCGCGCAGGCGCTGCTGTCGGGCTCCAACTCACTTCGACCTGGCCATCAACGAGCTTGGCGGAATTCAGCGACGCCCAGCGCTGGCCGACTTGCTTCAATAGGGGCTGATTCATCGGGGCCGCGCCTTCCATGATAGATACTACTGAACGATCGTATAATAACGGAAACGAGCCGTCAAATACCTGCCCGCCCGACACCCTCCGGCGAGCTGTTGCGCCGGCGTGACCGCTATTGCACTGTCATACCGTACAATTGTGCCGTGACCAACAACAAGACCGCCACCGTCACCATACTGCTGTGCGCCTTGGGCGCAATCTTCGAGGGCGTTGACCTGCAAGTAGCCGGGGTCGCTGCCGCGGGCATCATTGCCGAGTTCAAGCCGGATCCGCAGTATCTAGGTATTTTCTTCAGCGCCAGCACCCTGGGATTGTGCGGTGGCGCGCTGCTGGGCGGACGATTATCGGACCGGCTCGGGCGCAAGCGAATACTTATCGCATCGGTAGCCATTTTCGGCCTATTTTCCTTACTGGCGGCGTCCGCGTCGACTTTTTGGGCACTCACCTGGGCGCGACTGTTGACGGGATTGGGTCTCGGCGGCGCCTTCCCCATCTTTGTCGCGTTGGCGGCGGAAAGCAGTGCCCCCGATAGGCGCAGCGCCAACGTTGCGCTCGTCTACAGCGCCATGCCGTTCGGCGGAGCGGTGGTAAGCCTGCTCAGTATGCTGATGGGGCCCGCCCACTGGCGCCAGTTGTTTATTATCGGCGGCATAGCTCCGCTTATTGTGGCGCCCCTCATGGCGGCATATTTGCAGGAGTCGCAGGCTTTTGTGCGCACGATCGTCGCGACGGGCAGCGAAATTCCGCAACAGGCGGGCTTCAGCGCCGTGTTGGCGCAAGGCCGTGCGTCGCGCACCGTCCTGTTATGGGCAAGTTTTTTCTTGGGACTATTGACCCTATATTTGCTCTTGAATTGGCTTCCCACTCTGCTTCTAGGGTTTGGTCTCGACAAGCGCCACGCGTCATTCGCGCAGATCGCGTTTAACCTGGGCGGGGCCGTCGCCGCACTCTGTGTCGGGAAGTTGCTCGATGGCGAATACCGCCGCATCAGCGCCATCGTGGTATTTGCGGCGCTGCCTCTATCGCTGGGGTGCTTGGCGCTGGCTCCGCAGCAATCGTCAGTCATTGTGTTTATGGTATTGGTGCTCGGGACCGTCGTGCTCGCCTCGCAGGTCGTTATGTATGCCATGGCGCCGCAGTGCTATCCCACACGAATCCGAGGGGTGGGAGTCGGTACGGCGGTGGCCGTCGGGCGAGTCGGTTCGATCGTGGGTCCGGCGATCGCGGGGGTTCTGGTCGGGCGCGGGCTATCCACGCCGCAATTGCTGCTGATTCTCGTGCCGGTCACCATACTCGGCGGCATTTGCGCTATTTCTCTGGTATGGATCATGTCGTCGAACCGTGGGTACGATGATCCTCGATGATCATCGCGGCGCCTTTCTCCGCAATCATCAGGGCCGGTGCATTAGTGTTTCCGGATGTGATGGTCGGCATCACCGACGCATCGATGACACGCAATCGTCCGATCCCGTGAACCCGCAGGCGTTCATCGACGACGGCGAGACGATCGCTGCCCATTTTTGCCGTGCCGACAGGATGGAAAATAGTCGTGCCAATCCTGCCCGCCGCGCGCACCAGCTCCGCGTCGTCTTGCGCCTGCCGGCCCGGCAAAATTTCTTCGGGGCTGTACGGACTGAATGCCGGGGATTGCATAATGCGGCGGGTGAGCCGGATGGCATCTATCGCGACTCGGGTGTCCTGCGGGGCGTGCAAATAATTCGGCCGTATGGCAGGGTGGACTTTGAAGTCCGGCGCGACCGCGTGGATGCTGCCGCGGCTTTCCGGTCTTAGATTGCAGACACTGGCAGTGATCGCGGGAAAGCGATGTAGCGGCGACCCAAAGCGGTCAAGCGACAGCGGCTGGGCGTGGTATTGCAAGTTCGGTGTTTGCTGTGCGGGATCCGATTTGGCCAGCGCACCGAGCTGGCTTGGAGCCATGCTCATTGGACCGCGTCGAAACAGGCCATAGTTGAGCGCCATGCGCAGCTTGCCGGTGAAAGTTCCGGCCAATTGATTGAGCGTCACGGCATCGCGCAATTTGTAAATCAGCCGCAGTTGCAAGTGGTCCTGTAGATTCTCGCCCACACCGGCAAGATCGCGCAGCACGGGCAGCCCCAAGCCACTGAGGCGCTCGCCTTGGCCGATCCCCGACAGCTCCAGAAGCTGCGGCGAGCCGATCGATCCCGCCGCCAGAATGACTTCGCCGCGAGCCCGTGCCAGCACCCGGCGTCCGTCGTGATGAAACTGTACGCCGCAGGCCGCTGCGCCGTGGAACACGATTCTCTCGGCGTGTGCATGGGTCAGCACGTGCAAATTTTGCCGATTGCTAATGGGTTTCAAGAAAGCTTTGTTGGCGTTGACGCGCATGCCGCGGCGCTGATTCACCGTGAAATAGCCGACGCCGGCGTTATCGCCGCGATTGAAATCACCGGTTCGCGCAATTCCCGCCTCGACGCAGGCATCGCGAAAGACGTCGAGTATGGGCCAATGCAGGCGCTGCTCCACAACCGGCCATTCGCCGCCGCTCGAATGCATGTCGTCCGCCCCATGGCAGAAATCCTCGTGCTGCTTGAAAAACGGCAGCACGTCGTTCCATCCCCAACCAAGATTTCCCAGCTCGCGCCAGTGATCATAGTCGCGCGCCTGGCCACGCATATACAGCATTGCATTGATGGACGAGCATCCGCCGAGAACCTTGCCCCGTGGATAATCGATGGTGCGCCCGCCGAGAATCGGTTCCGGGTCCGTCTTGTAGCACCAGTCGGTTCGCGGATTGTTGATGCAATACAAGTAACCGATGGGGATGTGGATCCACAGGTAGTTGTCTGTGCCGCCTGCTTCCAGCAGCAGCACCCGAGTCTTAGGATCTGCCGAGAGCCGATTGGCGATAAGACAACCGGCGCTGCCCGCGCCGACAATTACGTAGTCGAATTCTGCACTAAGCTCGGGGTTGCGCGCCAATGAACGGACCTTTTTGCGAGGGTGGCACGGGCGTGCGTCGAGACTTACGCCATAAATCGTAGATTGCCAGTG
This sequence comes from Steroidobacterales bacterium, assembly GCA_038226325.1. GTDB lineage: Bacteria > Pseudomonadota > Gammaproteobacteria > Steroidobacterales > Steroidobacteraceae > Bog-1198. The sequence continues at coordinate 145,325 of JBBRQO010000003.1, read as the reverse complement.
CGCCGGTAAGGGTTGCCAGCGTTGCAAAATATGCCTGCGGCCCGTAGGCGGCGATCAGGCTGCCCAAGAGTATCGGCCCGAAGGCGGCGGCAATGCCATTGATGAGCAGCAATGCGCTGCTCGCGGCCACCATCTGCGCGGGTTCGAGCTTGTCGTTCACATGAGAAACGGACAGAGAGTACAGCGTCAGTACCAAACCACTGAACAGCGCCGCAAGCGCCAGAAACACCAAATGCGGCATGTCCGGAAAGATCACGATGCTGCCGGCGACCAGCGTCGCCAGGGTGCATACAATAGCGATGACGGTGCGCCGGTCCATACGATCCGATAGCCGGCCCACGGGGTATTGAGTGACGACGGCGGCGAGAATGCTCGCTGCCATGAAGGTGGCTACAGCGCTGGTCTCCAAGCCGCGCAGGCGCGCGTACACGGGGCCCATGGAAAAAATGATGGCCGAAATCATGCCCGATACGGTTACTCCAACCACGCCCAGGGGTGAATTGCGATACAGCTCGGGTAGTCGAACCTTGCGCGGCTGGGCCCGTGCCGGCACGGCTTGCGCCGACAGCACGATGGGAACCATGGCGAGCGAGATGAGCACCGACACCAGCATGAAAGGAATAGGAGTGAGCGGGTTCGATATAACGAGCAGGAATTGCGCGGCGCCAAGACCGCCGTACAGCACCAGCATGTACACGGCGAACAAGCGGCCGCGATTCGCACGGCTGGCGCGATCGTGTATCCAACTTTCGGCCACCACGTAGATGCCGGCAAAACACAGGCCGGAGATAAGGCGCATGAGGCCCCAGGCCGCGGGGTTGATGAAACTGCCCTGTACCAGAACCGCCACCGAGGCGATGGCGGCGAGAGCCGCAAATACGCGGATGTGCCCGATTTGCCGCAGCAAGGTGGGCGCGACAAAGGTACCAAGCACGTACCCTACGTAGTAGCAGGACATGATCATGCCCGTAACCGGCGCCGGAAATCCTTCCAGCGTGGCGCGCAGTCCAAGCAAGGTGCCCTGCAGGCCGGCGCCCAGCATGAGCACGCCCATGCCGAGAAGCAGCGGCCAGGTCGAAGTAATTGCGCTAAGCGGCACGGGGTTTTGACTCGTAGCGGCTTAAGATCCACAAGGCGCCCGGCAGGGCGGTGAAGTCTGCCAGCAGCGCCAGGACAAAGGCCGACGAAGCGACGATGCCGAACTCGCGCATCGGGGGCAGGTCCGACATCGCAAGTGCGAGGAAGCCGCTGGCGTTGATCAGCGTTGCAAATAGAATGGGGCGGCCGGCGACCAGCAAGGCGTGCTGCAGAGCGCCGGCCGTGGTGGCGCTCGAGTGGCCTTCTTGATAATGGTAGAAGAAGTGAATCTGATCGTTCTCGGTCGCGCCCAGTACTGTGGAGCCGATGAGGATGGTCGCGATATTGAGGGGGATGCCTACCAGGCGCATGACGAGAAACACCGACAGAATGGCGAACAACGATGGAATCATGGTCATCAGCCGCGCTGTCGGGCTGCGAAACACCAGTAGGAACGCGAGGAAAATGACACTGGCGGTGAGTGCAAAGCTTTCGGTGAGGGTGGGCAGCAGGCGCTGAGTAATCTCCGCGCCGAGCACTCCTTTGCCGACCACACTGCCGCGCGCAGCGCGCAGCGACGGTTCATCGGCCTGGGCTGCGGCCCAAGTTTGCTCGACGAAGGCGCGCATGGCGCCGACCCGGCCGAAGAGTTTGCCGCGTCCGCGGATGCTGAGCCGCACATTCGCAAGGTCGGTCAGGTCGACGTATTCCCGCGCCCCCGGTTCGGTGAGCATGATTTGCTCCAAATCCGCGGCGAGCTTCGGCCAATCGGCGGCCGAAGTTGGCAGCCGATCGGAGCCGCTCTGTACATAGCGCGCCCAGCGCAGCACCGACGTCGGGCCATCCACAGCGCTGATGCGTGGATCGCTTTCTAGCCTCGAAGACAGCTGCTCCAAACCGCGCAAGAAATCCGCATCCAAGGCATGGCCGGGCGGAGTCTGTAGCCAGAGCTCAACCACATCGAGCGCATTCGATTCCTCGAAATGCCGGGTATCCTGGGCAACGCGCTCGCTCGGATTGACGTAGGTCAACACGTCCATCTCCAGCGCAAGAGGCGCTACCGCGCCGGGAATGCCGAATAGTGCGGCCGCTCCGCACAGCATCATCGCGAGCGCACCGGCGACCAGCTGCCAGCGGTAGCGGCGGCTCGCCGGAACCAGCCAGTCGACGAAACGCGGGAACCACTTGCCGGCCGGGCCCTTGTCCGAGCGCATGGGCGTGCGCAGCAGCGACTGCAGAGCGGGGAATAGGGTGAAGCAGCCTATCCACGCCACGATCAATCCGCAGGCGGTCCACAACCCCATATCGCGCACAGGACGAATGTCGGAAATCGCCAGCGCCCCGAAGCCCACCGTGGTCGCAAACATGGAGGCGGTGCAGGGCAGGAATTTATTCGCAATGGCGCGCGCGTGGTGCTCCAGAGGGGTCGGCGAATCGTCCGGCTCGATGTACCGTGAATGAATGTAGACGAGTGTGGCGGTGGTGGTGACCATCACGGTCAGCGGCACCAGCGTGGAGATGACTGTGTGCGACCAGCCGAATAGGTAGGCGAGTCCCATCGCGATGGCGACGAGGGTGCCGAGCGTGAGAACAATAGCCACCAAAGCGCGCCAGGAACGGTAGATGATGAATACCAGCGTCATCAAAAAAATACCAAACAGCGGCATGAAGCGCACCGTCGCTGCACCTGTTTGCCGTTCCAGCCAGGCGTCGAGCCACGGTGAGCCAACGCGCCGCACTTTGGTGATCGGCCCGCCTGCGTCTTCGAGCGGCAGCACCAGGGCGTCGATGGAGGCCAGAGCCCGATTGCGCTCGGCGGGCGATTTGACGCGCAATTCGAGCGCAATACCGAAGTAGTTTTCGCCGAGAAGTCCGGCGCGGCGGAACAGCGCCGTGCCAGTGGCAAAGGCGCGTAAATGCTCGGCCGCGGCGGCGGTGATTTCTGCGGTTGACCCCGCACGGCGGTATAAGTCCAGCAGGCTGTGCGCTTCGACCTGCGGAATCTTGGCGAGCTCGCGCTCCAGCCGATCGGCGGCGCCGAGCGCGGTAGCGCTTAAGGGATCCGGCGTCTCGAGCATGATCAATGCCTGCTCGCCTTCGGGAAAGATGCGATCGAACTGGGCGGTGGCACGCGCGACGGGATCGTCGGCGATGATGAGACGTTCGATGGCGGGATCATCGGGCACGCGCACAGCGCCGTAAATACCCGCGGCTGCGAGCACCACGAAAGCGGCAACGATCCAACCTCGTGCACTTAACACGCGGATAAAAAATCGAACCACCTGGGGTGAAGCCGGGACACTCATCTGTGCATCGGCACCAATACCCCGCTGGTTGAGCCGGGGAGGAAGTGCCGCTCCTTGTTTGGACTTACTATTCAGAGGGTACTAAAATACTACGCTTCGCGCGGTTTGAGGCCGCAGACCTCGGAATAAGAAGTTCGATACGTTTTGAGTGTTGCCCCTTACGACGGCGAAGATGTCAAGCTAGCCTGAAGATTATGAGCATATTGTCAGTCGCATCACTTGCTACCTTGGTTTTCTGCGCGCCCGGTTATCCCGGTGCGGCCGGCGACGCGCAGCCGCTTGTCGACCAGTTCGCAGTCGCTGCCGCAGCCACTGCTGGCTGGCCTGCGGGAAGTCTGGCGGCTGTCTACGATCCGACCGAAGAGGGTGGCTTGGCGAAGCTCGCGAGTACCGATGCCGTGCTCGCCTTCGTGCCGTATCCCTTCTTTGTCGAACATGGCGCGCAATTGCACTTGGCGCCGCTAGTCCAGGCGGACGTCGCGGAGGTGGGTCCGCAGCAACGCTGGACTCTGGTGGCGAGGGTCGGCCGTGTCACAAATCCCAAATCCATGGCGGGCTACACCGTGCTCAGTGCAGCGGGCTATGCTCCGGATTTCGTGCGTCATAGCGCTCTTCAGGGTTGGGACCTGCCGCCCGATGTGAAGATCGAGGCGACCGGACAGATATTGAGCGCGTTGCGACGCGCGGCCGCGGGAGAGCCGGTTGCCGTACTTCTCGATCAGACGCAGGCGGCGGCGCTTCCGAGCCTGCCCTTCGCCGCGGAACTCAAAACCCTAATTCAGTCTGCGGAACTTCCCGTGGCATTGATCGTCGTGGTCGACTCCCGCGTTGCCGCCTCCCGCGCCAAGGCACTGCAGACGGGGCTTTTGAAAATGAGCCAGGGCTCAGGGGGAACCGACTCCCTGGGGCCACTGCGCTTGCACGGTTTCGTACTGCCGAAATTACCACCCCGCATCGCGGCGCCGTGATCCGGCGATTTTGCATGGCTTGTGTGGTGCTGGCGGTCGCGGCATGCGCCAATCGGCTGCCGTCTCCATCACCTTCGTTGCCGCCGCCGAATGGGCAGCCGTCCTCGGTGGCTGAATTGGCGCTGGCCATCGATGCCGCTGCAAAGCGCAGTGATCACGAGACCGACGCCAAAGTTCGCGACCAACTCGCCGCAGATGCCGGCCGCGACGCGGACGCCTGTCTTGCGCGCGAGCCGCAGGCGGCCGCCTGTCTCTATGGGCGAGCCGTTGCGCTCGGGCTCATGGCAAGGGCGCATCCCACGCGCGCGATCGAGATACTCGGCAGCATGCTGGATGCCTTGGCGAAGGCCGAGACCGCAGATGCCGGCTACCAAGAAGCGGGTTCCGCACGGGTGCGCGCGCTGGTGCTGATTCGCGCACCCGGCTGGCCATTGGGTCCCGGCGACACGGACGCGGGGTTGGTTGCTGCGCGCCGTGCGGTCGCGCTAAGCCCGCTGTATCCGCCCAATCTGCTGGCACTGGCGGAGGCGCTCGCGAAGTCCGGGGACGCCGCCGGCGCCAAACTGAACTACTCCCGCGCCCGCGACACAGCGCTCGCTCTGTCGGCGGTGGGGGATAGAGAGGACTGGCTGCGCCAGGCGCAACAGGGATTGCAGCTCAAGTAGCCTGTCTTAAGTAGGCCGCCACAATTGCGCGTCGCATTGCCATGATTGATCACGAAGGTGGGCACGCCGACTGGTAGTGTGGGCCGAGAAATAAAATTTCCGGCACAGATACTCGGGAGCGGCAGTGACAAACTCGCGTTGGACGGCAATGTTTCGTGTGATGGCGAGCCTGTGGAAGGGGTGGGCTTGGTGCGTGCAGTCCTTGTTCGGCGCCTGGGCCTGGGAGGCGCCGCGCTGGTTTACTTGGGGGCGCGGTGCCTTGGGCAATACTCGCCGACGGTGGTCGCAGTCGGCGCACAGCCATCCTCGCACTACCGGCGCTGCAATCGTCGGCATCGTGATCCTTGCAGTCGGCGGCTACGTCTCCTGGCGCTGGTACCAATTGCTGCCCAAACCGCAGTTCGCCACTTTCGCGCTTACCGCGCCGGCGCGTACGCGTATAGAAGAAGAGAACGCCAAGCCGGATCCCCTGACGGTGCGCTTCGATCGCTCAGTGGCGGCGCTGGCTCTGGCGGGCAAGCCTTTGCTGAATGGCGTGAGCATGGCGCCCGGTCTCGAAGGCAGTTGGCGCTGGCTGGATGACCGAGTATTGGAGTTTCGCCCGAAACAAGACTGGCCTATAGGCCAGGATTACCACGTGACTTTGGATAAGACCGTGTTGGCCCCGCAGGTACGCCTGAAGGATTACCGTTTCGAATTCTCCACCGCGAGATTCGCGGCGCGTATCTCTGCCACCCAGTTCTATCAGGACCCGGTCAATGCCGGCGTAAAAGTGGGCGTGTTCGATGTGCAATTCACGCATCCAGTGGATCCCGCTGAATTTGAGCGGCGCATCGAACTGCGCCTCGCCGGGCAAAAGGCAGGTGTGCTGGGTGTGGGACGCGAAACCACGCCTTTCACCGTGGTCTACGACAAACTCAAGCTCATCGCATCCGTCCATTCGGCGAGCTTGGCCGTACCGAAGGATCTGACTGCCCTGGAAGTTCACATTGACGCCGGCGTGCGCGCCGCGCGCGGTGGAAATCCAACCCCGGCGCCGCTGACGGCCGCCGCTGCTGTTCCAGGGCTTTACAGTCTAGCGGTGACCGGCGCAGAACCTCTGGTAGTCAGTAATCAGCGCAATGAACCCGAGCAGGTGCTAATGGTCAATCTCTCGGCGGCCACGGGCGAGCGCGACGTGGCGCAGGCCGTCAAGGCCTGGATTCTGCCGAAGGTGCGGCCCGCGCATGACGTGGTGCCGGCAGCGGGCCGCGACGACTCACCATATGGCTGGTACAACCCGAAAGAAGTCACGGATGCCGTGCTGAGTGCAGCGCAGCCACTGACGCTGGAGCAGATTCCGGCGGAACGCGAGTTCGTCGAGAGCCATAGCTTCCGCTATCACGCCGACGTCGGCCGCTTTCTATTGGTGCAGGTAGACAAGAACCTGCGTTCCTTTGGCGGCTATCTGTCGCCGCACGCCGAGCGCTACATCTTCGCGGTACCGCCGTTTCCGCCGGAGTTGAAGCTCCTCTCGCAGGGGAGTTTGCTGGCGCTGTCCGGTGAGCACAAGCTGGCCGCGCTGGTGCGCGATCTGCCGGGCGTGCGCATCGACATTGCGCGTCTGCTGCCGGCGCAGCTGCAACATCTGGTGTCGCAATCGAACGGCGATTTCTCCAATCCCGGTTTCTATGGCGGTCTCGGCCCCGACGATCTAACCGAACGCTTTGTGCGCAAAATCCCGCTCGGCAACCTGGCACATGGGCAGGCACATTACGAGAGCATCGATCTCGGCGAATATCTGCACAGCGGCAGCGAAGAGAAGCGCGGGATTTTTCTGTTGACTGTCCAAGGTTACGATCCGCGCGCCGAAGCGGCACAGCAACGCGCTGCCGCAGCACGCAGGCGCGACGCGACGCTGCCGGCGGGGGCCGCTGGGACCCCCGCGAACGACGAGGAAGCCGAGGCAGGCGGCTCTGCCGACGACGGTAGTACTGACGAGTCATACGCCGCGGCTGCGGGCAGCATGATCGACAAGCGTCTCATCCTCGTCACGGACTTGGGGCTGGTGATGAAGCGATCCGCCGACGGCACTCTAGACGTATTCGTGCAGTCCATCGCTAACGGGCTACCGGTCGGCGGGGCGTCCGTCGACATCGTCGCCAAGAACGGCACGACCCTGGTGACGCAAACGACTGATGTGCTTGGCCGGGCGCATTTCCAGAAACTCGACAACTTGACGCGCGAACGCGCGCCGTTATTGGTGCAGGTCAAAAAAGCCGGCGACCTGTCCTTCCTGCCGCTGATTCGCGGCGACCGAAGTCTCGATATGTCGCGCTTCGACATCGGCGGCGTTCGCAGCGCTCGCGGCGCGAATCAGCTGACCGCCTATCTGTTCTCCGATCGCGGCATCTACCGGCCTGGGGATGCGATGCACATCGGCATGATCACGAAGACGGCGAATTGGTCCAAGGATTTGGCCGGGATCCCGCTGGAGGCGGAAGTCCTCGACGCACGCGGCCTGACGCTGGCTCGCCAGCGATTCAAGCTGCCGGCAAGCGGCTTCGCCGAGCTGTCGCACACCACCCCCGACACTGCGCCGAGCGGCACCTATACGGTCAATCTGTACATCGTCAAGGACAACCGCCCGGATGCAGAGATCGGCACGACCACGGTTCGCGTCCAGGAATTCGAGCCGGACCGGATGAAAGTTACGGCGCGATTGAGCGCCGAGAGCGTGGATGGGTGGGTCACGCCTAAGGACCTCAAAGCCCTGATCAATGTGCAAAATCTGTTCGGCACGCCGGCAGAGCATCGGCGAGTGGAGGGGACGCTGACGCTGACGCCGGCATTTCCTGCCTTTCGCAGCCTGCCCGACTATCGTTTCTACGATCCGCTGCGCGCCAAAGAGGGCTACAGCGACCGGCTCCGCGATGCCGACACCGATGCGCAAGGGGATGCCGGCTTCGACCTCGGCCTGCAGAAGTATGCAAAAGCCACCTATCGCGTCCATGTATTGGCGCGAGCCTTCGAGCCTGGTGGCGGGCGATCGGTGACCGCCGACGCAGCCGCCTTGGTGTCGGAGCTGCCCTTCCTTGTCGGCTTTAAGAGCGACGGCGATTTGGAATATCTGTCGCGCGACGCCAAGCGAATCGTCTCCTGGATCGCAATCGACCCGAGCGCCAGAAAAACCGCGGCGGGCGGTCTGGCTCTCAAGCGCGTCGAGTCCAAATTCGTCTCCGTGCTGACCAAGCAGAACAACGGCACGTATCAATACGAATCGCGAAAGAAGGAAGTTATGCTGTCCGAGATACCGTTGGCCATTCCGGCGGCCGGCCTCGAACTGGCATTGGCCACCGACTCGCCGGGGACGTACGCCTACCTGATTCGCGACGCGTCAGGACTGGAGCTCAACCGGGTCGAATACACGGTGGTCGGCAGCGCCAACGTGACGCGTTCTATGGAACGTAACGCGGAGCTGCAAATCTCCCTTAACAAGAAGGACTACGCGCCGGGCGAGGAAATCGAACTCAGCCTCAAGGCGCCGTACACCGGTGCGGGCTTGATCACCATTGAGCGCGACCGCGTCTATGCGGCGCAATGGTTCAAGAGCGACACCACGGCATCGGTGCAAAAGATCCGCTTGCCCGCCGACTTCGAAGGTAACGGCTACATCAGTGTGCAGTTCATCCGCGACCCGGCATCGGAGGAGATATTTACCAGCCCTTTAAGTTACGGCGCTGTGCCCTTCATCACCAGTCTCGCGGCTCGCAGCAATGCTTTGACCTTGCAGGTTCCGAATCTGGTCAAACCGGGTGACGTGCTGCATCTCAAGATCGGCAGCGCCCGTCCGACGCGCGCAGTCGTGTTCGTGGTGGACGAGGGCATTCTTCAGGTGGCTCACTATCAGACGCCGGATCCGCTGGGAGAATTCTTCAAGAAGCGCGCACTGGAGGTCAAGACTTCGCAGATCTTGGATTTGATTCTGCCTGAGTTCAAACGCATTCTCGCTGGCGCGGCGCCCGGCGGCGACGGCGAGGCAGCCTTGCGGCGCAATCTCAATCCCTTCAAAAGGAAACATGACAAGCCGGCGGTGTACTGGTCGGGAATCGTCGATGTCGACTCTGAACACGACTTCACATGGACGGTGCCCGACACCTTCAATGGTTCGTTGAAGGTGTATGCGGTGGCGGTTGCCGAATCGACCATCGGCGTTGCGCAGTCCCAGACCCTGGTGCGCGCGGATTTTGTCCTGACTCCGAACATGCCGGCGGCAGTCGCTCCCGGGGATGAATTCGAGGTCAGTGTGGGCGTTGCCAACGGGGTCGCGGCTTCCGGGTCCGACGCCTCAATCGCTGTTACCGCTGACTTGCCGCCACAGCTCGAATCCGTGGGTCCCCTGCAGCAAACTTTGAAAATCGGCGAGCGGCGTGAAGCGGTGGCGCGATTCCGTTTTCGTGCGCGCGCGCAGCTCGGTGCCGCCACGGTAAAATTTGCGGCGTCCTGGCAGGGGTACGCGTCCCATCTCGCGGCCGACGTCAGTGTGCGTCCGGCATCGCCCTACCTTACGGAAATCACGGCCGGCTATTTCGCATCTTCCACTGACGTGCCCATCGGGCGCTCGCTTTATCCGAATTATCGCAAGCTCGAGGTAGGGGTCTCAACCGTGCCGCTGGTTCTGGCCGGTGCTCTGTCCAACTACTTGGACGACTATCCGCATCTGTGCACGGAGCAACTCGTCAGTCGTGGTTTCGCAGCGCTGGTCGTTGCGCGGCAGCCGGAACTCGCGCCGGCCGCCGGCGCAACGAGGCGTGGTGCGGGCGAGGCGACGACCGCACTACTTGCGGTTCTGCGCAACCGACAGAACGCCGAAGGCGGTTTCGGGCTGTGGACGGCGTCGGTCGGCGCCGACGAATTCGCGTCGGTGTATGCCCTGCATTGGCTCATCGAGGCGCGCGAGCACGGGGAAGCTATTCCGGGCGATATGCTGCAGAAGGCATCAGTGTGGCTGCAGCGTTACGCGGCAAGCCCCGTATCGGACGACGGTTCTGCAGGACTGGCGGGCCTGCGCAATCGTGCTTACGCCACCTATTTGCTGACTCGGGAAGGAATGGTGACCACGCCGATAGCGGCCGGCCTGCGTGAGACCTTGGATGCTCGCTATGCCAAATTGTGGACGGAAGACATCACCGCGGCCTATCTGGCATCGGCATACCGGCTGCAACACCAGGATCGCGAAGCGGCTGCGCTAATGGGCGGTCTGGCGGAGCGCATCGGCACGCCTAGCGGCCGCCGTTTCGCCTACTACTACGACGACACTGTCCGCGATGCAGAAATCCTGTATTTGTTGTCGCGCCATTTCCCCGAGCAGGCGCACGCGCTCAAGGCGAAAAGTCTGCAGGCCTTGGTGACGCCGCTCAGCCGCGGTGAATACAACACCTTATCCTCCGCCATGCTGGTGCTGGCATTCGACGCCTACGCCGGCAGCATAGCAAACAATGTTCTGGACAAATTCTCAGGTTCGCAACTGGCTGCCAATGACCAACGAAGTCCGCTCGAGTTCAGCGGAAAATTATTGTTGCGTGGCTCTTACAACTCAGCCGCCAAGCAATTACATCTGATCAACGACACCGGCCTTGCCGGATTCTTCGCTGTGACGAATTCGGGCTTCGACCGCAGTCCTCCGGTCGGCGAACTGCGTCAAGGACTGGAGATCCTGCGTGAATATCTGGACGCACAGGGGCAGCCGATCACCAGCGTGCGTAGTGGCGACGAAATCGTGGTGCGGCTGCGCATGCGCGCCATCGATGCGGAGTACATCGCAAATGTGGCCGTGATCGATTTGTTGCCGGGCGGCTTCGAGCCGGTGCTGCAGCCGCAGGCCGCTGCGCAGGCGCAGTCGCCAGCCGGCGGCTGGCAGCCTGAATTCGCCGACGTGCGTGAGGATCGTGTGGTGCTTTATGGAGCATTGACGAAGAGCGTGGCCGAGTACCGCTATCGGATCCGCGCGACCAACGCGGGATCCTATGTGGTGCCGCCGAGCTACGCCGAATCCATGTACGACCGTAGCTTGCGCGCGCGGGCTTTGCCCAGCCGTGTGACTGTAAAAGGTCCGAACGAACCCTAGGAGAGCCGATGCCGTCGCGGCGCATGCAGCGAATCTTTCGGGCGCTGGCGTACGGGGCGCTCACGGCATTGCTCGGCTGCGTTTGCATGCTGGCGATCGCCCGCGCGTGGCCGAAGCCGCTGCTGAGAACGCTTGCGCCTGGATCTACGGCGATCAGCACCGAGCGCGGGGAGTTGCTGCGCCTGACATTGGCTGCCGATGGTCAGTACCGGCTATGGGTAGATCTGGACCGGATGCCGCGGCGCCTGCCGGCCGCCGTGGTCTTGTACGAGGACCGCTGGTTTTACCAGCACCCCGGCGTCAATCCCATTGCTTTGGCTCGCGCCGTGTCGCGCAATAGTTGGGGCGGCCGGCACTTCGGGGCGTCTACCATCACCATGCAACTGGCACGGCGCCTGTATAGACTGGATTCGCGCAGCGCGACGGGGAAATTGCGGCAAATCGCGCTGGCCCTGTGGCTGGAGATGCGCTACTGCAAACATGACATTCTCGAAGCCTACCTGAATCTTGCGCCTTACGGACGCAACGTCGAAGGAGTCGGCGCCGCCAGCCTTATCTATTTCGGCTCGCCGGTGGCACGGCTGTCGGTGCCGCAGCTCATGACATTGGCAGTGATCCCGCAGAACCCGCGGCTGCGACGACCGATACCTAAGGCGCGAGCCGGCTCGGCGCTCGATGAGGCACGCAGCCGCCTGTGGGTGCGCTGGCTCGCACGTGAGCCCGGAGACGCGCGGTTCTCCGACGGCATGAGTGCGGTGGTGCCGGCGCGAAGCCCCGAGCAGCTGCCGTTTCTCGCGCCGCATTTGACCGACGCTTTACTTCGCGAGAGCAGCGGCGATGTGCGCACCACGCTCGATCTGCCGCAGCAGCGCACGGTCGAGCGTATTCTGCGCGCCTATACCAGCAGCCAGAGCGCTCTGGGCATTCGCAATGCCGGCGCCCTGCTGCTGGAGCTGAACGGCAGCCGCGCGCCGGTGCGGGCCTATGTTGGATCGGCAGATTATCGAGATGTCGCGATAGACGGGCAGGTCAATGCGGTGACGGCCAAGCGTTCGCCCGGGTCGACCTTGAAGCCATTCGTCTATGGGTTGGCGCTCGATCAGGGCCTATTGCATCCGCGCACCATTCTCAAGGACGTACCCACGGCATTCGGTCCTTTCAGCCCCGAGAACTTCGACGGCCGATTCGTCGGACCGATCGCGGCCGAAGATGCATTGATTCGCAGCCGCAACGTGCCGGCCGTCGCGGTGGCCAGTCAGTTGTCACGGCCCAGCTTGTACGATTTTCTGCAACAGGCGGGGGTGTCGCGCATGCAAAGCGAGCGGCATTACGGGCTGGCGTTGGCATTGGGAGGCGGCGAAGTGTCGATGGAGGAACTCGCGCGCATGTATGCGCTGTTGCTGAATGGCGGGCAGCTGCCCGAACTGCAAACCATTGCAACACCTGCCACGCCCGCCGGTGTAGGGGCTACGACGCGCACGGTGACGGACGCTGCGCCGCCCACCGGCCAGCGGCTGCTGTCGGAGGAGGCGAGCTTCATTGTGCTCGACATGCTGAGAAAAAATCCGCGCCCCGATACCGGCCAGCCTGCCGTGCCTGCCGTCGCATGGAAGACCGGCACGTCTTGGGGTTTTCACGATGCCTGGTCCGTTGCTGTGTTCGGCCGCTACGTGCTGGTGGTGTGGATCGGTAATTTCGACAATTCCGGCAATCCGGCATTCGTCGGCATCCAAGCGGCGGCGCCACTGTTGTTCCGCATCGTCGACGCGCTGCGCAGCCAGGGACAGGACGCCGGCGAAATAGTGCGTGCCGCGCCGGCCAATGTGGCGCGCGTCGAGGTGTGCGCAGCCAGCGGAGATCTGCCGAACGCCGCCTGTCCGCAGACCTTAGGTACCTGGTACATTCCGGGAAAATCGCCCATCCGCATCTCGAACTTGCATCGCATCGTCTATCTCGATGCGCAGGGCCGCCGCGTATGCGGACCTGGCGCCGGCATGCGCGGAGAGGTATATGAATTCTGGACCTCTGACATGTTGCGGCTGTTCCGCGAGGCAGGAATGCCGCGCCGGGTGGCGCCGCCGGCACCCGCCTGCAATGGCCTGTCTAGAGGTGATGCAGCCAGCTGCGACGCATCCGCTTTTGGCGATGAATCTCAGGGACCGCGCATCGTGTCGCCGTTGCGTGGCCTGGTTTACACCCTACGCATCAACCAGCCGGCGCCGCTGTCATTGCGCGCCGATGCGGCTGCCGGAACTCAGGCGATCTACTGGTTCGCGGGCAACGCCTACCTGGGTCGGGCATCGTTCGGCGAGGGTTTGGCCTGGCTGCCGCCCCAGGCCGGGCGTTATTCGCTGCGCGCGGTCGACGATCGAGGATTCGCCGATACCCGCGAGCTGGTGGTCGATTTTCTGCCTTGAACCCGCAGCCCTGAGCCTTCGCTTGGTGAGCCGCGAGCCTTGTGCCAGTATGCTGGGGCACAATGAAAATCATCGCGGTTACCAATATCAAGGGCGGGGTCGGCAAAACCACGACTGCCGTCAACCTGGCATATCTGTGCGCGACCGCGGGCGAAGCCACGCTATTGTGGGACCTCGATCCGCAAGGTGCGGCGACCTACATATTGCGGTGCGAAGCGAATGAGAGCGCTTCCGCCAAAAAACTCGTGGCAGGCAAGCGCGAGCTGCCCGAGCTTCTGGTTCCCAGCAGCTATGAGAATTTGCATGTGCTGCCGTCGGATTTTTCGTATCGCAATTTCGATGTGCACTTGAGTGGACGCAAGCGACCCACCGAACGCCTGTTGAAAATGAGCCGCTCGCTGCGCGATGTGTACGCGGCGCTGTTCCTCGACTGTCCGCCGGGAATCTCTTTGCTGTCCGAGAACGTACTGCGTGCTGCCGATGCCGTGGTGGTGCCGCTGCTGCCCACGCCGTTATCGGTGCGCATGCTCGCGCAGCTGCGCGAATTCATTGTGGCGAACGGCTGGACCGACTTGGTATTGCTGCCGTTCTTTTCGATGGTGGACCGCCGTAAATCGCTGCACCAGGACGTGATTGCGGGCACTCGCGCGCAATTCCCGGAGCTATTGTCCACGGAAATTCCCTACTCGAGCGATATCGAGAGGATGAGCCTGCGCCGTGAGCCGCTTTCGGCCTATTCGCCGCGCAGCATGGCAGGGCAGGTATACGCGCTGCTGTGGAAGGAGATCCAAAGCCGCATGCAGGGCTCATCGAGAGCGGTGCCGTCGCATCCGTCGTGTACGAATCACGTGTAGCCGCTCCTATAAAATATATCGCAAAGCAAAGGCTTTTCCGAGGTTTGGCGCCAGTGTATAGCCGCGATGATCGACGTATATTACGTGCATTCGATGCGCTATAGTCCCTGTCATGAGCACGAAGATCTCCTTTGCGACGGCTCGTCTCGACGATGCCCGGGCCATGGCGGCGTTTTTGTCGGCGATTCCGAATGGCGAAGATCTGGGCCGGGTGCTACAGAATAAAAAGGCCGTGTCCTCGCGGGCCTACGACGATGAGACTTGGACCGCGCGCTTCGTTGCCGGTGACGGCCATATCGTCAAATGTTTTACGGTGTCTGCGATTACGATTGATCAGGCAGAAATGATCGCAGCGGCTTGCGTCGACACTTTTGCATGGGACGAAGACGGCTTCCGCGAGGCGGTAGCAGAAGCACTCGGTCCCACTCTCGACTCCATCGAGTAGCGGAGCGGCCCTAACAGGCCGCGAAACTCGCCGCCTTGGGCTTGGCGGGCGGCGTGATTGCGGCTGGACAGAATGGCGGCAAACGCGGAGAGTCCGGTGCGCGATCATGCAAGTCATCTCTTTCAAAAGCACCAGCTTGTTCAAGCGCGGTATCTGGCTGAGTGCCGCCGCGCTGATTGTGTTTGCCGTGACGCCTTCTGCGCTCGACGGCGCACTGCTGCAGCATCCGGCGTCGGCTCTGATTCCGGTCGGAATACTCAGCGCTTGTTTCGGCTACTTTCTTTGGAAGACGCAATTCCATCGTCTCGCCGACGAAGTCGGCGATTGCGAGGATCACTTGAAAGTACGAAGGGGCGGGATACGAGAAATAGTTCCCTTTGCAATCATTACCGACGCACAAGTTATAAGCGCCGGCGGCCTGCATCGGATCACGGTTCGCTTGAGTCAATCCACCAAGCTGGGGGGGCGTTTTGAATTTCTGCCGCAGGCCAGCCTGTGGTCCCACCCTGCCCGCGTGCAACGGGTGGCTGTAGATTTGAAGAATCGCGCGAGGCAGTGCAACGGCGGCCAGGTCAAGGGCGCCGAAATCAATTAGTGGCATTCGCGAGGATGCGAAGTGCCAAATCCTTCAAGAATCGCTTTGCGTTGCGCAGTGTTAATATGCAGGCGTCGGCGACGCCTGCGCGCCTTCGTAAATTCCATGCAGTACGTTTCGGGAGACAATAAATGCGTTTGGCTCACTGTGGTAGATCTGTGTTGCTTGCCTTCGCTGTGCTCGTGGCATGGGCCGCACTGTCGGCGCGCTTGTCGACCCCCGTCGAGGCCGCCGCAGCAACCGCGCCAGGCGCCTGTGCCGGCGATGACAGCGGCCTGGTTCTGCCGCCGGGCTTTTGCGCAACGATTTTCGCCGACGACATCGGACACGCCCGTCACCTGGTGGTCACGCCCAGCGGAGTGGTCTATGTCAATACCTGGTCCGGCGTGTATTACGGCAACGATACGCCGCATGCCGGAGGTTTTCTGGTGGCTTTGCAGGATAGCAGCGGCAAGGGCAAGGCCGATATGAATCAGCGTTTTGGCGAGACCGTGCAGAGTGGCGGCGCGGGGGGCACCGGGATCGGCTTCTACCAGGGCGCACTATATGCGGAGAGCAACGACAAAATAGTCCGCTATGCGCTGCCCGCCGGAACCCTAGTGCCGCAGGAGCCGCCGCAAACCGTGGTCGCCGGCCTGCCGCTCGGCGGCGATCATCCCATGCATCCCTTCGCAATCGATGGCGCGGGCCTGCTATATCTGGACGTGGGCTCGGCTACTAATACCTGCCAGGCGCAGAATCGTTCGCTCGAATCCAAGGGCGCGGATCCTTGTACGGAACTGCTCGCCCGCGGCGGAATTTGGCGCTATGACGCGAATAAGACCGATCAGGTCTTTTCTCCGGCCGAACGCTATGCGACGGGCTTGCGCAATTCCGAAGGATTCGCAGTCGATGCGGCGGGCAAGCGCATCTTCGTCACACAACATGGCCGCGACCAATTGCACTCGAACTGGCCGGCCTTGTATCCGCTCGAACAGGAAGCAACGCTGCCGGCGGAAGAGCTGCTGCTTCTCAAGCAAGGCGGCGACTATGGATGGCCGGAGTGTTACTACGATTCGGGCCAGCGAAAACTGATGCTGGCACCGGAGTACGGCGGTAACGGACATCGAAAAGGAGTGTGCGCCAAGAAGCTCGCTCCGGTCGCGGACTTTCCGGCGCATTGGGCGCCGGATGGCATGACGTTCTACGACAAAACGCAATTCCCGGCTCACTACCGCAATGGCGTGTTCATTGCATTCCATGGCTCCTGGAATCGTGCGCCCTATTCGCAAAAAGGCTACAACGTCGTGTTCCAGGGGCTCGCCGGTGACGCGGCAGCGGGGAAATGCGAGATTTTCGCGGATGGCTTTGCCGGGAAGGAGAAGTCGCCCGAGAAGGCCGCGCATCGTCCCACGGGCGTCGCGGTCGGGCCGGATGGTGCGCTTTACGTCTCCGATGATGTGCGTGGCAGGATTTATCGTATCGCCTACAGTGGCGGTTCAGCCGGTGCAGATGCGGCGGTGCGTAGCGTTCCCTGCCCGAGCGCTTCGGCTCCCGCCGGCGCAATCGCTGCCGCGGCTGCAAATCCGCCGGAAGGAACACACCCTGACGCAGGCTCTCCCGACGCCACCAAGTTGCCCGTGCCCGAGGGAGCCACGCGTGAAATGGTGGTGCTGGGCGAGCGGATCTACCACGGCCAGGTAGGCGGTGCGACTTGCACGGGTTGCCACGGAGCGAACGGCACGGGTACGCCGCTTGGCCCCAATTTGACCGCCAATCGATGGCTATGGAGCGACGGCAGCAGTGCCGGAATTGCCGCCACCATCCGCATTGGAGTGATGCAGCCCAAGAACTATCGCGCACCCATGCCGCCCATGGGCGGCGCTCAATTGTCGGTTGATCAAGTGTCCGCAGTTGCGGCCTACGTCTGGGCGTTGAGCCAACCGAGCGCGGCGCCGACGGCGAGCGCCGCGCCCGCCAAGAATCATATGCTTAAGGTCGTGGCGGCTGAACTTCGCACCTCTTGAGGGGTTATCGATGCACGTCGTCAAGAGCACCGCTGACCTGCCGAAGGCGACTGCATACCGAGAACTACACGGCCAGTTGGCCGCATTGTTTGCCGGCGAACGCAACGCGCTCGCCAATTCGGCCAACATGTCCGCTCTGCTTTACGAGGCGCTGCCGAATGTTAATTGGGTGGGATTCTATTTTCTGCACGGCCGTGAGCTCGTGCTGGGCCCTTTTCAGGGCAAGGTGGCCTGCATTCGCATCGCAATGGGATCCGGAGTTTGCGGTACGGCCGCCGAGCAATGCCAGACAATTATCGTCGAGGATGTACATGCGTTTCCCGGACACATCGCCTGCGACGCCGCGTCGCGTTCGGAGATCGTGGTGCCCTTGATTCAAAATGGACGCCTGCTGGGCGTTCTCGATCTCGATAGTCCCGAATTGGCGCGATTCGACCAAGAGGATGGCATCGGCCTTCAAGGCGCCGTGGACCTGTTGCTGCAATCCGCCGATCTTAAGCCATTCACCGCTATCGGGAACGAGTGAGAAAAAGCGGACTCGCAATCCTGCCGACATTTTCGTTCATGCTCGGCGCTGTGCTGGCGGCGGCGGCCGAGGTGACTAATATCACAGGTCTGCCGGCTTACCCAAATCTGCAATCGGCCAAGATGGATGAACGAACCAGAACGGTTCGGCTCGGACGGCAATGTGCACACTTTACGGCCACTACTTTCGACCCGCTGTTAGTTGTTGAAACCTGGTACCGCAAGAATTTGGCAGGTGCCAGCGAAACGGATTTGGTCGATGATGAAAACTATTCGAATCCCTCCAAGGTAATCGGAATCAAGTTGGTGGTGGGTATCGATTACGTCACCATTTATCGCGTACCGAATCAGTCGCTCACTGCGATCGAATTATACAGGTGCAGTCCACGAAGCTAGTCGGCCGGCTTGTCAGCAAGCGAAGTCACATGTTGGCCAGCCGTTCGGCCTTTAAAATATGTTCGAGTGCACCCTCAGCATCCGTTTGTTGGCTCAAGAGATCCAACGCCAGCGTGGCCAGGAATAAATGGGTCTTGGCCTCGCCCACACGGGCGATGCACTGCGATAGTTCGGTGTAAACAAGATCAATTTGCGCGCTGTTCATCGTCGATCTCCCAGAGCACTCGATTGAGTGCGCGATTCATCCTCGTCGCCGCGTCTGCCGCGGCGCGCCAGCGTCCCAGCACATAGCCGTCCGGCCGGATCAAGTACAACGTGCCGTCGCCGGCGTCGTATCTTTCCCAAGCCTGGCCGAGTTCGTCGACGACGCTGCAGTCGTCAGGGTCACCATGCGATGCCACGCGCACGATGCGCAGAGCGGCGACACCGGGTCGCATGCACTCGACCGACGCTTTCAATGCCGTCAGCGCCTGCGGGTGGTCGGAGAAGTACAAAGCCACAAAGCTGCTTCCGAACAGCGCCGTCAGGTGTCCCGCACCCTGCAGTGTGTGCAACCTGGCTTCGGGGGCCGGCATGCCGCCTCGCGCGCCGCCGCTGAATGCCGCCGCATCATCCGGCTCGTTGAGCCTTGAAGCCGCGTACTCTACCGGTGAACTCTGCCGTGGGTTGATCAGCACGCGCACTCGCGGCGACACCAGTGCCAGCCGCAGTGCGGCTTCGCGCATCAGTGCAAAGCCACGATGCGGGGGCGCCATGAATTCCGTGCTCTTCGCGCCATAGGCAATGTTCTCGCGGGTCGCCAGTACACGCTCTACGGAATAACTGTCGAGCAGCGCGTCTGCAGCATGACCTTTTTGCACCAGTGCAAGCTTCCAGGCGAGATTTCCGGCATCGTCCAGCCCTGAGTTAAGTCCGCGCACCCCAAAAATCGGCACGAGATGGGCGGCATCACCGGCAAATAGGACGCGGCCGCTGCGATAGCTGGGGAGGGTCAGGCACTTGGCGTTGTAAATCGAGATCCACAAGGGCTTCCAGGGCGCCGTCTCGCCGATCATGTCGAGATGCGCTCGCACCCGCGGCAGCACATTCTCCGGCTTTACCGCCTCAAGAGGGTCTTCATCGTCGGCTACCTGGTAATCGATGCGCCAGACATTGTCGGGTTGGCGGTGCATCAAAATGGTGGAACCCGGGTTGGATGGAGGGTCGAACCAGGCCAGGCGCTCAACTGTACGCTTAGTGTCCTGCTCGATGTCCACGATGACGTAGCGTCCTTCGTACTGGACTCCTTGAAGCAGCATGCCCAGTTGCTCGCGCACCGTGCTGCGCCCGCCATCGCAGGCCACCAGCCAGTCCGCGATCACGCTGCGGCTACCGCCGTCTGACGCCTGAAAATCAACCTGCACACCGGAGGTTAGTTGCCGCACTGCGGTTACGCGGCTGGAACGGCGAATATCGACGCAACCGGCGCGCAGCGACGCCGCGTCGGCATATTGTTCGATGTAGTACTGTTGAATGTTGATCATCGGCGCGAATCGTTGGGCAGGCTCACTCGGCATTTCGAAATGCAGAACCTCGGTGTCGCGAAAGTAGCTTCGTCCACCGACCCACGACAGACCCTTGGCGCGAAGCGCCTCATCCGCGCCGACCCAGGCCATAATTTCTTGCGAGCGGCGCGAGATGCAGATGGCGCGACTGCCCTCGCACCAGGATGCGTCGGCCTCCAGCACCAAACACTGGATCCCATACTGGCCCAGCAACGCCGCCAACGACAAGCCTACCGGTCCACCACCGGCGATCAACACCGGAACCTTGTCGGGGAAGAAGTGGGTGCCCGTCATGGGGGACGTAACGGGGTGAGACGATTGAGGCTAGGGCGCGCGCGACGGCGCGGGCGGCGCGCGGAGCAGCCGCGCGCGCAGCCGCTTGACCGTGACCAGGGGATGCGCGCGCAGACTTTGAATCTCGGCTGCCGAATAGTCCGTGAATCCAGCCGGCAGTTTCAGGTCGCTTAAGTTTCGCGCCATCCAATTGAGCAACATTGCGGTGTCCTCGTTGGAGAGCGGCGATTGAGCCACGCCGGGAACTCGGGCCACGTAATCTCGTCCCGCCGCGGACTGCGAAAACAGGACCAGCGTACGGCGTATCGACGGCACTCGCCCCGCTTGACCGGAACCGTCTGGAAGGTGGCAACCCATGCAGTGCAGCTGATAGTTGACGAGCGGATCATAGCCCCACGCGAGACTCGTGGCCGTGCATGAAAGCGCAAACGCGGCGACGCCCCGGTGGACTCGCACCGACCGCCGCCTACTTCGCCGCGCCTACAATGCGCGCGGTGGAACAATGATACGGAATATTGGCCTTGGCATTGCCCGAACACCAGTTGTAGTCATTCGATTGACCGGGCTGAAACAGCGAGGTGTCACCCTCATTGCGATTGCAGAAGCACCGGCCGCAGGAACTCTTGCCGCAACAGTCGTTATAAGAGATGACGTAGTCCTTGCCGTCACTGGGAT
The DNA here is from genome assembly GCA_038226325.1 of Steroidobacterales bacterium. GTDB lineage: Bacteria > Pseudomonadota > Gammaproteobacteria > Steroidobacterales > Steroidobacteraceae > Bog-1198. Next base: position 124,452 of record JBBRQO010000003.1, on the reverse strand, counting down.
TGTGGCAGGTGCCGATCCAGGTGATGGAAGACATTTCCGTGCCCGGCGGGCACATCGATTGCGATCCGCCGCAGCACCCGCACAAGAAGCCGTCGATCGCACAGTGCCGCCAGTAATTGCATGAATTCGGATCGCCCGGGTCGGCCTGCGGCGTGCCGCCGGCGGGTTTAGAGTCGGCGCCTCGCGCCACCGGCAGCAGCGGCAGCGTTGCCGCGCCAAAAATCAACGATCCGAGGCCGGCAATGACGCTGCGTCTTGATGTGCGCCGTGCTAGCGCACGGGCGGAATTTTCCGAGAATGCATCCAACCATTTCATAAGATTCCTCGCTGAGCCATCGAAAGCTCAAGCTGCCTGATTCTGCATCGCCGCTTCAAAATAATCCTGAATCGATGCGAAACCAAGGCGCTTGGCTTCGAACAGACTTTCTAAATGTTCCCGAGAATTTACGATGCCGCGCGCCCGCAGCACGCCCTCCGCATCGATCAGCACGGCGAACGGCAGCCGGCTGACCTGGTACGAAATCCCCAGCGGCGCCGAAACAACGTAAGGGAAGGCGGTCAGACGGTGAACCGCGACGAAATCTCGCTGAGTGGCGACTTCACCGTCGCTGGCAAGAACGATATCGAGCCAGTCACGCTCCGATGCCAGACTCGATTTCAAGGCCGGCAGCAGCGTCTTGCATACGGGGCAGGTCGGCGATACGAACATGACCAGGGTGGCACGCTGGTCGGTGCGCGCTGCTCCAATCGTGATGGACCGGCCCTCCAAGTCTTGCACGTTGATCTGCGGCGCGAGTTCGCCCATTTTCAGTCCCTTCGCCAGCATAAGAGCGCCGACCGGCGCAATTCGTTCATGCAGCACGCCTAGTTGACGGATAACGGCCAGCAGTGCGACGGACAGAGCGATGACGACCAGCCAAAGCACGATATTGGAAATGGCGAGGGCGGTCACGACGCGCTCTTCAGCAGCACACCCTGGCGGGCAACATCGCCCAGCAGACGATCCGCCGCGGCGTACAAAATGACGGCGACCAGCAGACCGCCCGCGAGCGTCAGGACATCGGTCAAATGCAACCCTCGGCTGGACCACGGCAACAGCGCGATTGTCAGAAATCCAGCGAGCATGAGGTTGCGCCACACCATCCACGCCGCGATGACGCGGCGGTCGCGGGCCGCGCCGCAACCGCAATCGAGGTCGAACCGGCGGCGCCGCAGATTGATGGCGATACCGGCCGCGTAGGCAAGTAGCAGGGCCATGGCGGCAGGAATCGCCACGTTGCGGGTGACCGGCCATAGCAAGCAAACGCTGATGCCGAGCTCCGCACAGGGAATAGCCCATGCCAGTCGCCGTGACAGTGCGTCGGGGAGCACTTTGTATGCCGCGAATATTTCGGTGAACTGCGCCGGGCTGCTTAATTTATGGACAGCCGCGCTCGCGAATAAAAGCGCGGTGGCGGCCATGATCAGGTATGCGATGGCGGGGTCGAGCACGGTAACTTTATCTACGGAGTAACCATAATAGTCGGCGTCGTACCGATATGACTGACTGACCTTAATAACTTGCCGCTCGCCGAGTCATAGATATCCAGGTCCGTGCCGTCGATGAAGATGCTGTACAGCAGAGGCTCCTCGTCGCTCGACAATTGAATCGACGTCGCCAAATTCTTCAGGCTGAATTGCTGTACTCGCTGATGAGTCGTCACATCGTAGACCCATACGTCTTTGCCCGGATCCTTGTGCGTCTCGACGCCGCCGCGATGCATGATGGCGTACAGGCGTGACTTGTGCGCATTCACCGCCAGTTGCTGAAGTCCGCCAGGCCGCCAACCTGCCTTGCGCTCAGCCTCGGTCGTCAGCCACCAACTCGTTCCCACCGTTGCCTGCTGGGCATCGGCTTTGAGCGGATAAATGCGTCCAGCGAACGACACGAAATACCAGGTGCCGCCGATACGCACTGCCTTCTCGGTCACGGGATCGGCGGACATGTCGAACACCTGCTCGGTGCGCTCCTGGCGCGCAGCGCCCGCGTCATCCAGATCGACCAACGATAAAGAACCGTCGCCGCATACCGAAAAGAAGGAGTGCGGTCCGGTCGGATAGATCAACGCGCACCCGGGCGTTTCGATTTCGCGAACGAATTTTCGCGTCTTGATATCGACCACGGTGACGCTCTGTGCCGGATTGAAGTTGTAGATCAACAGAAAGCGTTCGTCATCCGTCACCACGGAATTCGACATCATCGGCATATTGGACGAACGCTTGGCGGGAATCGGAATCTCGCCGACGGGTTTCAAAGTGCCGGCGTCATACACCGTGACGACATCGGTGCGCTTGCCACGCGTGCCGCGCGAAAAATAGGTTTCCGGCGAATAAATGAGTTTGCCGTCGTGGGGCAAGACCACCCGCGCAAAACCGTATCCCGTGCTGAGCGTCCCTAAGTAGCGGCCCGAATCGCCGTCGATCAGATACGCCATGCCGTCGGCCATGTGCGGAAACACAAAATCGTTGACCCATACCCAGTGTTTCGAGGGGGGAACCGGCAGGGTTGCCACCTGCGGTCCATGTCCGGTGTCCGACGGCAGCTCTGCGTAAGCGGCCCCGGCCAGCGAGGCGCATAGCAAAAGAGCGTTGACTAGGAGTCGCATGGTCGATTCTCACTGTATTTCTTGCCAGTCTGACATAGGAAAAACGACTCCGCTATCCGCAACGCGAAGGCGCGCATACGAGCGGCAAAGAGGCCCTTTGATATACAATCGGGGCGGGGCTGTTGGAAAAGGAACCACCGTGACTTTACAGGCGATAACCCCTGCAAGGGTTCTGTCACCCATACCTGATCCGCGCAGCGTGTTCACCGCGGATACCTTGGACGAGGCGACCAGCCTGGTAAGGGCTGCGATTTGCCCCCACCGGCTCAAGGTCATTGAACCGCCGCGCAAGAGCGTGGCCTTTTTGTCATCGCTCGACCTGGGCGGCTGCGGGTTGACGAATTTAAGGTACGGTTTCGATGTGGACATTGACGCCGGGTGTATTGGCGACACCTACCTGGTGAAATGGACTTTGGCTGGTCAGGGTCAGTTATGGTCCGGCAACCGCACGGCAATCACATCGCCTCGGTCCATCGTTATTACCGAGCCGACCGAGCACACCAAGATACGGATGACGGCGCAGTGCCAGCATTTAACAGTGCGCGTATCGCGCCAAGCCCTGCTGGAGACTTTGGCGGCGAAACTGCGGCGCCCACCGCGCAAGGCGCTACTGTTCAATCTTGAGATTGCGATGGACAGCGATTTCGCGCGCGCCTGGTGCGAACTCGTTGCCCATATCTGCCATGTCTCCGCCACGGCGCCGGCGGCACTGGCGAACGAAGGGGTACGCAAGCAGTATTCGCGCACTTTAATGGAAATCATGCTGAGCGCTGCGCCTCACAACCACTCGGAAGCAATCGAGGAGCCGATGCATGGAGCGACGGCGTGGCATGTCGGCCGCGCCCGTGATTATGTTCACGACCATCTATCCGAAGGCATTTCAATCACGGACATCGCCGCGCGGGTCGGCGTCACGCCGCGGACCCTGCAGAACGGTTTTCGCAAGGCTTTCAATCTGACGCCGGCGGAATACATCCGTCGAACGCGCGTCGAGGCTCTGCATCAAGCGCTTCTGGCGTCAGACGGGACCGCGGGGGTGACGAATTTGATGATGAATGTCGGCATAGTCAATTTCGGGCGATACGCCCAATACTATAAAGAGCAAATCGGCGTTTCGCCGTCGACGACATTGAAGGGAAAGATTCAGTAGATAGGCGGCCGTCCCTCAAGCGTTCAATTCCTTTTCGAGAATTTTGGGATTCTCCCGCCATCGCGTCAACCAGTCCTGTGCAACATCGCCTGGGTACTCATCCTCAATGCCGTTTTGGAGCGCGTTAACCACGGCCCTGGCCAAGGCGTCTACGGTCAATTTGGGCGGCGGCAACATTTGATTCCATTCATCGTCGATGGGACCGGGAAAGACATTCACCACGCGCACGCCGGCACTGCGCATTTCCGCGCGCAAGCACTGCGACAAGGAGAGCGCCGCCGCTTTGGAAGCGGAGAATGTCCCGTGCGGCGGAAAATTGCTGAGTGCATACACCGACAACAAGTTGACCCAGGCAACGGCACCGGCCTGGCCGTCCGCACCGCGTGAGCGCATGGCCGGGCCGAACTCCTGCGCCAGCCGCAGCAGGCCGAAGTAGTTAACCTCCATTTCGGCATGGGCGGCCTCAACCCCGCTCTGTGAGGCGATCCCGCAACAGCGATGTACTTCCGCGGTATTGATCAGTATGTCCACTCTGCCGGCGATTTCAGCGGCGACCCTCTTGACTGATTGCGCCTTAGTCAGCTCGAGAGGCAGCAGCGCGACCCGCGGCAATGCCGCTAGCGCTGTGAATTCGGCTGAATCCTTGCACGCTTCGGCATGCCCCACCCACACGAGATCGGCGCCGGCGGCGATTAAGGCGCGCACTATGGCTTGGCCCACCCGCGTCTTGCCGTCGGTCACCAGCACTTTCCGTAGCCTTGGATCGCAAGTCATTTCACGCAGTTGGCGGTCGTCTGCCATGTTAGGCACCTCATCGATGGGAAAGGCTACCAGCACACCCTGGCCGGATTTATCGAGCCTGGCGCCGACGCGCACGCGGCTTGGAGCCGGGGCGCAACCCCCGTGCAGATGGACGACGGCGGTGGGTCCGGCGTCGAGCCTGACCAAGCCGAGTCGCCAGGGGACGCGTTCCTGGAAATACATATCGTTGCTGTGACGCACGAAGGTGTCGGCGATCAACTCGCCTGCGCCTGATTGTTCGCGCCAATGCAGCGAATCGGACAGACATCGGTGGCAGGTTTCTCGCGCAGGATATTGAACGGCAGCACAGGCGCTGCATACTTGCAGTTCGAATCGGCCGAGCGCAGCCGCCGCAGTCAAGCCAAGCGCCGCGCGCGATCTTGCCCAGGGCGGAATCATGCATCCGCCCGGCTAAGGATGGCGGCGCCCGCGCACAGGCCGCGATCATAGGTGATCATGCCGAATCCCACAGCGATGCCGAATCGCGCATTGGGAACTGCCGACGCCAAATTGCGGCCCGTCAGCTGCCGTATGGACTCGACCAGTCCTAAAAAGCCGGCCGCGCAACCCGCCTGTCCGACCGAGAGCTGACCACCGCTGGTATTGAGGGGAAATGATCCCGTCGTCGTGAAGGAATGGCGGCGAATGAAAGCAGGTCCCTCACCCTTGGCACAGAAACCGAGGTCCTCGAGCTGAATGACCGACATCACCGGATAATCGTCGTAGGTCTCGACGAAGTCGATATCGGCGGGTTCGACTCCCGCCGCGCCGTACAGATGTTCCCGGTCCAGAACCCAGCCGCCGCGGAATTGGATCGGGTCATCCGGAAAGGCATTGTGCCGCTCTGCGGTAGAACGTACCCGCACATAGGGCAGCCCCAATTCCTCGGCGCGTTGCTGCCTCATGACCAGGAAACCTTCGGCGCCGGCACAGGGCATCACACAATCGTACAGCCGAATTGGATCCGCAATGAGACGTGCCGAGAGATATTCCTCCAGGGTCAATTTCTTCTTGAACATGGCGAGCGGATAGCCGAGCGCGTTGTCGCGCTGCGCCACGCAGAGCTTGCCGAAGTCCTCGCGGGTGCCGCCGTAGCTGCGCAAGTAGTGCGAGGTCAGGAATGCAAAGCTGGCATTGGGGCCGCCGGATCCATAGGGGAACACGGCGTCGCGCGCGAATACGCTGAAATTGCCGAGGCTTTGTCGGAACGAGTCGACATGATTGGTATCAGCGCCGATGCAGGCAATGACCTCGGCATCACCGGCCTGCACCGCACGCAGCGCTCGACGCATGGCGACTATGCCGCTGGCGCCGCCGAGCGGAACATGATCAAGCCATCGCGCTGTAATTCCGAGGTGCTGGGTGAGCCCGATCGCTGTATCAGGCGCAAGCGTAAAGCTCCCCAGACTGAGACCGTCGATATCGGCCTTCTGCAGGCCCGACTGCTTGAGGAGCTGCGCTAATGCCCGTGCAACGAACCAGTGTGCGCTGCGCATCGAGTAGCGCGCATAGGGCACCGTGACCGGCACGGCCAATACGACATCTGAATAGTCGCGAACGCAGCTGCGCACCCGCTCGCGCACCGCACGCTTTTTCGAATAGCGCAGATCGAAGGCTTGCGCCGAGCTGATGGCGCCGGCGGCCAGCAATTTGATTTGCGCGCGCGCCAGTTTCTGCGATGCGGTTTGCGGCAGTGCGGCGCAGAACGCAAAGTAGGCCGGCGCTTTGTAGTAGGCCAATAGCTGCAGGCAGTGAGTCTGAAGCCGGGCGGCGGTATCCTGCGAGGGCGACACTCCCGCACGCAAAACGGCGAATGCGAAAACTTCTTCGCCTCGCACATCGTCCGTGACGGGGCAAACGGCCGACGCCAATACATCGGGGTCAGTCTGCAGCGCGCTCTCCACTTCGACGGCGGCAATGTTTTCTCCGCTGCGCCGGATGATATTCTTGGAGCGATCCACGAAAAAGAAGGAGCCATCTTCGCCCACGCGCACTAAATCGCCGGTATGAAACCAGCCGCTTGCCCATGCCGCCGCGGTCGCCGAATCGTCCTTGTAGTAACCGGAGAAGAATCCCGCTCGCGCATCGGCTGCCTCGCGCTTGACCAGCAACTCGCCCGGCAATTCCGCTGCGACATCGTTGCCGTTCTCGTCCACGATGCGATAAGCCAGTCCCGACGGCGCCTTGCCGAAACAGCGTTGGCCCAAGTGGCGTGGTTCGCGATTGGCGGCAATCCACGCTCCGGCGCCCGTCTCGGTCATGGCCCAGGCTTCTATCAGCGGTATTCCGAAGCGCGCCTCGAAGGCGGCCTGGTGCCGCGGATCCACGCCCGCACCGAATGCAAAACGCACCGCCGTCACATTGTCCTTAGCCGATACGGGTGCGTTTAGTAACATTGCCGGCATGACGCCAAGATAGTGGAAAGCGGTGGCGCGGCTAGCTCGAATCGATCGCCACCAGCTCGACGGATGAAAGCGGTCGAGCTGAATCAGGCAGCCTCCCACCATGAGCATCGCCATGAACGACACGGCGAGCGCATTCATGTGCGTGACGGGAAGCGGTGTGGCAAGCCGGTCACCGACGCCGTCGAAGCGGCAATAACCGCCGAGCTCGGAATACAGGTGGCCGATGGCAATAAAGTATTCGTTGCCGAGTATGCAGCCCTTGGGCGTTCCGGTGGTTCCGGAGGTATATAGGAGCGCTGCTTCGCCCTTGCCGGCGATGCGCGGGCCCGCCGCTTGCGGCAGGGCGTGATCGGATGAGTCGAGCACTGCAAGCGAGGTCGCGGGGAGCAGCGCAGCACGAATATGAGCCGCATGGGCTTGATGAGTCACCACCAGCACCACGTCCGAGTGGCCGACCACATAGGTCAATTCGGCGACACTCAGGCCCGCGTTGAGCGGCACGATGCTGACTTCCATCCGGGCCAACGCCAGGAAATACAGAAAGAACTCCGGCCGGTTGTCGAGCGCCACTGCGACCCGATGGCCAGGCCCGTAGCCGGCCGCCCGTAGTCGAGATACCAACGCGTCGACGCGAGCGGCCGCCGCGCCGTAGGTCAGGGTGATGGGGCCGTCGGCATAGTCGCGGCAGGACTCGGCGGGGATATGCAGGAAATCGCGCCCCGACCACGCCGCCGCGGAGTTCTCGAAGACTGCAGATATCGAGTGACTGCTGGAGTGCGCCGCCATGTATGCCGTGCCGGAGGGAAATCGTTGACGCGCGAGCCTACAGGAAAACGCAACACCGAGCGTTCAGCCTGCAACTATTTTCCGATCCCGTACGGTGCCTTCGTTTCCTGGGTCGCGTGGCCGTGGCCCCAGGGACTAGTATGAGTGGAATGCCATCACTCACTACCAGCCAATATGCAGGGGATACGATGCAAAGTCATATGAAGGGACGGACGCTTCGGACTCGCGTGACGCATGCGGCCACGGGAATGATCCTCACTTTTGGCCCTTGGGTGGCCGGCCTCTCGGCCGAGTTGGGCAATGAAGACAAGCTCGGCGAAATCGTCGTCACCGCCCAGAGGCGCGAGCAAAACCTACAGGACGTCGGAACGTCGGTTACCGCATTCGACGCTCATGCCTTGGAGCAGCTCGGATTCAAGGACGTCACCGATATCGCGGGCCAGGTGCCCGGTTTGCAATACAACCAATATGGCGCGACCGTCACCATCTACAATCTGCGCGGCGTATCTCAGAACGACTTCAGCGATCACCAAGAAGCGCCCATCGCCGTGTACGCGGACGATGCCTACATCGGCTCGACGGGTGCGCTGGCCGGCTCCCTTTTCGATCTGCAGCGTGTCGAGGTCCTGCGCGGGCCCCAGGGCACCTTGTTCGGACGAAATGCCACGGGCGGTCTGATTCAATATGTGAGCAAGCTGCCGACCGATACGCCGGAAGCTTACCTACAGCTGACGGGTGGAAATTTCGGTACATTCGAATCGGAAGGGGCGGTGAGCGGACCTTTGACCGACAAGCTGTCCGGGCGGCTCTCCTTTGACGTGTCGCGCCATGACGGCTATATCTCGAACAACGTCGGCCATGCGATCGATGACCAAGACCAATACGCGCTGCGGCTGCAATTCCGCATCAAGCCGACCGATAACGGCGAAATTCTGGTCAAGCTGCATGCACTCAACAATAATCACGAGACCTCCGGTAATTATTCGTGGGCGGCTTCTTATCCCGACGCAACCGGGCGCGGCGTATTTGCGCCGGCGGGCACACCGGATTTGGGTGGCTACGTGAACCCGAATTCCAGTCCGTTCAACCAGTCGGAAGACCGCCGCGGTTTATTCAATCGCACGGTGTGGGGCGCCAATGTTCGCGTCAATTGGAATTTTGATGCCTTCTCGCTCGCGTCGGTGACGGACTATCTGAAGATGCAGAAGCGCTACGGCGAGGATTCGGATGTCTCGCCCAACCCGATATTCAATTACGATACCGAGGCGCACTACCAGCAGTTCTCGCAGGAATTCCGTCTCAACGGCAAATATAGGAGCCTGCGCTGGATCGCCGGTGCCTATTACCTCAACTACAAGACCACGAATTTCGAGCAGACAACGCTGCCCGACTACATCCCTCCCGTGCCCTTCCCGTACGGAAATGGATTGGCGAATCTGAATTTGCGCACCAGCTCGCCCTCGGTGTTCGGTCAGCTCGAATACAACTTTACCGATCACTGGGTGGGCATCGTCGGTGCGCGCTACACCATCGACCAGAAACAATACTTGTACAATTACAGCTGCAATGTCTGCGGCCCGCCGGATCCGACCGCGCCGCCGGGAGGCTTTCCGTACAATCTTAACTATTCGACCGCGACCGGTTACCCGGACGCGAAAAAAACCTATCGAATGCCTATGGGAAAGGCCGAACTCGACTACAAGATCGACCAGGATAATTTGCTGTACGCCAGCGTCAATCGAGGCGCCAAGGGCGGCGGTTGGTCGGCACCCAGTTCCGGCTACGTCAATCTGAATCCAGGCTATGTCTTCGTCCCGACATTGAAAATGAACTATGACGAGGAGCGCTTGACCAGCTACGAGGCAGGCTTCAAATCGACGTTCTGGGACGGTGCGGCGCGGCTCAATGGCGACGTCTTCTATTATGATTACAAGAATTATCAGGGCTTCTTCCTCGACGTCGCCACGCAGATCGTCGAAAACATCGACGCCAAGGTGAAGGGCAGCGAGCTTGAACTGGCGGTGGTGCCGTTCCACGGCATGCACGTACAACTGGGCGTCTCGTACCTCGACACCCAGGCGCTGAATGTGCCCACCCCCGCGAGCATTCTCGTGACTTCACAACTGCCGCAGGCGCCGCCTTGGAGCGTGAATGCGGTGGCTCGCTACGAGTGGGCTGCCTTCGGCGGCAAGCTGTCGGCGGAGGTCGATGCAAAGTGGAATAAGGCACTGTATCTGGAATTGATCAATGCGCCGGTCGATCGGCAGCCGTCCTACACGCTCACCAATGCGCGGGTCGGATACTCCGATCCCAGCGGCCGCTGGGATGTGTCGGCGTATTGTAAGAACTGCTTCAACACCCTATATCGGATTTATAACCTCGATCTCTCGGGATTCCTCGGCATCAATCAGTCGGTCTATGGGACGCAGCGTCTCTACGGCGCCAGCGTCGCGTACCACTGGGGCAAGTAGTGAGCGATCACGCCGGCGGGACTTCGGCTGCGTCGGCGACGCTCAAGGCAGGTTCGTTGCACTGGCTGCAGGTGGCCGCGCTCGGGATTGCCATCGCTATCTCCGGCAATGTCTCGGGTTGGAACTATGGACTGGCCGTCGGCGGCTGGGGCGGCATGCTGCTTGCCGCATTGGCGATGGCTGTGCTGTTTCTGTGTCTAACTCAAAGTCTGGCGGAATTGGCAGCCGCGTTGCCCGAGGCAGGCGGCTTCGACGGTTATGTTCGCCGCACCCTCGGACCGGCACCGGCGTACCTTGCCGGCATGTCGGTCGCCATCGCACTTGCGGTGGGAGCGGGCCTTGCGATTTCCTTCAGTGAGGCCTATGTCTCGGCGTGGCTTGGGCTCGGTGGTTGGCCTACCAAGATTGCGTTTCTGATCATCGTCATGGGATTGCAATTACGCGGCGCAAGTGAGGCGGTTGGATTGACCGTTGCCGTCGGCGTCGCCGCCTTGGTCATCCTGGTGGCCTTCTGCTGCTTCATGGCGCCCGAATTTCAAACGTCGAATTTGTTCAGCACCGCGCCCGACGGCGCGCGCAGTCTCTTGCCCCATGGCTATGCCGGCGCGGCCCGCTGCATCCCCTTTGCGCTGTTTCTATTTCTTGGTGTCGAGCAGTCCGCGCATGCGGCCGCTGAAATGCGCGACATGGCAAAGAACATGCCCAAGGCGCTGGCTTTGGCCATCGGCGTCGCTTTCGTCATAGGTATCTGCGTGTTGCTGATCGCCACCGGCGCGACCGGCGCCGACCGGCTTGGCGCCGTCGACGATCCGCTGTTTGCAGCAATCAGCACCAACCCGGGCAGGACCGGAGCGACATTGATGGTGCGTGTGGTTGCCGGCGGGGCATTGGTTGCGTTGCTCGGCACATTCTTTTCGCTGGCCTACGCGGGTTCGCGGCAGTTCTATCATCTCGCGCAGGCCGGCTTCCTGCCGCGTATCTTCGGTACGGTCAATTCCCGCCAGGCGCCGGCGAGCGCCGTGTACCTGGTCGGAGTCATCGCTCTGGCAACGGCGGCATTTCCGCCGAACGATGCCATGGTGGTGTTCATATTCCTGATCAGCGTCTCCCACATGCTGATCCTCGCCGCTTTCCTAAGCCTGCGCCGTCGCGAGCCCGGCCTGGCGCGAACCTATCGAGCGCTCGGTGGCTCGCCCATTGCGGCGGTGGCGCTACTATTATCGCTCTCAGTCATGGTGTCCTGTTACCAACTGGAGGCACGCGCATTGCAAGTCGCCATAGCGGCGATCGTTCTGTTAATCGTGCAATTCGTGTGGTTGAGCCCGGCACGATTACGCAAGAACCCATAGGAATTCACTCATGATTGTCGATCTATCGAACAAAGTTGCTATCGTTACCGGCTCGGGCCAAGGCATCGGCGAAGGCATCGCAAGGGTGTTCGCGAAGTCCGGCGCCAAGGTGGTCATCGCCACACGTAGCCAGGCGAATGGCCAGTCAGTCGCCGACGCCATCGTCAAGTCTGGAGGCGTCGCCTGGCTCAACCAAACGGATGTCGGCCGGCGTGCCGAGGTCAAGCGCGTGGTGGCGCAGACGGTGGAGCGATTCGGGCGGCTCGACATCGTGGTGCACAATGCTGCCGTCTATCCCGTGCTGCCGATAGAGCAGCTGTCGGACGACGACCTTGACCTCACCCTGTCGGTGAATCTCAAGGCCGGCTTCTGGTGTATTCAGGAAGCGCTCCCGCACCTGCGCAAACAGGGCGGCGGGCGCTTTTTGTTTACCTCGTCCGTCACCGGACCGAATGTTGCCATGCCGGGTACCGCTCACTACGCGGCGTCGAAGTGCGGTCTCAACGGTTTGATCCGCACGGCGGCCCTCGAGTATGCACGGCAGAACATCACTGTGAACGGTGTCGAACCCGGCTACATACTCACGCCTGCGATGAACGCACTGGGTGGCCCGGAAGCTCTCGCTGAAATGGCGAAGCAGATCCCGCTCGGCAAGCTCGGGGATCCGGTCGATATTGCCAATACCATGTTGTTTCTCGCCTCGGACGCCGCGTCGTACATCACCGGACAGACCATTGTCGTCGATGGCGGTTCGACTTTGCCGGAAAGCCCGGTGGTCCTCGAGTCCTTCTATCAAGGTCAGTGACACGGGAGCCGCAAAGGTGGGAACCGAATCTTTGCTCGAGCGGCGTTATCGAGTGCTAGGGCGCAATTCGCCGCTTTTCTACGATACGCCCTTGCATCTGGTGCGAGGGGAGGGCGTGTGGCTGTACGACGCTGATGGGCGTCGCTATCTCGACGCCTACAACAACGTACCGCATGTCGGTCATTGTCACCCGCGCGTGGTGGCAGCGCTGAGCGGTCAGGCGGCCACTCTCAATATCCACACGCGCTATCTGGATGAACATGTCGTGGCCTACGCCGAACGGCTCACTGCATTGTTCGATGCACAGCTGTCGATGGCCATGTTCGTTTGCAGCGGCAGTGAAGCCAATGAGCTGGCGCTTCGCATCGCGCGCGATTGCAGCGGCGGCGAGGGAATCATATCGACCGCCTGGGCCTATCATGGCAATACCGCGGCCGTGATGCAGATAAGCTCCCTGTTCACGCCCGAGAGCAAGCGCGGCCCGCACGTGCGCACGGTGCCCGTAATGGATCCTTATCGCGACCGGGCGGGGCGCAGCGACGAGGATCTCGCGTCGGCCTATGCGGACGATGTCAAACGCGCTATCGACTCGTTCGCCGCGAGCGGCGTTCGATTCGCCGGCCTGCTGTTTTGCACGGCGTTCTCCAGTGAGGGCCTGCCGACTCTGCCGGCAGGCTTCATGGCAAAAGCGCTTGCCCACGTGCATGCCGCCGGCGGGTACTTCATCGCCGACGAGGTGCAGGCGGGGTTCGGCCGTCTCGGCAGCCACATGTGGGGACACCAAAAACTGGGTATTGTTCCCGACATTGTTACCATGGGCAAACCCATGGGCAATGGACATCCGCTCGCCGGCGTGGTGGCGCGCCGCGATCTCGTCAATGCGTTCACCAGCCGCAATATGTATTTCAACACGTATGGCGGCAATCCTGTCTCGGCCGCCGTCGGCATGGCGGTTCTCGATGTGATCGAGGATGAGCAGCTGCTGCAAAATGCCGTCACCATCGGTGAGTACACCCTCGCGCGGCTCAAGGAACTTGCGAACCGGCATACGCTCATCGGAGATGTGCGCGGGGCAGGTCTTTTCTTCGCAGTCGAGCTTGTCCTCGATCGTCACGCCAAGACGCCCGCGACGGCGCAAACCAAGCGCCTCGTCAATCTCATGCGCGAATGCGGCGTGCTCATCAGCCGTATTGGCATGCACGACAATATTCTGAAAATACGGCCGCCGATGCCGTTCTCCAAGCAAAACGCCGACCTGCTCATCGACACGCTCAACCAGGCGCTGGCGGCGCTGTGAGCGAGGAATTGAAATACGAATCGGTAACCTTCCTTGAGGAGATGCAGGCCCTCGCTTGCAGCGCCTTGCGTCACTGGGATCTGGAGGTGGCGAATCTCGCACCCATCAAGATCCGCGAAAATGCCGTGTTTAGAATTGACCTGAGCGGCGGCGGCCGGGCCGTGCTGCGGGTGCATCGCTACGGTTACCATTCGGATGCCGAACTCGATTCGGAATTTGTCTGGATGCGCGCTCTGGAGGCGGCCGGAATCCAAGTGCCGCGTGTGATTCGCTCGCGGCACGGCCGCGACTTCGAAGTCGTAGCGACCCAGGCGCCGGGCGACGCGCGGCAAATCGATGTGTTCGAATGGATCGACGGACGCCAGTTGGGGTCTGTCGAGAGTGGCGTCGGCAGCGATGGCGCCGTCATCGCAAACCAGTACCACACAATCGGTGCGATCGCGGCTCGCATGCACAATCAGACCGCGGGTTGGCGGTGCCCAACCGGGTTTCAGCGCCACGCCTGGGATGCCGCCGGACTTGTCGGCGAACGGCCGTTCTGGGGTCGGTTTTGGGAGCTTGCTGCGCTCACGCCGGATCAGAGGAGCCTGTTGCTGCGAACGCGCACTCGAATTGCGCACGAACTGGCTGCCTACGGCAACGGGCGCGACGGCTATGGGCTAATACACGCCGACCTCGTTCCGGAAAATCTGCTGATTGACGGCCATCGTGTCCAGGTGATCGACTTCGACGATGCCGGCTTCGGCTGGCATCTATTTGAACTCGCCACGTCGCTTTACTTCATCACTGGCGACGGGATTTATCCCATGGCCCGCGAGGCGCTGATCCGTGGCTATCGCAGTGAGCGCCGGCTGTCGGAAGAAATGCTGGCAAGGCTGCCGCTGTTTCTGGCGGCACGTGGCACCACCTATCTGGGCTGGGTACACACGCGGCAGGGCAGCGACGCGGCGCGCGAGTTGACCCCGTTTCTGGTGCAGCGCGCCTGCGCTGTCGCGGAGGACTACTTAGAGCATTTCTCAGGAGAATCGTGATATGTCGACCTACACCATGACCATCGGCGGCAAGCCCGTCGCGACGGCGAAGTCCTTCAACGTACTGAATCCTGCTGATGAATCCGTCGTGGCAGCGTGTCCGGAGGCGACCATCGCCCAGGTGGATGATGCGGTCGCCAGCGCGCGCGGCGCGTTCGCGGCGTGGGCGGCGCTCGCTGATTCGGAGCGTTCGGCCAAAATGCTGGCGATCGCCGACTTGATCGAACAACACCACGCGGAACTTTCCGAGCTGATCACTCGGGAGCAGGGCAAGACGCAGAGTGGCCCGGGGGCGAATCTCGAAGTGGGAGGCGCCGCGGCATGGACCCGGGTAACGGCTGGCCTTTCCCTTGCCGAAGAGACCATCCAGGACGACAAGAGCGGCAAGATAGTCATCCGCCGCAAACCGGTGGGCGTCGTCGCCTCGATTACGCCGTGGAACTGGCCGATGATGATTGCAGTGTGGCACATCATGCCTGCGCTGCGCGTGGGCTGCACCGTTGTCGTCAAACCCTCGCCGTTCACGCCGCTGTCGACGCTGCGCCTCGTAGAACTCATGAACCAAGTCCTGCCTGCGGGCGTGGTCAATATTGTGACCGGCGCCGCCGAGATCGGCCATCATCTGACCAATCATCCGGGCATCGATAAAATCGTATTCACCGGATCCATCGCCACCGGTAAGAAAGTAATGGGCAGCGCCGCGCAACACTTGAAGCGCGTTACGCTGGAACTCGGCGGCAATGACGCCGGCATCGTGCTGCCGGGTACTCGCATCGAGCCTCTGCTCGAGAAGCTGTTCTGGGGCTGCTTCATCAATGCCGGGCAAACTTGCGCCGCTCTGAAGCGTCTGTATGTGCACCAAGATCAATACGACGAGGTGGTCAAGAAGTTCTCCGACTACGTCGCCAGGATCCCGGTGGGCAATGGACTCGATCCGAAGAATCTCATCGGCCCCGTGTCGAATAAGATGCAGCTGGATAAGGTCGCCGGGTACGTCGATGATGCGCGCGCCAGTGGTGCAACGATCGTTACGGGCGGCGTGAGGCCGAAGGCGCCCGGATATTTTTATCCACTGACGGTCATCGCCCATGCGTCGGACGATATGCGCGTCGTCAAGGAAGAGCAATTCGGCCCCGTCATTCCCATTGTGAAGTACGCCACGGTCGAGGAGGCCATCCAGCGCGCCAATTCACTCGATGTGGGCCTGGGCGGCTCTGTGTGGGGCAACGATCCCGAGGAGGCTGCCCGCTACGCAAGCCGGCTCGAGTGCGGCACGGCCTGGGTCAATCAACATGGCGCTCTGCACCCCATGGCGCCCTTCGGCGGGGTGAAGTGCTCGGGGATCGGCGTGGAGTTCAATGTCGACGGCCTTAAGGAATACACTACGGTCCAAGTCGTCAACGTCGCGCGCTGATCCATCGTGGAGCATTGAATCGATGAGCGGATATCGGCACAACCCGGCGGCGATTCGCGCGCTGGTGCGGGACGATGCCGTGCATCGAGACGTTTACACGAATCCAGAACTGTTCGATCTGGAGATGGAGCGGCTGTGGCGTTCGGCCTGGACTTATGTCGGGCATGAGTCCCAGGTCCCCGGTCCGGGCGATTTCCTCACCGTGAACATCGCGCGCCAACCCTTGCTGATGCTGCGGGGGTCGGACGGCGGCGTGCGCGTGCTGCTCAACCGTTGCGCCCACAAGGGAGCCAAGATCCTCGGCGCCGGATCGGGTAATTGCGGCAAGCTGCTGCGCTGTTCCTACCATGGCTGGACTTACACACTGGATGGCGCGCTGCGCACCGTGCCCGTCAAAAGCGGCTATGCCGACAGCCGCTTCGCCGCATCGGAGGCATCGAAGGGGCTGACACCAGTCCCTGCCGTGGCCGTGTACCGTGGCTTTGTATTTGCCAGGCTGAACCGCAGCGGCGCGAGCTTCGAGGAATACTTCGGCGACAGCTTGAGTTCGATCGACAATCTGGCGGATCGCTCGCCGGTGGGCCGTCTCGAAGTGGCCGGAGCGCCGCTGCGATACATGCATAACAGCAATTGGAAGATGTTCGTGGAGAATCTCAACGACACCATGCATCCTATGGTGGCGCATGAGTCCTCCGCGGGCACCGCGCGGCAGTTGTGGCAGAAGCAGCCGGCGGAGACGCCCAAGCCGATGGTGATCGAACAATTCCTGCCCTTCGTATCAAACTACGAATTCTTCGACAAGATGGGCGTCAAGACCTATGACAACGGCCATAGCTACACTGGAGTGAGTTTTTCGATTCACTCGAGTTATTCGGCGATACCCGAGTATGGCGCGCAGATGGAGGCCGCCTACGGCGCCGATCGCGCGCAGGCAATTCTCGGGGAATCGCGGCACAATACGGTCTACTATCCGAGTTTAACCGTCAAAGGCGCCATTCAGACCGTCCGGGTCGTGAGACCCATTGCGGTGAATCGAACTCTGATCGAGAGCTTTACACTACGGCTGGTCGGCGCTCCGCCGGCCTTGCTGGAACGCAGCGCCACCTACAACCGTCTCATCAACGCGCCCACCTCGGTTGTGGGGCATGACGACTTATATTGTTATCGGGCCATCCAAGAGGGGTTGGCGGCGGACGGCAATGAATGGGTCAACCTGCAGCGCAATTACTCGGATTGCGAAAAGGAGCCGGGGACAGCGGAGAATAACGGGACTAGTGAAGTCTCCATGCGGGGACAGTTCCGGGCATGGACGGTGGCGATGACGGCGGGCGGGGCGACCGAATAATGGAGGCCTGCGCGGGCGATACAGCGCTGATCGAGTTCGTCTATCACGAGGCGCGGCTCATCGATGAGAAGCGTTTCGAGGAATGGCACGAGTTGTACGCCGACGACTGTCGTTATTGGATGCCGCTGATGCGAGATCAGCCGCCGGACGCGGGGCATACCTCGCTGTTCGACGAGGACAAGTTGCTGCTGAAAATCCGCATCGAGCGGCTGCGCAACCCGAAGTCGTATTCTCAGGCATTCCCCAGTTTTTGCCAGCACATCCTGCAGGCGCCCAGCATTGAAAGGCGCGAGTTGAATACGGCCACAGTCGTTCTGCGTACACCCTTCCTGTATGCGGAGTATCAGCAGGATCAGCAGGAAATCTACTGCGGCGTCGCCTGGCATCATCTGCGAACGGCAGCGGGAAAAATCCTGATTGCGAGCAAGAAAATCGAGTTGCTGAACTGCGACGCCGCGTTGCCTTCTTTGCAACTCTTTCCTTAAATCAACGAGATGCAGGCAATGGATCCAATGAAAAGAGTGCTGTTGACGGGCGGCAGTTCCGGCATCGGTTTGGCGGCCGCCCGGGCGTTTCTCGATGCGGGATACGAGGTGATCAATATTTCGCGGCGCTCCTGTCCGCTGAACTCGCCACGCCTGACATCGATCACCGTCGATCTTTCCGATGCCATCGCTACGCGCGATACGGTGATGACGGTGGCGGGCCGGACGCCGGCGACCACGATCGTGCACTGCGCCGGTGCAATTCGGGAAAGGCCGATAGAGACCGTGACTAATGCGGACCTCGAAGCGCTCAGCAATCTGCATCTCGGTGCGGCCCTATCACTGGTTCAGGCTAATCTGCCCGCCATGAAGCAGGCCCATTACGGCCGTGTGGTGCTCATCTCCTCACGCGCAGTGCTGGGGCTGGCTAAACGCACTGCCTACTCGGCAACCAAGGCGGGCATGCTGGGTCTGGCGCGCACCTGGTCGCTGGAACTCGCCGCCCATGGGATTACGGTGAATGTCGTGGCTCCCGGCCCGATTGCCGAAACAGAAATGTTCGAAGAAATCATTCCGGCAGCCAGCGCCAAGATGGTGGCGGCGGCCAAGCAAGTGCCGGTGGGCCGATTCGGTACGCCCCAAGACGTTGCGCGCGCTGTCATGTTCTTTGCAGCTCCCGAGGCATCTTTTGTGACGGGGCAGACGCTGTTCGTTTGCGGCGGCACCTCCGTCGGTAGCATCGTATATTGAGCTCTTCGGATCAGTCGCGCCGGATGACGATGGGGTGGGAAGTTGACAGCCCGCCATCCACGGCGATGGCCTGACCGTTGATATACGACGAGGCATCGGACGCCAGAAAAAGCGCCGTTTGTGCGATCTCATCGGGAATACCCGGCCGCTGCAGGGGATTGAGCTGGCCTATTTTGTGCTCGCTGCCGCGGGCGCGCGCCTGTTCGAATATCGGCCGGGTCATGCCGGTTTCGATCAGGCCGGGGCAAATGGCATTGATGCGCACGCCCGAGCCGCTCAATTGGTTGGCGGCCGTTTGCACCAGGCTGATGACGCCGGCTTTGCTGGCGCTGTAGGGCATGCCGCCGGCGCCGGAGCGCAGTCCGGCGACCGAGGCTGTGCAGATAATGGAGCCGCGTCTCTGCTTGACCATGGCAAGCGCCGCATACTTGGCTGCGAGAAAGGTACCGATCAAGTTGATGTTCAGAACCTCGTTCCAGTGCTCGACGGTTTCCTCGAAAAACGGTACCAAGCCGCCGCTGATGCCTGCATTCGCGTAGCACACGTCAAGTCCGCCATACTCCTTGATGGCGAGAGCCACTGCGCCCGCAATGTCTTCCTCAGTCGATGAATCGCGGATCAGCCCCACAGCGCGCCCGCCGGCTGCGCGGATTTCCGCTGCCGTGGCCTCAACGTGCGCGGCGCGATCGAGGGCGACGACGGCAGCGCCCTCGGACGCGAACAGCAAGGCGCTTGCACGGCCGATGCCGCTGGCGGCGCCGGTGACCAAGGCGGTTTTGCCCCGAAGAATGTTCATGTGCCGGTCGGATGATGGACTGTGAGTGGCTGAAGTATTACACATGCGCCCCAGGGACTATAATGGCGCCCAATCAAGCCTTCGCCATCGCACCCAGTACCGCAGGGGATCCCGCATGTCCGACACACCGAGCACGATTTCACGCCGAGAGTTCACCGCGCTGTCCATTGCCGTAGGCGTTGCGGCGGCAACGGGTGCCTCAGGTGCCGTGACGCCAGAGGTAGTCGACACCGATGTACAGGTGACCACCGCTGCGGGCGTGTGCGATGCCGCGCTCATTCATCCGCAGCAGGGTGCGTGGCCTGGCGTTATTCTGTTCACCGACGTGTTCGGCCTGCGTGCCACCATGCGTGCCATGGCGAAGCGGCTGGCCGCGGACGGGTTCACCGTGCTGGTGCCGAATCCCTTTTACCGCAACTCGAAGCCACCCGGCTTGTCCCCTGAGATCGATTTTAGCAATCCCGCCGACCGCGCAAAAATCGACGTGCTGCGTGCGCCTTTGACCAGCGCTGCCGTCATGCAGGACGCCACCGCGTATGTTCAGTTTCTGGACTCGCAGGCCTCGGTGAACACGAAGGCAAGAATGGGCGCCTTCGGCTATTGCATGGGCGGACCCATGACCATGCAGGCGGCTGCGTCCAATCCCGAGCGCATCGGTGCCGGTGCATCATTCCATGGTGGCGGGCTGGTAACCGATAAGCCGGACAGCCCGCACCTGTTGGTGCCCAAAATGAAGGGGCAATTCTACTTCGGCGTGGCCATGAATGATGATGAGCGACAACCCGATGCAAAGACCAAACTGGCCGAAGCGTTCAAGGGCGCGCATCTGCAGGCAAAAATCGAAGTCTATGACGGTTGTCTGCATGGCTGGTGCGTGAAGGACATGCCCAAGACTGCCGGTAAGCCGCCTATTTATAATGAGTCACAGGCTGAGCGCGCGTGGGGCGAGCTCACGAACTTGTTCAAGCGCGCGCACGTTTAAATGACCGACGCATTCATCTGTGATTTTGCGCGCACCCCGATCGGCCGCTATGAAGGCGGCCTGTCGCGTGTTCGTCCCGATGATCTGGCGGCAATCGCGATAAAGCGCCTGGTCGCACGCAACAATTCCATCGCCGAGGCCGTCGACGAAGTGTTCTTGGGCTGTGCCAATCAGGCCGGCGAAGACAATCGCAACGTCGCGCGCATGGCATTGCTGCTCGCCGGCCTGCCAGCGCACGTGCCCGGCGTGACATTGAATCGCTTGTGCGCCTCCGGTTTGGATGCGGTGGCGGCTGCGGCCCGAGCCATTCGTGCAGGTGAGATCGACCTCGCCATTGCCGGCGGCGTAGAGTCGATGACGCGCGCTCCCTTCGTGATGGGCAAGGCGGAACGCGCCTTCCAACGCACGGCGGAGATCTACGACACCACCATCGGCTGGCGCTTCGTGAATTTGCAGATGAAAGCGCTGTATGGCGTCGATTCGATGCCTGAAACCGCCGAAAATGTCGCCGCGGAATTCAACGTCTCCCGCGAAGATCAGGACGCCTTTGCGCTGCGCTCGCAACAACGTGCGGCACGCGCCCAAGTTGCCGGCGTGTTTGCCCAACAAATCGTGCCGGTGGCTGTTGCTCAAGCGAAAGGCGCCACGCAGGTGATCGAACTTGATGAAGGCCTGCGCCCAGAAACGACTTTGGCGGCGCTGGCCAAACTCAAGCCCGTGGTGCGCGCCGCCGGTACAGTCACGGCCGGCAATGCATCCGGGATCAACGATGGCGCCGCGGCGCTGCTGCTGGCTTCCGGCGCGGCGGTCGAGAAATACAAACTCAACGTGAGGGCACGGGTGCTGGGCTTTGCCTCCGCCGGAGTGGCACCACGAATCATGGGGGTGGGGCCGATCCCGGCGGTGGAAAAACTGGCAGCCCGGCTGCGCCTGAAAATCGCCCAATTCGATGTGATCGAACTGAATGAGGCGTTCGCGTCTCAGGCGCTGGCGTGCATGCGCGCCTTGGGCTTTGCGGACGACGCCGAACACATCAACTGCAACGGTGGCGCCATTGCCTTGGGTCATCCGCTCGGTATGTCGGGCGCGCGCATTGCAGGGGCTGCCGTGCAGGAATTGCAGCGGCGCGGTGGCCGCTACGCATTGGCGACTATGTGCGTGGGAGTCGGTCAGGGCGCGGCGCTGGCATTAGAGCGGGTATGAGGCCGAGCTTGCTGCTACATTATATCTATTAAGGCGGAACTTAGTTCTGCATAGTGGAATTGAGGAGCGCATGGATACGTTGAAATACACGGTACAGGACGGCGTCGCCGTCCTGACTCTTGATAACCCACCGGTCAATAGTCTGGGGCGGGAGCTGCGCGCGGCAGTGCTTGCCGGTCTGGAACGGGCGAATGCCGACGCCGGCGTCGGCGCCATTGTGTTGATCGGTTCCGGCGCCGGCTTTTCCGGCGGTGCCGACATCCGAGAATTCGGCACTGCTCAAGCGGTGGCGTACCCGAACTTACGCACCTTGATTGCCGAAGTAGAAAATAGTCCGAAGGCGGTGATCGCCGCCATCAGTGGTATCTGTATGGGCGGCGGACTGGAGTTGGCGCTGGGCTGCCATTTTCGAGTAGCCGTGCCGGCGGCACGCATTGCATTGCCGGAAGTTAAACTCGGCCTGCTGCCCGGTGCCGGAGGTACTCAGCGGCTGCCGCGTTTGCTGGGCGTCGAAGCCGCGCTTAATCTCATCGTCTCGGGAGCGACGGTAGCGGCTGAAAGTTTGCGCAACACGCCGCTGTTCGATGCGTTCAGCGACGGCGACTTGCGCGCTGCCGCCGTGGACTTTGCGCGCCGCGTGATCAGCGAGAAGTTGCCTGGCCGGCGCGTCCGCGATCGGATGCTGAACATGCCGACAGCGGAGGCATTCTTCCAATTTGCGCGCAATTCCGTGAAGGCGGTTGCGGGCCCCTATCCCGCGCCGTTGGCCTGTGTGGAGGCGGTGGCGGCGGCGGTCGAAGTGCCTTTCGACGCGGGATTGAAGCGTGAGCGCGAGCTGTTCACCATGCTGATGTTGTCGCCCGAGTCGGCGGCTCTGCGGCATGTATTTCAAGCCGAGCGCGCCGCCTCGAAAATTCAGGGTGTGCCCGTCGACACGCCGGTGCGGCCTATCCGCAAGGTCGGTGTCATCGGCGCCGGGACCATGGGCGGGGGCATCACCATGAGCCTCATCAACGCGGGTCTGCCGGTAGTGTTGTTGGAAACCCAGCAGGAAGCACTCGATCGGGGCCTCGCCAATATACGCCGCAATTACCAGGGTGCCCTGCGCAAAGGCACTCTCAACGAAGCCAGCCTGGCAAAGCGCCTAGCGTTAATCACGCCGACTTTGGACTATGCCACGTTGCGCGATGTGGATTTGAGCATCGAAGCCGTATTCGAGAGCATGGAGGTGAAGCGCCAAGTGTTCGAGAAACTGGATACCGTGTTGCAGCCCGGAGCCATCCTCGCCTCCAATACCTCCGCGTTGAATCTCGATGAGATCGCGAAGTTTACAGGCCGTCCGCAGGATGTGATCGGGCTGCATTTCTTCAGCCCGGCGAATGTGATGCGTCTGCTCGAGGTGGTGCGCGGCGCCGCGACGGCGAAGGACGTGCTCGCGACTGCAATGCGCTTGGCGAAAACCATGAACAAGATCGCCGTGGTGTCCGGCGTTTGCGACGGTTTCATCGGCAATCGCATGCTGGCGCGCTACGGCGCCGCCGCTCACGATTTGATCATGGCCGGCGCTCTGCCGCAGCAGGTGGACGCGGCGCTGCAGGAATTTGGGATGGCAATGGGGCCGTTTCGCGTGGGTGACCTGGCCGGCCTCGATATCGGATGGGCTCTGCGCAAACGGCGCGCGGCGGAATTCCCCGGCAAGGATTTCTCCAATGTGGCGGATGCCTTGTGCGAGGCCGGCCGCTTCGGGCAAAAGACCAACGCCGGTTGGTATCGCTACGAGGCGGGCTCACGCAACCCCATTGCGGATCCCAAGGTGACCGCCATTATCGAGCAGTACCGGCGACAAAGAGGCATTACGCCGCGCGAAGTGAGTTCGGCGGAGATCGTCGAGCGCTGCATTTATGCACTCGTCAACGAAGGCGCACGCATCATAGAGGATGGCATTGCCCAGCGCGCCTCCGACATCGACCTGGTCTATCTCAACGGCTACGGTTTCCCCGCATACCGCGGCGGCCCCATGTTCTTCGCCGATCAGACGGGCTTGAACGAAATTGCGCGTGCTCTGCAACGCATCGCGGAACAGCCGGGTGGCGACGCAGGCGCATGGACGCCGGCGCCGCTGCTCATTCGCCTTGCCGACCAAGGCCTGACTTTCAGCGCATACAAAGGATCAGCCAAGTGACAGAAGCAGTCATCGTCTCCACGGCGCGCACCGGCCTCGGCAAGAGCTGGAAGGGGGCGTTCAACATGACTTACGGCGCCACTCTCGGCGCGCACTCCGTGCAGCATGCGGTCGAGCGTGCCGGCATCGACCCCGCCGAAGTCGAGGACGTGATCATGGGATCTACCTTCGGCGAGGGCACCACGGGCGGTAACATCGCACGCGCCATCGGCTTGCGCGCCGGTCTTCCCGTCACCACCGCGGGCTTGAGCATCAATCGCTTTTGCAGTTCGGGATTGCAATCCATCGCCCTGGCGGCGCAGCGCATCATGACAGAAGGCGCCAGCGTCATCGTCGCGGGCGGTGTCGAGAGCATTTCCTGCGTGCAGAACGAGGCGAACCCACACATGCGCCGCGATCCCTGGCTGATCGAACACAAGCCGACGCTGTATTGGAACATGCTGCAAACCGCCGAAACTGTGGCCAAGCGATACGGCATTTCCAAGGAATCCCAGGACGAGTACGGAGTTCGCAGCCAGTTGCGCGCGGCCGCGGCGCAGGCCGCAGGCAAGTTCAAGGATGAGATCGTGCCCATGACCACCATCATGGGAGTGGTTGACAAAGTCGCCGGTACAATCGGCACGCGCGAGGTCACCATCGCCGGCGATGAGGGCATACGCGCCGATACGACTCTCGAAGCCGTGGCAAAGATTCGTCCGGCCATCCCGGGCGGGGTGGTCACGGCCGGTAACGCCAGCCAGTTCTCCGACGGCAGCAGCGCTGTCGTCGTCATGGACGCCAAGCTGGCTGAAAAGCGCGGTCTTAAGCCCCTAGGCATATTTCGCGGCTTCGCCATCGCCGGCTGTGAGCCGGGCGAAATGGGCATCGGCCCAGTGTTTGCCGTGCCGCGCCTGCTGCAGCGTACCGGGTACAAAATCAGCGATATCGACCTTTGGGAGTTGAACGAAGCCTTTGCATGCCAGGTTTTGTACTGTCGAGATAAGTTGGGTATTCCCGATGAACTCTTGAACGTCAACGGCGGCGCCATCGCGGTGGGTCACCCCTACGGCGTCAGCGGTGCCCGCCTTACGGGACATGCGCTCATCGAAGGCAAGCGCCGTGGCGCCAAGCTCGTGGTAGTTACCATGTGCATCGGCGGCGGGCAGGGCGCCGCCGGACTATTCGAGGTGACTTGATGAGCGTGCGTGAGCTGTTCGAACTCAACGGGCGGGTGGCCTTGGTGACGGGCGGCTCGCGCGGTTTGGGATTGCAGATCGCGCAGGGCCTCGCGGAGATGGGTGCCAGAATCGCCATCAGCGCGCGCAAGCCGGACGAACTCGAGGCAGCCAAATCGCAACTGGCGAAGCAGGGAATCGAAGCCCTGACCGTGGTGAATGATTTGACCGAAGCGGATGAAGTGCCGGCGCTGTTAGAGGCGGTGCTCGGGCACTACGGCAGGATCGATATCCTGGTCAACAACGCCGGCACCAGCTGGGGTGCTCCGGCCGAAGAGTATCCCCTCGAAGCCTGGAACAAAGTCATGACCTTGAACGCCACCAGCGTGTTCATGCTGAGCCAGGCGGTGGCAAAGCGCTGCTTCATACCGCAGCGCTCGGGCAATATCATCGTAATCGCATCGGTCGCCGCGTTGCGTGTCGGTACGCAGATGAAGGCGGCCGCCTACTACGCTTCGAAGGCGGCGGCCCTGCAGCTGACACGAGTGCTCGCCGCGGAGTGGGGGCCGTACGGCATCCGCGTGAATGCCATCTGCCCGGGCTTCTTCCCCTCGAAGATGTCGAGCGGTGTGCTCGAAAAGATCGAGGCCTCCGTGATACGGCAGACTCCGCTCGGCCGTCTTGGCAACGATACTGACCTGATGGGCGCGGCGGTGTATCTCGCCTCGGATGCCTCGCGCCACGTGACGGGTCAATACATCGCGGTGGACGGCGGCGCGTCGAACGGATGAGGGCCGATGCCCAATTCTGCGTCGCTGCGGGAGCCGCCGCCCGGGTTGCCGCGTGAGCAGTCCGGCTGCCGGACTGCGGCCTCCCTCCGACCACCATGCCTTCGATACGGTGAGGCTCGTCCCTTGGATGCAGGCGCAGGTTGCCGGCTTCGCCGGACCTATCGAGGTTCACCAATTCGCCGGCGGCCAATCCAATCCTACTTTTCTAGTGCAATCGGCGACGCATCGCTTTGTGCTCAGGCGTAAGCCGCCGGGCAGGCTTTTGCCGTCGGCGCACGCCGTCGACCGCGAGTATCGGGTGATCATGGCGCTGGCCGACACGGATGTGCCGGTGGCGAAGGTCTATGCACTGTGCGAGGACACGTCGGTCATCGGCACCGAGTTCTATGTGATGGACTATGTCGAGGGCCGGCTGTTTTGGGATGCCGCGCTTCCAGAGGTGGCTGCGGCTGAACGCCGGGCAATCTACGAGGAAATGACGCGCGTTATGGCCGCCCTGCACGCTGTGGACTACAGCGCAGCGGGATTGGGCGACTATGGCAAGCCAGGACGCTACATCGAGCGACAGGTGTCGCGTTGGACTCAGCAATACCGGGCCGCGCAGACCGAGAGCATCGCTGCAATGGATAGGCTGATCGAGTGGCTGCCGCAGCATATCCCGGCGGACGAGGAAACCAGCATCGTGCACGGCGATTTCCGGCTTGATAATGTGATCTTCCATCCGAGTGAGCCGAAGATTTTGGCCGTGCTCGATTGGGAGCTGTCGACATTGGGACATCCATTAGTGGATCTAGCCTATCTGTGCATGCGATACCATTTGTCGGCAGATCAATTTCGCGGCCTCGCCGGATTGGATGTGGTGGCGCTCGGGATTCCGAGCGAGGCGCAGTGCGTGGCCGATTATTGCCGGCTGCGGGGTCGCGCACCGGTGGCGCCGGGCGCGTGGACCTATTATCTGGCCTTCAACATGTTCCGATTGACGGGAATTCTGCAAGGCGTGCTGGCGCGCGCCATCCAAGGCAACGCCTCGAGCGCGACGGCATTGGAGGCGGGCCGCCGCGCGCGGCCTCTGGCCGAACAAGCGTGGACGTTGGTGCAGACATCGTTCGGCACGTAGTCGACAAAGGAATTAAGCATGGATTTTTCGCACAGCGATAAGGTATGCCGCCTGCAGGAGCAATTGCAGACTTTCATGGATGCGCACGTCTACCCGGCTGAGCCGCGTTTCGACGAGGAAATGGCCAAGAACCGTCACGACGGCAATCCCTGGCGGCCCACCGTGGTCATGGAGGAGTTGAAGCACGAGGCTCGTTCACAGAATTTATGGAATCTGTTCCTGCCTCACTCCGAGCATGGCGCTGGACTGTCCAATCTCGAGTACGCCCCCTTGTGCGAAATTATGGGACGCTCGCACCTTGCGCCCGAGGCCTGCAATTGTTCAGCGCCCGACACGGGCAACATGGAAGTGCTGGCCCGTTACGCCGGCCCCGAACAACAGACCCGCTGGCTGGCGCCGCTGCTCGACGGCAAGATACGCTCGGCCTTCGCCATGACCGAGCCCGATGTTGCGTCGAGCGATGCCACGAACATTCAATCCTCGATCACGCGCCAAGGCGATCAATACGTGATCAATGGACGTAAATGGTGGACTTCGGGGGCCGGCGATCCGCGCTGCGAAATCCTGATATTCATGGGTAAGACCAATCCGGCCGCGGCGCTGCATAGCCAGCAGTCGATGATACTCGTGCCTATGAACACGCCGGGGGTGAAGCGCCTGCGCCAGCTTTCCGTATTCGGCTACGATCATGCACCCCACGGCCACGCGCAGATCGATTTTGTCGATGTGCATGTGCCCGTGGAGAATCTCCTGCTGGGCGAAGGCCGTGGATTTGAAATCGCGCAGGGTCGGCTGGGGCCGGGACGCATCCATCATTGCATGCGCCTGATCGGTTTGGCGGAACGGGCGCTTGAGATGATGTGCAGGCGTGCCCAAGCGCGTGTCGCCTTCGGCAGGCGCGTGTCCGAGCAGGGCGTCACGCTCGAGCGCATTGCCGAATCGCGCATCATGATCGATCAGGCGCGCTGGCTGGTGCTGAACGCCGCCTATATGATGGATACGGTGGGAAACCGCGCTGCCAAGAAGGAGATCGCCATGATCAAGGTCGCCGCGCCCAACATGGCCTGTCAGGTCATCGATTGGGCAATTCAAGTCCACGGCGGCGGCGGCGTCAGCGATGATTTCCCGTTGGCGGCCGCCTATGCAGCCGCACGCACCTTACGCTTTGCCGATGGCCCTGACGAGGTGCATCGCGAGCAGATCGGCAAACTAGAATTGGGACGGTATCGATCGGTCGATTCCGCCGCGCACAGGCGCTGAGCCGCCGGCACCGCAGCATGTCGGATCGACATTTCAAATTCTGGCCGGCTCATGCCATGCGCACGTTGGCTGCGCCGCAGACGAACCTTTTCTACAACGCCGAGGTCTCGGCGCAGCGCTATCCGGACAAGCCGTTCCTCATGTTCTACGACACGGCGGTGAGCTTCGCCGGCTTATTCGATGAATCGACACGCATTGCGGGCTTTCTCGAGCAGCAGTGTGGAGTTCGCAAGGGCGATCGAGTGCTGCTGTTTACGCAAAACAGCCCGCAGTTCGTCATCGGCTACTACGGCATTCTGCGCGCCAATGCCGTCGTAGTACCCATCAATCCCATGAACTTGACGCAGGAAATCCTGCGCTACGTACAAGACGCGACAGCGCACACGGCCATCGTCTCGCAGGAATTGTTTGCCCGCATCGAGCCGTTGCTCGGAAAGTCGATTCTCAAGTCGGTGATCGTCGCCGCCTACTCGGACTATTTGCAAGCGCCGACCACATTGGCCATTCCGGAATTCGTGGCGGCGCCGCGCCTGGAGATCACTGCACCGGCAGTGACACTGTGGCGCGATGTGCTCGCCGGCCACCTGAGGCCCG
This sequence comes from Steroidobacterales bacterium, assembly GCA_038226325.1. Taxonomy (GTDB): domain Bacteria; phylum Pseudomonadota; class Gammaproteobacteria; order Steroidobacterales; family Steroidobacteraceae; genus Bog-1198. The sequence goes on along the minus strand of JBBRQO010000003.1, from coordinate 95,639 downwards.
GGCCGTTGACGGCGGGCCCCGATGATTTATGCGTGATGCCTTATACCTCAGGCACCACCGGCCTGCCGAGGGGATGCATGCACACCCATCGCAGCACCATGCACACCCTGGTCGCCGGAATGCGCTGGTTTTCGATGCAGCCCGAGCTCACGTTGATGGCGGTCGCACCGTTATTTCATGTAACCGGCATGCAGGGTGGGATGAACGGCCCGCTGTACGTCGGCAACACCGTGGTGATGCTGCCTCGCTGGGACCGCAATGCGGCCGCGGAGTGCGTGCAGCGTTACCGGGTGTCGAGTTGGACGGCGATTCCGACCATGGTGCAGGATTTTTTTGCGAACCCTGATATCGCCAAGTATGACTTGAGTTCCATACGCCGTTTGAGCGGCGGCGGCGCGGCCATGCCGGCGGCGGTGGCACAGCGGCTGCTCGACATGGGGGTCAGGTATTACGAGGGGTATGGACTGTCGGAGACTATGGGTGCCACTCATTTGAATCCGCCGGATAATCCCAAGAAGCAATGCCTCGGCATTCCGATATACGACGTCGACTCTCGGGTGGTCGACCCCATTACGCTGGCCGAACTTCCCGCGGGTGAAGTCGGCGAGATCATTACGCACGGCCCGCAGGTGTTCTCAGGCTATTGGAACAAGCCTGAGGACACTGCCCAGACCTTGGTTGAACTAGACGGCAAGCGCTTCCTGCGTACCGGCGATCTGGGCCGAATCGACGAGGATGGTTATTTTTTCATGGTTGATCGGCTGAAGCGCATGATCAACGCCTCCGGATACAAAGTATGGCCCAGCGAGGTAGAGTCGCTGATGTACCAGCACCCGGCGGTGTTGGAGGCTTGCGTCATCGGCTCGAGGGATGCGCACCGCGGCGAGACAGTCAAGGCAGTCGTCGTGCCGCGGTCCGAATGGCGCGACCGCGTTGATGCACAGGGCATCATGGATTGGTGCCGCGAGCACATGGCGGCGTACAAGTGTCCGCGCATCGTCGAATTCGTCGACGCGCTGCCCAAGTCGGGCGCCGGCAAGATCATGTGGCGGGAATTGCAAGATCGCGAAGCCGCTGCCAATGAACGAGTGAATCAATCATGAAGGCATTGCTTAGCAAACATCCCGGCGGACCGGAAACCTTGGTACTCGAGGATATTGCGGAGCCTGTGGCAGAACCCGGCCATGTGCGCGTTGCCGTGCGCGCGTGCGCAGTCAATTATCCCGACCTGCTGGTCATCCAGGATCTCTACCAGTTCAAACCACCGCGTCCGTTTGCTCCCGGCTCGGAAGTCGCCGGTGTAGTCGACGCGGTGGGCGAGGGCGTTGACAACGTGCGCGTCGGCGACCGTGTACTGCTCTCCCCGGTGCGCAGCGGCGGCATGGCAGAGAAGGCTGTGGGCCTCGCGCGCAATTGCTGGAAGATTCCGGATGTCATGCCGTTCGACGAGGCAGCCTCTTTACTCATGACCTATGGCACCTCACACCACGCCCTCAAGGACCGGGCACGGTTAAAATCCGGCGAGACGTTGTTGGTGCTGGGCGCGGCGGGCGGGGTCGGCCTTGCTGCCGTGGAACTGGGAAAGAACATGGGCGCACGCGTTGTGGCGGCGGCGTCGAGTGTGGAAAAACTTGAATTGGCACGTGCGCACGGCGCCGATATCGGCGTGAAGTATCCCACCGGGCCGCTCGACAAAGCGCAGGCGCGCGAGCTCACCGACGGCTTGAAGGCGGCCTGCGGCCCCGACGGCGCGCAGGTGATTTACGACGGCGTGGGCGGCGATTACACCGAAGCTGCGTTGCGCGCCATTGGCTATGAGGGCCGGCACCTCGTGGTTGGATTTCCCGCCGGCATTGCGAAACTGCCGATGAACTTGCCGCTGCTAAAAAGCTGCCAGATTGTAGGCGTGTTCTGGGGCGATTTCACGGCGCGGTTTCCAACTCTACACGCCGCCAATGTGGAAGCGCTGCTGGAACTATATCGGGCCGGCCGTATCAGGCCGGCCGTCACTGAGCGTTTTACGTTGGCACGCGGCGGCGAGGCCATCGCCAGGCTGGGCGCACGCGCGGCGCGGGGGAAAGTGGTGGTGGTGATCGAATGAGCCCGGCGTCAGACAGACCCGAGCACTAGCGGCGCTGATCCAGCGCTCCTCAACCGGCTACAGATCGCGCTCCAAGGCGCGCTCAATGGCGGAACGCGGCGACCGGCCTTGAACGTAAAATGCCTGCCACGATGGCCAATCGACGTCATCGATGGAGACTATTTCTAAACTGTCTCCGAAATCGCCCCTGAGCAGCGCAACGATTTCATGCTGCCACTGCTCCCAGCTGCGCACCTCACTCAACTGAGGCTGCGCCGCGCGAAGGCACTGACGGATTGCGTCCCCGGCCATGGGCATGCAAGAACTCATGACGGGTCGGCGCTGGATTCGCCCGATGGCGAAGCCGGTCTGGAGTAAAGGTGTGAGATATCCATGCTGCGTGCCAGCGACAATATTGCCGTGCTGAGCGAGAACGGGCCGCGTTTTGCGGTCCAGAATGCGATCGAGCCCGCAGTGAGCGCCGTCGAAACGGCATGCATCAGTTTCATATATCAGTACCCGAATTCTGTGACTTAAGTCTCACCCCGGTGGGCGCGTGCCGACGGACTATCCCGCGTTCGGCGGCGCGCAGGATGTGCAGGCGTCGCACTACACTAATGCCGCCCCCGTGCATTTCCCGCAAATAATCAATTCTCATAAGCACATGACGGGTTGGCTACAGCTCCTGCTTGCGCATATCCCCTTCGATGGTGCGCGATGCCGCGAATAGCACCAGCGCCGCCAGCACCGCCAGTATTGGAATGGCGTACATGGCGCTGTGCAGTCCGGATGCCTTGAACGCTTCGGTCATGGCGCCGGTTCCCTCCCGGTGCATGGCCTGATGCGCGAAGTGATCGCTCAGCATGCCCATCCCCAAGGGCCCCAAGCTGGCACCGAGCAAGTACATGGCGCAAAAGTAGATGGCTATCGCCGTGCCACGCAAGCGCGGCTCGATCACATCCTGAATGGCCGCATACACTGTGGCGTAGTAAACGAACATGGTCATGGTGCCGACGGCCATCAGGATCATGAAGGCGCCGATGGCGCCTTTGGGCTGGTTCAATGCAAAGAAAATGCTGGGCGCCGCGATCGCCATCGAAACGGCCGACAGCAAAAGGCGGCCGTCACGCCGCTTGGCGCTAATCTTGTCGGCAAGCCAACCGCCCAACAGCAGGCCGATGGCGCCCACCGCACCTACTGAAATGGCAGACACATTGCTCGCTGACTTGAGGCCCATTTCGTGAAAGCGCTGCAAGAACGGCGTCTGAAATGCGTTGATGGCATACATGTTGAAGTTATGAAAGATGCCGGACAGGATGATCCACCACATGGTCGGTAGCTTCAGTACGGCGCGAAATGGCGACTCCGGCGCAGTGCCGGCAGCGAGCGATCTCGCCGCATCGAGCGCACCGCGCACGGGTTCGGGAATCCGCAGCGCGAGCCAGGCAAACAACAGTCCGGGGATGCAGGCGAACAGAAACGCCGTTCGCCAGCCGAGCGCGGCGCCGATGGCGCCGGCGCTGAAGTACGCCAGGCACAGCCCCGCAGGCAGCCCAAGCATGAATATGCTCATGGCTCGCGCGCGTTGATGCGCCGGATACAAATCGCCGATCAGCGATTGCGCTGCGGGTGCGCAAGTAGCTTCACCGAGGCCCACGCCCAAGCGCGAAACGAACAGCTGCGAATAGCTTTGCGCGAGCCCGGAGGCTCCGGTCAGCAAACTCCACAGTGCGGTGCCGATGGCAATGAGGCGAGTGCGGTACCACTTATCTGCCAGGCGTCCGAGCGGCAGGCCGACTAGTGCGTACATGAAGGTTGCGATGGTTCCCAACAATCCCAGCGCGGTGTCGCTTAAATGGAACTCCTTGCGGATGGGCTCGGCGAGGGCCCCGGGCAACTGACGATCGAAAAAATTGAGCAGATTGATGGCAAACAAAACGAACAGAGCAAACGCAGCGCTCGACGTAGATTTCGTTTCATTCGCCATGCGCCGCCCCCCTCGCGCCGACAATCGGCCGCCAATAAAAAACGGCGGGCTTGAGGCCCGCCGTCGAATTGCCGCACTCGACAATACTCTGATTAGAACTTGGTTCGAAGTGTAATTCCAAAGGTTCGCGGGTCGCCCAGGAAGGCATCGATCTGTTCGAATTGGAACGGGGCGTCGAAGGCGACCTGGTAAATTCCTTTATTGGCAAGGTTGGTGCCCCAGATCTCGGCGGTCCATTTGCCATCGGGCGCGCCTAGGCCGAGGCGTGCAGTGAGCAAGCCGTATGATCCCTGAAGTTTCCGGGGATCGAGATCCGATCCGGTGTTGTACGAGGAATTGTACTTCTCGGAAACACTGCCGCGGAATTGCAGCGAATCGGAAAAATGCGCCGTGTAGCTCGCCGCCACCACTCCGGACCACAGCGGCGCGAACGACAATCGATCGTTCACGCGATTCGCAGCGAATAGCGGCCGCGAGAGGCCGAAATCCTGGATGTTCGTAAACGCATACGTCACACCGCCGGAGAAACTCAGGCCGGTCAGAGGGGTCGCCCAAGTTGATTCGAACTGGGCGCCCTTGGATTCCATTTTACGAATCGAACTGACCACGAATTGAATACCGGTAAAGGTGTTCAACTGGAAATTCGTGTATTTCTGATCGAACACCGAGGCATTCAGCCGCAAGGTACGATCCGCCAGCATGCTTTTGATGCCGATCTCGTAGGACTGCACGGTTTCCCGCGGGAACTCGGTATCGAAATTCGGCGTCAAGGGTCCCTGAGGTCCGGTCGGTGAAGTAACGCGAGCGAGATTGAATCCGCCGGCCTTGTAGCCGTTCGCCCACGAAATATAGGTCATGAGGTCTTCGCTGAAGCGATAGGAGAGCTTGACCGTGCCCGAGACATTGCCAGCGCTCAAGGTTTGGCTGGTTGAATGCCCTGCGAAGAATGGATTGAACAAGGTCGAACAGCCGTATCCGATTAGGAACTGGTACTCAGGACTCGCAGGGTTCAATGCGTTGACTCCGGGAGACGTGAGCAGGCGCCCGCAACCGGAGCCGCCGTCGGGATCGACATAGGTTGAATTCGCGGTCTTCTTTTCGGAGGTGTAGCGCAGGCCCGCGGTCAGGTCCAAGCCCTGCGCAATGTTATAAGTTTCGTTGGTGAAGAAGGCGTAGCTCTTGGAAGTCTGATGATAGAAATCCTGTTCGCCGGATACACCGGGGATGAAGGTGCCTCCCGGTGGCTGTCCGGTGAACCCCGGAATCTCGAGGAAGTTAGGTGGGTTCGTGCCGACCGATGCGGAGGCGACGCCACCCACGTATAGATCGAAATCCTTGTCGGCATAGATGGCCGTGTTGGTGGTGAGAATTTCGCTGGAGAAGAAGCCGCCCACCAGCCAATTCAGGGGGCCGCTCTTGCCGGCCAGTCGGATCTCCTCGCTGGCCTGCTTGAAGTCTGTCTGATTGCCCTCGTTGCCCGGTGTGGTGATGATTCCGATGCCGCTGTAGTCGGAGTCGTTGCCGGCCACCAGGGTGTTGTCGCGCCAGGCGGTAATCGAAGTAAGCTTCGCAGGGCCCAGATCCCACTCGAGCTGGGCGGAAATTCCCATGTCACGAATTTGCTGAGATATCGGCTGGTTGGCGTAGGCATGCCGAGTGAACGGTGACAGCGGTGGATTGGCAACTGCTTGCGCGCCGACTTGACCGCCTAAGGGTGGAATGGACGCAAGCGCGTTGAGGATTCCGGAAAACGGACCATCGCTGGTTTGCACCGCTCCGCAACAGGATTCGTTGCGCTTCGAATAGTCGCCGATGAGGAGCAGGCTTACCGAGTCTGTGGGAGTGAGAAGGAATTGGCCGCGCATGGTGTACATGTTGCGGTCGTCGGTCCGATCGCCGCGGTTGGGGCCAAGCCCCGTGTTGATATCCAGAAACCCATCGCGCTTCTGATATCCCGCATAAAAACGCGCTGCGGCTATAGCCCCGAGCGGGCCGGTCACCGCAGCGTTTACCTCACGATCGTTGTAATTGCCGCCGGTCACTTCTGCCGTGACTCCGAAAGTGGTCGACGGCCGCTTAGTGTTGATGCTAATTACACCAGCGTCGTTGTTCTTGCCGAACAATTCGCCCTGCGGGCCTTCCAAAATTTCGATCTGTTCGATTTCCCCGAGGTTGCCGAAACCAACGCCGTTGCGGGGTCGATAGACTCCATCAATGACAATACCGACCGAGGATTCCAATCCCGGATTATCCCCCACCGTGCCGATGCCGCGGATGCGGGCAGTAGTGACATTCTCTGAAGTGGTGGAGGTAACGGTGAGGCTCGGGGTGAGGGCCTGGAGCGTCTTGATGTCGGTGACACCACCATCCTTCAGCTGCTGGCCGGATAGGGCGATCACGCTGATGGGAACATCCTGGATGTTCTGCGCGCGTTTCTGCGCGGTGACGATGATCTCCGTCAATGCCGGCTGAGTCGCGACGGTTTGCGCTTCCGCCGAGCCGGCCACAATGGCGCCTGAAACGGCCGATAGTAGAGCTACTGCTTGCCGCACCAGCACACGTTGATTGGTCATAGCTCCCCCTTGAGCGAAATTTCTGAGGTTGCCGCGGCATACGATGCACCGCGCTCCCACACCTTGTGGGCTCACCGCCACAATAGATCTTCTCTGAGCCTACGGGAAGGGTGCAGGCCCCAGGAGGTATATGTGTCATTTCCGCCACGAAAGCTGATTCGGGCAGCAGCGCCAAGTACAGCGCGCAAGCAATCCCGCCTACTCAAAACTTGTACCGCTGCCAAAAAATTAAAAATGCGGCGCTGCGCCTCACTAACGACGCAATCGCGACTGCTCCACTGTCACGCGCATGACACAGTTCGCACCGCGGTGCTTCGCATAGTCCCGGTCGGAAAATTGTAAATATCTGATTTGGAACGATTTCTAATCGCGTGCTATTTTCTTTTTGCATTTGAACTGGATGGCATAGGCATTGCTATTAGTAGATGGCGGCCCAAGGCGGTGGTGCCTATCGCTGACTTACCATCTCATTGGGATCAGACTGGTCGCGACAGGTTTGCGGCCGGATAACTATCAACAATAGGTAAGCATCGGTAAGGAGGGAGTTTTGGCAGTTACGACTAACAACGATCCAAGAATAATCAGCACGGCACCCAGGATTGAAGACTGTGTGCACGCCGCTTGCGACAGCAGCGGCGATTGGCAGAGATCCCACGCAGCAGGAGAATTGAGATGAAATGGCTTACGTCAAAACGTCAGGTCAAGGTACTTTATGCCGTCGCAGCGCTTGTCACGACCTGTGGTGCCGCGATGGCCGCTACCGATGCGGAGCAGTTCCAGCGGTTTAAAGATCCGAACCAGTGGGGCGCTCCCGCCGGTGATTTGAATCAGACCCGCTACAGTTCACTGAAAGAAATCAATGCCGGCAACGTCAAAGGCCTAAACATGGTTTGGGCTCAGTCGAGCGGCACCTTGCGCGGTCATGAAGGACAGCCCTTGGTCATTCAGGATGTCGCCGGCAAGCCGATGATGTTCATCGCGAGCGGCTGGCCGAACATCATTCAAGCGCTCGACTTGAGCGATCCGGATCATCCAGCTCAGGTTTGGCACTATACCAAGACCAGCGGCCGCGACGAATCCGCCGTGCCCCGCGCCTGTTGCGACACGGTCAACCGCGGCATGTCCTTTGCCGAAGGAAAACTGGTGTTCGGCACCCTGGACGGCTACGTCATCGCCCTCGATGCGGCGACCGGCAAGGAAGTCTGGGTCGTCAAGCATGCCCACCCGGATAAGGGCGAGACCATCACCCCGGCGCCCATCATTGCCAACGACAAGGTGATCATCGGCTTCGGCGGCGATGAGTTTGCCGCGCGCGGACGTGTCACGGCATACAACCTGGCTGACGGCAAGAAGGTGTGGGAGTGTCATTCCACCGGCAGCGATGCCGATGTGTGCCTGACCAAGAACACCAACAAGAAGCATCCTGAGTACGGCACCGCCGGCAAGGACTTGGGCATCAACACCTATGTAGGCGATGAGTGGAAGCGCGGTGGCGGCGCAGCGTGGGGCTGGTATGCCTACGATCCTGCCCTGCACATGGTCTACTACGGCACGGGCAACCCGGGTCTGTGGTCCCCGCAGTTCCGCTGTTCTGAACCGCTGACGCAAGAGAACTGCAATAGCGGCAAGTACGACAATAAATGGTCCATGAGTATTTTTGCGCGCAATGTCGACACCGGCGAGGCGGAATGGGTCTATCAAATGACTCCGTTCGACCAATGGGACTACGACGGCATCAATGAAGTCGTCCTGGTGGACCTGAACGTGGACGGCAAGATGCACAAGTCCTTGGTGCATTTCGATCGTAACGGCTTCGCCTATGTGCTCGATCGTACCGACGGGACGCTGCTGCGCGCCCACAAGTACGTCACGGTAAATTGGGCGGAAAAGATCGACATGAAGACCGGCCGTCCGGTCAAAGTGGCTGAACATTCACCATTGCTGGTGGGTCATAACACCCAGGCTTGCCCGTCCGCGATGGGTGGCAAGGATCAGCAGCCGGTGGCGGTGGATCCGAACGATCCGGAGAACTTCTATGTGCCGACCAACAACTGGTGCATGGAGCTCGAACCGCAGCAGCGTTCGCACACCACGCAGGGCACCGTGTACGTGTTCGCCAATGTGTATATGTATCCGGAGAAACCGGGAGTCACGGGCAAGTTCAAGAAGTTCAACGTCGTGACCGGCAAGACCGAGTGGGAAATCCCGGACTCGTTCCCGAACTGGGGTGGCGCATTGGTCACCGGTGGCGGCTTGGCTTTCTACGGCAGCTTGGGCGGCGACTTCCGCGCCGTGGATCGCGGCACCGGCAAGGTGTTGTGGTCGAAGAAGCTGGGCTCCGGCATCATCGGCAATCCCATGACGTACTCAGTGAAGGGCAAGCAGTATGTGTCGGTATGGTCGGGCATCGGCGGTTGGATCGGTCTGCCGGTCACGGCGGGCTTGGACCTGAACGACAAGTTCGGCGCCATCGGTGCGACGGCGATGACCAAGGCCGCGAATCTCGCCTCGATTCCTCAGGGTGGAACGCTGTATACGTTCCGGCTGGGCGAATAGCCGAGATTTGACTCGAGTTTGGTATTGCGGAAATGCCCGGTGACGCGAGTCACCGGGCATTTCTTGTCTGGGGGACTGCAACCTTCGTTGCGGCCCCAAGTCCAATGACAGAGGGCCCTCCGAGGGCGCGCTCCGGAGGAGATGAGATTGAACATTAAGACTTTGGGGCTTTTGCGGCGAATCGTTTCGGCAACGATGCTGCTGGCCGTCGGCGGCACGGCTCTTGGTGCCGAGCTCAAGTCCCTGACTGTGTGTGCAGATCCGGGCAACATGCCTTTGTCCAGTCAGAAGGGCGAGGGATTCGAGAACAAAATTGCACAGGTAATCGGCGCGGCCTTGGGGACCGGAGTGCAGTACTACTGGCGGCCCTCCATCGAGCGCGGACTTATGCGCACCACACTGGCTGAAGGAAATTGCGATCTGTGGATGGACATGGCGACGGACACGGAAGGCGCGGTGGTGCTGGCACCCTTGTACCGATCGACGTTCGTGCTGGCCTACCGCAGCGACAAAGGTATCAACATCAAGAGTCTGGATGATCCGGCTCTGAAGAAATTGCGCATCGGCGTCTTTCAGGTGTCTGCCATCCGCCAGGCGCTGGCCGATCACCAGGTGATGTCCAACACGGTGGTTCATTACTTGAGCCACAATGCCGACATCGTTCATAACAACCAGCCTTCGTACCAGGTTCAGCAGGTCATCGACGGCGAGCTCGACGTGGCCGCGGCCTGGGGTCCCATGGCCGGCTATTACAAGACCATGCTGCATGCCCCCCTGATCATTCAACCGGTGAATTTGTGGGAGGATAAGGTTCCCATGGAGTTCGACATGGCGCTCGCGGTGCCGCGCGGCCGAACCGACATCAAGGCGGCGATCGAGGCGGCGGTCGCCGAGCACCGCGGCGAAATCAAGCAGATTCTCGAGGACTTCGGCGTGCCGCTGGTGAAGTGCGACAGCTGTTCGGTTTCCGGGGATCTAGCTTCGCATGGACCTTACCTGCCGGACAAGCCCGAAGTGCAGACGGCGGCAGCCGCGGCAGCTGAGCGGGTCGACGCCAAAGCGCGTGCCGCGAGAATGGCCGACCTCAAGCAATGGCTGGCTCACGGCGCCAATCCCGACGACGAATTGAACAACGCCATTGTGGCGGACGACCTGGATCGCGTGCGTTACCTGGTGGGTCATGGGGCGCATGTTGATGCGGTTGACGGCGAGGGTTACCCGGCGCTGATCAATGCGTCGCGCTATGGATTCAAGGACGTCGCGACCTATCTGGTCGAGCATAAGGCGAGCACCAACACATCCGATCGAACCGGCTGGACGCCGCTGATGTATGGCGCCTGGGGCGACGATCCGGTGTTGACTAATATGCTGCTGGCGCACGGCGCCAAGCTGGATGCGACCGATCACGACGGGCTCACCCCGTTGGCGATAGCGGCGCAGAACGGCAAGATAAAGGCCGCCCAGGCTCTGATCGCGGCCGGCGCCGACGTCAATGCGCCGGTAGCCAAGGGCGGCTACACGCCGTTGATGCTGGCGTCGCTGTCTGGTTCGAGCGAGCTGGCCGGTTCACTGATTGACCACGGCGCCAAAGTAAACGCCGCGAATGCGGGTGGAGTCACCGCGTTGATGATTGCGGCAGCCGGCAATCGCTCCGTTGTAGCGGGGTTGCTGCTCAAATCGGGCGCCGACGTCAATGCGCACAGTGAGGACGGCCGCACGGCGCTCTCCATCGCCCAGGCCAACGACAACGCCGCTGTTGTCAAAATCCTACAAGATGCCGCGCACAATACCCCCAATAAATCGAGTTGAATTGCGCGTTGGTAGCGCGCTGATGAGCGAAAATACAAGATAGATCAAAGGAGAGCAGCAGTGAGAAGAGGAGTTCTGGTCATAGGGATGGTCGCAATGTTTGCAGGCGTGAGCACGCTGTGCACCCTTGGCAGGGTCTGGGCGGATGCTGCGCCGGCGCCGGTCGACTACACCAAAATCTTGCCGGCGGACCTGGTAAAGAACACGCCGCAAGGAAAGTTGGTCAATCCCTATAAAGATACTCAGGCCGACGTAGTCGCAGAAGGCGGCAAGTTTCTGCAGAGCTATTCATGCAGCGGTTGCCACGGCGGCGGCGGCGGCGGCGGTATGTGCCCGGCGCTGACCAATGACATCTGGGTGTACGGCGGCGATGACGACACTCTCTTCAGGCTGGTTACACTGGGAAGCGACGAACTGCAAAAAGCGGGCTACACGCGCAAGGGCCGCGAGAACGTCGTGGGACCGATGCCGCCTTTCAGCACCATCATCAAGAACTCCGATGATCTGTGGAAAATCCTGGCGTTCGTCCGCTCCAAGTACAGCGGCGACCCCGGATATAAATTCGGCACTCCACCCGAGCAGCAGTAAATGTTGCAGTGCAGGTTGCACCGGCCGCGCAAAGAGGCCACCCTTTAGCGGGGTTTGGGCCTTTGCGTTGGAGTGCAGCTCTGTTGTCGCTCAGCAACAGATAAAGGTCTAAAGCAGGGATACGCAATAAGACGGGGGAAGTCATGACGAACCTGAATCTGGCAACGAGCCACGCGTCGCGTATTCTTCACGTCGTCCAGAACGGGTTGCAACCTGCCGGCATCGAACCGCATGTCACGCGCTCCTGGTATCGATGTCTGCGCGAATATCGCATCGAACCCTCTGCGCCGCGGCAAAACACCGTGCTCTCTTCACAATCGCTCAAGGAATTGCAACAGCGCATGGGGGAATTACTCCCGGTGGCGCGCGCCGAGATGGAAAGCCTCTACGAGCAGATTGCAGGATCCGGATTCGCAGTCATCCTGTCGGACACGCAAGGCGTGGTGCTCACCACCATCACCGATCCCGCCCTGCAGCGTGAATTCCGCCAAGCCGGATTGTCGCTGGGGGCGCTGTGGGATGAACGCCACGAAGGCACCAACGGCATCGGCACCTGCCTTGCCGAAGGCTGTCCCGTCACCGTCCATCGGGAAGAGCATTTTCGAGGCTACAACCTGTCGCTGTCGTGCTCGGGAGCGCCGATTTTAGATCCGCACGGCTCCATTATCGCGGTGCTGGACGCGTCCACCGCCAACTCCAGCGACAGCCGCCTGATTCAGCGTCATACGATGGCACTGGTCAATATGTCGGCGCATCTGATCTCGCGTTGGAATTTTCTCAACGAGTTCAGCCAGTCCTGGATCCTGCGTTTTCATAGCCGGCCCGAATTCGTCGGCCTGTTGCACGAGGCGTTGGTCGCCATGGATGGAGCGGGCAATATCATGGCGGTCAACGAAAGCGCGTTGCTGCAGCTCGGCTGTTCGACCCGCAAGTCGCTGATCGGTGAATCCATCGAAAAATTCTTCCAGTTCGATTTCGCAACGCTCGAGCGGCGGGCGCAATTCGAACCCAGCACGATTTGGCCGGTGCGCGATCTGGCGCATGGCCGGCGCTTCTTTGCGATCGCGCGGGCGCCGCTGCGTCCCGCGACACGCACGCTGGAACTGGCCGCCATCAGCCCGGTTGCGGGCACGGCCGAGAGCATTCTGCTTGGACGCGGACAACACCACGTCGGCGAGGATGCGCAAATGCGCAAAAACCTCACCTTCGGCAGACAGTTATTCGCGAAGCAGGTGCCCATCCTGCTGCAGGGGGCCACCGGCACGGGTAAGGAGGCATTCGCCAAAGCCCTGCATCACAGCGGTCTTTGGTCAGACAAGGCGTTCGTGACCGTTAATTGTGCTGCTATCCCTGAGAGTCTGATCGAGAGCGAGCTGTTCGGCTACACACGCGGCGCCTTTACCGGTGCGGTGAAGGAAGGCCGGATCGGCAAGATTCTGCAATCCAACGGCGGCACCCTGTTCCTCGATGAAATCGGCGACATGCCGCTGATGTTGCAGACACGCCTGTTACGTGTAATCGAGGAGCGTGAGGTCGTTCCGCTTGGCAGTGACCTAGCCATTCCGGTCTCCTTGCATGTCATCAGCGCCACACATCGGGACATTCGCCAAATGATCCAGGACGGTGAATTCCGTGAGGATCTGTACTACCGATTGAACGGGATTACGCTGCACTTGCCGCCGCTGCGTGATCGTGGCGACAAGGCGGATTTGATCCGTACCTTGCTGCAGGAAGAGAACGCCGATCAGGAGTCGATCGAGATCGCCGAAGACGCATTCCACAAATTGCTGGATTATTCCTGGCCCGGGAATATCCGTCAGCTGCGCAATGCATTGCGGACCGCCTCGGCGCTGTGCCGCGACGGCATCATCCGCATGTCGAACCTGCCCCAGGAGATACTGCATACCGACACGCGCGCTCTCGCGCCGACGCTTACTCTGGGAAATTCCGATACGGCTGCGGCCGCCATGAACCTGCCGTCCGCCGCATTGCGCGACGCGGAGTGCGCCGCGTTGCTGCGAGAACTGGAAAGAATGCATTGGAATATCAGCCGCACGGCGCAGGCCTTGGGGATAAGCCGCAATACGCTGTACCGCAAGATCCACAAGCACAACATCGTTCTTGAACAGTAGCGCGGCGCCGACCCTAGGAGCGGCGCCGCGCGAATCTGCAAGGGATTGCTAACTTAAGACTTCAAGACTCCCGAGAGCTTGGCCGCGTGCGTTGCAAGTGCATCCATCAACGGCGGATTCAAGCAATCGTAAGGCTCCAAGCCCAGCTCCTTGAGCCGCGCTCGCACCGCGCCCATGTTGGCCGGATCCGCACCCGCCTCGATGACCGAAGAAACGAACGCCGCAAATCCCGGCGCCGCCCAGCCCGACTCAGTCGACAATTCGGGGTGTACGAAATCGAGACCATAAAACGCGTGCTTGGCGTTCTCGATGCGCCCAAACAGGTGGGTGCCGCACACTTTGCATGCATGACGTTGAATGGTCTTGGAAGCATCAACTACGCCAAGCTTGTCGCCGTTCTGCGTAACCTTGACCTTGTCCTTCGACACAACCGCGACCATCGAGAACAGCACGCCCTTCGGCCTCCAGCACAGAGTACAGCCGCAGACATGGTTGTGCGCGATTTGCGCGCCGATCGATACCTTGACGGGCCTGTCCGTGCACTTGCAGGTCAGCGTGCCCCCCGCGAAATCCTTCGATCCCTGCTTGACACCGTTGTCGACCGACGGATGAATTGAAACTGCCATGATTCTTCCTCCCACTAGTTATCACAGTCCGTTCAGTACTTGATCACCGAACGGATCACCTTACCCGCATGCATCATCTCGAAGGCATCGTTGATCTTTTCCAATGGCAGCACTTCGCTGATCATTTCGTCGATCTTGATTTCGCCCGCGAGGTACCGATCCACATAGCCCGGCAATTGCGAACGACCTTTGACGCCGCCGAATGCCGAGCCGCGCCAAACGCGACCAGTAACCAACTGGAACGGACGAGTGGATATTTCCTGGCCCGCTCCGGCGACACCGATGATAACCGATTCGCCCCATCCCTTGTGACAACACTCAAGCGCTGAGCGCATCACGTGGACGTTGCCGATGCATTCGAACGAGTAGTCGACGCCGCCGTTGGTCATATCGACGATGACTTGCTGAATCGGCTTGTCGTAGTCCTTCGGGTTGACATAGTCCGTTGCACCGAGCGCCTTGGCCATGGTCCATTTGCTGGGGTTCAAGTCGACCGCGATGATGCGCGCGGCCTTTGCCATCACGGCGCCTTGCACCACGGACAAGCCGATGCCGCCGAGGCCGAATACCGCCACCGTCGAACCCGGAGTCACTTTGGCGGTATTCAGCACCGCGCCGATGCCGGTGGTGATGCCGCAGCCCAACAGACACACCTTGTCGAGCGGTGCCTGCGGATTGATCTTGGCCACCGAAATCTCGGGCAACACCGTGTATTCGGCGAATGTGCTGGTTCCCATGTAGTGCAGCACTGGCTTGCCTTTAAAGGAGAAGCGCGATGTGCCATCCGGCATCACACCCTTACCCTGGGTGATGCGGATACGCTGGCAGAGATTCGTCTTGCCCGATAGGCAGTACTCACAGGTTCCGCATTCCGGGGTATACAGCGGGATCACGTGATCGCCGGGCTTGACGCTGGTGACACCAGCGCCCACTTCTTCCACGATACCGCCGCCTTCGTGCCCCAAAATCACCGGGAACAATCCTTCGGGATCGGCGCCCGAGAGCGTAAATGCATCGGTATGGCACACGCCGGTGGCGACAATGCGCACCAAGACCTCGCCGGCTTTCGGTCCGGCCAGATCGACTTCTTCGATGCTCAGCGGTTTATCGGCTTCGAAGGCAACAGCCGCTCGAGTCTTCATTGAATCTCCTCAGTTCAGGCGCGATCTTCGCGCGCTGTGTGTTCAGCAGACAAGCAGCAAGCGTGCCAGCCCATGTTTGCAAGCACATAACGCTGCTCCATCAACTACTTGCGAAGCACGACATAACGGGGCGCGGCGCCTACGATCGCGGGTGTTTCTGATCCGCCACACTTTGTGCTTCAAAAATGTAGCAGCGAGGATCTGTTGGGCCGGCAGTACATCTCGGACGCCTGTATCTAATCCAACACAAAGTGCGACAAATCTGATCCTTAGACGTGACAGTGATGTACCGACAGCAGGTGCGCGTACACCTCACGATTTGCTCCAAAACCACACATGGGTGTGCGCGCAACAAATGCAAGGGCTGCGCCTTTGGACGTGGACTAATTGCACGATTTACGGCGGTTTTTCCGCTCTCCGCGACGGCGTTTTACAGCTGCACAGCGCTCCTGCGCGGGGCTGGCCACAACCTCGGTTGCTCCATTGGTACGCCTCTTGCAGATGAACAATTGAAGCTTCACCAGACGCCTTGGCGTTTGGCGACTGCGGGAAAAGCTGCGGTCGGTTGCGGCGAGAGCGCCGCGGCCTTCAACGTCACGACAAAGAACTCGAAACGGAGGGAGTTTTCATGAATAAGCGTACCAAGCTTGTTATCGCAGCCGGTGCCGCGATTTGGTTGGTTCCGATGACCCGTGCAATTGCGGGAATCGATGTCGCAGCCGGCGACTGGAAGATCGATTTTTCCGGCAATGTGAATGCCTTCTACGTGAGCGCCAAATGCGACGATAAGACTTTGACCACCGGTGTGGCCGGCGGTCTCGCTTGCGTCGGCGATCGCTCGTCGTCGGTGCGCAACGGCTTGCTGCCCGCGGCATTGGTGTTCAGCGCCACCACGCGCCAATCGGACTTCGACATCGACGTGACCATCGGATTTTATCCGGGCATCAATAGCTCCCTGGGGGGTGCCGTCAACGGCACGGCGAATCCTTCTGCGTTACAGTCGCCCGGCATCGATGCACGCCAGATTTACTTTACCTTCGGCGACGCGAGCTGGGGCACTGTCAAATTGGGCCGCGACATTGGCCTCTTCGGTAAGGATGCCATTCTTGACGATATGACCCTGCTCGGAGTAGGTACCGCATCGGGCAATGCGGCGCCGAGCAATACCAGTCTTGGGCGCATCGGCATCGGCTACATCTACACCGACTGGGAACCGCAGATCACGTACACCACCCCCACCTTCAGCGGATTCTCCGGATCGGTGGGTGTGTTTCAGCCATTGGATCCTCTGGATGGCACGGGATACGTATCGCATAACGCGCCGCAAATCCAACTCGGCGCCTCTTATGCCTGGGGAAATCCCAAGACCGACGCCTTGACCGGCAAGGTCTGGGTCGACGTCGTCAGCCAGAAATTGAAGCTCAGTTCGGACGCAACTCTCCTCCCGGGCCAAGCTACGAGCTACACGGGTACGGCTGTCGATGGTGGCGTCAAGCTGGATGTCTCAGGATTTGAGGCAGTGCTGTACGGATACACCGGCAAAGGCGTTGGAACCACGGGCTTGTACTTACTGGCGACGTCCGCACTCGGCGACAAGCGCAAGTCCGACGGCGGTTACGTGCAGGCGACTTATAAATTCGATAAGTTGAAGTTGGGTGTGAGCTACGGAGTATCGGACCTCAAACTCGCCGACGACGAGCGGGCCGGTCAAGCGTTCAACGATCTGGTCAAGCGCAACAAGTCCGGTGTTATCGGTGTGTATTACAGCCTGACGAAGAGCGTCACGCTGGTGGGCGAGTTCGTCGACACCAAGGCAGAGGCATGGAACGGCAACTCGGCGACGCAGAAGGATATCGCGCTCGGGGGCATCCTGTTCTTCTGATCTAGGGTGGCGACAGCAGTCGCCTGGCTCAAATCGGCGGCGCAGAGTGGTGCGCCGCCGATTTCCCTGCGAAATGTGCCACACTTGGGCCGTGCCAATCCGCGACATCAACGTTTGCATTGCCGCCGCGTCTTGCGCGGCCGTTGTCTTGCTTGCCGCGGTGCCGGCGCACGCGCTCGAAGAAGCAACGCAACCGTCGGGCAGTGCCTGGCAATTGCTGCGTACCAAGTACTACGGCGACAGGGTCATGGGCGAGGTTGATGAGGCCTATATGAGCTTGGAGGTGCCTGCCAATACGCCGGATCCGGCGGCGACACCGCTGACATTGCGCTTCGCCGCCGACGATCATCGCCGCATCAAGCAGGTGCGAGTGTTCATCGACAACAATCCCTCGCCGCTGGTGGCAACCTTCGATTTTCCCGGCACGCCGATAACGGAAATCAATATGCGGGTGCGCATCGATCGATTCACTTCGGTGCGCGCCATCGCCGAGACTTCCGACGGCAGCCTCGAGATGCGCAGCGGCTGGGTGAAGGCGAGCGGCGGCTGCTCGGCACCGCCGAGCGCGGCGGCGGGAGGCGTGCTCGGCGAAATTCGCGTGCGGCCAAGTGCGGATTCGAAGTCCTTGCAGGTGGCCATCAGGCACCCTAACGCGTCGGGCTTTCAGATCGACCCGCTTACCGGGGATGCCATTCCGGCTCACTACATATCGCATATCCGCGTGAGTGCCGGCGCCGCTGCCTTGCTCGACGCGGATACGGGCATTTCCATCAGTGAGAATCCGGCGTTGCGAATCGCCTCCGACCGGTCTATGGCCATGCCCATCAGCGTCGATGCCGTGGATTCGCCAACACAGGCACATTTCACCACGTCCAATGGGAGCCGCTGAGTCGCGCATTCGCCGCCGGCTGCTTGCCGGTCTCATGCTGTGTGCCGCGAATGCGGGCTACGCCTTCAATCTAAGCGAACCCAGCGCGGGGCTATTCGTGCATGTCGGAAGGCAATTGGCGCTCAATGTGCCCGGGCATGACGACATTGCCAATATCGGATTTATCGTCGGCAGGAAATGCGTTGCCGTCATCGACACAGGCGGATCGATGCGCATCGGGCGTGAGTTGCGCGCCGCGATTGCGCAGCACACGGCGCTGCCGGTTTGCTATGTGATCAACACTCATGTGCATGTCGATCACGTGCTCGGCAATGCCGCATTCAACAGCGACCGCCCAAGTTTCGTCGGTCATGCGGCGCTGACCCAGGCGCTGGCGCGCAACCGGGATTTCTTCGTCACGCAATACGGCGGCGATCTGGACTCACCGCCGAGCGCAGCCCAGATCATCGCACCGGACCTTGTGGTGGCGAGCGGACTCACACTGGATCTCGGCGGCCGGCAATTGGCGCTGCGCGCCTGGCCGACGGCGCACAGCGACTGCGACCTCACGGTTTACGACAGCCGTTCGGGCACCCTGTGGACGGGTGATCTGTTGTTTCGCGAACGTCTGCCGGCGTTGGACGGCAGCGTCAAGGGCTGGCTGTCCGTGCTCGACGAACTTGCGCGCATGAAGGTGGCGCTGGCGGTGCCGGGGCACGGGCCTATTACGCGCGAGCTGCCGGCGGCACTGGTTGCCGAACGCCGCTACCTGCAGACCTTGATCGCCGGGATTCGCGACGAACTCGCGCGAGGAAAATCGCCGCAAGATGCGATCGAACGCGTGGCCGCAGCGGAGAAACCGAATTGGCTGCTGTGGGACTCGGTGCATCCGCACAATGTGATGCGCGCAATCCAGGAGTTGGAATGGGAATAAGCCGCCGGACATTGCTGCGGCTGGCGGCGGGCGGGGCGGGCGCCGGAATTTTGAGCGTCGCGCACGCACTCCGAGCCCGTAGCGGATTGAAGACCAAGATCGTCATCGTCGGCGGCGGATTCGCGGGCTCCGCGTGCGCGCTGCAACTGCGTCGGCTGCAGCCGACGCTCGATGTCGCCCTGGTCGATCCCGACGATAGCTATATCACCTGTCCCATGAGCAATGCGGCACTGGTGGGATTGCGCAATCTCGATTCCATCACGGTGTCGCGCCGGGGACTCGAGCGCGCTGCAGTAGCCTATGTGCACGATCGAGTTATTGCCATCGACACGCGGCAGCGCCGCGTGCGGCTCGCGGGAGGCACGCGACTGGCGTACGACCGTTTGGTCGTGGCGCCGGGGATTCGCTTTCTGTGGGGCACGCCGCAGGGCTATGACGAGGCCGCATCACTCACTATGCCGCATGCCTGGGTTGCGGGAGCGCAGACGCAAATCCTGGCGGCGCAGTTGCGCGCGATTCGCGAAGGCGGAGTCGTGGCAATCAGCGTGCCGAGCGGGCCCATGCGCTGCCCGCCCGGACCGTTCGAGCGCGCGGGTCTCATCGCAGGCTTGTTGAAAGCCACCAAGCCGCGCGCCAAAGTGCTGATCTTCGATGCCAACAATCACTTTCCCAGACAAGACGCGTTTATCGACGCCTGGAATTCGCTGTATCCGGGAATGATAGAGTGGATTCCGATGACCGAGGACGGAGCCGTCGTGCGGGTGGCGCCCTCCGCAATGATGCTGTACACCGCGAATGGCGCGCATCGCGTTGACGTGGCCAACATCATTCCGCCACA
Source organism: Steroidobacterales bacterium (assembly GCA_038226325.1). GTDB lineage: Bacteria > Pseudomonadota > Gammaproteobacteria > Steroidobacterales > Steroidobacteraceae > Bog-1198. The sequence goes on along the minus strand of JBBRQO010000003.1, from coordinate 75,624 downwards.
AGCGCCGGGCTTGCTTGCCGCGCAGACCGGGCTCGCTTCCGATCACGGCTGGTGCCCGGTCAAACCGCAGACCTTCGAGTCCCAATTGATCGAAGGCGTGCATGTGATCGGCGATGCCTGCATCGTCGATCCCATGCCCAAGTCCGCTTCCGCGGCGCACTCTCAGGCTACGCAGTGCGCTCTGGCCGTCGTTGCCTCGCTTGCGGGGCGCGAGCCTCCCGCGCCACATTTCGAGAGTGTGTGCTACAGCCTGCTGGGGCCCGACAGTGCCTTGTCCATCCCTGGGCGCTTCGACATGGCCGATGGCGCAATACGTCAATTACCGAGAACGGCTGCGGAGGGCGCGACTTCTCTGCAGGAGGTGCGTAACGCCGAGGACTGGTACCGGTATATTGTTAAGGATTCGTTCGGTGCCTAAGGCACGCGCGACCCGAGCTTCTTCCAACCCTGGCGGGCGCGCTCGATGCTGGCGTGAGGCTTGTCGAGGAAAAACATCAGCGAAGTGCCGCTCGAGAAGCAATAGCGCTTGCCGTCATCCGGATCGATCCAATTGAGGGAGCAGTCCGCCTTGATTCTCGCACCCGCCGCTACGCCGATTGGGTCGAGGCTATCGAACTCACCCTGCATCGGCCTTCGCGGCACGGCCGCCTTCCATATGCCGGCGCCGTGACCGGCGAGCGCGGCCGTGTTCTGCGCAAGGCACCCGCCCGCCGCCGATCCGAACAGTAGCAGCGCAAGCAGGCAGGGAATGAGGTTCGGTGGCTGAGACATGGCGCCATTCCACCAATGACTCACGGTGAATACAACTGTTTCAGATCTGAAACACTGGTTTTTTGTGGATAATCGGGCGATTATCATGGCGAAAAGGGGAAGTATTCCTTGGTGTTATCGAAAGAAAAACCGGCTGCACCGGCGGCGTCCGTAGCCAGCCGCGCCGTGCTTCTTTCCATGTTGGGGACAATCGCCGGCTGCGCTCACTATCAGGCGGCGCCGCTCGCGCCTGCGCACAGTGCGGATGCGTTCGCGGCGCGCAGGCTCAGCGACGTGCCGCGGCAAGAGTGGAATCGTGCTGAATTGCTGGCGGTGGCATTGACCCAGAATCCGCAGCTGGGCGTAGCCAGAGCAGAGGTGGAGGCGGCGCTGGCGCGCGAAATCACAGCGGCGCAGGCGCCCAACCCCGACCTGACACTGCGGTCGGAATATGCGCGGCATGATCCTCATCCCTGGCTGTATGGCGTGAGTTTGAATTGGCTGTTGCGCACCCCCGCACGCCGCCGCCTGGATCGCGAGATTGCAGGGCTCGATACCGGCAATGCGCGTTTGCACTTGATGGACCAAGCCTGGGCGGTGCGCAGCGCTCTGGCGGCGGCGCTGTCCGATTGGGAGAGCGCCCGCCGGCGTTTGAATTTGCTCGATGAGCTCGGGGCTGCCCAAGAGCGACTGCTGGCGCTGCTGCGCCAGCGAGTCACGGCGGGAGAGGACGCGCCCAGCGAGCTTTTGATCAGTGAGCACGCCAGAATTCAAGTCGAGCAGCAAATGGCGGAATTGCGCGCGGCGGGAGACGCGGCGCAAGTCGCCGCTGCCAAAGCGCTTGGCCTGCCGCCGCAGGCGCTGGACGGTGTGACATTGGCCTGGCCGGATTGGGGCGAGCCGCCGCCTGTGGACGATGTTATGCGGCACCAGGCGCGCGAACAGGCCCTGCTGTCGCGCGCCGATCTGGGACAGGCGATCGGTGAGTACTCTACCGCCGAAGCTAAATTGCAGCAGTCGGTGGCCCGTCAGTATCCGCAGTTCGTACTCTCCCCGGGCTACTACTGGGATCACGGCATCACCAAGTTTCCCTTGGATATGGGCTTCACTCTGCCGCTCAATCGCAATCGCGGCGAGATCGCCGAGGCGCGTGCCGATCGGGAACTCGCCGGGCAGCGCATGCTTGCGCTGCAAGCGGGCATCTATGGCGAAATCGTGGCGGCGGAGCGCGCCGAGTACATTGCGCGTGACAGCGCCGACGCGGCCGAGCGCCAGTTGGACGCGGCGCGGCGCCAGCGGCACACGACGGATCTGTCCCTGCGACTGGGGGCCGTCGACATCCAAGATCAGGTTGGCGCGGAAATTCTCGCCAAGCGCGCCGAACTCGCGGTGCTCGAGATGCGTGCCCAATTGCAGGCTTCGCGCAATAATCTGGAGAACGTGCTGCACGCGCCCCTTTCGGGTCCGGAGCTTGCACTCGCACAATCCATGCCGGCGCTGATTTCCGGAGCCGGACCGTGAGGTCTGCGGTGTCGCGCCTGCTGCCGCTCGCCTGCGGCGTACTGCTCGGCTTGGCGGTGCACGCGGACGGCGACGACGATGACAAGGCGACGGTCGCCGGCGCGCAATCCGCGCAGCCCAGCCTGAACGGCGAGCAGCAGCGCGCGGTCGGCATCATCGTCGCGCATCCTGTAGCAGCCAAGGCACCGGAGCGTATCGACGCTTTGGGCCTGGTGCTGGATTCGACGCTGCTGATATCCGACTTGGGCGACGCGACCGCGGCGGCGGCTGCCGAACACTCGGCAGCGGCGGAGCTTGCGCGCTTGCGCGCGCTGCACGCAGGCGGGGCCGGAGCCTCGCTCAAGATGATCGAAGCAATGCAAGCGGAACAGGCCAAGACGCAGGCGGAGACGCAGGTCGCGGCGGCGCGCTTTGCCTTGCACTGGGGTCCTCTGGCCACGCTGCCGATGGCCGCACGTCAGAAAATAGTCGACGCCTCTGCGAGCGGCCGCAGCTTGCTGCTGCGTGCGGATTTGCCCGGGCGCCACGCCTTGGGCACCAACCTGGGGAAGGCTCTATTGGATGTGGACGGTGTCATGGTTCCCGGACGTGTGCTCGGAGCACTACGGCAAAGCAGCGAATTGCAGAGTGCCGGATTGCTCGTCGAGGTGCCGAATGCGCCTGCGGGATTAGGTCCGGGCGCGCGCCTGCCGGTGGCGCTGCTGACGGCCGAGCGCTCCGGAATGCTGCTGCCGCGCGACGCCCTGCTCTATGACGAGAATGGAGCCTACGTCTACAAGCAATTGACGAAGAAGACGGTCGCGGAGAACACCCGCTATGCGTCGGTCAGAGTGCGTTTATTGCTCGCCCTCGGCGATGGCTGGCTGGTCGATGGCATCGATGACGATGACAACGTCGTGGTGCATGGGGCGGGCGTTCTGTGGTCGCTACAGGGCGTGGGCACCGAGCAGCATGGCGACGACGACGACTAGGATATCTCTGTGCTCGCCGCCATCGTTCGCGCCTCTCTGCGCAACCCGCGCATTGTCACGACGCTCACTTGCCTGATCGCGGCGCTGGGAATGGCCGCGCTGCTGAAGGCACGCTTCGATGTATTCCCGGACTTCGCCCCGCCGCATGTATTGGTGCAGACCGAGGCACCGGGTTTGGATGCGACTCAAGTGGAAGCCTTGGTGACACGGCCTCTGGAGGGATTGCTGGCCGGCACCGAAAATGTCAAGACGGTGCGGTCGACCTCGAGCCAGGGGCTGTCGGCCATCCAAGTCGTATTCGACCGCGGCGGCGATCCTTACCGTCAGCGTCAGGTCGTCACCGAGCGGCTGGCTGAGTTCGTCGGCATGCTGCCGCAGGGCGTGGGCGCGCCGCTGCTGTCGCCTCTGAGCTCTTCCATGGAATATCTGGTGCATTTCGGTTACACCAGCGATCGACTCTCACCGGTGGAATTGCGCGACGTGGTGCAATGGATGGTCAAGCCGCAGATTCTCGCGGTACCGGGCGTGGCGCAGGCGCAGCTATTCGGCGGCGAGGTTCGCGAGCGGCAGATCGAAGTCGATTCGCTGAAACTGGCGGCCGCGGGATTCACTCTCGACGATGTGCTGCAAGCCGCCAAGCGCGCCACCGGTCTGATCGGCGGAGGGTATTTCGAGACGCCCACCCAGCGCATCGTGATTCAGGCGCAGGCTCCGGGTGCCACTCTCGAGGCGCTGGCGCAAGCCGTGGTGGGAACGCGCGCCGGGCTGCCGGTGCGCCTGGGTGACGTTGCCACCTTGCGCGAAGGCGCAGAGCCGCGCTTCGGCGACGCCTTGATTGCCGGTAAGCCGGGCATTCTCATTGAAACCTCGACCCAGTTCGGCGCCAACACGCTCGAAGTCACGCGTGCGCTGGAGCAGAGGCTCGACGCCATGGTACCGGCGCTCGCCAAGCAGGGAGTGGACTACCATCCGGCGCTGCTGCGGCCGGCGAGCTTTATCGAAAGCGCCATAGAGAAGCTGCGCAATTCATTGGCCATCGGCGCCGTGCTCGTGGTTGCGCTGCTGCTGATCGCGCTACGCGACTGGCGCGGTGCATTGGTGTCCTTCAGCGCCATTCCCCTCGCCTTGCTGACGACTGTGTGGATACTTGAAGCCTGGGGGCTGTCCCTCAACACCATGACCTTGGGCGGTTTGGTCGTGGCACTCGGCGTGGTGGTCGACGATGCCGTCATCGACGTCGAGAACATTCTGCGCCGGCGCCGCAGCGCCGCGCCGGATGTAGCCATCGGCGGATTGTTCATGGGCGCCTCTCTGGAGGTGCGGCGCCCGGTGTTCTATGCGACGGCGGCCGTGGCGGTGGCGTTTCTGCCCATACTGATGATGTCCGGATTGCAGGGGGCATTCTTCCGGCCACTGTCGATTTCTTTCCTGCTCGCTGTCGGGCTGTCCTTGCTGGTTGCGATGAGCGCGACGCCGGCGCTGTGCGCGCTGGTGATGGCGCGGCATATGCCGAAGTCCGAGGCCGCCTTTTTGCGGCGCCTGAAGCGCCGGCAGCTGCAGGCGATCGCCTGGCTGAGCAGGCGGCCGCGTGCGCTTATCGCCATCGTTGCCGCGAGCGGGCTGGCCGGACTCATTTTCCTGCCCCTGCTGGGCGCGCGGTTGCTGCCCGATTTCCGCGAAAACTACTTGATTGCACACGCTTCGCTGCGTCCCGGAATATCGCTGGCCGAAACCACCCGCGTCGGGGGATTGATCTCCAAGGGGCTCATGGCCATCCCCGGCGTCAAGAGCGTGGCCGAGCAGATCGGCAGGGCGGAGAACGGACAAGATCCCGATGCGCCGAACAAGAGCGAATTCGAGGTGCAGATCGATCCGCAGCAGGGTCGAAACGCTGCCGAAATCGAGGCCGCGATCCGCGACGTGTTCGATGATTTTCCGAATCAACTGGTGGAGATCTATTCGGTGCTGGCCGAGCGCATCGGCGAGACGCTGTCCGGTGAGTCCGCGCCGTTCTCGATCAGCGTGATCGGCTCGGATCTGGATGCCGACGACCGCGCGGGGGCTCAGATCGTCGAGGTGCTGCAGCACCTGCCCGACAGCGGCAACGTCCGTCTGATAGTCCCGCCGCGCGAAATGGAGCTACAGGTGGAATTGCTACCGACGCAAATGGCTATTTACGGGCTGCAGGCGTCAGACGTGCTGCAGACCGTAAACGCGGCCTATCACGGCAGCGTGGCCGCCGAACTGAATCAAGCGGATCGCAGCGTGCCGGTGGTGGTGCGCATTGCGCGTGCCGGTGCGAATCCGCAGTCCGTGGGTGCGTTGTTGCTGCGCGGGCGGGACGGCGCCATGACGCCCCTGTCCTCGGTTGCCAAGATCCACACCACATTGGCGCGCAGCCTCATCGACCATCAGGACGGCCTGCGCCGCCAAATCGTGGTGGCATCGCCGAAGGGGGCAGATCAGGCTGGGTACGCACAAGCGGCGCGCTCGGCCATCGCTGCCAAGGTGGCGCTGCCGCCGGGAGTATTTCTGCGCTATGGCGGAGCGGCTGAAGCGCAGGCCGCGGCGCGCAATGAATTGCTGCTGCATTCGGCAGCCGCCTTCGTGCTCATCGTGCTGTTGCTGGCCCTGGCCTTCGGCCATGCGCGGCATGTGCTGCTGGTGCTGCTGTCCCTGCCTAGTACTCTCATCGGCGGCGTCGCCGCGGTGGCGCTGACCGGCGGCACTCTGACTCTGGGGGCGATGGTCGGCTTCGTCGCGTTATTCGGCATGGCGGCGCGCAATACCATACTACTGGTGTCCCACTATGACCATTTGGTGCACGTCGAGGCGCAGCCTTGGAACCTGGAAACCGCGTCGCGCGGCGCCGAGGAACGGTTGACGCCGGTGCTGCTCACCGCGTTGCTCACCGGGCTGGCGCTGCTGCCGGTGGCATTGCAACTGCATCAACCCGGGCATGAAATTGAGGGACCGATGGCAGTCGTAATTCTCGGCGGCTTGGTGTCTTCTACTCTGGTCAGTCTGTTGCTCATTCCGCCATTAGCGGCGCGCTGGCTGCGACCAACGGTTTACGGGAGTTGATCAGGAAATAATTTCTTCACGAGGACAAGGCAATGAAAATCAAATCGGCAATTGTAATTGGCGCATCCATGCTGGCCTGCGGCTACAGCTGGGCGGCGGCACCGCGGCTCACTACCAGTAAGACCATCACCATCGATGCACCGGCGGCCAAGGTCTGGAATCTGAGCAAGGACTTCAACGGCCTGAACACCTGGCACCCGGCGCTCGCCTCAGATGAAATAGTCGAAGGCAAGAACAACGTGGTCGGAGCGGTGCGCCTGCTGACGATCAAGGGTGGCGGCACGGTCAAAGAAAAGCTGCTGGCGTTCGATGCGAAAGATCGCATGTTCAAGTACTCCATCATCGAAAGCGTGCTGCCGGTGAGCGACTATACGTCCACCTTCGTGGTCAAGTCCGTCGGCAAAGGCAAGTCCAAGGTCATCTGGAGCGGCCACTTCAAGCGCAAGAATGTGGGCGATAATCCCGGCGAGAAGGAAAACGATCAGGCCGGGATCGACGCGATCAACGGCGTGTATCAGGGCGGCTTGGACAACTTGAAGAAAATGGCCGAGGCGGGTTAAGGCCTAGCGAGAGGAATCGAGCGTTGGCCCGGCGAATCGCTGGGCCAACGCTTTACTTGGATTGCGACTCGAAACCCGTGAACAATTCCGCGGGAACGCGGTGGAAGGAGACGAGATTTCATGGCGGCTTAGGGGGCAGAGGACTATGCTGTGTCGATCCTGTTTCAGCCGACACCATGAACGCCCTAGATTCGTTCCATCCCGCCGTTGCCGCGTGGTTTTCGCGGACTTTCGATGCGCCGACACCCGCGCAGGAGCAGGCGTGGCCGGCGCTCATGGCCGGGCAACATGTGCTGGTGGCCGCTCCGACGGGTTCCGGCAAGACCTTTGCGGCCTTTCTCGCGGCCATCGACCAGCTAATCAAGGAGGGGCTGGAAACTCCGCTGCCCGACCAGACCCGCATTGTGTATGTATCGCCGTTGAAGGCGCTGTCGAACGACATTCAACGCAATCTCGATGCGCCGCTGCAGGGCATTCGTGAGCAACTCGCGGCGCTGGGACTGCCCGATGTAGCAATCCGTGCCATGGTGCGTACCGGCGATACTTCGCAATCCGATCGTGCCGGCATGCGGCGCAGGGCGCCGCACATCGTCGTCACCACACCCGAGTCGCTATATATCTTGCTGGGCTCTCAATCAGGCCGCGCCATGCTTTCGACCTGTCGAACCGTCATCGTCGATGAAATTCATGCCATTGCCGGCAACAAGCGCGGCGGGCATCTGGCGCTTTCATTGGAAAGATTGCAGGCGCTCACGGGGCCCGGATTGGTGCGCGTGGGGTTGTCGGCAACGCAGAATCCCATCGAAGAAGTAGCGCGGTTCCTGATCGGCGCGGCCGGCATCGGCGGCAACGCCGGCGGTTGCACCATCATCGATAGTGGCCACGCGCGTAATCGCGACCTGGCGTTGGAATTGCCGCCGGCGCCGCTCGACGCGGTGATGTCGGGGGAGGTGTGGACGCAGGTCTACGATAGGTTGGCGGAATTGGTGCGTGAGCACCGCACCACCCTGGTGTTCGTCAATACGCGCCGCATGACCGAGCGCGTGGCGCGGCATCTATCCGAACGATTGGGCGAGGAGAATATCGCCGCGCATCATGGCAGCCTGTCCAAGGAAAGGCGCCTGAACGCGGAGCAGCGCTTGAAGCGCGGCGAATTGAAGGTGCTGGTGGCAACCGCCTCACTGGAACTCGGCATCGATATCGGCGACGTGGACCTCGTCTGCCAGATCGGTTCTACGCGCTCCATTAATGCCTTTCTGCAGCGTGTGGGCCGGGCCGGACACTCGGTGGGCGGCATTTCCAAGGGGCGGCTGTTTCCGCTGTCGCGCGATGAGCTGGTGGAATGCGCGGCGTTGCTCGATGCCGTCCGGCGCGGCGAATTGGATCGCTTGAGCATCCCGACCAATGCGCTCGACGTCTTAGCTCAACAAATCACCGCCGAGGTGGCGGCGCGCGAATGGCGCGAGGATGAACTGTTCGATCTCATGCGCGGGGCATATCCCTACCATGACTTGAAGCGCGAGGAATTCGACGAGTGCGTGCGCATGCTGGCGGACGGGTTCAGCACCCGGCGCGGGCGTCGCGCGGCGCTTCTGCATCACGACGCGGTGAACAAAATGTTGCGGCCGCGCAAGGGCGCACGCCTGACGGCGATTACTTCCGGTGGCGCCATTCCCGATAACGCCGACTACAAAGTGATGCTCGAGCCCGAGGCCCATCTGGTGGGCACGGTCAATGAGGACTTTGCCGTGGAGAGCTTGCAGGGCGATGTATTCCAATTGGGCAATACCTCGTACCGAATATTGCGCGTCGAACGCGGCACGGTGCGGGTAGAGGATGCGCACGGCCAGCCGCCGTCCATCCCATTCTGGCTGGGCGAGGCGCCGGGTCGCACTGCGGAGCTCTCTGCAGCCGTGTCGAGGTTCAAGACAGAGATTGAACAGCGGCTCAACAATGCGCCGGCGAGGGAGAGTGCGCCCGGCGCCGCCATGTCCTGGTTAATCGAGAGCGTCGGACTCGAGGAGACCGCGGCCTTGCAAGTCGTTCAGTACTTGAGCGCGGGGCGCGCGGCTTTGGGCTGCCTGCCGACCTTCGACACGGTGGTCTTCGAGCGCTTCTTCGATGAATCCGGCGGCATGCAGCTGGTCATTCATTCCCCCTTCGGCAGCCGTGTGAATCGCGCCTGGGGATTATCTCTGCGCAAGCGGTTTTGCCGCACCTTCAATTTCGAATTGCAGGCCGCTGCGACCGAAGATCACATCGTGCTGTCGCTAACGCATGCGCATAGCTTCGAACTGGCCGAGGCTGCACGGTACTTGAATTCCAATACGGTGCGACCCGTTCTGGTGCAGGCATTGTGCGCCGCGCCCATGTTCGAAGTGCGCTGGCGTTGGGGCGCGGGCATTGCGCTCGCGCTACCGCGCTTTCGCGCCGGCAAGAAGATTCCACCGCAAATTGCGCGTATGAATGCCGAGGATCTGCTGGCCTCGGTATTCCCAGACCAGGTGGCCTGCGCCGAGAATTTGCCCGGTGAAATCGAGATACCCAATCATCCGCTGGTGCGGCAGACGATTCGCGACTGTCTGGAAGATGCCATGGACATCGACCGCTTCGAGAGCGTGCTGCGCGGCCTGGAGTGCGACGCCATCCGCGTGGTGGCATGCGATCTGACCGAGCCATCGCCGCTGGCGCTCGAGGCCTTGAATGCCCGACCCTATGCCTTCCTCGACGATGCTCCGCTCGAGGAGAGGCGCACCCAGGCGGTGATGAGCCGGCGCTGGCTTGATCCCGAGTCCGCTGCCGACTTGGGTAAGCTCGACCGCGAGGCCATCGCACGCGTGCGCGCAGAGGCGTGGCCGGATGCGGCGACGCCTGACGAGTTGCACGATGCATTGTTATGGTTGACCTTTCTGACCGAGATCGAGTCGCAGCGCAACGCCGCGTGGCCGCCCTTGATGAGCCAGCTGTTTGCGCAGGGGCGAGTGGCGCGTTTGGCCTTTGGGCAGGGCGCCCTGTGGGTGGCTACTGAAAGACGCGCGCTGTTCGATCCGTCAGTGTCAGATGAATCCCTGATAGAGATCGTGCGCGGCCGCCTCGAGGGCTTGGGGCCGGTGGCGGCATCGGCTATTGCCGATTCGCTGGGCTTGACCGCATCAAGAATCAGCGTTGCCTGCGCTGCACTCGAGGCTGAAGGGTTTGCCATGCGTGGCCATTTCACGGATACGGGAGCCGACGAGTGGTGCGAACGCCGCCTGCTGGCGCGAATTCATCGTTACACCGTCAAGCGCCTGCGCGCGGAAATAGAACCCGTACCGGCGCGCGAGTTCATTCGTTTTCTATGCGAATGGCAGCATGTACTGCCCGAAGCGCGAATGAAAGGATCGGATGCACTGGCTGCGGTGCTGATGCAACTCGAAGGATTCGAAGCCCCTGCCGCTGCCTGGGAGACAGAGGTCATTCCTTCTCGCATGGCTGAATACGAGCCGCAGTGGCTGGACGAGCATTGCCGGGCGGGTCGGGTTATATGGGCGCGGCTGGCCGCACGCTCGACGCCGCAATCTCTCGCGCGCGGCGCGGAACCGGAACGCAGTCGCGGCGCTTCGCCGGTACGTTCCACTCCCATCACCTTGTTATCGAGACGCAATGTACCCTTATGGGCGGCGCTGACCGATCAGCCGGATCCGCCTCATCTGACCTCCCGAGCGCAGGCGATGGCGGATTTCCTGCAGGAACATGGCGCGTCGTTCTTCGATGAAATCACGGAGCACGCCGGCATGCTGCCGGTCGAAGCGGAGGATGCGCTGGCCGAGCTTGTGGCGAACGGCATGGTGAATTCCGACAGCTTCGCTGGGCTGCGCGTGTTGCTGCTGCCCAGCGGGCGGCGCGGTACGCAATCGAAGATGTCAACTTCCTACGGCGCGCGTCGCAAGCGTCGCTTGTCCCTGTTCGGCATGTCGGATGCAGGCCGCTGGGCGCTGGTGCGGCGTCCCATCGCGGTCGTATCGAATCGCCGCGATGAGGCAATCGAGCAAGTGGTGCGCACCTTGCTGCGCCGCTGGGGCGTGATTTTCTGGAAGCTACTGGCTCGCGAGGCGGATTGGCTGCCGCCATGGCGCGACATTCTGATGTGTTGCCGCCGTCTGGAGGCCAGAGGCGAACTTCGCGGCGGCCGTTTCGTCGCGGGATTCTCGGGCGAACAATATGCAACTCCCGAGGCCGTCGGCTTGCTGCGTGACGTACGCCGCAAGCCGCATGTGCAGCAACTCGTGTCGCTGTCGGCCGCGGATCCTTTGAATCTCATCGGCATCATCACTCCGGGGCCGCGGCTTGCATCGCTCGCCGGTAATCGATTGCTATATCGCGATGGATTGCCGGTGGCCACTTATGCCGCGGATGAAGTACATTTCCTCGAAGAGCTTCCGGCCCATGAGCAATGGGCGGCGCAAACAGCACTGCTGCGCCGGCACAGCCCTCTCGCATTGGACGGCCTGGCCGAACCTGTCTGAGGCCGCCAGAACATGGAACCAAGCAGGCGACGACAGGGCGGCCGCGGCAGACGTTTGCAAGGAACGCAAGTTCCCCAGCTGCCCTGGACCGAAGTCAGAAATCCCTATCAGCCCATGGAAGCGCTGTCGGCAGATCAGCTCGACTCCATTCACTCGACGTCGCTGCGAATCCTCGAAGAGTTGGGGATGGAAGTCATGTCGCCGCGCGCATTGGCGGTGCTGCAGAGGGCCGGCGCCGCGGTCGATTCTTCGACGGTACGCATCGATCGCGGTCTCGTGGAGGAGGCGCTGAGGACTGCTCCGTCGTCTTTTACCCTCACTCCTCGCAACGCCGACAAGCGCGTCATTATGGGCGGCAATCACATCAACTTCGGGCTGGTCGCCGGGCCGCCCAATGTCCAGGATTGCGAGCGCGGGCGCCGCGCGGGAAACTATCGGGATTATTGTGATTTCATCCGGCTGGCACAGTTTTTCAATGCCATTCACCTCATCGGCAATCAGGTGTGCGCGCCGATGGAGCTGCCCGCGAACTCCCGGCATCTGGATACTTATCGGGCTAATCTTCTGTATTCGGACCAGGTATTTCACTGCACGGCCATCGGCGCAGGACGCGCCATCGACGGTATTCGGATGATGGCGATAGCCCGCGGCCTGGACCTCGCGCAGTTCGCCGAGAGCCCGGGGGTCATAACCATCATTTCGGTGAACAGTCCGCGCCGCTACGATGAAGCCATGAGCGATGGCTTAATTGCGATGGCTGAGCACGGCCAGGCGGTGGTCGTCACGCCCTTCACGCTCATGGGTGCCATGGCCCCTGTGACGCTGGCGGCGGCGCTCGCCCAGCAGAACGCGGAGGCGCTGTTCGGCGTGGTACTGGCGCAATTGGTGCGGCCCGGCACGCCGGTGATGTATGGCGCCTTCACCTCTAATGTGGACATGCGCTCCGGAGCGCCGGCCTTCGGTACGCCGGAGAATGCCAAGGCCAATATCGCCAGCGGACAGCTCGCGCGCCGTTACGGGTTGCCGTATCGCACATCGAATGCCAGCGCATCCAATGCCCCCGACGCTCAAGGGGCATACGAGACCGAGATGTCTCTGTGGGGCGCCATCTTGGGACACGGCAATCTCGTGTACCACGCAGCCGGCTGGCAGGAGGGGGGATTGACGGCGTCGTACGAGAAGCTGGTTCTCGATGTCGAAATGCTGCAGATGATGATGGAGTTCTTAAAGCCCATCGTCGTCAATGAGCAGGAACTTGGTTTCGAAGCCATCAAGGGTGTGGCCACGGGCGGCCATTTCTTCGGCGAGCCGCACACCATGGAACGATACGAGCATGCCTTCTACCGGCCGCTGGTATCCAACTGGCAGAACTACGAGAACTGGCAGCTCGGCGGCGGCAAGGACGCTACGCAGCGGGCCACCGATATCTGGAAACAGGCGCTCAACGAATACGCAGAGCCCGCGATGGATCCTGCCATTCGCGAAGAACTCGATGCCTATGTCACACGGCGGCGTGCGGAAATAGGCGAAGGCGAGCCGTAGCGCGGGCTTCGGCGTATCGCTACGGCAGCGGCAGCTGCGCCGCGCTCCAGCCGCCGCCCACCGCCTCGATCAGCGCCACGCTGGTCTGCAGGCGGCTTGACAGCACGGCAAGCGCCGCCTGTTCCGCGCTCAGGCGGGTGGTCTGAGCGATGATTACGCTGCTATAAGGCACGGTGCCGGCCTTGTACTGGTTGAGCGTGAGCTTTTCGGATTCCCGGGCGGCCGCTACCGCGGCGTCCTCGATGACCGCCTGTTGTTGCAGCACGCGCAGTGTGACGATGTTATCTTCCACCTGCTGAAATCCGGCCAGCACCGTTTGCCTATAGTTATCCACGCTGATTTCATAGGCGGCCCGCGCGGAAGCCACTTGCGCGCGGCGCAATCCGCCGTCGATCAAACTCTCCGCAAGCTGGGGTCCGATCGACCAAACGCGATTCGGCAGAGTAAACAGGTGTGACCAGCTGCGGTTGGAGTATTCATCGGATCCCGCCAGGGTTAGGCTGGGAAAGTAGGCGGCCTTGGCCACGCCGATCTGAGCATTGGCCGCCGCGACTCTGCGCTCCGCCTCAGCCACATCAGGGCGGCGCTCCAGCAATGTGGAAGGAATGCCCGCGGGTACCGTGGGCACATCGCTTCGCATGGCGGAGGGGCTCAAGCTGAAAGCCGCCGGCTGCTGACCGATGAGCACGGCGATGGCGTGTTCGAGTACGGCGCGCTGAATTTTGGCGTTGATCTGTTGCGCCTGGCTGGACAGCAACTGCGCCTGTGCGCTCACCACATCGGCTCTGGCTGCCACCCCGAAGCGATAGCGGCTTTGCGTGATGGCGAGGGACAGCTGCTCTGCCACCACGGTATCGTCCAGCAATTTCTGTAACTGGTCTTGGGCGCGCAATTCGAAATAATCGATGGCGAGCTCGGCCTGTGCGGACAATCGCGCCGCGGCGAGTGCCGCCGCGCTGGCCTGCGCGGCGGCTCGATTGCTCTCGGTCGAGCGGCGGATCTGTCCCCAGATATCCAGAGCCCAATTTCCCGACACTCCCGCGCTGTAGGTGGTTTGAGTTCGCGTGCCGCTAACCGGCTGCCCCGCGGCGTTGAGCGTCGTTGTCGGTGAGCCGGCACGTTGCACGCCGGCACTGGCACCTACCGTGGGCCAGAACCCAGCGCGCGCCTGCGCCACCAGAGCCCGTGATTGATCGAAGGCCGCGGCGGCTGCCTTGACGTTTTGATTCGAAATATCGACTTTCACTTCCAGTTGATTCAAGGCGTCATCGCCGTAGATTTCCCACCAGGGGCCTCGGCTCATCGCATCGTTGGGCTCGCTCGGCTGCCAATCGCCGGCTTCCTTATAGCTGGGCGCGGCGTCGATTTTTGGGCGTCGGTAATCGGGACCGACCGCACACGCGGCCGCCAGAGTTAGCCCGGCGGCTAGGCTCAGCCAACGTACGCCTCGCTGGGCGCGGCTGTTCATACGCCGGCCCCGAGGGGTCCCATTTCCGGGCCGGTCAGGTTGCGATCGGATGCGCGCGCCGCTGGCGGGCGATACTTGCCATGTTCCAAGTGCTTCCAGTAGCGATGTACATAGAGATAGACCACCGGCGTCGTATAGACCGTGAGCAGCTGGCTGACAATCAGGCCGCCGACGATGGCGATACCCAAGGGCCGGCGCATTTCCGTGCCGTCGCCGGAGGCAATTGCCAGCGGCAGGGCGCCGGCAATGGCGGCACAGGTGGTCATCATGATGGGCCGGAAACGCAGGCTGCAAGCATGAGCGATGGCGGCGCGCGGATCCATCCCCAGATTACGTTCGGCTTCGAGAGCGAAATCCACCATCATAATGGCGTTTTTCTTGACGATGCCGATCAAGAGCAATATGCCAAGAAAGGCGATCAGACTGAATTCCGTGCCGGTGCCCAAGAGCGCGAGCAACGCGCCCACTCCGGCGGAGGGCAGGGTGGAGAGAATGGTGAGCGGCTGGCTGTAACTCTCATATAGCACGCCGAGCACCACGTAGATTGCCAGCAGTGCGGCGACGAACACCAACAATCCGCCTGCTCCCGTGGTCTGCTGGAAAAGTTTCGCAGTTCCATAAGTCCCGCCGATGATGCTGACCGGCACATGAATGTCGTTCATTTTCTGGTGAATCGCCGTCAGCGCAGTACCCAGCGATACAGCATCCGCCAAATTGAATGAAATGGCCGTCGACACGGACGTGCCCGTGTGATTGACGCTCACAGGCGTCGTGCCGGTGCTGAAGTGACTGAATGCCGAGAAAGGCACCATGGTCTCTTGCGCAATGCTGACCGCAGAGCCGGTCGAAGTATTGCCACGGCCGGAATTCGCCAAGGAGTTCGCCGCCAGGTTACGTGCCGCATCCGCGGCGATGACAGCGCTCGAAGTGGCTGGGCTCCGGGTGGATTTGAGCACGGTGGTACCGGCCACCGCCTGGGTCGACTGCGTGCCGCTGACAGCGCCCCCGGAAGTACTGACATACAGTTGCTTCAAGATATCCGGGTTCTGCCAGAATTCCGGTGCCACTTCCATCACCACGTGGTATTGCTGCGGACTGTAGGGATTGTAAATGCTCGACACCTGAGCCTGTGAAAAGGCGTCGCCCAGGGCATTGTCGATTTGAATCTCCGTCAGCCCCAAACGCGACGCGGCGTCGCGATCAACGATCAGATCGGCCTTAAGGCCGCCCGGCTGCAGATCGGTATCGACATCGGTGATCCCTGGCATGTCCTGCATGGCCACCCGTAGCTTTTGCGACCAACCCTGCAATTCGGTCAAGTCATCACCGAGCAGGGTCCATTGATACTGGGAATTGGCAGAGCGACCGCCGCCGCGCACGTCCTGCACGGCCTGCAGAAAAGCGGAGACGCCCGTGACTCTGTTCAATTTCGGCCGCAGACGAGCGATCACCTGATCGGCAGAGACTATTCGTTCCCTGATCGGCTTGAGCGCAATAGTGACGTTGGCGCTGGCGCCGCCGCCGCCACCCGGGCCGAAGCCGCCGCCGCCCACCGAGCCCGTGACTGTCTTGACCGCGGGATCCGCCTGGATGATGGCGGCCACTTCTTGCAGCTTGCGCTTCATCAAAGGAAACGAGCTGGAGGCGTCGCCGCGGATGCCGCCCTGCAATTGCCCCGTGTCCTGCTGCGGAAAGAATCCTTTCGGGATGATGATATATAAAAAGACATTTAGCCCGATGGTGGCGACTAATACCCAGATGATCAGGCGTGGATGGCGCAGCGCCCAATCCAGCGTCCTCTCATATTTGCCGCGAAAATCGTCAAAGGCCCGGTCAAAGGCCTGTCCGAAACGCGACGGCTTGCTCTCGTTCTTGCGTTGCAGGAGCAGCGAACACATCATCGGTGTGGTGGTCAGTGAAATCACGAGTGAAATCAATATGGACACCGACAGCGTGACGATGAACTCGCGGAATATCAAACCGACGATACCGCCGATGAACACGAAGGGCACGAACACCGCCACCAGCGACAGACTCATGGAGACGACGGTGAATCCCACCTCGCGCGCGCCCAAAATCGCGGCGTTCATGCGCGACATGCCCGCCTCGATATGCCGCGTCGTATTTTCCATGACGACAATGGCATCATCGACCACGAACCCGGTCGCTATCGTGAGCGCCATCAGGGAGAAGTTATCGAGCGTGTAGCCGAGCAGGTACATGGCCCCGAAGGTTCCGATCAGCGACACCGGCACGACCATCGCGGGGATCAGCGCCGCGCGATAACTGTTCAAGAAGATATACACCACGAGAATGACCATGGCCACCGCCAGCATCAGCGTCTGCTCGACCTGGCGCAACGAGGCGCGGATGGTAATCGATCGATCGAAGGTGACAATCAGATCTATCTTCGGGTCGATGGAATTCTTGAGCAGCGGCAGTTCTGCCTTCACGCCATCGATCATTTCGATGACGTTGGCTCCGGGTTGCTGGTACACCCGCACAAACACGGCGGGTTTGCCGTTGTACAGGCCATAGGTGCGGATGTTTTCGGTCGCGCCGTCCTGCATGTCCAGCACGCGTGCGACGTCGCCGAGCCGCACCGTGGAGCCATTGCGATTGGCAATGATGAGATTGCGGTACGGGCCGGCATCGCGCGCGTTGTCGTTGGTGTAGATCTGGTAGTGCAAAGCGTCCGATTCGATCGCCCCCTTAGGCGCATTGGCGTTCGAATTGGAAATGGCCGCGCGTACGTCCTGCAGTCCGATGCCGTACTTGGATAGCGACAGCGGATTGATCTCGACCCTCACGGCCGGCAGCGCGCTGCCGTTGACATTGACTCCGCCGACTCCCGGCAGCTGCGACAGGCGCTGTGAGATGACCGCGTCTGCGGCATCGTAGATCTGTCCCTGCGTGAGTACATCCGAGGTCATGGCGATGGCCATGACTGGGAATAGGGCGCTGTTGAGCTTGCGGTAGGAGGGGTTGCGCGTGAGCGAAGACGGCAGGTCGGCATGGGCGGCGACAATGGCGGCTTGCACGTCGCGCGCCGCGCCGTCGATGTCACGGTCGGCTCCGAAAGTCAGCTGAATATTCGAGGTGCCGACGCTGCTCGAGGAGGTCATGTCGTCGACGTCGGAGATCGCGCCCAAGTGCCGCTCCAAGGGAGTGGCCACCGTGCTCGCCATCACCTCGGGGCTGGCTCCCGGCAGCGTGGCTGAAACGAAGATCGCCGGCACGTCGATGCGCGGCAACGGCGCCACCGGCAGCATGACAAAGGCGGCGCCGCCGCATAACGCCACACCGATGGTTAGCAGTATGGTGGCCACGGGGCGGTGAATGAACGGGGCGGAGATATTCACGTGGCGCTGTCTACCAAGCTGCCGTCGGCGGCGGCGGGTGCCGCCTTAGGTCCGCGCACACGGACGGCGATGCGGTCGAATGCCAGGTAGATCACCGGCGTGGTGAACAAGGTGAGCACCTGGCTCACCAGCAATCCTCCCACGATGCTGATGCCGAGCGGATGGCGCAGCTCCGACCCCGTGCCCGTGCCGAACATCAGAGGCAGGGCGCCGAATATCGCAGCCACCGTCGTCATGAGTATCGGCCGGAAGCGCAGCATGCATGCTTTGTAGATCGCATCGCGGGCGGACAACCCTTCATCGCGCTCCGCCACCACAGCGAAATCGATCATCAAAATCGCGTTCTTTTTCACGATGCCGATCAGAAGAATAATTCCGATGAGGGCGATGATGGTCAGGTCGTCGCCGGCGATCATGAGCGCGAGGAGTGCGCCGATTCCCGCCGACGGCAGCGTCGAGAGAATCGTGATGGGATGGATGAAGCTCTCGTACAGCACGCCGAGCACGATGTACATGACGAGCACCGCGGCCACCAGCAAGAGCAGTTCATTCGACAGGTTGCTGCGGAAGGCAAGCGCCGCTCCCTGAAACGTCGTTTGAATGCTCGCCGGAATGCCGATGCTGCGTTCAGCGCTCTCGATCGCCTTCACTGCTGCGCCGAGCGAAGTGTTTGCGGACAAATTGAACGACACCGTAGTCGATGGAAATTGCGCCAAATGATTGATGAGCAAAGGCCGGGTTTCGATGGCCACCTTGGCAATGGCAGACAGCGGCACCTGGCCGCCGCCGGCCGAGGGCACGTAGATGGAGGCAAGCGAATCAACGGATTGATACGCGGCCGGATCGGCTTCGAGAATGACTCTGTATTGATTCGACTGGGTGAAAATTGTGGAGACGATACGCTGCCCGAAGGCGTCGTACAGCGCGTTGTCGACAGTGCCCACGCTGATGCCGAGACGTGCAGCACTGTCGCGGTCGATGGTGATGTATGCCGCCAGGCCGTTGTTTTCCTCGTTGCTGACGACGTCGGCGAGTTCGGGTCGTGCGCGCAACGCATCCAGCAGCTGCGGGGTCCACGCCGCCAGGGCCGCGGCGTCGGCGCTCTCCAGAATGAATTGATACTGGGTACGGCTGATGGTCGTGTCGAGCGTGAGATCCTGAACCGGCTGCATGTACAGGGTGACGCCCGCGATGTCGGCAGTATCCGCCCGCAGCCGGCGAATGGCGTCGGCCACGTTGGAGCTGCGCTGTGCCCGCGGTTTCAAGTTGATCAGGAAGCGCCCGCTGTTGAGCGTTACATTGTTGCCGTCGACGCCGATGAAGGAGGACAGACTCACGACGTCCGGATCCTTGAGTATGGCGGCCGCCAATGCCTGTTGCCGCTCGGCCATGGCGGCGTAGGAGACCGATTGGGTGGCTTCGGAGACTCCTTGAATTAGTCCCGTATCCTGATCGGGGAAAAAACCTTTAGGAATAAGTACGTAGAGAATTGCGGTCAAGGCCACGGTTGCAGTCGCCACCCATAGGGTCAATTTCTGGCGATCGAGCACCCAAGTGAGCCTGCGCCCGTACCATTCCACCACGGCGGCGAACCAGCGTCCGGTACCCGAGCCGTGCTGCTGGTCGGCAGCAGGTCGATGCTTCAGAAGCTTCGCACACATCATGGGCACGAGCGTGAGCGACACCACTGCCGAGATGAGAATGGTGACGGCCAGGGTCACGGCGAACTCGCGAAACAAGCGCCCGACCACATCCTGCATGAAGAGCAACGGGATGAGCACGGCGATAAGCGAGACGGTCAGCGATATGATGGTAAAGCCGATCTGTCCGGCGCCTTTGAGAGCGGCCTTCAGCGGCGGTTCGCCGCGTTCGATGTAGCGTGAAATATTCTCGATCATCACGATGGCATCGTCGACGACGAACCCAGTGGCGATGGTCAAGGCCATCAACGATAAGTTATTCAGGCTGAAGTTCGCCAGGTACATGACGGCGAAGGTGCCGATCAGCGACAGCGGCACGGACAGGCTGGGAATGATGGTGGCCGGGACATTGCGCAGGAACAGGTAAATCACCAGCACCACCAGCACCACGGAAAGCACCAGCTCGAATTGAACGTCGGCCACCGACGCTCGGATCGTGGTCGTGCGATCGGTGAGGACGGCGAGATCGACGCCGGACGGCAGGGAGGCTTGCAGCGCGGGTAAAAGGTCGCGGATCCTATTGACCACATCGACTACGTTTGCGCCCGGCTGGCGCTGCACGTTAAGGATCAATGCGGGGACGGAGTTCATCCATCCGCCAAGCTTGTTGTTTTCGGCCCCCGACACCAGAGTAGCCACGTCCTTCAGGCGCACCGCTGCGCCATTCTTGTAGGCCACGACAACGTTGCCGTAGTCGCCAGCGTTTCTGATCTGGTCGTTGGTATTGACGGTGTAAGCGACGCTGGGGCCATCCAAGGTGCCCTTCGGGCCGTTCTGGTTGGCGTTGCTGACGGTGGTGCGCAAATCATCGAGATTCAGGCCGTAAGCCGCCATGGCACGTGGGTTTGCGACCACGCGAACTGCGGGCCGCTGGCCGCCGCTGATGCTGACCACCCCAACGCCTTTGATCTGAGAAATCTTTTGGGCAATACGCGTGTCGGCGAGGTCCTCAACTTCGCTAAGAGGCATCACCTTCGAGGTCAGCCCCAGAATCAATACCGGCGCGTCGGCGGGATTCACCTTGGCGTAAATCGGCGGCGCGGGCAAATCCTGCGGCAGAAGGTTCTGCGCCCCGCTGATGGCCGCCTGCACCTGTTGTTCGGCAACATCGATGGCGAGCGCCAGTGAAAACTGCAGGTTGATCACCGACGCGCCGGCCGAGCTGGTCGAGGACATTTGTGAGAGGCCGGGCATTTGGCCGAATTGCTTCTCCAGCGGTGCCGTTATCGCAGACGTAATAACTTCGGGACTGGCGCCGGGGTAGAAGGTCTGAACCTGAATGGTCGGGTAGGACACCTCGGGCAGCGCCGATAAGGGCAGCTGCAGATACGCGATTGCGCCGGTGATCAAGATCGCAACCATCAGCAAGGTGGTGGCGACCGGGCGCAGAATGAATATGCGTGAGGGATTCATCTGGACGCAGGCAGGTGCACGGCTGCGGTAGCACTCATTGCGTGGGTTTGTGTTGAGTTCGCTGGCGCTGCGCGCCGGCAACAGCGCGGGTGCCGGATTTGGGTGTTGCGTTCGGCAGCAGCACTTTGGCGTCGTCGCGTAAGCGGTCGCCGCCTTCGGTAACGACAATCTCGCCGGCGGCGAGGCCGGTGGTTATGGCGACGCGCTCGCCGTCGACCACGCCCAAGGTCACCGGGCGTACCTTGACCGTGTCATTGGAATTCACCACGTAGACGAACGTGCCGACGATTCCGTTGGGTGCGCCGCGGCGCACCGCGGCATTCGGGATGACGATTTGGTTCTGCAGCAGCTCCTGCAGCAGCTGGATATTGACGAACTGGTTCGGAAACAGCAGCCCATCGGCATTGGCGAATTGCGCGCGCAACTTCACTGTTCCGGTGGTGACGTCGATTTCATTATCGACGGTGAGCAGCGTGCCATCGGCCAGTTTGGTGCTGTTGCCCCGGTCATATGCTTCCACTACCAGGGGGCCGCCGGCATGCAGGCGTCGCATCAGCGAGGTCACATTGTCTTCGGGAATCGAGAAGATGACGGTGATGGGCTGAAGCTGATTAATCACGACGATACCGTTCGCATCGCCGGGTGTGACGTAATTGCCTTGATCGACTTGGCGCAACCCGACGCGACCGGTGACGGGCGCCGTGATGTGCGTATACGACAAATTCACCTTGGCCGTTTGTACCTGTCCCTCGTCTGCTTCGATCGTGCCCTTGTACTGATCGACCAGTGCACGCTGGGTGTCGAGCTGTTGTTGAGCGACCGAATCTTCCTTGACCAATCCTTCATATCGCGCCAGATCCAACTTTGCGTTCGCCGAGAGCGCCTGGTCGCGCCGCAAGTTTCCTTGCATCTGCTGTAGCGCCGCCTCGTAAGGGCGGGGATCGATTTGTGCCAGTGAGTCACCTTGCTTCACGGTTTGACCTTCCGTGAAAAGGATTTTCTGCATGACCCCGCTGATTTGTGTCCTGACGGTCACCGTGGCGAGCGGGGTGACGGTCCCGAGCGCGGGGATACGCAGCTGAATATTGCCGGATGCAGCGGTTGCTACGGACACGGCAACCGGACCATTCTGGCCGCCGCGTCCACCCACGGCCGCGGGGTCCGGCTGCTTATGACGCAGGTAGGTAAATAATACAATCATCAATGCTATGACGACGACTGTGACCAGCAGTGCAATCCAATGCCTGCGAACGAAGGCCGCGGGACCAGGCGGCTGCGCGCGGGATTCAGTATCTAAGGGATCGTTTAACACTTCTTCACACTTCACCATCCGGTGCCGCGCCCGGGCGCTTTGATCAAACTATAACGACATTCCTCGATGCACGAACTCATGTCGCGAGGGCGGGCTAGTATGAATGTGCCCGTGAAACGGCTGCGAAAAGTTTTCTTTAATTCGGCAGGCACGGGCGGCGGACCCGGCGCAGCGTGATCCAGCACATGCAAATAGAGCGGCCCGAGTGCCGATAGTTCATTCGTCAGCGGGGATCCGCGGGTAACCAAGGCCGTTCGGCGAAGGCGAGGTGCCATCGGTAACAATAAGTCCGGCCGCTGCGCGCTGCGCATAATATCCAGCCATCATGGCATAAGGGCTGTAGCTTTATCCAATACGGAACGGCAGTATCGCATGCGCCATCGATCAGAGATGCGAAAACATTGCGCCACAAGGTAGTCCTCGCCACCGTTGGTTCGCTGGGCGACCTGCATCCTTTTATCGCGCTGGGGCAGGCTCTAAGCGCTCATGGCGTGAACGTGCTGATCGCCAGCGCGGCGGAATACCGGAGCAAGGTAGAGGCCGCCGGCCTTGGGTTCCACTCGCTTAGGCCTGCGTTCGAGGAGTTGCAGCGTGACCTAGGCATGAGCCGCTCCGAACTCGTCCGCCGCGTCGTGCAGCGCAACGACTTTTTGTTTCGCAAGTTGGTTCTTCCCTATCTCAGGGTGGCCTACGAAGACATGATGGCGGCGACCGCGGGCGCCGACCTGGTGTTGCCGAGCAGCTTGGGATTTGGCGCAAGGCTCGCCGCCGAGAAGCGCGGAATCCCATGGATTGCAGTGGTATTGCAGCCCATGATGTTCCTTTCGTCCTATGACCCGCCGCTACTGCCAGGATTTGGGTGGCTGAGCGCGACGTTGCGAGAATTCGGCCCCACTCCGACTCGCCACGCACTGTGGCTGCTCAAGAAGGCTGTCAATACCGTGTTTGGGCCACTGCATGCCCTGCGCGCCGACCTAGGCTTGCCGCCCGCGGCACAGGATCCGTTATTCGACGGACAATTCTCTAGCGGGGGCGCCATCGGATTGTATTCGAGGCTGCTTGGCGAGGTGCAGCCCGACTATCCGCAGCCAACTTCGATCGTGGGTTTCGCCACTTTTGACAGCGAGAATGGGCTAGCCACCGGCCTGGATCCCAAGTTGCGCGACTTCCTGGATGCGGGCTCGGCGCCGCTGGTGTTCACTCTCGGCAGTTTGGTGGTCAACAGTCCGGGAGGTTTTTATCGGGAAAGCGTCTCTGCTTCACGATCGCTGGGCAGGCGCGCCGTACTGCTGGTGGGTGAACTGACCACCCGCGAATTTGCTCAATTGAATTCGCCGGATGTATTTGCTTGCCCGTACGCGCCGCACTCGCAGCTGTTCCCGCGCGCCGCTGCTATTGTTCATCACGGCGGCATCGGTACCCTGGCGCAGGCACTGAATTCGGGCCGTCCGCACTTGATAGTGCCGTACTTCGCCGATCAGCTCGACAATGCCGCACGGGCCGAGCGGTTGGGAGTGGCGCAGGTATTGTCGCCGAGCCGTTACCGTGCCGCGTCGGCGAGCCGTGCCTTCGTTCAGTTGCTCGGCGAGAGCCGCTATGCGGCGTGCGCGCGGCGGGTCGGCGAGACTCTGGCCGCTGAAGAGGGCGCCGAGGGGGCGGCGCGCATTGTTCTCGACAGGCTCGCACAACTGGGTTCAAATTAGGCTGCAGCGTGCACCTCAAAGGAGTCTTGATGAAATTACTGAATTGCGCCGCATTGGCGGCCGTGCTGATATTTGCCATTTGCGCACCCGTGCGCAGCGCACCCACATGGACCGAGGGCGTCAACTATTTCTTGATCGTGCCGCCGCACGTGACGACGCTGCCTGCCGGCAAGGTGGAGGTGACCGAGGTGTTCTCCTATGCCTGCCCGGCCTGCAATTTATTTGTGCCCACAATGCACAAATTGAAGGCCGGCCTGCCGCCTAATGCCGTGCTTAATTATCTGCCGGCCGCGTTCAATCCCAGCGAGGACTGGCCGATGTTTCAGCTCGCCTATCTCACCGCACAGAATCTCGGTGTGGCGGAGCAGACCCACGATGCCATGTTCAAGGCCGTGTGGCAGACCAATGAGTTGGCCGTGATAGACCCGGCGACCCGGGGGATCAAGAGTCGTCTGCCAACCATCGAGGATGCCGCAAAGTTCTACAAAAACCAAGCCGGCGTGCCCATCGAGAAATTCATGGCCGCCTCCAAGTCATTTGCGGTGGACGTCGAGGTTCGCAAGGCCGAGGGATTGATTCAGGCATACAAGGTGGATCGCACCCCCACCATCATCGTGAACGGCAAGTATCGCGTAAATGTCGAGTCCGCCGGCGGCAACGATGCGCTGGTCGAACTCGTGAAATACTTGGTCGCTAAAGAAACCAAGTAGTCCGCAAGACTGTCGTTGGCTGCAATGAAAGACCTCGTGTACTACCATCCGCGGCTGTGGATCTCTGTGGCTGTCGGCAGCGTTTTTTATTTTCTGCTGCCGGCGGATTGGTCGACGATGAACCGCGTGCTCGTCGGTTGGAATTGCGGCGCCACGCTGTTTCTGGGGCTCATGTTCATCTGGATGATGAGCCTGACCGCGGAACAGATCTGCACCAAGTACATTGAAGAAGACGCCTCGGCGCCCATCATTCTGGTGGTGGTCATCGTGGCGGCGCTGCTCAGCCTGGTGGCCATCATCGTGCCGCTGGCGAGCATGAGACAGGCGGCGGGCGTCGCCCGGGTCGCTCACTTCGCGCTGGCGGCCGCCACGCTGGTCAATTCCTGGTTACTCGTACCGGCCATGTTCACGACTCACTACGCCGATTGCTTCTATAGCGCGAAGGAGGGCAGCCGCCCATTGCGTTTCCCCGAGACCCCCATGCCCGTATTCTGGGACTTCGCCTACTTCTCCTTCACCATTGCTGCGGCTTGCCAGACTGCGGATGTTTCGACTCAGGAGGCCGGCGTGCGCAAATGGGTATTGGCACACACGCTGATCTCTTTTCTTTTCAACGCGTCGATCCTCGGGTTTGCCATCAACGTGACGGCAGGTCTGATCGGCGGAAATTAATTTTCGGCCTATGGGGTAGGCGCCTTAACCACATCGCCCCCCTTCATGACAAAGGCTACGGATTGCAGGCGAGTAACGTCGGCGAGTGGGTCACCCGCCACTGCAATCAAATCGGCGTAACGGCCGATAGCGATCGCGCCGACATCAGCGCTGCGGCCGAGGGCTTCCGCAGCGTTGGCAGTGGCGGCCTGGATCGCCTGCATCGGCGTCATTCCCCACTTGACCATGGTGGCGAACTGGCGCGCGTTATTGCCATTCGGATACACGCCCGCGTCGGTGCCAAAAACCATCCTGACGCCGGCCTTGACGGCCGCCTGAAAAGTCTGTCGCTGCTTCAAGCCGATCATGCGCTCTTTTTCCAGCGATTCCTTGAACACGCCGTTTTTTTCGCCTTCCGCCATGATGTAGTCGTCATTGTAGATATCCATCGAGAACCAAGTGCCATGCTGCTTGGCCAGCGCGAAGGATTCTGTATCCGCGAGGCTGGCATGCTCGACGGTATCGACACCCGCTCGTATGGCGTCATTGATCCCGGCCGCTCCATGGGCGTGCACCGCGACCCGCAAACCCAGCATGTGGGCTTCATCGATGAGCGCTTTCATTTCCGTAAGATCGTATTGTTGTCCACCCACGGTATCGGTCTTGGAGAAGACGCCGCCGGTGCCGCAGAACTTGATCACTTCTGCGCCGTACTTGCGCAGCTTGCGCACAGTTGCGCGAATGTCGGCGGCGCCGTTGGCCACCGCCGGTGCGGGCACCGAAATGGACGGCGGAAATTCCGTGTCGTCGCAATGACCGCCGGTGGCGCCGATGGCATAGGTTGCTGGAACAATGCGCGGCCCCGGTACGAAGCCCTGCTCAATGCCCTGTTTGATGGCCACATCGTCGTAGTTGCTGGAGCCCACGTTGCGGATGGTGGTGAAGCCGGCCTCGACGGTCTTTCGCGCGTTCGCTACGCCGACGACGGTCCAGAAATTGTCGGTAAATTCCAGTCCGCGATAGCCGCTGTAGCGCGGATCGGAGGTGATGTGGGTGTGCATGTCGATCAGTCCAGGCAATAAGGTCATGCCGGCGAGATCGACACGGCGCGCGCCCGGCGTTATGGCGGACCCCTGGGCGGCGAGCGCCGTGATGCGGCCGTCGACCACGGTGATTTGCGGGTGATCGACAACGCGCCCCGTCAACACATCCACCATATGATCGGCGCTCACCACGACGGTGTCGGCCAGGAGCGGCGCCGTAAGGCCGCTACATAACGCCATGGCGGCCATGCATTTGATTCGAGTGGGAGGTGCGGACTGGTTGGTCATCATCGATCCTCGTGTTTTTTGGTGGCCTGAAGTTTAGTTCGATTGAATGAATTATCACAGCACCGGCGCCACCGTGGGCATGAGCGCGTCCAGGCGCGGCGGTTCGGCGTCGCGTACCCAGGCGAAGGCGACGATGTGTTCGAGAATATGCTGTACATAAGCGCGAGTCTCGGTATATGGAATGTTCTCCATCCAAACGTCGGGGTCCATGGATTTCGGCGGTCGCCAGCGAGCCACCGGCACCGCGCCGGCGTTATAGGCGGCGAGTGCCAAAATCAGCTGGCTGGAATGGCGATCGAGCAATTCGCGCAGATACACGGCTCCCAACGGCACCGCCTGGGAGGGATCAAATAAACCCTCCCTGCCAGGAGGTGCAAGGTGCCAGCGGCGGGCTACAGCGGCAGCCGTGGAGGGAAGCATCTGCATCAGCCCGCGGGCATCGGCGCGCGAGACAGCATCTTTGCGAAACAGGCTTTCTTGACGCATGACTCCCCAGAGCCAATCCGCCGGCACGTCCGCCAAACGGGCGCCCTCAGAAACGTCCTCGGGGAACGGGCGTGGGTAGCGTAGGCGAACATCGTCCCATTCCGCGGCTTGCGCCAGCGTGGCGATCGACTGCGCATACCAACCCCAACGGGAGGCAAGATGCGCGGCTTGAACTTTGGCGGCGGGGTCGGCGTTGCCCAGCACCGCAGCCCATTCCACGCCTGCCTCGTCAGTCATGGCGCAGGCAAACAATTCGTGCGCGCGAATGAAGCCGGCGTCGGCAGCCATCGCAGTCTGCGTATTGACGTCGTCCGGCGAGGGTCGCGCATTTAAGCGGTAGGGGCGATGCAGGCGGTCGGCCGCAAGATAACCGTAGTAATCCCGCAGACCTGCGATCTCGGCGAATAGCGGCGCCGCCGCCTCAGCTCCCGCCGTTGCCGCCAGGGCACGGGCGCGCCAGTAGCGCCAGCGCGGCTGCGTTGCCAGAGTCGCGGGCATGCGTTCGATCCAGCCGAGAGCCTGCCCATAGTCGCCGCTCCACAATGCCGCGCGCACGCGCCATTCCTCGACTTGAGCGTCGACGGCGTCTGCAGGCAGGCTGTCAAATTTCGATGCGGCCTGTGGATCGTGATCGTAGGCGGCGTCGAGCGCCGCGGTGCGCTGCAGCCGCCACTTAAGCTCGGGGGCCAGCTCTCTGCGGGCAAGCAGTTGAGGCAGCAACTCCGCGGCGGCAGCGGAATCAATACGGGCAAGTTTATCGAAGCCGGTGGCGAGCGCATCCGGTTCCACCGGCAGCGCAGCGTGAGTCGCCAATACCGTTAGCGCAGACTTTGGCGTGTCCAGCAGGTCCGACCACTGGAGCAATGCTGCAGTTCGCGCCACCGGCACATCGGCCATGAATGAGCGCGCCAGGCGTGGGTTGCCGGCCGCGAGCGCAGCGCGAACCTTGGTTTCCGCCAGCGCTGAGGTTATGAGATTCTGTTGGCGCAACCATGCGAATGCGTCGTTACACTCCGGCATGGGTGTTAGGGGCAGTATCCAGCGTGCCAGTGCGGCGGTGCCTAAGCCTTCGGTGTCACCGGTAGCCAAGCGTCCCTGTAGGCGGTCGCAGACTAGCAGAGGATCGGTTACATCCACCGAACGAGGCAGGAACTGGTCCCAACGGCGCCGCTCCGCCAGGCTCACCAGCCAGTTTTGCCGCAGGCCCCTCGCCACCGGCTGTCCGGAGTGCGCTTGAAGAAAAGAATCAATAGCGCTGTCCACAGACTCATCGGGCCTTTGCGTGAGGTCGCGACGCAGCCTGGCGGCCACTAGGTAGTCGTGGATTACGTAGGTATTCAGTGCCGCAGAATCGGGCATATCCGGCAGATTTTGGCGCACGCGCTGCATGGCTGCGACGAAAGCATTACGGGTGTCTTCGGAGGCTGCCGGCGCGGCGGCGCCTGCGGTGACGCGGCCTGCGGGCAGCAATGCCAAGGCGCACAGTGCTGACAGGGCGGACAAGGATTTTGAGCGGACGGGCATCGACACAGTTTAGGCGTTTGCCACGATTCGCGCTGCAAGCGCCGCTGCGGCATGGTTGAATAGCCGGACTATGAAATCCAAAGTCGTGGCGATTCTCGAGACTCGCACCGGGGCACATTTGGGCGAACTAATCGCACGCCGCGGCGGCATCCCCATGCTGGCGCCGGCGCTCGAGGAAGTGCCGGACGTCGATCCAAAGGCCGTGGCCGAATTGTTGGCGCAGTGGCGCATCACTCCTTTCAAGGTTGTCATTTTTCAAACCGGTGTTGGTACACGCGGCCTCTTTCAGGCCACCGATTCTGCAGGCCTGACAGATGAATTGCTGCAAAGGCTGGCCGCCTCCGTAGTGGTAGTACGCGGACCGAAGCCGGTCGGCGAATTGAACACACGTGGAGTGCGTATAGACATACGCGCCGCCACACCGTTCACCACGGAGACTGTGCTAGCGGCGGTGGCGGACATGCCCATGCAAGGCGCTCGAGTATTGGTGCAGCGTTACGGGGCAGCAAATAAGCTGATGCGCGAAACGCTGGAGCGGCGCGGTGCGGAAGTACAGGAGATCGCCACTTACCGGTGGGCGTTGCCGGCGGATACCCGGCCCTTGGATGAGCTTTTGCAAGGTTTGGCGCGGTCCAGCGTCGATGCTGTGGTGTTCACCAGTGCCGTGCAGATTCACAATTTATACGAGATTGCCCAGCGTAGCGGCCGGTCATCGCAACTGGCAGAGCAATTGAATCGCTTAGTGATCGCATCCATTGGACCGGTGTGTTCGAGGGCGTTACGCGAGCACGGTATTACGCCATCGTTTGAAGCCAGCCCGCCGAAGTTGGGACCGCTGGTAATTGCTTTGGATGCAGCCCTGTCGGCGTAAATCTGACAGTGGCTGAAGTCAACGGCTGACGCCCGAAAGCTCAAGGTTCTTTGATTGCATGGGGCGCGACGGTGTATAAATAAGGACCGACGCATCGCCGTTCAGGAGAACACAGTGACCAAAGATAAGACCGTGGCCCAACCTTTTCTTACCGACGTGAAGACCTTGCGCGAGCGGGCACGGAAAAATATTCAGACCGGTGGGGTGACTTTCACGTACCAAGGGGATGTGAAGAAAACCATCGAAATTCTGCAAGCCGTGCTGGCGACCGAAATTGTTTGTGTACTGCGATACACCATGCACGCGGTTGCCGCGACCGGTATATCCAGCGAAGGCGTCAAGGCTGAATTTGCGCAGCATGCCAAGGAGGAGGCGGGGCACATGAATCAGGTGGCCGAGCGCATCAACCAACTCGGTGGCAAGCCCGACTTCAATCCGGCCGGCTTGGCAACGCGCGCGGCTTCAGAATATGGCAATGCGGAAAATTTGATCGAAATGATCAAGGAAAATTTGATCGCCGAACGTATCGCGGTGGATCACTACCGGGAACTCATCCGCTATTTCGGCAATGATGACCCGGGCACGCGCTCCATGCTGGAGGGCATATTGACCGTTGAAGAAGAGCATGCCAACGACATGCACGACCTGCTGGTGGCGCACGAAGGCCGCCCCATGCTTCCGGCCTAACTAGATCCGCCGACGGAGGGAGAATCGCTCGCCGGAAAGGACTCGTCGAGCGCTTCGTCCAATAGATCCTCGACATGTTGTCGCTCGGGATCGATTGGATGTCTGCGCAAATACGCCACGGCATAGGAACATAAGGGATTGACCGTCCACCCATCTGCAACCGCAGCGGTGATAGCGGCGCCCATCAATTCTGCAGCAATGCCTCGCCCTTCAATCGCGGGCGGTACGTTGGTGTGCGTTATCGACATCACCTTGTCATGGAGCGTGTAATCGAGCACCGCCACATGACTCTCTACTGTAGTAGAGAATTGATGTGCGGCCAGGTCGTGGTTAATGACGCTCATGATCCTGTTGGCGCGGATCTGCGGGGCGCGGGGCCTCGCGTTGCGGCGGCGGGCCCCGCTGTGGCTGCGCTTGCTGCTGCGGCGGCGGCTGTCGCTGAGGCTGCGCTTGCTGCTGCGGCTGTCGCTGTTGCTGTTGCTGTTGCTGTTGCTGTTGCTGTTGCTGTTGCTGAGGCTGCGCTTGTCTCTGCTGCTGTGGCGGCGCTTCCCGCTGCTGCTGCTGTCTCTGCTCCTGCGGTCGCTGTTGCTGCTGCCGCGGTTGCTGGGCTTGTTCGGGTTGCGGGCGTTGCTGAACTGCTGGCCGTGGCGCAGCGCCCTCACTCGACATTGCTGCGGGATTGCTGCTCTGACGGTTGCCTTGCGGCGTGCGTTGCTGAACTGCTGGCCGTGGCGCAGCGCCCTCACTCGACATTGCTGCGGGATTGCTGCTCTGACGGTTGCCTTGCGGCGTGCGTTGCTCCTGGCGCCTGTCGGGTTGCGCGGCGCGGTTCTCGGATTGCCCTGCGCCCCGGTTGTCGGGCCGGCCGCCTCGCTGCTGTGGTCCCCGATCGCCTTCGGCAACCGGCTTGGCTGCTACCACTCCGGCTCCCGAAAAATTGCCGGGCTTCGGCGTGGCGGCAATGGGCGGGCGACCATTGTTCTCCCTGGCGCGCAGCACAGGGTTGCCGCGCGCGGCCTGAACGTGCTCGCGCTGCACCGGAGTATCGTTAATGTGTCGGTCGCGGCCGGCTCTGTAATCGGCTGCACTCGGCCTAGCCCGGATGCCGCCGTCGCCACCGTTGTAACTGACGCGATTCACCGTGACATTGTTGATCACGGTTCGGTTGTAGACATTGGTGATCTGAACGTTGTTGATATTGTTGACGGAGCGATTGTAATACATGCGCCCGCCCTGCCAGTAACCACCGCCGTAGCCCTCGCCGCCGTAACCGTAGCCGTAGTTGACGCCGCCATAGAAGCCGACGTGAGGACCCCAATAGCCGCTATGCCAAATGAACAAGGCCCCCTCGCTGGCACCCCAGTAGCCCGGTGTCCATAGGTAGTTAGGTTGGGGAGCGAGTACCCAGGTGCCGGGCACCCAGAAGTAATCCTGAATATCGTCGCCCCACGCCCAATAGCCCGGCGTCCAAATGTATCCATCGCCGGGAATGGGCGGTTGTTCGTAAACCGGCAATTCAGGCGGGGGAACATTGACGGATATGCTCAGCGACACCTGTGCCGTCGACACCGCCGGCAACGCCAGCAACGCGAGGGCCACGAGGACGGAGCGAATTAAGGGCTTCAGTGACATTTTCTCAACTCCCAATAACCGTCAGTCTATTAGACGACTATACAGCGTGCACCTCGTCCCCTTAATGGGTGACTGACCGCCGCGAATGTAGGATTGCGCCGACATGGCGCGGGCGGGCTAAGGAGAGGATTTGCGAATGTAGGAGAGTTTGCTGTGGGTGCGAGCGGCATCCTCATCCGTGAGCACATCGCTGGCGTGGGCACTGCGGATCAGACGTTCAAAATCCACCGCGGACACTGGGCGGCTGAAGTGATAGCCCTGATATTCATCGCAGCCGGCCATTTTCAGAAAATCTAGCTGGGCTGGGGTTTCCACCCCTTCGGCGACGACCTTGAGCCGCAAGCTGTGCGCCAGTGAGACGATGGCGCGAACAATCGAGGCATCTTCCGGGCGGCTCACGATTTCATCGATGAAGACCCGATCTATTTTCAGCTTGTCGATGGGGAAACGCCGCAAATAACTCATACTGGAATAGCCGGTGCCGAAATCGTCCACCGACACCAGCACTCCCATGGCGCTTAGGTGCTCAAGAATGGCAATCGATTGCTCGGGATCGCTCATAACGGCGCTTTCGGTGAGTTCAACTTCCAGATAGCGGGCTTCCAGCCCGGCGTCATCGAGCGCGCGGCGAATGCTGTCGACCAGCCCGCTGTCGCGGAACTGTGAGGCGGACAAATTAACCGATACCCGTAGTGGCGGCACGCCGTCGTCCTGCCAGGCGCGCGCCTGCCGGCAGGCCTCGCGGACCACCCAGCCGCCGATGGCACCGATCAGACCGCATTCCTCGGCCAGCGGAATGAAATCCGCCGGTGAAACCATGCCGCGAACGGGATGCATCCATCGGATCAACGCCTCGGCGCTGCGCACCTCGCCGGTTTGCGTATCGACCTTCGGCTGGTAGTACAGCTCGAACTGATTCAGTGCCACTGCGTTGTGCAAATCGCTTTCCAACTGCACCCGATCTTCACTGCCTGCATGCATGCCCGGCTCGTAGTGTCGAAAATTGCCGCGGCCGCGCTGTTTGGCCGAATACATGGCAGCATCCGCGTGCGCCAGCAGTGCCTGGCCGGTTGTGCCGTCATCCGGATACATCGCGATGCCGATGCTGGGCGAGGTGTGTATGTCGATGGCCGCGATACGTACCGGCGCCTGCAGAACATCCATCACCCGGGAGGCGAGACCTGCGGCGTCCTCGGCGTCGGAGACGGAGGTGCCGATCAGCACGAATTCATCGCCGCCGAAGCGCGCCACGGTGTCGGCTGTGCGCACCACGGTGGAGAGCCGGCGCGCGACTTCTTGAAGCAGTTCATCGCCGGCGCGATGGCCCAAGGAGTCATTGATGAGCTTGAAGCGGTCGAGGTCGCATATCAGCAACGCGAAGGACCTCATGTCGCGGTCTGCATGCGCGATGGCCTGCTGCAAACGATCGTCCAGCAGAACGCGATTGGGCAGCCCCGTCAACACGTCATGGGTGGCGAGATGCCGCAGCTGCGAATTAGCGGCCTCCAAACCTCGGGTGCGCGCGGTGATCACTTCCTCGAGGCGCAGCATTTGGTCCCTCACCAGGCGATCGTTCTCCCATTTGCGGCTCAGCGCCGTGGCGCATTGCAGTACTTCAATCGGTTCAGCGGGCTTGCGCAACACCAATAGCTTGTCGGAGTGGCCGAGCCGCTGGACGACCTCGGTCCAGTCGTAATCGGTGTGCGCCGAACAGATGACGACCTGCACGTCGGGATCCGTAGTCCAAAGCCGCTCGATGGTTTTAAGGCCGTCCCAGCCCGGCGGCATGCGCATGTCGACGAAAGCCATTGCATAGGAGCGTCCTTCACGCAGCGCCTGGCTCACCATCGCCACGCCTTCCTCGCCCTGATGCGCGGAGTCGATCTCGAAATTGGGTCGCGTCGCCGGACGCGCAGGGTCGCCAAAAAGATTTGCTTCCAGCACATCGAGCGCGTCCTGAGCGGAATGCTCGGCGTGGGCGCCCAGAACCTTGCGAAAATCCAGATGAATAGCCGCGTTGTCGTCGATGATGAGAATGCGCCGGTTGGCAAGTGGGGTGATGTTGGGCACGCTCAGTCTGCCTTGGGGCTGCAGGGTAGTTCGAGCGTGAACTTTGCGCCCTGGCCTGGGCCGTCGCTGTAAACCCGCAAGGAGCCGCCGAGTTCCTGGGCTGCGAGTGCCCCGCTGTGCAACCCGAAGCCATGCCCGGAGGCGCGGGTGGTGAAGCCGTGAGTGAACAGACGCGGCATGTTCTCCGCGGCGATGCCGACGCCATTGTCGATGACGCTGATTCGCACTGCGGCGGGCGCCGCTTCGATGCGCAGCGTAATGAGTTTGTCCGACCTGCCTGATTCATCGCACGCATACTTGGCATTGCGTACAAGATTCACGAGGATCTGCAGCACCTTATGCTTATCGACCGTGATATCGGGCACGTCGGCGAATTCGCGCTGCAAGGAAACCCCATGGCGCACGAATGCCCCGGCATTCAAGCGCAGGCTGTCTTCCACCATATCCACCACGGCGATGGTCTCCGTAACCCCGCATAGCTTGGCATAGCTTTGCTGCATCGCCACCGTGTCCTTGATGTGCTCAAGATTGTCACGCAGCGAAGCGAGCTCTTCCAGCGCCATGTTCTGATCGTTGCTGAGCTGCTCGCCCAGCGACACTAAGTATTCTGGTATGCGTTTGCCGCGCTCGTCATTGGCGATGAAGTCTGCCATGCCTGCACCCTTGTCGTGCAGCAGCGCCGCCAGCCGCGTGACCCCAGGCGCCTTGGATTGCTTGATGCGTTCGATGACCAAACTAGCCGAGATATTAATACTGTTGAGGATGTTGCCGACATTGTGCAGCACGTTGGTTGCAACCTCGGCCATGCCTGCCTGGCGCGAAGCGGTCATCAGCTGCTTGTGTACGCGTTCGAGCTCTTCTGCCGCTTCCCTGCGGGCGGTGACATCGCGCAAGAATTCGACCGAGTATTCGGGAGTAGCGTCGCTCTCGCGGACCAACGCGGTGGTGGTGCGAACCCAGATGAATCGGCCATCCTTGC
The DNA here is from genome assembly GCA_038226325.1 of Steroidobacterales bacterium. GTDB lineage: Bacteria > Pseudomonadota > Gammaproteobacteria > Steroidobacterales > Steroidobacteraceae > Bog-1198. The sequence goes on along the minus strand of JBBRQO010000003.1, from coordinate 40,792 downwards.
ACAGGTAGCGTTTTTCGAGATCCACGAATTGAATCTCGCCGCTCCACAGGCGCTCCAGTTCGCGCGTCACGCGGATGGTATCCTCTGCGCAGCCAAAATCGGCGACTGTCTTGTCCGCGAAGTCGCTCGGGTCAAAACCCAGCATGACGCAAAATGCCTGGTTGAAGCGCAGGAATTTGCCGCTCCGATCCGCATACACGATGCCGAGCGGCGCCTGGTCGAAGGTATTGCGAAACAAAGTTTCGGCGCGGCGCAAATTGTCGCGTGCGGCGACCAAATCGGTAAAGTCGGTGATGGTGCCGACCCAGCCGGGAACACCGTTTGCGGCAACCACTTGCTCGGCGAAATGACGTACTGCACCGTCGCCGGTGAGCGTTCGGTAAGTGAAGCGGCTCGGAATGCGCAGTCGGCAGAACTCCGTCCATGAATGTTGCATCCGCTCCCGATCGTCGGGATGGACACGCTGCGCCCATGTGTCGGTACTCTGATCGGGCTTCAGCCCGAATATGCGGCGGTACTCGGGATTGCTGTAGCTCATGTTGCCGGCCGCGTCCGTGTGATAGACGGCGACCGGGGCGCTGTCGAGCAGCGCCCTGGCGGAAGCGGTGTCCGGCGGCGCAACGGGCGTGGCAGCGAGCAGTACAAATTCGGATAATCGCGAGCGCAACTCGATGCCGGCCACTGCCTGCTCGGCGAGCAGCAGCAGCGAGTCGCGCTGTGCGGGCGAGAGCGCTCGCGCAGCGGTCCCATACACGGCCAAGGTGCCCACCGCCTCGCCCGCCCCAGTGCGTAGAGCGTATCCGGCATAAGAACGGATAGCGAGTGAGGCCCCCGCCTTGATCTCTCCAAAGCGGTCGTCAGCAGCCGTATCCGGCACTTCGAACAGGCCTGCCGTCTGCGCCGTGTAACGGGCGAACGGATCTTGCCGCGGTAGGGTCTCGGAAGGCAGTTCCGACGTCGCAGTGAACCAGGCGTCGCGATGGCCGATGATCCTCAGCGAGGCGAACGAGGCTCCGCAAGCCCCGCAGGCCAGCCGTGCAAGGCCGCTGAACACGGGATCTGGGGCCGGGATCGGTTGGTCGGCGGCCGCGGTCGAGGCATGCCCTAGGGGCGTTCGACCGATGGGTAGCGAATTCATTAGCCTGGCATTCCCTTCAGCGCTTCCGTCGTTGGGCGCTTGTGCGCCGAATGTCATAAGTTATCGGCACATTTTGTATTATTTGAACGTCCGCACGGGTGGCGAGTGCGTCACATCCGCCAGCCTAAGACGGCGAATTGCGTCGCAACTATCAGTATCCGGGAGTTCCCGCCGGCAATTGGTGGGGTGCGTGTGATCGAACGATGGCAAAACATGCTACGCCCGGTGCCAGGTACAGCTGATTTAGCGGTGCCGGCCGATTCGCGGCCCGGCAACTTGCCAGATTTGGTTGCGATTAGCCTAAGAAGTCGCAGAATCGATCGACATGCGCCGCCAGATCCAGCGTGTGTTGCCGAGTAAGTCGTTCTGCGAGCTCAGTGTCGCGCCGCTCGAACGCTTCGATGATTTTCAGGTGATCGATAATGGAGCGCGCGGCACGGTCGCTCTGGGAGATTGTCGCGCGACGGATGGCGCGGACATGAATGAGCAGGTTGTGCGTAGCATCAATGATGGTCTGCGAACCGCCGAGTGCAATGACGGCGGTATGAAAGGCGATATTGGCATCAGAATACTCATCCAGGTGTTCGGATGGCGGTGAGTTTTGAAACTCGTCGAACAAATGCCGCAGCTTTGAGATGTCCGCATCGCTGGCGTGCTGCGTAGCGAGCCGCGCGGCCATGGACTCGAGCGCAGCCCACATCTGAATCATCTCGATCATTTCGCGCTTCGATTTACGAATGATGTAGATGCCGCGCCGGGGGATGGTGCGAATGAACCCCTCCTGCTCGAGCAGCGACAAGGCCTCGCGAATTGGCGTCCGGCTTACCCCGAGTGCTGTGGTCAGTTGCCGCTCATCCAACCGCAGCTCTTGGTTCGGGTCATATATGTCCGTATCTGCGATCGCGTTCTTAAGAAGCGCATAGGCCTGATCGCGCAGACTTGTCGCATTCAGCGGCGCCAGCGCGAGCGGCGCCGCAGAGGAAGTGCGCTGTACCAGGGTAGCGATCGTATTCATTAGTCCTCTCGAAATGGTTTGTGTAGACCGGAAAGCGTCTATGCAGCGTTTTTGAAGCCCATCAAGCCGGCGGGCCGGCGCTGCTGTCCAGCAACAGCGATGCCGGGACGGCTATGTGCAGCGCGAGGGACAATCCGCCGAGGCACGAAAACCGCGATGTTTGCATTACTACTTCTCAACGCGTTGCGAATCACGCTAAACAAAACTTAACGTTGGAGAGATTACACAATGCGCGGCCTTTGTAGGCAGCTTTCCCCGGCAGATATGTAATATTGAAATTTCTAATTGCCGATTGAATCAAGATGACTCATGCCTTGCGAATGCCTATGTTTTAGAAAAAATGTCATTAAATCAATTGACTGAGACTTTATAGGAGCAGTGAATCTAGCGCGTGCGCAACGCATGTTGGACGCTAGTTGTAAATATATTAGATATCAATAGGATATAAGGATACTCACGACCCTACGTTAAGCCGATCCCGCAGAATACGGCGGCGGCTTCATAAGCCGCCGCCGGCCGACGATTCTTTAGGAGAACCAGGGTTGAAGCTGTGGGGCAATTTGACCTGTAATCCCATCAGCGCGTTGTCGCGCGCCACGCTCGCCGCCATCTGCCAATATCCGCCCAGCCGCGGGGGCGCGGCAGCGATGATGGCCGAAGCGCAGGCCATTGCCGGCAAGTTGGGCATCCCGTTTCGCGTACCCCTCGAGAAGCGCATCGCCGCTGCGGAGCGAGTGGCACACCACAAAACCTCGATGCTGCAGGATGTCGAGGCGGGGCGCAGGCTGGAAATCGATGCGCTGCTGGGTTCTGTGGTGGAACTGGCGCGATTGACCGGTACGCCGACACCGCACATTGACACGGTGTATGCGCTGACGAAGCTGTTGGCGAGATCTCTGGATGAGTGCAAGTCGGGGGAGGGGTTAAGTTGAACGAACCGCGGATTCTACTGCGGCAAATGTTCGATGCCGCCATCGCATCGGCCCAACCGGCGCTGTGTGTTCCGCCGCACCTTCCAACGCCGCCGCGCGGCCGACTCATCGTTGTCGGGGCAGGCAAGGCATCGGCAGCCATGGCCCGCGTGGTCGAGCAACATTGGGATGGTCCATTGTCGGGGCTTGTGGTCACGCGCTATGGCTATGCTGTCCCGTGCGAACGCATTGACATTGTCGAAGCCGCGCATCCGGTACCCGATGCGGCCGGCATGCACGCTGCACAACGCATGCTCGAACGGGTGGGCGCACTGCGTGAGGAGGATCTGGTGTTGTGCTTGTTCTCCGGCGGCGGCTCGGCTCTGCTGCCGTTGCCCGTTGCCGGCCTGACGTTGGAGCATAAGCAATTCGTGAATCGTGCATTGCTGGCCTGCGGCGCCACCATCAGCGAAATGAATTGCGTGCGGCGTCATCTGTCGGCTATCAAAGGCGGTCGGCTGGCCGCGGCCTGCCATCCCGCGCGCGTGCTTTCGCTGCTGATCTCCGATGTCCCCGGCGACCGGCCGCTCGACATCGCATCCGGACCCACTGTGGCGGACCCAACGACCTGCGCCGATGCACTCGCCATCACGCGCCGCTATCACATCGAACTGCCCGACCCGGTGCGCGAGGTCTTGGAAAGCGGAAGCGGCGAATCCGTCAAGCCCGGCGATGTGCGACTCGCACATTCCACCGTGCGAATCATTGCGACGCCGCAGATGGCACTCGAGGCGGCCGCACGCATCGCGCGGGCTGCCGGCCTGGTGCCGTACATCATCGGCGATGCCATTGAAGGTGAGGCCCGGGATGTGGGCAAGGTGCTTGCGGGTGTGGCCTTGCAAGTTGCCGAACGTGGTCAGCCGTTCGCCTCACCCTGTGTGCTGCTCTGCGGCGGTGAGACCACGGTGACCGTGCGGGGCACCGGGCGTGGCGGCCGCAATGTGGAGTATCTGCTGTCTCTGGCAATTGCGCTCGAGGGGCGTGGCGGTATTTATGCGTTGGCCGGTGACACGGATGGCGTCGACGGCCAGGAAGAAATAGCGGGGGGGTGTATCGCGCCCGACTCACTCGCCCGCGCCTGCTTGCTCGGCATTCGCCCAAAAGACATGTTGGCCAATAATGACGCGCACAGTTTCTTCGCGGCCCTTGGCGATTCAGTGATCACGGGGCCGACGCTGACCAACGTCAACGATTTCCGCGCCATTCTCATCGAATAGAGTCCAGGAAGCCGCTCAGTCTGCCTTTTCGATGCTCTCGAACACCCGCTTCATGACGTTCACGCGCGCGACATAGCCGCGCGCCTCATGATCCCCGCAGCGCTGGCCCTCGGTTAAGCGTAGCCCGCGCCGCACGAAGGCATCACCTGCACCGGCGCCGCACAGATGAATCAACGCGGCCAGTTCTTCTTGGCGCTCGAGCGATACTGACTTCAGATGATGGCGCGCAAGCGCGCCCGTCACGCTGCGGTCGAGATAGGCCGCGGTGAGCTCCACTGCATGCGCGGGAATAATGCGCGTGTACAGTCGGTTGAACCAACACGAGTGCCAGTCGTTCCAAGGGCCGTCCTCTGCGACCGCATGATCACGTATGCAGAAGTGCCTAGCCTCGGCAAAGGTTCCGTCCGTGATCTGGTACATACCCACCGCGCTGGAGGCGGGCCGGTACACGTCGAAAGGCCTGGGATTGAATGACCAGCGCCAGTAGGTGCGCACGATCGGATTGCCCGAGCCCTCGACTTGGGCGAGCGCTGCCAGCAGCTCGGGGGAAATCACGCGGGTGGAGTTTTTCCGAAACAGAGGGGCGTACTGACGCCAGGTCTCAGAGGGTGTCTTGTTGAGGGTGCCGCTGACCGGAAAGAAGAGCTCTGAGGGTTTGCGGATGACCTGGAACATCCAATTGAGGACGAACCACAGTAGCACGGTGAATGTCAGGACGAACATAGCCTGTGCCCACGTCGGCGCACGTCGGAATGCGCGCCACGATTTACGCCTCAGGCGCGCGCTCGGCCAGAGCTTATCGACGCGCCAGCGGCGACGGGACTTCGCGCGTCCCATAACCTATTCCAACCGCTCGACGTCGCGCAGGGTGGGAAACAGCTTCATCCACAGCAGGGCGATCGCAATCGTGCCCACTCCGCCCAATATGACTGCCGGTACCGCCCCGAACAATGCCGCAGTCAGGCCGCTTTCGAATTCACCGAGCTGGTTGGAGGCGTTGACGAACAGATAATTGACGGCGCCCACGCGACCCCGCATCTGGTCCGGCGTGGATAGTTGCACCATTGCGATACGAATCACCACGCTCACGGTGTCGGCTGCACCCATCACGGCGAGTGCCAGAACCGACAGCCCGATCGAGTGCGAGAGAGCGAACACAATGGTCGCGAGGCCGAAAATAATCACTGCCTGAAACATTCGCACGCCGGCGCGCCGCGTGATGGCGTGGCGGGCGAGCATGCCCGACATGATCAGAGCGCCGACGGCGGGTGCACCGCGCAGCACTCCCAGGCCCCAAGGCCCGGTGTGCAGGATGTCGCGGGCATATATCGGCAGTAACGCGGTGGCTCCGCCCAGCAATACTGCGAATAAATCGAGCGAGATGGTGCCCAGTATCGCGGGGTTGCCGCGCACAAAGCTCACGCCTGCAAACAGCGACGCGAGAGTCGGCGGCTCCTTTGACGCGACGGGTCCGATGAGCGTGATCGCGCCGTACAGCATCCCCGACAGCAGCCAGAACAGAGCCATCACGACGTAGGGTGTGGCCGGCGCCACAATATAGGTCAATCCGCCCAGTGCCGGTCCGCTGATTGTCGCCACCTGCCACGCGGCCGTGGAGACCGCGGTGCCTTTTTGCAGCAGCCCCGGCGGCGCCACCGCGGGCAGCAACGCTGCGGCCGCCGGACTTTCAAAAACGGCGGCCGTGCCGAAGACGGCCATGGCGGTGAAGATTTCGGCGACATTGATCCAGCCGCCGAAGGTGCCGAGTGCCAGGAACCCGGCGGTCGTCGCTTCGACGAATTGGCAGACTTGCACCACACGCCTGCGATCGTAGCGATCTGCGACGTGGCCCGCGACGAATACCAGCAGTGCGCTCGGTATGAACTGCACCAGCCCGACCATGCCGAGTGCGAATGCACTGCCGGTCAGCGCATAGACCTGCCAGCCGACCGCAACCGTGCCTATCTGGTACGAGAACTCCGAAAAGCCGCGTGCGGACACGTAGCGGACAAAGGGCCGGTGGCTCGCGAGGGTGGTCATCGGGGAGCCGCTTGTAGAACTACTTGTGATCGAGCAGTTCCACGATAGAGCAGGGCCTGTGGCGGCTATCGATTTGCAGGCTGATTAATTTGTCCCACCCATCCCGGCAGGCGCCGTTGGAGCCCGGTAGCACGTAAATCACGGTGTTGCCCGCCAGACCGGCACAGGCGCGTGACTGCAGGGTGGAGACGCCCACGGTCTCAAAGGAAATGAGGTGCCATAGCACCGTGAATCCCTCCAACTCTCGATCGAAGAGTTCGCGCAGTGCTTGCGGGGCTACATCGCGGCTGGTGAGGCCGGTGCCGCCGTTGGTGATGATGACATCGATGCCCGCATCCTCGATCCATAGCTTAACCTGCCGCTGTATACCCGCCTTGTCGTCGCTCACTATGGCACGAGCCTGCAACTGGTGTCCGGCGGCGCTGATGCGCTCCGCCAGTAAATCGCCCGACGAATCATTGGCGGCCTGCCGTGAATCCGAGATGGTCATTACGGCGATACTTAGTGCGATGAACTTGCGTTCGGTGTCTATGCTTCCGCCTGGCATGGTGATCTCCGTTGCCTGTCAGCTCAACTTATCGCGGACGATCTTGTATACCGCCTCGCTCTCGGCGCCGCAAAACTGCAGCAGCTTTTCCAGTTCTGCAGTCGCCCTTTCGGCAAAGACGCGGTCTTTGAGCGCCGGTGCATTGATATAGACGTTGAGCGCGGCGCTGCGCAATCCGGTAAACCCGGCCAGCACGCCAACGCCGCCGTCGCTGATGACATTGAGGTAACCCTGTTCGCTGGCGCGTCGCGACAGCGCGATGACTTCGGCACATACGCGCGCGCAGTCCAGCGGCACTTCCGTGGCGCGGCGCAGACCGGCCTGGATCGCGGCGGCGCGCAGCGTCTTGTCCTCCTCGGTGGCCTTGGGCAGCTTGTATGCCGCCATGATGCTGTTGAAGGCGGCGATGTCTTCGGCCACCATCGCCGTGAGTCTTCGACGCACTCTTTCTGATTCGCTGAGCACCGATCTCATTTCGGCTTCGACCGCTTCGTAGCCCTTCTTTCCTATCGTGACATTACACACCATGGATACGAGCGCGGCGCCCATGGCGCCGACAATGGCCGCTGCGCTGCCGCCGCCTGGTGTCGGGTTGCCGCTGGCGAGATCATCCAGAAATTTCTCGACGGAATTTTGTGTCATCACGAGGTGTTCGCCTAAGACGCGGAGTTAGCCGACCATCGTTTTGGCGATGGCGTATATTTCTTCGACGTCGAGCAGCAAATCGTTCTGTACGAACAGTCGCGAGACGCAGGCGCGGTGCAATGCCAGCTTGAGGGCGCCGAAGCCGAGCGATCCGAACAGTATCTTGCCGTGCTTGGACAAACCGCGGTCGCTCTGGCCCACCCCTTCGATTCCTGCCGGCGGCGAGGCGTTGGCGTCCGCGACCAGCTCCAAAGTGGCGCTGTCCTGCCACTGCCTCTCGTCCAGCAAGGTGACACCGGCAGCGCCCGTGGCGAGTACGATCTGCGCGCCTGCGATGGCGGCGCCGCGCTCGGCATTGGTCGGCGCTTCGATGGGCTGCACCACAATGCCGAAGCGGGCCTGAATCAAATCGCAGGCAGCCTGAACCACGTCGCGCCTGCGGCCGGTGATAGCCACTTGCACGCCTTCGCGGGCCAGCAACACTGCCGCGCGTTGGCCAACCGGGCCCGAGCCGCCGAGGACGACGGCGCGCTTGCCGGCGAGTGTGCGGCCGTGCGCGAGCCAAGCCACCGCGGCCGAGGCCGTGGTGTTGGAGCCGTTGCAGTCGAACATCACCGAGACGCGGAATTTAGCGAAGAACTTGTTGCGGACCGCGGTAAGCACTGCTTCGCCCTCGAGCATATTGCCGCCGCCGATGAAAATCGCCGTGTTCTTCTTGTCCTTGGGGCCTCGAGTGAAAATCGCGCCCTCGACCAGGCCGCCGACATTCGCGGCATTGACGCCGCCGTAGGCCGAAATGTGGTCGGCACCGCCGTCGTAACCCACGACGTTGTCGAAAACCGAGGGCAGGGCGTCCGTATCGAATTGGTAGAGCAATTTTTTCATGGTCACGTGACGAGGTTCTGCGGCTCGCCGGCCGCCCAGTGTTCGATATTGTCGATCAATTGATCTGCCAGGAACTGCATGGCTCCATCCGAGGCCCAGGCAATATGCGGCGTGAGAATGAAATTCGGGCGGCGCACATCGAGTAGCGGGTGGCCATGTCTGGGGGGCTCGACTGTCAGCACGTCGAAGCCGGCGCCGGCGATCAGCCCCTGATCGAGGGCCGCAATCAGCGCCGCCTCATCGACCAAGCCGCCGCGGGCAGTGTTGATGAGCAGGGCATTGCGCTTCATTTTGCGAAAGGCATCTCTGTCAATCAGATTGCGCGTCGACGCCAGCAGCGGACAGTGCAGCGAAAGCACGTCGGACTGTGCCAGCACCTCATCATGAGGCGTGAATACAACGCTTGCCATTTTCGGCGGCGGGTGGTCGGCGAACAGCACGTGCATGCCGAAGGCGCGCCCAATCGCCGCTGTGCTCTGGCCGATGGCGCCCTCGCCGATGATGCCGAGCGTGCTGCCGTAAAGATCACCGATGGCGTGCGTGAAAAAGCAGAATTGATCCGACTTGTTCCACACGCCGTTCTCGACATCCTGCCGGTACGCGAGCAGATTGCGCCGCAAAGCCAAAATCAGCGCGAAGGCGTGTTCAGGCACGGTGTGCACGGCGTAGTTGCGAATGTTCGCAACCGCGATGCCATTTTCCTTGCAGTACGCTACGTCCACCACGTCGTAGCCGGTTGCCGCCACTGCAATCAGCTTGAGCTGCGGTAATTGCCGCAATACGTCCGCCCGCATCGGCACCTTGTTGACGATGGCGACGGCCGCCCCCGCAAGGCGCGGCACGATTTCTTCCGGCGCGGTTTTTTCATGCTCTATGTAGTCGGCGGCAACCGCTGGCTTGCGCACCTTGGCTTTGAGGGAGGCGCGATCCAGAAACACCACGCGCAGGCTCATGCGGCCTTGGCGCCGATCACAGGTGAATGATTGCGCCAATAGTTCTGTGCGGCCGCCACGCCGCTGCCGGGTTCGAGCTTAAGCCCCACGTCGAGCATGGCCATTTCGGATCCGGCTATGGCCCCGAGCAGCATGAGTTCGTTCAGATCACCCAAGTGGCCGATGCGGAACAGCTTGCCGGCGACCTTGGAGAGACCGGCGCCAAGCGACAAGTTGTAGCGCTTAAAGGCACGCGCGATGACTTCCGCGCCGTTGATGCCGTCCGGCACCATGATGGCGGACACCGTATCCGAGAACCAATGCGGAGCACTCGCGCATAGCTTGAGCTTCCAGCCCTCGATTACCGCGGCACGCACACCGCCCGCCAGGTAGCGGTGGCGGTGGAACACATTCTCCAGCCCTTCCTCGGCCAGCATGGCCAAGGATTCACGCAGCCCATACAACATGGGGACGGACGGCGTATACGGGAAATAGCCCGAGGCGTTGGCGGTCACCATATCGCCGTAGTCGAAATAGCAGCGGCGCGACGTGGCGCTCTTGGCTGATTCGAGCGCCTTGCGACTGACGCAGGTCACCCCTAAGCCGGCGGGCAGCATAAGGCCCTTTTGCGATCCGCTGACGCAGACATCGACGCCCCAATCATCCATGCGAAAGTCCATACTGCCAAGCGCACTCACTGAATCGACGAACAGCAGGGCGGGGTGCTCGACGCTGTCCATGGCCCGGCGGATGGCGGCCACATCGCTGGTCACGCCGGTGGCCGTCTCGTTCTGGCATACCAACACGGCCTTGATCTTGTGCTGCTTATCTGCGCCAAGGGAGGCCAAGTAGCGGTCGATAGGAGCGCCGTCTCCCCAGGGCGTTTCCAGCAATTCCACCTCGAAACCTAGGCGAGTACACATGTCCGCCCAGAGATGGCTGAACTGGCCGAAGCGGGACGCTAGAACCTTGTCCCCGGGGCTCAGGCAGTTGCTGAGCGCCGCCTCCCAACAGCCGGTGCCCGATGAGGGAAAGAGAATAGGACTGGCGCTGGAGGTTTTGAATACGGCCTTCAGCCCGTCCAGGCAGGCACGAGTCAACTCGGGGAAAGAGGGCGAGCGATGGTCTTCCATCGCCACCACCATGGCGCGCAAGACCCGGTCGGGCACATTAGTGGGACCCGGAACGAACAGAAAGTTGCGGCCTGCCATGGATGCTCCTTTGGTTGCCAAGTGTTTGCCCAGTGGCTCCAATATCCCCCGGGATTCGAATTGATAATATATGAGATAGCAGCGACTGTGCGCGAAGCGCCGGCACCCCGGCGCACACAACAGCGCCCGTGGCGGAGCCGCAGAAGGCTCCGCCACGGGCGCTAAAAGACAGGCCGGGTAGCCCTAGAAGAGGCCGACTACGCGCCCCTGTGCATCAATGTCAATTTTGTCGGCGGAGGGCACCTTGGGCAGCCCAGGCATGGTCATGACGTCGCCACATACCACGACGATGAACTCCGCCCCGGCGGCAAGCCGCACTTCGCGGATATTCACCATGTGCCCGCTCGGCGCACCACGCAGGCTGGGGTCGGTCGAGAAGGAGTACTGGGTCTTGGCGATGCACACCGGGTAGTGTCCGTAGGTTTTCTGCAGTTCATCGAAGCGCGCCCGAATCTTCGAGTCGCCTGAGATGTCCGCAGCGCCGTACACCTTCGTTGCAATGGTTTTTACCTTATCCCAAAGCGTCTGCTTCTCGTCGTAAACGAAACGGAAGTTGGCACCGCCCTTGTCTGCGATCTCCACGACTTTGCGGGCGAGGTCGGTCGCGCCGGCGCCGCCCTCGGCCCAGTGACGCGCGAGCACCAGCGGCACGTCGAGCGAGGCCATTTTCTTGGCCAGCAGAGTGTGCTCGGCGTCGGTATCGGCCGTGAAATGATTCACGGAGACCACGCAGGGCAGACCGTATTGATTGCGCACATTGCTGACATGCCGCTCGAGATTCGCGATGCCCTTCTCCAGCGCCGCGAGATTTTCCTTGTTGATCTCCTTGAGATCGGCGCCGCCATGAAATTTCAGCGCACGCACGGTGGCGACGATGACGACCGCGGCCGGACGCAGCCCGGACTTGCGGCACTTGATGTCGATGAACTTCTCTGCGCCCAGATCGGCGCCGAAGCCAGCTTCCGTCACCACATAGTCGGCCAATTTCAGCGCCGTCGTGGTCGCGAGCACCGAATTGCAGCCGTGCGCGATGTTGGCAAATGGACCGCCATGGATGAAGGCCGGATTATTCTCCAGCGTCTGTACCAAGTTGGGCTTCAGCGCTTCCTTGAGCAGGACCGTCATGGCGCCCTGGGCTTTGAGGTCGCGGGCGAGGATGGGCGTCAGATCGCGGCGGTAACCCACGACGATGTTGCCGAGCCGTTCCTTGAGATCCACTAAGCTGTTCGCCAGGCAGAAAATAGCCATCACTTCGGAGGCCACCACGATGTCAAAGCCGTCCTGGCGCGGAAAGCCGTTGCCGGGACCGCCCAAGCCGACGGTGATGTCGCGCAACGCGCGGTCATTCATGTCCATTACGCGCTTCCAGGCAATGCGTCTGACATCGAAACCCAATTCATTACCGTGGTGGATATGATTGTCTATCAGCGCTGAAAGTAGGTTGTGCGCCAGGCCGATCGCACTGAAATCTCCAGTGAAATGCAGGTTGATGTCTTCCATGGGCACGACTTGGGCGTAACCGCCGCCGGCCGCGCCGCCCTTCATGCCGAACACCGGGCCCAAGCTCGGCTCGCGCAGACAGATGACCGCTTTCTTGCCGATCTTGTTCAGCGCGTCGCCGAGACCTACGGTGGTCGTGGTCTTGCCTTCGCCCGCGGGTGTGGGGCTTAAGGCCGTGACGAGAATGAGCTTGCCGTCGGGCTTGTCCTTGAGGCTGTCGATGTAATCGAGCGCGATCTTCGCTTTAAAGTGGCCGTAATTTTCAATGCTGGCAGCCGGGATACCCAAGCGAGCGGCAATCTCGCCGATGGGTTTCATGGTTGCATTCTGGGCGATCCCGATGTCGGAACTCACTAAGTACTCCCGGTGTTTGCGGCGATATGTCGCATGTGGACTCGGCCCACGTTGAAGCTTCGGCCGAGGGAATCAATCTCTAAAGACTATATCACCTAACTTAGGTGCCTTGAATGCACCGGAGCGACGCCCACTTGTCCGTCTGCGGCATGCTTTTTCTAGATCGTCAGGACGATTTTCCCGATGTGATTCGATGTCTCCATGAGCCGGTGCGCTGCGCTTGCCTCGGCCAGCGGGAAGGTGGCGTGAATGACCGGCCGCACCCGGCCGGCGGACAGCAGCGGCCAGACGTTCTTGTGCACGGCTGCTGCCACGGCGGCTTTCTGTGCGACGGTGCGGGCCCGCAGCGTCGAGCCGGTGATGGTCAGCCGTTTGCCGAGCACCAGCCCGAAATTGACTTCTGCCCGCGCTCCGCCGAGCAGCGATATCACGACGATGCGGCCCTCGAGCGCCGCGATGTCCAGATTGCGCGCCACGTAAGCGCCGGCCACCATGTCCAAGGTCACGTCGACCCCCTTGCCGTCAGTGGCGGCGCGCAGCACTTCGACGAAGTCCTCCGTGCGGTAATTGATGCCTCTGACGGCGCCGAGCCGCTCGCAGGCGCGGGCCTTGTCATCGGATCCAGCCGTGGCGTACACGCGCGCACCCCACGCCGTGGCTAGTTGGATGGCGGTGGTGCCGATCCCGCTGGTGCCGCCGTGAATCAGCACCGTGTCTCCCGCCTGGCAGCGGCCCCGATCGAAAAGATTGGTCCATACCGTAAAAAAGGTCTCCGGTATGGCCGCCGCTTCGATCATGCTGATCCCAGCCGGAATGGGCAGGCATAACGGCGCGGCCGCGACCGCATACTCTGCGTAGCCGCCGCCCGGCAGCAGGGCGGTGATGTTATCGCCGATCGACAGGGTGGAGACCTTGGCGCCCAACGCCACGATCTCCCCGGCGATTTCCAGACCCGGTAAATCGGAGGCACCGGCGGGGGGCGGATAGCGGCCTTGGCGCTGCATGACGTCCGGGCGATTGACGCCGGCGGCGGCGACGCGCACCAACACTTCTTCATCTGCGGGACGCGGCACCGGGCGCGATGCAGGCTTCAGCTGTTCCGGCCCGCCCGGCGCTGCGATTTCAACTACGGCCATTTCGAGCGGCACGGACATCGAATTCTCCTTGAGCACGGGCGCTGCCCTTTGAACCTGGTCGCCGCCCCTTGACGCGATGGCACAATCTAATCGGTGCGCCGACAATGGGCAACAATCCTGCGCTTTACGGCACGCGGCTTTTCGCGCAATCTGCTCGCACGTCCGCTATGTTCATCCGCCAGCTCGAATATCTCGTCACCCTCGCCCGCGAAAAGCATTTCGCCAAGGCGGCCGAGATTTGCCATGTGTCGCAGCCTGCACTGTCCTCGGCTATCCGCAGCTTGGAGAAGGAACTCGGCGTCATGATCGTGCAGCGGGGACGACGTTACCTGGGCCTGACCGCCGAAGGCGAACGGGTGCTGGCGTGGGCGCAGCAGACGCTGGCGTCGCTGTCCTACATGCGCGAGGACGCGTCCGCCGCGAAGTCCACGATGACTGGAACGCTGCGCCTCGGCGCGATACCGACGACGATGACTGTCGCTGCCTTCTTGACCGGCCCGTGTTTCACGACTTATCCGAATATTCGCTACACGCTGTCATCGCTGACCGCCGACGCCATCGTCGCTGAACTCGATCGCTTTGAACTGGATCTCGGCCTGACTTACCTGGACGATACGGTGATCGAGGGCTTTGAGAAGCTGCACCTGTTTGACGAGCAATACGTGCTGCTGGCCGACCGCAGGGTCCCGCTCGAAGCGGCGCTCACCTGGGAACAGGCGGCGCGCCTGCCGCTGTGCCTGCTGACTGGAAAGATGCGCAACCGGCAAGTGATAGAGGCCGCCTTTCGGCGGGCTGGTGTCCAGCCCACGGTGGTTCTTGAGACCGATTCCTTATTTTCACTGTATGCGCACGTGAGCGAGGCGGGCCTGTTCAGCGTCGTGCCCCACAGCTTGCTGAATTTTTTCGATCTCAAGAATCGGGTGCAAGCCAGGCCGCTGCTGCCGCAGCTGACTCGCGCAATCGGCCTGATCGCGCGCAACCAACCCGCGCTCGCACCCATTACGGGCGCGGTATGGGAGATCGCACGCGGCCTGAATCTACAGGCCCGCTTCGACTTGGCGCTGGCTTGATTCGGGCCCTACTATAGGAACGCGCTATGACCACGGCCTACATCACCCACTCCGATTGTTTGCGCCACGAGATGGGCACCGGCCACCCCGAATGCCCCGCCCGTTTGGGTGCGGTCAACGAGCAGATGCGCGCCTCCGGAATGATGGACGAATTGCGCTGCCTGGAAGCGCCGCTGATCGACGCCGTCGACCTCAAGCGCGTGCATAAGCCGGCCTATGTCGATCTCATATTTGAGAATGCTCCGGCCGAAGGATACGTGCAGCTCGATCCGGATACGGCGATGAATCCCTATTCCTTGAACGCCGCGCGCCGCGCCGCAGGTGCGGGACTACTGGCCGTTGATGAGGTCATGGACGGAGGGTCGGTGAATGCATTCTGTGCAGTACGCCCCTGCGGACATCATGCAACCCAGGGGCGATCGATGGGCTTTTGCATTTTCAATAATATCGGCGTGGCCGCGGCCTATGCCGTCGAGAAAAAAGGCCTGCAACGGGTCGCCATCATCGATTTCGACGTCCACCACGGCAATGGCACCGAGGATATGTTTAGTCAGCCGCAATGGCAGGATCGCGTGCTGATGGCGAGTTTTTTCCAGCACCCCTTCTATCCCTATAGCGGTGCCGCCAATTCCGCAGCCAACATGATCAACATCCCGCTAGCCGAGGGCAGCGGCGGCGACGCAGCCAAGAGGGCCGTCGAAAGCCTGTGGCTGCCGGCGCTCGCGAACTTCAAGCCGCAGATGATATTCATCTCTGCGGGGTTCGATGCGCACCGCGAAGATCTATTGGGGGGCATGGCGCTCATCGAAGCCGACTATGCGTGGATCACGCGGGAAATGATGACTGTCGCGGCGGAACATTCGCAGCGTCGCATCGTCTCCATGCTCGAGGGCGGCTATAACCTGTCGGCTCTGGGGCGCAGCGCCGTGGCGCATGTAAGGGCCTTGAGTCAGGCTTAATCGACGACCTCAGCCCGCGTCGCCGCCCTCAGGCTCCTTCTTTACTGCAATGGTGTGCGTGCCAAGGCGCTGCAGCGCAGCACGCGGCAGATCATCCAGACCGCCATCGCCGTGGGCGGCGATTTTTCGACGCATGCTCTTGGTCCAGAATTTGTCGATGTGATTGGCTATGCCGGCGATGGCGTCTTCGCGCACCGGTTCTGAACGAAAAAAATTGCCTATGTCGTTCGCCATCCTGACCAATTGGTCGGCGCTGTCGTGTTCATTGCCGCTCACGCTGCAAGCCTATTTATTGACGACGAATACATCGGAGTCCACCAAGCTCTCCTGAGTCTCGCTGAACGCGCGGAAGCGTTTCTGCCACTCTGAAGGCTGGCTGACACGCACGGCTTGCACGGCTGTAACCTTGTATTCGGGGCAATTCGTCGCCCAGTCCGAGTTGTCGGTGGTGATGACATTGGCGCCGGACTCGGGGAAATGGAACGTGGTGTACACCACGCCCGGCTGCACGCGATCCGTGACCTTCGCGCGCAGCACCGTATCGCCGGCACGACTCGCGATGCCCACCCAATCGCCCTCGACTATGCCGCGCTCTTCGGCATCATGCGGATGCATCTCCACGCGGTCTTCATCGTGCCAGCGGTTGTTTTCCGTGCGCCGCGTCTGCGCGCCGACGTTGTACTGGCTCAGGATGCGCCCGGTGGTCAGGATCAGCGGGTAGCGTGCATTGACCTTTTCGGCTGTGGGAACGTATTCCGTCACCAGGAATTTACCCTTGCCGCGTACGAACTCGCCGATATGCATGGTCGGCGTGCCTTCGGGGTGCGCCGCGTTGCAGGGCCATTGGATGCTGCCGAGCTCATCGAGTCGGGCATAGCTCACATCGGTAAAGGTCGGTGTCAGCCGCGCGATTTCGTCCATGATCTGCGACGGATGGGTGTAGTTCATCGGATAGCCCACGGCATTCGAAAGCAGCTGGGTGATTTCCCAGTCGGCATATCCTGATTTCGGCTGCATTACCTTGCGCACCCGCGAGATGCGCCGCTCGGCATTGGTGAAGGTGCCGTCCTTCTCCAAGAAGGACGAGCCCGGCAAGAATACATGCGCGAATTTCGCCGACTCGTTCAGGAACAGGTCCTGAACGATGATGCATTCCATGGAGGTCAAGGCCGCGGTAACGTGCTGGGTGTTGGGGTCGGACTGCGCGATGTCCTCGCCCTCGATGTACAGGCCCTTGAACTCGCCGTCGAGAGCGGCTTCAAACATGTTCGGAATACGCAGTCCCGGTTCGTTTTGCAGGGGGACGCCCCATTCGCCCTCGAACAGACGTCTCACCGAATCGTCCGACACATGCCGGTAGCCGGGGAACTCGTGAGGAAAGGAACCCATGTCGCAAGAGCCCTGCACATTGTTCTGACCGCGCAAGGGATTGACGCCCACGCCTTCGCGGCCGATGTTGCCGGTGGCCATGGCGAGATTTGCGATTCCCATGACCATGGTGGAACCCTGGCTGTGCTCGGTGACCCCCAGCCCGTAATAAATGGCGCCATTGCCGGCGGTGGCGTACAAGCGGGCCGCTGCGCGCACATCCGCTGCCGGCACTCCGGTGATGGGTGCCATGCTCTCCGGGGAATTGCTTTGCAGGGAAACGAACTGACGCCACTTCTCAAATGACGGGATCTCGCAGCGCTCGCGCACGAAGTCTTCTTTGACCAAGCCTTCGGTGACGATGACATGCGCGAGAGAATTGATCAGCGCGACATTCGTGCCGGGGAAGAGCTTCAGGTGCTGCTCTGCCTCGATGTGCGGGGTGCGCACCAGATCGATGCTGCGCGGGTCGGCGACGATGAGTTTTGCGCCCTGGCGCAAGCGACGCTTCATCTGCGAGGCGAACACCGGGTGACCGTCGGTCGGATTTGCGCCGATGACGAAGATCACGTCGGCTTTCATGACCGAGTCGAAATTCTGCGTGCCGGCCGATTCGCCCAGGGTGTTCTTCAGACCGTACCCGGTAGGGGAGTGGCACACGCGTGCGCAGGTGTCGACGTTGTTGTTGCCGAAGCCGGCGCGTATCAGCTTCTGAACGATATATGTCTCTTCGTTGGAGCAGCGTGAAGACGTGATGCCGCCGATGGAGTCGCGTCCGTATTTGGCCTGAATGCGCTTGAGCTCGGAGGCTGCATAGCCGATGGCTTCTTCCCAGGACACTTCGCGCCACGGGTCCGTGATCTTGGAGCGAATCATGGGCTTGACGATGCGATCCGAATGCGTGGCGTAGCCGATGGCAAAACGGCCCTTGACGCAGGAATGGCCGTGATTGGCATGACCGTCCTTGTTCGGCACCATGCGCACCACTTCCTCGCCCTTCATCTCGGCACGGAAAGAGCAGCCCACGCCGCAGTAGGCGCAGGTGGTGATGACGCTGTGCTCGGCTTGACCTTTGTCGATCAGGGTATTTTCGGACAGCGTCGCCGTGGGACAGGCTTGCACGCAGGCACCGCAGGAGACGCACTCGGAGTCCATGAATGAAACGTTTTGGCTCGCCGCTACGCTGGAGTCGAAGCCTCGTCCCTGAATGGTCAGCGCCAACGTGCCCTGCTGCTCATCGCAGGCGCGCACGCAGCGCGAACAAACGATGCACTTGCTGGCGTCGAAAGTGAAGTAGGGATTGCTGGTGTCTTTCTGCGCGGACAGGTGATTCTCACCCTCATAGCCGTAGCGCACTTCACGCAGGCCGACGACGCCCGCCATGTCCTGCAGCTCGCAGTGCCCATTGGCAGGGCAGGTCAAGCAGTCGAGCGGATGATCGGAAATGTACAGTTCCATCACGCCGCGGCGGATATCGGCAAGCTGTTTATTCTGTGTCGTGACTTTCATGCCCTGCGCGACCGGGGTGGTGCAGGAAGCAGGCAGGCCCTTCATGCCATCGATTTGCACCAGGCACAGACGGCAGGAGCCAAAGGCTTCCAACTGCTCAGTCGCACAAAGCTTGGGGATCTTGACGTCGGACAGCGACGCGGCGCGCATCACCGACGTACCGGCGGGGACGGTGACTTCTTGGCCGTCGATGGTGAGAGTCACCAGCTGGGCGCTCTCGCGCTGCGGGGTGCCGTGATCTTGCTCTGCAATAGATAACATAAATTGAGTCCTTGAGAACCTAGCCTTAGGCCTTAACCGGGCGCCTGCGCCCGTATGGGTTTGACAAAATCTTCCGCAAAGTGATTCAGCGCAGAAAGCACCGGATACGGGGTCAAACCGCCGAGGGCGCACAGCGAGCCATACGTCAATGTCTCGCACAAATCGCGCAGCACTGCTTCCTGCTTGGGCGCGTTTTCGCCCGCCACCAGCCGATCAATCACTTCCACGCCGCGGGTGGAACCAATGCGGCATGGCGTGCACTTGCCGCAGGATTCAATAGCACAAAACTCCATGGCATAGCGTGCTTGGGCAGCCATGTCCACGCTGTCGTCGAAGACGACGATGCCGCCATGCCCGAGCATTCCTTTGATGGCGGCGAAGGCCTCATAGTCCAAGGGTGTATCAAACTGAGATTCCGGAAGATAGGCGCCCAACGGACCACCTACTTGGACTGCACGAATTGGCCGACCACTTAAGGAGCCGCCGCCGAAGTCATACATCAACTCGCGCAAGGTCATGCCGAAGGCAATCTCCACCAAGCCGCCGTGCTTGATGTTGCCGGCAAGTTGCATGGGCAGCGTGCCGCGCGAACGGCCCATGCCGAAATGTTGGTAGTGCTCGGCGCCCTTATCGAGGATGATGGGCGCCGACGCGAAAGTGATTACGTTGTTGATCACGGTGGGCTTGCCGAACAGGCCTTCAATTGCCGGCAGCGGCGGCTTGAACCGAACCTGGCCGCGCTTGCCCTCGAGGGATTCCAGCAGCGAAGTTTCCTCGCCGCAGATGTAGGCACCGGCCCCCATGCGCACTTCCAAATCAAAGCGCTTGCCGCTACCCAGTACGTCGCCGCCCAGATACTTCGCCGCAAGGGCTGCAGCGATGGCGGCCTCCAGGGCGACCTTCGCCTGCGGGTATTCCCAGCGCAAGTAGATGTAACCGCGGGTGGCGCCGGTGGCCAAACCGGCAATGGTCATTCCTTCGATGAGCACAAAGGGGTCGCCCTCCATGAGCATGC
The DNA here is from genome assembly GCA_038226325.1 of Steroidobacterales bacterium. GTDB lineage: Bacteria > Pseudomonadota > Gammaproteobacteria > Steroidobacterales > Steroidobacteraceae > Bog-1198. Next base: position 21,019 of record JBBRQO010000003.1, on the reverse strand, counting down.
GATCGGAGAAAGTGCCGGAGTCGCCTTCATCCGCATTACAGACGACGTATTTTTGCGCCGCTTGTGCGCCCAACACCGTCTTCCATTTGATGCCGGCCGGGAATGCAGCGCCGCCGCGGCCGCGCAGCCCGGATGCGGTGACGCTCGCGACGATATCGGCCGGGGACATCGTCAGCGCCGCCTGCAGGCCGCGATAGCCGCCGTACTCGATGTAATCCGCGAGGCTGCGCGGGTCGGTGATCCCGACGCGCGCGAAAGTCAGGCGCTGTTGGCGCTTGAAGTATGGAATCTCTGCCGTGGCGCCTTGCGCAAGAGCATGCGGTTTCCCGGCGCTGAAGCCGGAGTCGAACAGGCCCGGTACATCTTGCGTCTGCACCGGACCGTAGGCCACGCGCGTGCCGGCGACATCAACTTCGACCAGCGGCTCAAGCCATAACAGGCCGCGCGAGCCGTTGCGAATCAGAGTGATCTCGATTCCTCGCCGTTCCGCCTCGGCCACGATGGCCTGCGCTGTGGCGTCGGCGCCGACGCCGAGCGCCGCAGCATCGCGCGGGACGTAGATCTTCATGATCGCGCCCGCATTTGCGCGGCCAGCGTATCGAATCGCTGTTCTGTAACGCGACCCTGCAACTGCACATCGATCATCACCGACGGGCCTAAGGCGCAATTTCCCAGGCAGTAAACAGGTTCCAAACTGATGGCCCCGTCGGCCGTAGTGCCGTGAAAGTCAATTTTGAGAGTGGCTTTGACATGCGCCTCCAGTGCTTGCGCTCCAACGGCTTGGCAGGCTTCGGCGCGGCACAGGTGCACGATATGCCGGCCGGGGCGGGTCTGGCGAAAATAATGATAAAAACTGACGACTCCATGCACCTCCGCAATGGATAAGTTCAGCTCGCTCGCAATCAAAGGAATGGAATCCTTCGGTACGAAACTCAACGACTCCTGCACCGCATGCAGGATGGGCAGCAGCGCCCCGGGCAGCGCTTTGAGCCGCGCACAAGCGTCCATTACCGCGACGCGCTGCGCCGGGGTCAGCGACGAAGGCGGCTCGAGCTTGATGGGAATGACCTTTCTGGGAGAGGGGGTATGCATGAGGACCACAGCTTGAATTCAGCTAATTATCATACGCTAAAGCGATGAACCTCTGGATCGACAATGTCCAGTTCGCGCCCGTCAATACGGATGATTCACCCCGCTTATCAACCGATTCACGCGGCTTATGGAGAGGCGGCTTTGGCGCGCGCTGTTAAACGTAATGCCGCGCCACAGATTCGGCCACGCAGACGGGCTTCGATTGCCCTTCGCGCTCCGAAGTCACTTCGACGACCACCTGCGCTCCCCCGGGAATAGACTCAAAGGTCAGCAGCTTGAAGTGACCGCGCAGACGGCTGCCCGCTGGTACCGGCGCCGGGAAGCGCACCCGATTGAGGCCATAATTGATGGTCATGCGCACATCAGTGACCTTGAACGCTGTCCGCACCATCACGGGCAGCAGGCTCAACGTGAGATGGCCGTGCGCCACCGTGGTGCCGAACGGCCCGGCTGCCGCCCGCACCGAGTCGACGTGAATCCATTGGTCATCGCCGGTGACGGCCGTAAACTGATCGATGCGGGCCTGATCGATGAGGATCCAATCGCTGATACCTAAGCTTAAGCCGGCCAGTGTTTGCAAATCCGCCAACTTTTGAAAGGTATTCATGCTCCCACTATCATCGCACGACTTGGAAAAGCGCGGTTCCGCACCCATAGTGAGCTATATGCAAAAAGCGCCATCGGGAGTTCACCCCAGCCCGAAAGGGCATTGGGTCGGAGACGGTTTTCCGGTGCGAAGCCTGTTCTCCTATGACGGTTTGGGCCGGCAATTGAGCCCATTTCTGCTGTTGGATTACGCCGCACCGGCTCACTTTGCACCTGCGGCGCGGCCGCGCGGCGTCGGCGAACACCCGCACCGCGGCTTCGAAACCGTGACCATCGTCTATCAGGGCGAAGTGGCCCATCGTGATTCCGTCGGCAACTCTGGGTTAATCGGGGCGGGGGACGTGCAGTGGATGACCGCGGCATGCGGAATTTTGCACGAGGAGTTTCATTCACCCGCGTTCACGCGCAACGGCGGCGCCCTGGAAATGGTGCAGCTGTGGGTCAACCTGCCGGCCAAGCACAAAATGTCGGCGCCGCGCTATCAAACCATTCTCGCAGCGAGTATCCCGACAGTTGAACTGGCGGAAGGCGCCGGCAGCCTGCGTGTAATTGCCGGCAACATTGACGGTCACGACGGACCTGCCGCGACCTTCAGCCCGCTCAACGTCTGGGATTTGCGCATGCCGGCAGGGCGCGCGGCGCGCCTTGCCGTGCCGGAAGGCCACACTGCTGCCATTGCGGTGCTGCGCGGCGCCATTACGGCGAACGGTTCGCGATCAGTGGCGGCTGCGGAGTTATTGGTGCTGGATCGCGCCGGAGATGAGGTGCACATCGAGGCAACCACCGACAGCACCGTGCTGCTGTTGAGCGGTGAGCCCATTGCCGAACCCATCGTCGGGTACGGACCTTTCGTGATGAACTCGCAGCAGGAGATTGAAGCGGCTGTCAACGATTTTCAGCGGGGGAAATTCGGACGCATGCCTGCGTGAGCCACTTGTCGTACGCACCTGGAAGAAAATCTCGGTGCTGCAACTGTCGAATTGCAGCCTGATTTGATCGCGCAGCTGGACGCGCTCCTTAATCAACACACGATTGCCCGCGAGCGCTACAAAGCCGCGACGCAGGCAGAAGTCGACACCGAGAATTTCGTCACCCCGTGAGTTCCTGCACCGCGCGATGCGCCTGATCGATGGCGACGTGCGTATAGGCGTCCCAGCCGGAATCGGAGTTGGCAATCGCAATGCGGCCGAACCGCCGGCGGGCTACTTTCGCGGTGCGCGCCTGCTGCTCAGGATTGTCGTATAGCGGTGTCGGTGTATAGGCGTAGCCGTGCGGCCAGCGATTGACGGTGATCGCGGCTACTTCACGATCGAAATCGAAATCCGCGCCGGCGAGCATTCGGCCGAGCTCGTCGCGAATCTCGCGCTCGAAGTCGGCGAAACTCGTGCTGTACAGGCGCGTGCGACCGGCACGATATTGTTCGCGCATGTTCAATCCCTGATTGGGCGCGGTGGGCGTGTGCATCAAATGCAGGCAGGCCGGCTTGGCAGGGTCGGCGGTGAAGTGATAACCATCGAGGCTCACCGGGAAATCCAGGGCAGCGGAAAACGTACCGCCGGGATTGTCAATGTAGGCTACGCCAAGCTTATGCCAGGGCTGCCAATTGCGCACCACCACATTCGCGTACACCAGCGGTGCGCGTACATTCTCGTGCAACGCCGCGCGCTGCTCGGTGCTGGTCTCGGGTGCGATGTAGGGAATCATGGCGTGGTAGCAAGCGAGCACACAGTGATGGGCGGCGACGCGAGCGACCTTGCCGCCATTCACGTAAGCAACTTCGACGCCTTGTGGTACGTTGCGCACATCCACGGCGGTGGAATTAAGACGAATCCGTACTGCATGTTCCGGCCGATCCACTTGCGTGTAGTCGAAGCGGGCCAGCACGATGTCCGCCATGGTGTTACCGGGCGCGATTCCTGGAATCAGCCGCCGCACCAGCATGCGGGCAATGGAGGCATTGCCGTCGGGGAAGTGATAAATGTAGGGTTCTTGAGCTTCTTGCTCGAGGACCTTGCGTTGCGCTTTGAGTCCGGGCAGGCTCAAGGTCTCGCTGGCGGGGACTGCGTCGATACCCACCGCCCATAGTTCGTGTGTGCGCTGCTGCAGGAATTTCAACACTGCATCATCGGCATCCCAATACTGCTTGAGAAAATCGCGATAGCTAATGTGCTCGAGGACGTCAAGGCGTTGCTGCGCAGTCTTGCCGGCAAGCACGTCGCGATCCGACCACATCATGTCGAACAATTGCTCGCGCGCTTTTTGAGCGATGGGGAATTGGTCGATGTAGGCATGCAGGGTCCGGCTGTCGTGCGGGTTTTCGTCGAACTCCGCCCAGGTGCCGAAGGGCCGGCGCACTAGGCGGTCTGTGCCGAACACTTCTTTCTTAAAGAACACGCTCTGGCTTAAATGCCAGCGCGCGTAGAAGTCTTGATCGAAGGCCGTCTTGAAGCGGTTAAGATCGATGCCGAGATCCTTAAGCAGTCCCTTCGCCACTGCGTCCCATTTGTGTGCCGGACCATCGATGGACTGCGTGCCGCCGTACCCCAGGAGCATCTGTCCATCGACTTCGAATTCATTGCGTTTGGCGTGGCCGCCGAAATCATCGTTGGTGTCTAAAATCAGAACGCGCGCCTGCGGCCGCCGCTGGCGGTAGAAGTGCGCCGCCGCCAAGCCGCTGATGCCGGCGCCGACCACGATGAGGTCGTATTGCTCGGTGAGCGCTGCGTGCGATAAGTCGAAGGGCGTGCCGTCTCTGAGCCGGTGCGCGGCTTCGAAGGAGCCGATATGGCTGCCGCGTAAACCGTCGCGGCCGGGCGGGTAGACTGGGCCTGACTCTTGTGCACCTGACAAATCGACTCCGGCGGCCCCCACCACGGCGATTGCGATGCCGTTCATGAAGTCGCGGCGAGTGATTCCAGTGGTCATCCGGCGATGTTATGCTAACCCCAAGGCGGTTGCAGAATTGAAAGAGGCAGTTCCCGGGCTTTTCGGCAATCGGCTTCACCGCAAGGCCTGGGGTGGTGCCTGCGCCGCGCTAATTTGCGCCATGGCACTGTTGCCGCCACGGGCAAGCGGCACGGTGCCTGCCGTGGCGCCGCCGGGGGCGGCACCATCCACCGCTGCGTCCGCAGCAGCCATTGAAGAACTCGCCGATATCATGGTGGAGGCGCCCGAGCCGCGCTATGTTTCGCCCACGCGGCGCGATCAAATCGGCCGTATTTGGGCGCCGGTCATGATCAACGGCCATGGACCTTTCCGCTTGGTGCTCGATACGGGCGCCAGTCACAGCGCCGTCACCTCATTGGTCGCGCTGGCGCTCGGGATTCCCACCGATCAGTCGCCGCCGGTGATATTGCATGGAGTCACGGGCTTCGCCAGCGTACCCACCATTCGGGTCGATACGCTGACCGTGGGCGATCTATCGGTCGATTCGCCGACATTGCCAATCGTGCCGGATGCGCTGGGCGGCGCGCAAGGAATACTGGGCGGCGAGGGGCTGGTGGGCAAGCGGGTCTTCATCGACTTTCGTCACGACAAAATCCAGATCACCTTCTCGCGAAATGAGCACTCCACCCGTGATTTCGTCGACGTGCCGTTTCACTCCATCCGCGACACGCTGGTCGTCGTCAGTGCCGTCATCGGCGACGTGCGCGTCAAGGCCATCATTGATACCGGCGGTCAAACGACCATCGCGAATCTGGCGCTGCGTGATGCGCTGGGCCGGCGCAACGTCCGCTACCGCGGCAAACCGGACCAGATTATCGGGGCCACGAAGGATGTTCAGGACGGCGAAATTATGCCCATGCCCGCGATAGAGTTCGGATCGGTCAAGATTCTCGATTCCGGCGTCACATTCGCCGACATCTACATCTTCAAGCAGTGGAAGCTGTTGAGAGAGCCGGCGATATTGATTGGCATGGATGCGCTAGGATTACTCGATACACTGGTCATCGACTACCGCCGACACGAACTTCAAATGCGCATGCCACGGGGCGGAGCAGGCTAGCTTTAGGAGCTGTGATGATCAATAAGCCGATGATTGCAGTGGCCGCCGCGGTGGTGGTGATTGCCGCGGGCACGTGGTACTACCTGCAAAGCCGTCATACTGAAGCGACGCCTGTGGCCGCGCAGCCGCTGCCGCCGGCGGCGCCCGAGGAGCCCGCCATCGAACATCCGGTGCCCGTCGCAGGCCAGGCGTCGGCGGCGAGCGGACCAGTGCCGACACTGGCGGACAGCGACGCGCCGTTGCGCGACGCGCTGGTGAAGATCGCCGGCGCCTCGCCCGTGATGGACTACCTGCTGCCGGAAAGCATCATCCGGCACTTGGTGGTGACTATCGACAATCTGCCGCGGCAGAAAGTGGCCGTGCCGAAGCGGCCGATCGGCCCGGTGATCGGGTTCTTCCTCGCCAATGGCGATGAGCTGCATGCGACCCTTGATGCGCAAAACTATGAGCGCTACCAACCCCTGGTCGCTGCGGCCGGGAAGCTTGATATGCAGCAGCTTGCGGCCGTCTACATTCGTTTCTATCCTCTGTTTCAGCTGGCCTATCAAGATCTCGGATATCCGAACGGCTATTTCAACGATAGGTTGGTACAGGTGATCGACAACCTGCTGGCGACACCGCAGCCGCAAGGGCCCATTGCGTTGGTGCGGCCTAACGTCATGTACACCTTCGCCGATCCGGCGCTCGAGGCGCGTTCCGCCGGGCAGAAATTGCTGATCCGCATGGGTCCGGATAACACCGCGAAGGTCAAGGCAAAAATCAGGGAACTGCGGGCGGCGATCACCACCGCGCCGCCGCAGCGCTGACCTCGAACTCTGATGGCGAGCACGTCCACGCCTGAGGCGCCGACAAATCAGTGGCTGGTGATCGGGGCGTCCGCGCTCGGCACAGTTTTCGAATGGTACGACTTCTATTTGTACGGGCTGCTGACGAGCATCATCGGCGCGCAATTCTTCTCCGGCGTCAATGACGTTACCGGCTTCATCTTTGCCCTGGCCGCATTCGCGGCGGGATTTGCGGTGCGCCCATTCGGCGCTCTGGTGTTCGGCCGGCTGGGCGACCTGGTTGGTCGCAAGCACACGTTTTTGATCACCATGAGCATCATGGGCGGCGCCACGTTCGCGGTCGGACTGCTGCCAAGCTATGCCCGCATCGGAGTGACGGCGCCCGTCTTGCTGCTGGCGCTACGTCTGCTGCAGGGGCTCGCCCTGGGCGGCGAATACGGCGGCGCGGCGACTTACGTGGCCGAGTTTGCGCCGCAGGGAAAACGCGGCTTATATACCAGTTGGATTCAAACGACGGCTACCCTCGGGCTGTTCGCTGCGTTGCTGGTGGTGATCGGTACCCGCACCTATCTGGGCGAGGAGGCCTTCAAAGCCTGGGGCTGGCGTGTGCCTTTTCTTATATCGGTCGTGTTGCTCGGCGTATCCGTGTGGATACGCTTGCAATTAGCCGAGAGCCCCGTGTTCCTGAAGATGAAGGCCCTGGGAACGACTTCGAAGGCGCCGCTGTCCGAGGCATTCGGCCGGTGGAGCAATCTGAAAATAGTAATCATAGCGCTGGCCGGAGCGGTGATGGGCCAGGCCGTGGTGTGGTATACGGGACAGTTTTACGCCTTGATCTTCCTCGAGCGGATGCTGCGGGTCGACGGCGCCACCACCAACATACTCATGGCGATCGCATTGGTGCTGGCCACCCCGGGTTTCATTTTTTTCGGCTGGCTGTCGGACAAGATCGGCAGAAAGCCCATCATCGTGAGCGGCTGCCTGTTGGCGCTGCTGACGTATTTCCCGCTGTTCGAGGCCCTGACGCGAAATGCAAATCCTGCGCTGTACGCGGCGCAAGCCGCGGCGCCGGTGACGGTGATTGCGGATCCGCTGCAATGCTCGTTTCAGTTCGATCCCATCGGTAAAAATACTTTCGATTCGACCTCGTGCGATATCGCCAAGAGTTTTCTGGCGAAGGCGGGCGTCTCCTATCGAAGGATGGATGCAGCTGCGGGGAGCATCGCGCAAATCCGCAGTGGCTCGACCACGCTCACGGCCCCGGACCCAAACGTTGTCGCCGGCAAGGAGCGCAAGGCGGCGATCGCAGCGTTTCAGAAGGAAGTGAAGGGCGTGTTGGCGGCGGCTGGATATCCCGAGAAAGCCAATCCGACGACCATCAACAAGCCCATGGTGATTTTGATATTGTTCATCCTCGTACTGTACGTGACCATGGTGTACGGACCGATAGCTGCGCTGCTGGTGGAATTGTTCCCAGCGCGGATTCGCTACACCGCCATGTCGTTGCCCTACCACATCGGCAACGGCTGGTTCGGCGGATTTCTCCCGACCACTGCGTTTGCCATGGTGGCCGCTACGGGCGATATCTACTATGGGCTTTGGTATCCCATCGTCGTGGCGGGCGCGACCGTGGTCCTCGGCCTGATGCTATTGCCCGAGACCTTTAAGCGTGCGATCGATGCATAGCTAGGCCGCTGTTGACGGCCGCCTGTGGCCTGTCGCCGCGTGCGGACAAGTTACATTCGCTTAACGGACGTAGCCACCAACCGAAGTGTGACGTTATATGCTCTATGGACAGCGGGAAGCTGGGTACGCTGTGGGAACAACACTCAATTGGCAGGTCACCATGAGCATAATTCGAAAGAATCTTGGACACACCGGCCTGCCGATGGCAGGCGCCGTGCGAGCAGGCGCCACGCTGGCTCTGTCGATAGCGGCTCTGCTCGGCGGCTGCGTCGTTCAGGAGCGTGTTGCCGCACCGCCGCCGCGCGCCTATGCGCCACCGCCGCCGGCCTACGCTGATCAGGCCTATGCCGAGCCGGGTAGCGCGGACGTCGAAGTGCGTACCAACGAAGCCCCGCCGCCGCTACCGGATTACGATCAGCCGCCCTGTCCCGAGGACGGCTATTTGTGGACGCCTGGCTACTGGGCCTGGGGCGGCGGAGGTTACTACTGGATTCCTGGTACCTGGGTTCAGCCGCCCCGCGTCGGGGTGCTGTGGACTCCCGGCTATTGGGGTTTTGTGAGCGGCGTATACCTGTTCCATGGCGGCTATTGGGGCCCACACGTCGGCTTCTACGGCGGTGTGAATTATGGCTACGGTTACGGCGGAGCGGGGTTCGTCGGCGGACGCTGGGACGGCAATAGGTACGCCTACAACCGCACCGTCAACAACGTGAATGTGACCAATATTCACAACACCTATAACGAGACCGTGATCAACAATGTCACTGTCAACAAGGTGAGCTACAACGGTGGATCCGGCGGCGTCGCAGCCGCCCCCAGCGCGCAGGACAGAGCGGCTTTGCATGATCGCGTGCCGCCGACGCAGGTGCAAAGGGAGCATTTCCAAGCGGCAATCAAGAACCCTGCGCTCGCGGCCAGGGCGAATGGCGGCCATCCTCCGATTGCGGCCACACCGCGACCGGCCGCGTTCAATGCGCCCGGAGTGATCGGTGCTCGCGGTGCCGGCGTAGCGCCTTCGCGACCAGCGGCACCGGCGGCGCCGTCCGCGCCGGCAGCACCGCGTGCCAACATTGGAACCCCGCCGAACGTGAATCATGCGCCACCCAATGCGGCGATGCAGCCGCGGCCGCCCGTCAATCAACAGGGGCAAACCCAGAGGCCGGTTGCGAGACCACCCGCCGTCAGGCCGCAGGCGCCGAACCCCCAAAAACCGCCGGCTGCCAGGCCGCCGCGCAACGATAAGCACGAACCCGAGCGCTAGGCTGCTAGCGCACTACCGGTAACTCAACGAAGCTCGCATTCGGGCCACCATCGAATATTTTGATGGTGGCCTTTTTGTAATCGGCGGGCTTGGCGAAGAAAATATTGTCGACATAGGTTTGCGGGTTTCTGTCGTACACCGGAAACCAGCTCGATTGCACCTGAACCATGATGCGATGTCCGGGCAGGAATACGTGGTTGACGGTCGGCAGTGCGAAACGATAGGTCTGCTTCTGCTCGGGCGGGATGGCTTTGGGGTTGCTCAATGAATCTCGATAGCGGCCGCGTAGAATGTCGGCGGCAATCATCAATTGATAGCCGCCCAGCTTCGGTTCGCGCCCCACTTCGTCCGGATAAACGTCGATCAATTTCACCACGAAGTCGCCGTCGGATCCGCTGGTGGAGGCGATGAGGTTGGCGATGGGCTCGCCGCTGATTTTCATAGGCGCCTTCAACACCGGCGTCGTGAAGCTCAACACGTCGGTTCGCGATGCGGCGTCTCGCTGATCGCGCACCAACCAAGTCTGCCATACGGTTTCGCCGTCGCTGCCGCCGATATGAATAGGGCGCGGTACATAGGGCACGGGTTTGGCAGGATCGGAGATATAGGAATCGAAGTCGGATTCCGTGGCAACCGACGTGCCGAGACGCAAGTAACCCCCGGCCTGCAGGTAAATATTCTGACGCTCGATGCCGCAGCCGGTCGCGCAACCACTGGGCCAAGTCGGCAGTGACAACCAGCGATTCGTACCCGTCTCGAAGGCGGTGACCGGTGTTATCCCTAGCGGCGATGATTCATCCTGCAAATAGTGGTCCAAAAACGGCCGCAGTACATGCAGCCGGAAATATCGGGCGGTATCGCTGCCGAACCGGATCTCGCCGATGGCGCTGCCGTCGAGTCGCTGCTGATGATGGAACCAAGGCCCGATGACCAGATAGAGATTGGGATTCTCGGGCTGCTGCGCTTTTAGCGCTTTATATAGTGCGATATTGCCGTACATATCTTCTTGGTCCCACAGGCTGTGCACCAGCATGGTGGGGACGGAGACGCCTTGTTTGGCCAGAATCTTGTCCAGCGCCTGTTGTTGCCAGAAGTCATCGTAAGCCGGGTGATTCATTACCTTGGCGGTGAACCCGACTTGCTCAAGACCGTGCAGCCGCGCCATGTCGCCCGCTGAGCCGACGCTCAACCAGGCGTCGTAGTCATCATAGTGATCGGTCCACCACGGTAAATCGCTGGCGCGGGTGGCTTCCTGGCCGTGAAAATAGGTGAGACTGTCGAGGCGAAAGGCGCCATTGTGAAACCAATCATCGCCCCGCCAACCGTCCACCATGGCATTGATGGGGACGGCCGCGCGCAACGCCGGATGTGGATTCACGAGGGCCATCAGAGAAGTAAAGCCATCGTAGGAAATCCCGAGAATTCCCACCCTGCCGTTGGACTCGGGAATGTTCTTTACCAGCCAATCGATGGTGTCGTAGGTGTCGGTGGCATGATCCACGTCGCTGAGGTTGAGCGGCCCGCGCAAAGGCCGCGTCATAACGTAGCTGCCTTCGGAGCCGTGCTTGCCGCGCACGTCCTGAACTACGCGGATGTAGCCGCCGTTGAGCACGGCGTCATCGGCGACGTCGTTGTTGTCGAGCAGCGCGGACAGGTGCGCACTGACGCTCTTGGCAATGCGATCGGTGGCGCCATAAGGGGTTCGCGACAGCAAGATCGGCGTGCGATGCGCCGCGCGGGGCATGAGGATAACGGTTTGCAGTTTGACGCCGTCCCGCATCGGGATCATGACTTCGCGTTTGATATAGTCAAAGCTCTCCACTCGCGGCACGAATGCGAGCGGGGTCTCACTCGGGAGCGTATCGGCCGCTGTCACGGGAGTGTGCATCGCCGCAGGCAATAATATAGCCGCCAGCAATAGTGCGCCGCGGGCGCGCCTGGCACGGGCGCGCCCGTCATTCGTCGACATCGTGTCCTCCGGTTTGGCTCGTCCTTGTGCGGAGGAAGTTTGCGGTATCAGACTCCTTGCGGCAATGGGTAGTAGGGGGCATGATCGCAATACGGGCCTGTGCTTATTTGACGGCTTAACAATATAGGCAGCTAACTCAGGCTGGAATCAAGAGTGCCGGCTGGCGATTGTCCGAGGAGGCTTAAGCGCATGAACACTTTATCGTTCACGGTATCGGATGGGGTTGCGACTCTGGCGATTCAGCGTCCGGCAGTCAGCAATGCGATCGACATAACCATCATTCGCGCCATGCATATGGCGCTCGACCAAATACAAAAAGGCGAGGGTGGTGCGCGCGCTGTCGTCATTACGGGCAGCAACGACGTGTTCTGCAGCGGCTTGGACCTGCACTCGGTCGATTTGAAAACTCAGGAAGCACGGCAGCGGGCGCACTTCGAGATGCGCCGCTTCATGGATCCTTTGATTCTGCGCCTGAGCGGATTTCGCTTTCCCATCGTGGCGGCGGTCAACGGCGCGGCGGTTGGCGCGGGCATGAGTCTGGCACTCGCCAGCGACATCATAGTCGCGGGCGACAATGCGTACTTCCTGCCATCGTTCGCGCGTCTCGGTCTGGTGCCCGATGCGGGAATCACTTTTCACTTGGCGCGCCGCATCGGTGCAGGACGTTCTCTGTCTTCGTTGCTGCTTGCCGAGCGCATTGATGCCAAGACTGCCCTCGACTGGGGTCTGGTGTATGCAGTAGTGCCTGCCGCCGAGCTTGTGATGCGGGCGCAGACGGTGGCGCATCGCCTGGCCACCGGACCGTGTGCAGTGCTTGGCCAGATTCGCTCCTTGCATGCCTCCACCTTCGACAATTCCCTGCAGGAACAACTGCGCGCCGAACGCAGCGCACAGGAGATGACGCTCGAGACGCATGATTGCGTGGAGGGAGTGCGCGCCTTCTTCGAGAAACGCGAGCCGAATTTCTCGGAGCACTAGGGTTTGCGGGTGATGGCGATGCGAATGGGCGAGAGCGGCGCGTGATCGTCGAAGGGCTGGGATTCCGTGTCACGCGGGACGCCGAGCCGGCGCCACAGCGATTCAAGATCAGGCGTCAGCGACGTGCTTTTCATTTCCCGATATAGGTCCTGCAACACTTGCGTACCGGTGGCGGTGTCGCCGATACGCAATACCTCATCAATGTTGCGCTCGACGCGATATCCCCCGGTTTGTCGTAAAATCGCCTGCAGCGCCGCTTGCAGCCCGACTCGATTGGCAGTGTGTTCGCGAATACCCACGTCGGCTTGTAGACAAAAAAGCGCACCACCCCAGTAGGTTCGTGCCCAGGTCGAAGTCTCATCCATGCCGCCCTCGCCGGGCTGCGGCAGTCCCTTAGTCATTGAGTGCCGGTACTCAGCCCAGACATCGGTGATGTCGCGATTACCAAATTGCGCGCGCGCAATCCCCTCCACGTAGGTGGCGAGTCCTTCCGCCAGCCAATTGTGACGACGACCCAATTCGGGCAGGGCGAGATGCACCATTTCGTGGACCAGCACCCAATCGCCGGCCAACTCGTTCGCGCTGACATCGCGGCCCACGGTGATTTGAATCAGCAGCCCTGAATCATTGGTCGTGCGGCCACCGCGCACCCCACCGCCCGCCGCCGCCTGTATGCGCACCAAGACCAGGGGCGCCGGGAAACCGCCGTAGTATGCCGCAACAATTCGCGCAGAGCGTTCGACCCAATCATGCAGCAGCCGCTCAGAGACGGCGTGCGCCGGGTCGTCGACGGAGACACACAGCGTAGCGTCTTGCACGGAAATCTTCAGGCCGGCTTGTTGCGCGCAGCTTTGAACCGGTACGCCCGCTGCAGTGGCGCTCGCCGTGCAGGCCATGGCCAGGGTCATGATTATTCCGTATGTGCGGGACGCAGGCATTGGCTCGCTCCAAGAATATCGAGTGGGCCGGTGCGGCAGCAGCCGCCGATCAGCCGCGCCCCTTCGGCATGCCAGAGCCGCGCCATTTCACTGAAGGGCAGAGCGCCGGGCTCGCCGCACCATTGCTTGGCTGAGGCGTCGTAAGACTCACCCGAATTCGGGTAGATGACCAGCGGCATGTCGGTTGCCCCGCGCAGGTGGCGTAGCAGGGACGCGATGTACTGCGGCGCAGTGCAGTTCACCCCCACGGCAGCGATTTGTGCAAAGCCGCGCAGCTGCGCCGCGCAGGCAGCGATGCTCTCGCCTTCACAGGTGTGCGCGCCGTCCCGGCACGAGAAACTGATCCACGCAGATAGCGCGGGAAACTGCTGTAGCAGCTTCGCGAGCACAAGTGCTTCGCGCAGGCAGGGAATTGTCTCGCACGCCAGTAGATCGGCGCCCGACGCAGCCAATATCTGCAAGCGCTGCCGATGAAAATCGGCCAGCGCGTCGTCGCCGAGCGCGTAGTGACCACGGTACTCCGAGCCGTCGGCCAACATTGCGCCGTAGGGGCCCACGGAAGCGGCTACCAGCGGCCGCAACCGGCCGTTGCGATTGGCAGTGACCGACCAGAACTCATCGCGCGCCGCGACGGCCAGAGCCACGGCGTCGCGCATCAACTGCCCGGCAGCGCGGCGGTCAATGCCATGGCGCGCGCAGCCTTCGAAGGTGGCCTGATAGGTGGCGGTGGTGGCGACGTCGGCGCCGGCGCGAAAGTAGTCAAGGTGCACCGCGCGGATCAGGTCCGGCCGCTCGATCAGGCACTTGGCGGACCAAAGCGAATCGTTAAGATCCGCGCCGCGTTTTTCGAGTTCAGTGGCCAATGCGCCGTCCAGTATCATTACTGGGCGCTGCGCGAGAAAATTGTCAATCGGGTTGAGCATGATTGTTCGCGCAGGGAGCGAATTGCGATCATACTCTGCGTGGCCTTCGCCGGCGGGTCCGTAGGAACAAGCATGCTCAGCGCCCAAACCATCAAGCAGCACCATTCGGACATATTCACGTTTTTGCAGGGCGATTTGAGCTCCGAGGCGAGCCATTGCCACGTTCCGGAAGAAGCGCTGCCGGGCAGCCTGGTCTATGTAAGCAATGCGGTTCAGCTCGTGGAAGCGAGGCGCCACAAACCCGCCATTCTGATCGTCCCGGCAAAGATGAGCGGATGCTTAGACACGCTGACGGATGCCGACAGCTGCTGCTTTTCGGTGCAAAGCATCCCCATGGGGATGGCGGTATTGCTGAAGTACTTCGACAGAAAGCGCTATCGATTCACGCAATGGGGCGAACGACATGCGACGGCGCTGGTGCACCCGGATGCCGTCATCGGCGAGCGCACTTTTCTCGGGCCCTACTGCGTGATCGGCGCGCACGCTGCCATCGGCGATGACTGCCTGATCGGCGCGCATACAGTTGTGGAAAACGATGCCCGGATCGGCGCCCGCAGCGTGCTGCACCCGCATGTATTCGTCGGTGCGGGCTGCCGGATCGGTGATGATTGCGAAATCCATCCGCACACCAGCATCGGCAGCGACGGCTTCGGCTATGCGGTGGACGCCTGCGGCAGGCCAAGAAAAATCGCGCACCTCGGCAACGTCGAAATCGGCGACGGCGTGGAAATCGGCAGCAATTGCGCGGTCGATCGCGCCACCCTGACGTCAACCTACATCCGCTCCGGATCCAAGCTGGACAACATTTGCCACATTGCGCACAACTGCGACCTGGGCGAGAACGGGTTCTTCACAGCCGGGTTTATGATGGGCGGTTCGACGAAGATAGGCCGGCAATTTGTCACGGGAGGCAATTCCGTGGTGACCGCACATATCACTGTGGGCGACAATGTGGTCCTGGCGGGCAGGTCTTCCGTTACCTGCGATGTGCCCGACGCGGGTGCCTACGGCGGCTATCCTTTGCAGCCCCTCAAGGAGGCCATGAAGACTGCGGTCAACATCGGCCATCTGAATGAGATTCGCAAGAATCTCACTCGCGTCATGAAGCACTTGCATCTTCTCGATAAGGTGCGCGCCGATAGTTCCGACGCTTGAGGCAGAGCACGGACAGCGTGGTTGTACCGATTGCGGTACTGATCGCCGCGATGTTTTGTTTTCAACTCGGCGCCGTCGTCGCCAAGGGCTTGTTCCCTGTGGTGGGGGCCGCCGGCACTACGGCGCTGCGCATGGCATTGGCATCCATCATGTTGCTGGCCGTGTGGCGTCCCTGGCGCATGCGTATGAATGCGCGCGAACTGCGGGTGGTGCTGCTTTACGGCCTGTCCTTGGGCTGCATGAACTACTTTTTTTATCTGTCGCTGAGCACCATTCCGCTCGGCATCGCTGTGGCATTGGAGTTTGCCGGGCCGCTGGCTTTGGCCATGGCGGCTTCGCGCCGTGCGCTCGATTTCCTGTGGATACTAATGGCCGCGATCGGACTGCTGGCTTTGCTGCCGCACGGATATGGATCGAAGCCCCTAGATACCGCGGGCGTCATCTACGGCCTGGCCGCCGGCGTTTTTTGGGCCTTATATATTCATTTCGGCCGTAAAGCGGGGGCCGCCCACGGCGGTCAGATCACCGCATTGGGCATGGTGATCGGCGCGGTCGTGGTCGTGCCCATCGGCGTTGCGCAGGCCGGCTCGCTGCTATTGTCGCCTGCAATTTTGCCGGCCGCGATCGGTGTAGCGCTGCTATCGAGCGCGCTGCCATATTCGCTCGAAATGATGGCCATGCCCAAATTGCCCACCCGCACCGTCGGCGTGCTCATGAGCTTGGATCCGGCACTCGGTGCTCTGTCGGGACTGTGTTTTCTCGGCGAACGCCTCAGCGTTGTTCAGTGGGTGGCGATCGCCAGCATCATGGCGGCATCGGCGGGCAGCGCCGCGACCAGTCGGGACAGCGCGCCGCAGTTGCTACCCGATTAGGGCAATCGCGAGATACAGCACCGCGGCTCCCGCCAGAGTCATGGCAGTGGTGAGAAATTTCGGATGCGCGTGGTAGCTCTCCGGGATCAGATCGCTGGCGCCGATGTATAGAAAGAATCCGGCAAACAGAGACAGCGCGATGCCGAAGGCCTCGCCGGGGAGCGTAAACAAGAACGTGGAAGCGACCCCTACTACCGGCGCCACCGCGTCAACCAACAGCCAGCGAAAGGCGCGCGATCGATCGCCGCCGTTTTTCAGCACGATGCTCATGGTGTTGATGCCATCGGAGAAATCGTGAGTGAGCACAGCGATAGCAACCACGATTCCCACTTCGTGCGAAGCCTGGAACGCAAGTCCGATTGCTACGCCGTCAAGCAGGCTGTGGATGCAGAGCACGGCGGCGGCGAACGGGCCGCGCGGAGCCGAGTCGCCGTGGAATGACAATATTCGATCCAACACCAGGTAAGAGAGAAAGCCAAGCGCGGTGCAGGCGAAAATGGCGGAGGGGGAGTGGAATCGCTGACCGAAGTTGATCGCCTCCGGCAGCAGGTCGAAAAACGCGACGCCGATGACGGCGCCGGCACTGAATCCCAATATCAAGTGCAGCTTGTCGCGCAGCCGAAGCGCCAGCAGACCACCGAGAAAGGTGCTGAGGAATGCCGCGGCGGCGACGATTACGAGCAACATCGGTGATTCACTCCACGCCTTCCGGCCGACAGGTTATATTGCGCATCACAGAATCGACCAGGTTGAGGTGTAGCGTGAGTTACGACACGTATCATAAGCGCAAAATCGGCAAACACGTGCTCAAGCCTGAAACCCAGATGATGGGATATGGCTATGACCCGAGCTTATCCGAAGGATCGCTCAAGCCGCCGATCTTCCTGACCTCGACGTTTGTGTTCAAGACCGCGCAAGACGGCAAGGACTTCTTCGATTTCACCTCCGGGCGGCGTGAGCCGGTGCCGGGTCAGTCCTCCGGCCTGGTCTATTCACGATTCAATAACCCGAATCTAGAAGTGCTCGAGGATCGCCTGGCATTGTGGGAAGAGGGTGAGACGGCGGCGGTGTTCTCCAGCGGCATGTCCGCCATCTCCACGGTGATTTGGACGCATGTACGCCCCGGCGACGTCATTCTCATGAGTCAGCCGTTGTATGGCGGCACCGAGACCCTGATCGAAAAGACCCTGCCCGGTTTCGGGGTGAACGCCGTGAGCTTTACCCTCGGGTATGACAGGAGCGCAGTGACCGAGGCGGCGCAGCGCGCGTCCAAGCGGGCTGCCGAAAGCGGCGGCCGCGTTTGTTTGGTACTGGTGGAGACGCCGGCGAATCCCACCAACAGCCTGGTCGACCTTGCGCTGATGCGGGAGATTTCCGAGCAAATCGGTGCGCGGCAGGGCGGCGGGCGGCCGCCGGTGGTGGTCGACAACACGTTTCTCGGTCCAGTGTTTCAGCGGCCGCTCGGCTTCGGCGCAGACCTCGTCATGTATTCGCTGACCAAGTATGTCGGCGGACATTCGGATTTGGTCGCCGGCGGGGTCGTCGGTTCGCGGGAAGCCGTGGGACCGGTGAAGAAACTGCGCGGCGCGCTCGGTACTCAGCTAGATCCGAATACCGCGTGGATGATCATGCGCTCGATGGAAACGCTGTCGCTGCGTATGCACAAATCAGCACAGAACGCTGCGTTGGTGGCCGAGTTCCTGCGCAGCCACGCAAAAATTGCGAGCGTCAACTATCTCGGATTTTTGCAGGAGAGCGATCCACGTTATCCGGTGTTTCGGCGGCAATGCCAAAGTCCAGGCTCGACATTTGGCTTCGCCGTCAAAGGCGGCGAAGCGGAGGCGTTCCGCCTGCTTGACGCGCTGCAGGTGATCAAGCTCGCGGTGAGCCTCGGTGGAACCGAGACTCTGATTTCGCATCCCGCGAGCACGACGCACTCGGGAGTCTCGAAGGTTACACGCGACCGCATCGGCATCACCGACGGTTTAATCAGAATTTCCGTGGGCATCGAAGATGCCGACGACCTCATTGCGGATTTAGGAGCGGCGCTCGATGCGGTGTGAGATATTTTTTGCGACGGCCCTGGCGGCACTCACTGCGCAGGCCTTGGCCGAGACACCGGCGGACACGGTGTACAGGCACGGAACGGTGTACACGGTGGATGCGCGCGATAGCATCCAGCAGGCTCTCGCGGTGCGCGCAGGGCGCATTGCCTATGTGGGCGACGATGCCGGCGCTATGAGGTTTACCGGCCCGCAGACCAAGGTGATCGATTTGCGCGGCAGGATCCTCATGCCCGGATTAGTCGACGGCCATGCTCACCCGCTGCAGGGGGGAGCCGCACTTCTGAAGTGCAGCTTGAATTACGAGCAACTGACCGTGGCGCAGCTGCAGGGCAGGATTCAGACCTGCCTCGATCGGACGCGGGCTCACGAGCCGGATGCCTGGCTCGAGGTAGTGAACTGGTTTCAAGAGGGAATGGTGCCGGCCGGCGTCGCAACCGGCCGCGCCACCCTGGATGTGCTGAACACCAAGCGTCCGATTTTGGTCGCGTCATCCTTTGGCCATACGTCGCTGGTCAATTCGCGCGCCCTGCAAATCGGAAATGTCACCGCCAAGACCTCGGATCCCCTTGGCGGCAAGGTGGGGCGCGATGCCGCGGGCATCCCGTCCGGAATTCTCGAGGACGCGGCACAAGACATCGTTGCAGCGCACATTCCGGTACCGAGCCCGGCAGACAATGTGAAGGCGGCGCAGGCCGCGCTGGACGCGCTGCGTAAGCAAGGCGTCACGACGTTTCTGGATGCCGCGGCGGAAGCCCCGTCACTCGAGGCATTTGCCTCGGTGCAGCGCGCGGGCAATCTCACGGCGCGCGCACACTTCGCCGTGCTGATTACGCCGCCGCAGGGCCGCGATCCGAAGCAGGCGGTTGCCTTGGTCAAGTTGCTGGCGCAGCACTACGATCAGGGTGACATCGGAACTGAGCCCAAGCTGACGGTGCGCAATGTGAAGTTGTTCCTCGACGGCGTGATTACTGCGCCCGCCAGCACGGGGGCCCTGTTGACTCCGTACCTGAGCTTCCAGGGCGCTGCCGCCAATCCTCACTGGGCAGTTTCGGCGAGTCGCGGGCCGGATGTGTATTTCCCGGCGCCGATCTTGAGTGCGCTGCTGGTAGAGGTGGCGAGTGCGGGTTTCGAGCCGCACCTGCACGCGGACGGCGATCGTGCGGTGCGCGAGGGCTTGGACGGTATCGCGGAATTACGTCGGCAATTCCCGGGCCGTGATATTCGTGCTGCAATTGCGCATAACGAAATCGTCGATCCCGCCGACTTCGCACGCTATAAGCAACTCAATGTGATTCCCGTGCTGTCCTTTCAGTGGGAGAAACAAGCGCCGGATACCATGGAGGGCGCGCAGGAATACCTGGGACCCGCGCGCTTCAAATATATGGAGCCGGCCGGCTTTCTGGCGGCGGCGGGCGCGCGTATTGCCTACGGCAGCGACTGGCCGGTGGATCCGCTGGATGAGTGGTTCGCACTGAAGGTGGGTGTGACACGCATCAATGCGCCACAACCCGACCACAAGTACGCCGCACCTCTGAGCGAGGACAAGGGATTGTCGCGTGCCGAAGTGTTGCGGGCGATCACCATGAATTCGTCCTACGAACTGCATCAGGATCAATCGACCGGTTCACTCGAAGTTGGCAAGCTCGCAGATCTCATTGTCATTGACCGCAACGTGCTCGACATTCCCGCGCAGCAGATTGCGGACGTCAAGGTACTGCAGACCGTCGTCGGCGGACGCGTGGTGTACCAGTCGGATAAATTCACGGCGCCTTGACGTGCGGCCGACGCGTTGCATGTAACAGCGCACGACGCGGATTGTTCGTGGGTTTGTCCAAGTCGCTGTAGATCAGCGCGGGCGCTGCGCGGCGATATCGACCTGGGTTCGATCGCGAGTCGTGACTTCGATCTGCGCGCGGCCGCCGTTGAGCAGCGACCAAGGCAGCGGCAGATTGTCGGCAACGACGGTGACGACGTGGCGGCCGGTGGCGACCACTGGAAAAATAAATCGTCCATTGGTGTCGGTCTGCACGGAGAATCGGCCGTCGAGCACCACGGTGACATTGGGCGCGCCGATCTCGCCGGCATCAGCGCGTCCATTGTTGTTGGCATCGAGGAATACCATGCCGGAAATTTCACCGGAGCCGGCTCCGGGCGCGCCGCCCAAGGGCGCGAAGTGCGAACCGGCGGCTCGTCGATAG
Organism: Steroidobacterales bacterium; assembly: GCA_038226325.1. GTDB lineage: Bacteria > Pseudomonadota > Gammaproteobacteria > Steroidobacterales > Steroidobacteraceae > Bog-1198. The sequence goes on along the minus strand of JBBRQO010000003.1, from coordinate 484 downwards.
CGAATGGTGAGGAACATCCCGCGCTCCTGCTGGGAGGGGATCAAGGTTGCCATCGGCGGCGTCAGCGGCGATTCGACGGTCAGCGGGCTCCATGATCCGGTGCGGCTGTCGAAGTAGGTTGCGAGTAGTTCCCAGGCCGGTGACAGCTGCCACGTGAGCGAGACATTCGCGGAAACACCGGGCGCAGCTTGCCCCTGCACGGCGCGCGCCCAGCGTACATTGCCTTCGATGCCAAGCCCATTGCTGAACTGCCCGCCGCCATACGCCGCGAGGCTCAGCACTGTACTGTCCTGGCCAAGGTCGTTGGCCAGTGAGCCGCTGATGCGCTCCACGGATCCCGACGTGCTCAAACGCGTGCCGATGGGCGTCGACCATGATTGATTCAGCGTAAACGCGGTGTCCTGGCCGACCGGGGTGTGGGCGAAGTCGGCCTGAACTCGGCCGGTACCGCCGGCGTTCGAGTGATCCACAAAGCCTTCCATTG